>JBAZID010000001.1:0-600000 GCA_041651995.1 Sulfuricella sp. | reverse complement strand
AGAAAACGGCAGTTGACGCCAAGAAAAAGGCGGGGGGGGCGAAGTGATGAGATGGATGGTCATAGCCGCCTTATTGGTGGGAATAGTTGGTTGCGGAGATCAGCATGATGATCTTGACCAATTTGTGCGTGAGGGTGGTCAGGGTATGAGAGGCAAGGTTGACCCCTTGCCAGAGGTCAAGCCCTATGAGCCCTTTGCTTACACGGTTTTTGAACTTCCAGAGCCATTCAAACCACGGAAGTTGAAGGCTTCAACTAACGTCGGGGGTGGTGGCGGGCTTCAGCCTGATTTAAATCGCCGGAAGGAGCCCCTCGAATCCTATGAGTTGGAAAAACTCAAGATGGTGGGTACATTGCAACAGAATAAATTGATGTATGCCTTGATTAAAGCCCCAGACAATAGCCTTCATCGCGTAAAAAACGGAAATCATTTGGGCGTAAATTTTGGCAAGGTCACCAGTGTGACCGAATCGGAAGTTCAAGTGACTGAAGTTATTGAGGATAGCTCGGGCGAATGGAGCGAAAAGCAAAGCAGTGTCACCCTGGTCGAGGAATCGGCTACAGGTCAACAGAAGAACTAGAGGGCGCCATGACGACAGCGAAATTAATGATTAAACCCATGATCCGTATGGCCTGCGCTGTACTTTTCTCAGTCACGGCTATGGTTGCTGGTGCCGACAATGAGGCAAGAGAGGCGACAAATGCGCAAAATAACATTAAAGATATTTCCTACTCGGCATTGCAGGGTGGCAAGGTTGAAGTCAAGGTAACTCTAAAGCAGCCTTTGTCTTCTCCTCCGGCGGGTTTCACAACTAACAACCCTCCGCGTATCGCACTCGATTTTCCCGGAACAACCAATGCTTTGGGCAAAAACTCTATAGAAGTGGGCGAAGGTACGCTTCGCACCATGAATATTGTTCAAGCCGGCAATCGGACACGCTTGGTCCTGAATCTGGCAAAGCCAGTAGGTTATGAAACTCGCATGGATGGTAATTCTCTGATCGTCTCGCTGCATGGAACTGCAACCTCGGTATCAACAACCAATGAAACAACTCGTTTTGCTGAGGCGGGTGCGGGTGTGGGTGTGCAAAAACACACTGTCAATGAGATTGATTTCCGCCGTGGGAATAATGGTGAAGGTCGCGTTGTAGTTGGCCTTTCAGATTCGACGACTGGAATAGATATTCGCAAGCAAGGGAATAGTCTGATTGTTGATTTCCTGGATTCCGCTGTACCAAAAAGCCAAGAACGCAAACTGGATGTTGCTGATTTTGGAACCCCAGTTCGCATGTTGTCCACCTCGAGCCAGGGCAAGAATGTGCGGATGGTAATTGAGCCACAAGGCCAATGGGAATATTCCGCGTATCAGGCAGACAGGCAGTTTATTGTGGATGTTAAAAAAATTGTCGAAGATCCAAATAAAATGGTTCCTGGAAGCAAGCAAGGCTACGGAGGGGAAAAACTCTCGCTGAATTTCCAGAACGTGGAAGTGCGTACGGTACTGCAAGTCATCGCGGATTTTACCAATCTGAATATTATCACCAGCGATTCAGTTTCTGGTTCCCTGACATTACGTCTGAAAGATGTTCCATGGGATCAGGCTTTGGACATCATTCTTAACGCCAAGGGTCTCGACAAGCGCAAAAACGGCAATGTTGTCTGGATAGCGCCGCGTGACGAACTGGCGGTCAAGGAAAAAGCTGAACTGGAAGCAAAACTGCAAATAACGGAGCTTGAACCTCTTCAAACGGAGTATTACGCGCTTAACTATTTAAGGGCGGACCGAGCCAAGCAAATGCTTAATGGAGAAAGCAGCACTCTGATGGATAGCGCTGGAGATGCGACTTGCGCTCCTGCAGCAACGGGGCTGAAAAGCGTAACTCCGAGTGCCGGAGGTGGAGGTGGTAGCGGTGGTGGTGGTTCCAGCGGCGCCCAAAGAATATTATCGAAACGGGGAAGCGCCTCGTTTGATTTGAAGACCAACATGCTGATTGTTAATGATATTCCCGGCAAGCACGAGGAAATTCGCCGCTTGATGACCGTGATCGACGTGCCGGCCAAGCAAGTCATGATTGAAGCGCGCGTGGTGCTGGCCAATGATACTTTCGGCAAGCAACTGGGTGTTCGCCTCGGTGGTCAGTTGGGCAAAACAGTTGGAGACTATCGAGTTGGGATGTCGCAGAATCTTAGTAATTCCACGATTATTGCAAATAACTATCCATCAAGCTGGGTAAGCGGATCAATAACCGGTGCTGTTAGCTCGACGGGCGCAGTTACGGAGACTTATACGCCTTCATCAATTCTTGGTGGTACAGGCAATTCGAACGTCAACCTGGGTGTTTCAAACCCGGCTGGTGCACTTGCATTTACCCTGATGAATCTGGGTACGGGTAACCTGATCAGCCTGGAGTTGTCCGCTCTGGAAGCGGATGGCCGTGGAAACGTAATTTCCAACCCTCGGGTCATGACCTCCAACCAGCGGCCTGCGGCAATCGTACAGGGCGTTCAGATACCAGTGGTAACCCCGGGGTCGGCAAACAGTCCGGCCACCACGACATTCAAGGATGTGTTGCTGTGCTTGCTGGTGAACCCGCAAGTGCTGAACAATGATTCCATCCTGCTGGATGTGGAGGTCACCAAGGACACCCCGGGAGAATATACACCTGATGGGAACAACAGGGCGGTCAACATTAGCAGGGTGAAGACGCAAGTTCTGGTAAATAACGGCGAAACGGCTGTGCTGGGTGGCATATTTACACAGGCTACCCAGAATGACGTACAGAAAGTGCCACTGTTTGGCGACCTTCCTGTCGTTGGAAACTTGTTCCGGCATACAACAAAAAGCGAAGACAAGCGAGAGCTCATGATCTTCATCACGCCTCGCATAATGAAAGAAAGCCTTAATATTCAGTAAGGGTTTAGGGAGGTCTCAAGTAAAAACCCTCGCAAAACAGCGAGGGTTTTTTTATGTTCAACAAAATATGGGAATTTATAGCTAGCTGTTGCGCGTTAACGCAAAATTGCCCTCGGCCTCTTGGTCCGGCGAGAACCATGCCAGCTTGCTTTGCAAGCCGACCACCTTGCCCACAATAATCAGGGTTGGCGGCTTGAGTTGTGCATCTGTGGCCAACTGAGGAAGTGAATTCAGAGTACCCGTAACAACTTTCTGGCTCGGCGTGGTTCCTTGCTGAACTATGGCTGCGGGAGTGTCAGGGGAGAGTCCATGCGCAACCAGTTGCTTGCATAGAACCGGGAGTCCAAGTAATCCCATGTATATCACAACAGTCTGATTCGGTCTGGCCAGCATTTCCCAGTCCAGATTCATGGTCCCATCCTTGAGATGTCCGGTCACGAATACACATGCCTGAGCATAATTACGATGAGTTAGAGGTATGCCGGCATAAGAAGAAACGCCTGATGCAGCCGTGATGCCTGGCACCACCTGAAACGGGATGTGATTCGCAGTCAGGGTTTCGATTTCCTCGCCGCCTCGTCCAAAGATGAAGGGGTCGCCTCCCTTAAGACGGAGTACTCGCTTGCCTTCCTTGGCCAGTTTGACCAGCAATTCATTTATTTCTTCCTGCCGCATGGCGTGGTTGGCTCGCTGCTTTCCTACGAATATGCGATCGGCATCGCGACGAGTCATTTCCAGCACCGGAGGCGTGACCAGGTTGTCATAAACGACAACATCAGCCTGCTGCATCAGGCGCAAGGCGCGGAATGTCAGTAGATCAGGATTGCCGGGGCCACCGCCAACAAGATAGACCTCTCCCTGTGGTTGTGTGTCACTTGAGCTGGACTCGACTGCTTTTGACAGTGCGGCGCTGGCTTGTTCCTCGCGGCCAGCAAAAACCATTTCCGCAATGGGTCCTTGAAAAATATTTTCCCAGAATATCCTTCTTTGGCTGGGTTCCGTGAAGTGCTCTTTAACTTTCCCGCGGAATTTCTCTGCCAGCGTAGCGAGGCGGCCATAGGTTCCTGGAATCAGTGTTTCAAGGCGGGCACGAAGCAAGCGCGCCAGTACAGGAGAGGAGCCGCCGGTAGAAACGGCAACTATTACTGGTGAACGGTCAATGACAGACGGCATGATGAAAGAGCAGTAATCCGGGTCATCTACGACATTGACTGGCAGGCGATGGGCCTTGGCAACTTCTGAAACCTGCTTGTTGACTTCTCTGTCATCGGTAGCCGCAATCACTACAATGGCTTCTTGCAGATGCGCAGGAGCGAAACGTGACTGGACGTAATGAATCTCACCGCTTTCGGACTGCCGCTTCAGGGTGGGGCACAGTTCAGGGGCTACTACTGTAACCTTCCCCCCAGCATTTAACAGCATTGAAACCTTACGGGCAGCCACGTCACCTCCGCCTATGACGGCGCAGGTTTTGCCTTTGATGTCTAAAAAAACAGGTAGAAATTCCATAAAAAATCCGTTAAAAAATCGGTAAAAGCGGCCGCCTAATTTGCAGAAATAAGTGGCGCGTTGGAAAGTTTGTGTTCAACCGCAAAGATTGCTGCTTCGACTCGCGAAGTCAAGTTGAGCTTGGAAAGAATGTGGCGAACGTGAAGTTTTACCGTATCGTGGCTGATGTCCAATTGCCGGGCAATGACTTTGTTGCTTTCGCCCAGGGCAAGGTGAGAGAGAATCTCGCGTTCGCGCTGGGTCAGTAGATCGAGCAGGGATGAGGGCTGGGTGGCGGGCTGGTTATTCTGCAACAGGCCTACCAGCTTCATTGTCATGGATGGCGCAACTACGGTCTCTCCCCTTGCGGCTCTAACTATGGCATCTACAACATCATCCGGTTCCATGTCCTTGAGAAGATACCCCCGTGCGCCGGCGCGCAATGCGTTGGCAAGATCGTCCTCGGCGTTACTGACTGTCAAAACAAGGGTGGGGATAGTATTGCCATCCTGCTGAAGCTGACGCAGAAGACTTAACCCATCTTCAGGTTGCATGTGAAGATCCGTAACCATGACATCCGGCTTGAGTTCCATAAGTAACTTGCGGGCATCCACGGCGCTTCCCGCAACACCCGCTACGCTGATCAGTTCGTTGCGCTCCAGAAGTTCGGCAAGCCCCTTCCGGAATAAGGTGTGGTCATCTACCAGAAGCACGCGCAGCGTCATTGCGGGCTTTCCTTCCTGATGGCTGGAAAGGTTAGCAATACTCGAGTGCCCCGATCCTGAAGTTTCTCGACGGTTACGTTGCCTCTCAAGCGCTGTGCACGCTCGCGCATGATGCTCATGCCAAAATGCATGTCCTTGTCTGGATCCCTTTTGTTCGAGACGCCAATCCCGTCATCTTCGATGCAGACCCAATACTGATTGTTGCCGTCAAGCCCAAGCGTAAGACTGACGTCCTGTGCCTGTGAATGCTTTTGAATATTTGCAAGCGCTTCCTGAACAATATGAAAAACTTGAACCTCTTGGTCTGGCGAGAGGTTGAGATCGGGCGTCATGTTGGAAAAATTGATAAAAATCCCGGTTTTCTTGAAGAAGCCATTTACCATATCCTGCAATGCATGCAGTAAACCTCGCGGATCCATGCGATTGCGAAAATGGGTGAGTAATTCGCGTAACCCGGAATAAGCAGTATCCACGGCCTCACTGACATCATCCAGATATTTGGCGGAACTTTCAGAGTCCGACTGGGCCATGGAGTCTTGCAGCAGGGCAAGTCTCATTTTCATGTAAGCCAGTGTTTGGGCGAGCGAATCATGCAATTCATTCGCCAGCATCTGACGTTCATTCATCAGGGTAATACGCATATTCTCGCGGGTAAGACGGGCATTTTCCAGCGCCATGCCCAGATGCTCGCTGATCGAATCGAATAGTAATGCAACGTCTTCCGGCACTGGAGTATCGCTGGCCATGAATAGGTTATAGACGCCAAGAACTTTCCCCTGGTGACGTAATGGAACTGCAATGATATGTTTGCAGCGTGAGCCGAAATAACTGTGAGAGGTTCGCTCGGAGCAGAAGTGTACATTGGCGCTATGACGGTGAGACCGCTTCCGTGTGGCCTCCCCGCACAAGCCGCATTCCAGTTCGACAAACTGTTCATGCTCCACCAATTCTGCGGGTAATCCGATTGAGCCTACCAGGCGCAAATGTGAGCCATCTGCTGTCAATATCCGGACGGCACCGGCATCCGCGCCAGCGAGTTTAACCATGGTGCCAAGAAATCGCTCAAGTAATCCTTCAAGATTATTTTCTGTAGAAAGGCTGGTGGCGATCTCGGATAGCACTCGCAAGGCTGGAATCTTGTAACTTCCAATTGCGGGTTCCAGATTGGAGGGTGGGAACGGGGCGGTATTCATCACCTGATTTATGGGTAAAAGTTGAATGATGTAGTAGGTTATTTTAACCTGATTGCGATTTGAAACAAATTGCTTACCTGAATCACATGTTCCATGGGGTTGGAGTGCTGCGGAGTCTGGATAATATGGAAGTCTTCGAGACCATCCGCAACGATCCTTCAATTGTACCTTAAATCTGTGCTTCTTCAGAATGACAGATATCCCGCATGGCGGAGCGAATAAAATCTTCAGGTGTAGAATGGCGTGGCGATTAAACTTGACTTGCCATGTTGTTTTGAGATTAAATTACGGCCTTCGCGTGGCCTCGTGCTTTTGAGGTCACTAGGCGATGGCCAAGTAGCTCAGTCGGTAGAGCAGAGGATTGAAAATCCTTGTGTCGGTGGTTCGATTCCGCCCTTGGCCACCAGGATTTAAAAAAATGCCCTGCCAAGCGCAGGGCATTTTTTTGTCGTGAACATTGGAAATGGCCGGGATGTATCGCCATACTGGCTGAAAGCAGCATGTATGGCTTAAATTCGGCGAGAGCCGTTGAGTGGCGGAAGGTGTGAGATTCGAACTCACGGAAGCCTTACGACTTCGCCGGTTTTCAAGTTCTGCGAGTTTAATAACAAAAACAAACAGATATGTAATTCTTTCTCCGCAATAGTCCTCAAATAAAGTACATGGAATGCCTATTCAGCCTTGCGTTGTAATTAAGATGCGGAGAAGTTTTCCCATTCATTTTTGTTGAAATGATGGCACTTCGTTGAGTGGAAAAACACCATGCCATGCTTTTTCATTACACCAAATCTGGTTGACTTCAGCTTGCTCGGAAATCGTCGTCAATACCCTGCGCGTCACTTTTGCGAGTGACCCATACCGATTGCCGAGAGAAGTTAAATTCCGGGGGGGAAAGTTTACGATTGCTTCCGTTCACTCGCTTCCTTCGGCTGACCTGCACGAGACGGAGTGCTGCTGTCTTCCAGAAGAATTGAGATATCCACGCCCAACGCCATGGCAAGTCGCTCCAGTCCGTCAATGGAAATGTTTGTGACGCAGCGTTCGAGTTGCGATACATACGTTCGGTGAAAGTCCGCAAGCTCCGCCATTCCCTCCTGGCTTAGACCACGTTCCATTCTCAACCGGCGAATATTTTCGGCGATGCGTCGGCGAGCATCTTTGCTTGTCTGATTTTCCGTACCCATAGTACGGAGAAGAGTGACTCTCTACGGTATTTGTATCTACAGCTCATGACTCTACTGTTTATAAATCTCTATGTTTTTGTATAATGGCAATCCCATTTGAATATTCTTTCGTCATCTCGCAGGCACTGGAGAGGCACATATAAATTACTCTGGGAGAATCATGAAACAGCAACGCTTCGCGCTGGCGCTAGCATTGTCTTTCGCAGCGCTACCGGTCCTCGCGCAAAACTTTATCACCGAAATATCGGGATCTACCTACCGCGAAAAGACCGTCTATGCGGTCTATGATCTGCGTGGATCGAATCTCAATGTCGAGGCCATCGAGACGGCGGTTCTGGACGCTATCAAGCTGTATGCCCGCAACGCCCGTGCGCAGCAGGGCATCCCACCTTCTTCTTATCCGGCATACCCTGCACAGATGACTATGGGACAGAGTCAGAGCGGCGGACCAAAGCCGGATTGCGCTGGCGAAATATTTTCCATCGAGGGCGTCGATTCATCGATGGCGAAGTACGGTGAAACCACCTATCACCGCGCTTGCCTGTTTCCTTATGCTAATGGCTACCGGCTCAATTACTTTGCGATCTTCGGCATGCAGTCCGGTGTCGGAAACCCTAACCCGAACGTCCTTGCCGCCATGCTCGGGCGGACGATGGCTGGTGCGGTCGGACTTGGAAATGGGAATAGCAGTAACTTCATCAACAAGATACTTGACAGGATAGAGGGTAACCTCAAGAGGAACGGGTACGAAGCCAAGCTCGTGCAACTGCATCCCAAGGCGATGGAAGGCCGAGTCGTTATGCAGGATGATCTGTCTCCGCCCCCGATTGCGGCTACGCCGTCTCCTGCTTTGCAGCAACAGCCCATTTCTGGAAATTCGACGCCATCAAGGGGTGCACCTGTGACTGCCGGAATCGGTGGCGCCCAACAGAATTTGCCGCCGGAACTGGTCCAACTGCGCGAAGTTATGATGAGGCAATCGGAAGCCGCCCGCAGGCAGATGGGTATTGCCGACCAGCCCGTAATTGGCGGGCAGAGCGGCGTTCGAGGATTGACGCCTACGGATGCACGCAAGGAACTGACGGCGATGGGGCTTCAGTATTTCAGCCAGGAGCAGTTCGTTGCAGCTATCCAGCGCGGCGACACCTTGGCGGTCGAACTGTTCGTGGCCGGCACTGGCGTGGACATCAATGCCGGCGAACCGGGCAAAACGCCGCTTGCAGTAGCAGACAGCGCTGGGCGGCAGGAGATTGCGGCATTGTTGAGAGGCCGAGGGGCGAGATGAATACTAGCCTAATGAACACTGCGACACACTTCCGATCAATCGCAAGCCTGAATGCGCGGCCCTAATAAGAAGCAAGAGAGGAAATCATGAAGAAAACTGTTATGTGTACCTTGCGCGGCATGGCACTTGCGTTAGGATTTATTTCCGCCCACGCTATCGCAGTCACTGATGCTGTCGTAGCTGCTTCTGAAACAACGGCAGCCAAGAAATTCTTAGAAGAATTTTATAACGCTGCGTCCATAGCGAAAGCCTGCAAATATAGAGAAGACGCCATATATTTGTACTACTCTACAGAATATGCTCGGTTGATTCGCCATGAGGCCATAGTTCCAACGCTTGATCCGGAAGTCAACGTCGAAGTTGGGATTGCCATGGCAACTGCAAAAACCTACGCCACTCAACGCACTGAAGGTAGAAAATTCACAGCAGAACAGTGTGGAAACGTGAGAAAAGCGATCGACGAAAGGGTGCCCAGAGGTTACGACAGGCCATAATCACCCCACCACACTTTCTCGCGGCAGAAAGCCACGTTGGCCAGAGCGTGAATATTCATATGCAATCACACTCGCCCATATTCATGCAGCTGCAAAACTCCTTGGTCAGCTAATAAGCGTTTCCATCGTCGCTAAGTCAAACTTGATCAAATGAACTAGTCAGCTAGTCTCTGATTAGAAAGTGATCTTGGGTCGCTCGATCCAAACGCCTCAGTTCCATACCGATTTTTCGTATGGAGCGCGCCATGTCAAAGCAGTGTGCAGCCTGCGGCCGATTCTTTCGGCCATGTCCTCAAGTTCCCAATCAAATCTACTGCTCGGCACACGAATGCCAGCGTCAGCGCCGTCGGCGCTGGCAGCGTGAGAAGTTGCTAACAGACCCTGACTATCGAGACAATCAATCCCGCTCTAACAAGAATTGGGCTACCGAAAATCCTGGCTATTGGCGAAAATACCGGGATGAAAACCCCGATTATGTAGATAGCAATCGAAAAAAGCAGCAGACACGCAATCAGAAGCGGCAAGTGGCTCCAATTGCAAAGATGGACGTGTCAGCGCCAGCATTCCTTCCACCATCAGGGCGATACCGGCTAACGCCCGTGTTGGACGATGGGATTGTAAAGATGGATGCGTGGATCGTTGAAATCAACGTACTGTCGTCGATTTGCGGCGATTCGCCGGGTGATTGCAAAGAGAGGACGTGATCGGCAAGGCGGGGCATGCCTGTTAAATTCGCAGGTGCGCGCTCTCGGTATGCCGCGCATTGGATCCCGACACCTCGTCTGTGCATGGCACACTCACAACTGCCTGTCACGATACGAAGCCCGACTCCCGAGAGCAAGAAATCCACTCATCAGGGGGGTGATCTGGGCATGCCAGAAGAACAACAAACGAGCGATGGAGGCCAGGTCCAGGTATCCCTCTTCCGCGCCGCCGAGTATGTGCGGATGTCCACCGAGCACCAGCAGTACTCGACCGAGAATCAGGGCGACAAGATTCGCGAGTATGCGGCCCGACGTGGGATCGAGATCGTCAAGACCTACGCCGACGCGGGCAAGAGCGGACTGCGCATCGATGGGCGGCAGGCCTTACAACAGCTGATCAAGGATGTCGAGACATGTACGGCGGACTTCCAGATCATCCTGGTCTACGATGTCAGCCGCTGGGGGCGCTTCCAAGACGCTGATGAGAGCGCCTACTACGAGTACATTTGCCGCCGCGCCGGCATTCAGGTCGCCTACTGTGCCGAGCAGTTCGAGAATGACGGCTCACCGGTCTCCACCATCGTCAAAGGCGTCAAACGAGCGATGGCCGGCGAGTACAGCCGGGAATTGTCCACCAAGGTGTTCGCTGGGCAGTGCCGGTTGATTGAGCTGGGATTCCGCCAGGGCGGCCCGGCTGGCTACGGCCTGCGCCGAACTCTGGTCGACCAGCATGGTTCGATCAAGAGTGAGCTCACACGAGGCGAGCACAAGAGCCTGCAGACTGACCGCGTCATCCTGATGCCTGGCCCCGAGGATGAAATCCAAATCGTCGATCTGATCTACCGCTGGTTCATCGACGAGGGACTGGTGGAATCGGCTATTGCAGCGCGCCTTAATGGCATGAAAGTGCGCACCGACCTCGACCGGGAATGGACGCGCGCCACTGTTCACGAGGTGCTGACCAACGAGAAGTACATCGGAAACAACGTCTACAACCGCATCTCGTTCAAGCTCAAGAAGACCCGGGTAGTGAACGCCCCGGACATGTGGATCAAGAAGGAAGGTGCATTCGAGCCCATCGTCCAGCCCGATCTGTTCTTCACCGCGCAGGGCATGATCCGGGCGCGCGCCCGGCGCTACACCGATGAGGAGTTGATTGAGCGCCTGCGCAATCTCTATGAGAACAAGGGGATTCTCTCTGGCCTGATCATCGACGAAACGGAGAGCATGCCGTCAGCTTCAGTCTACGTTCATCGCTTCGGTAGCCTGATTCGCGCCTATCAAATTGTGGGTTTTACCCCCGACCGCGACTACCGCTATCTGGAGGTCAATCGATTTCTGCGCCAGCTTCACCCCGAGATCGTCACCCAGACCGAGGCCCGGATTGCCGCCATTGGTGGCGTAGTCGTTCGCGATCCGGCCACCGACATCCTGCGCGTCAATGACGAGTTCAGCGTGTCGCTGGTGCTCGCCCGCTGCCAGACCCATGACAGCGGCAGCCATCGATGGAAAGTGAGATTCGACGCCAGCCTATGCCCAGACATCACGGTTGCTGTGCGTCTTGATCATGCCAATCGTGTGGCCCTGGACTACTACCTCCTCCCCCGGCTGGATTTTGGACAACCCAGAATCAGTCTCGCCGACCAGAACGCAATTGAGTTCGACTGCTATCGATTTGACACTCTGGACTACCTCTATGGAATGTCCGCACGCTCGCGACTCAGGAGGGCCGCATGACACCTCAGCATCGCTATAGCGAAGTACGGATGATTCCTGTCGACCGGATCGACATCCTGAATCCCCGCGACCGAAACAAACGAGTCTTCGAGGAGATCGTCGACAACATAAAAACCATTGGCCTAAAAAAGCCTATTACTGTTACCCCTCGCACCGGGAATGATATGGCCGAGCGCTATTTGCTGGTTTGCGGCGAGGGTCGTCTCAACGCTTTCCGGTCCTTGGGTGAGGCCGCTATTCCGGCACTGGTGGTCACAGTCAGTGACGAAGACGCATTTATCATGAGTTTGGCTGAGAACATTGCCCGTCGCCAATGCCGTCCGCTGGAAATTTTGGCGGGCATCAAGCAACTGCGTGACAAAGGCTACAGTACAAAAGACATTGCCACCAAGACTGGGCTTACAGCTCAGTACGTTGTAGGCATCCTGACTTTGCTCCAGCAGGGCGAAGAACGTTTGCTGATCGCCGTCGAGAAGGGGCGCATACCGCTCAATGCCGCTTTGACCATTGTCGGAGCCGGTGACGATGACAAGGCTATACAGGTGGCGATGCAGGATGCTTATGAATCCGGCAAGTTGCGCGGCAGGCAATTAATGGAGGTGCGCAGGATTATTGAGCGTCGGCAGACCTTGGGCCGCTCAGTTGCGCGGGCCACTCCACGCAAAATGGCCGATATTTCAACCTCCAGCCTCGTCCGCACTTACCAGCGAGAAGTCGAGCGGCAGAAAATCACAGTAAAAAAAGCCGAATTCACCCAGCAGCGCTTGCTGTTCGTCGTCAGTGCGTTGCGCCAGCTTTTCGCGGACGAGAACTTTATCAACCTGCTACGCGCAGAGGGGCTGGATACTTTGCCGGAATATCTCGCCAATCGAGTTTGGTCCGGTGGGAGCACAGCATGACCAACGTTTCGCTCGGTTTCGTCCCGGATACAATGTCGGTGCAGTTGGATCAGATTCTTCCATCGCGCAAAACGCCGGCCGGCCTCATCACATCGGTCAAATTCAAACAGATTCGTTCCTCAATTGAGGATGTCGGACTGATCGAGCCTCTGTCCGTTACGGCGGCGAATATGAGCTCCAGCCAATACCTGCTGTTAGATGGGCATGTGCGCCTGATCGCGCTCATGGATTTGGGCTACGAGGAAGCTCCATGCCTGATTGCCACCGATGATGAGTCTTACACTTACAACAGTCGCATCAACCGGCTTTCGACCATCCAGGAGCATTTCATGATTCGTCGCGCCATTGAACAGGGCGTGTCAAAAGAACGCCTGGCCAGGGCACTCAGTGTCGATATCAGCCAAATCATCAAAAAGATAAATTTACTGGAGGGAATTTGCCCCGAAGCGACTGATCTTCTGAAGGATAGACAGTTTTCGGCTGATATTTCTCGCGTAATAAGAAAAATGAAGCCAACCAGGCAAGTCGAATGTGTGGAACTGATGGTTTCCGCCAACAATATTACTGTTGCCTATGCTGAGGCACTGCTGGTGGCCACACCTGCTGAGATGCTGATTGATGGAAAGAAACCGCAGAAGCTGACTGGCGTCACACAAGAGCAAATGTCACGCATGGAGCGAGAAATGGCGAACTTGCAAGGGCAATACAAACTGGTTGAGCAGACCTATGCGGAGGACGTACTCAATCTGGTGCTGGCAAGGGGTTACTTGGCCAAGTTGCTGGACAACCAGTCTGTCGCTCGATTTATCAAACAAAGACGGCCGGAAGTATTGGAGCATTTTGCAGTCATTGTCGAAGCGACTTCTCTCGATTAATCGATCTGAACATATACGTCAGTCTCGGCACTGATGGAGTCTGCGATATAGGCCATTTTCATAAAATTGGCCTATATTCTGCATCTAAATGGGAGATAATCCCATCCGAATACTTGAGATCGATAGGCCCGTTTTTGTCTTCACAAACAGTTACTCTAAGCCAGCTAGAATCCCACCTCTGGGAGTCCGCCAACATCCTGCGTGGCCCGGTGGACGCGGCTGATTTCAAGACCTACATTTTTCCACTGCTGTTCTTCAAACGTATTTGCGATGTATGGGACGACGAATACGCCGAGATCGTTGCAGACACAGGCGATGCCGAACTTGCCTTGTTCCCTGAATCCCACCGCTTTCAGATTCCTGACGACTGCCACTGGAATGACGTGCGTGCCGTGGCCACAAATGTGGGCAACGCACTGCAACGTGCCATGCGCGAGATTGAAAAGGCCAACCCTGATACCCTCTATGGTGTATTCGGCGATGCCCAGTGGACCAACAAGGATCGTCTATCTGATCCGCTCCTGAAAGACCTCATTGAGCACTTCTCCAGGCTGCCGCTGGGCAACCACAACGTCACCTCGGACTTGCTTGGCGACGCCTACGAATACCTCATCAAGAAATTCGCCGACGCCACCAACAAGAAGGCCGGTGAGTTCTATACCCCGCGCAGCGTGGTTCGGCTGATGATCGAGATGCTCGATCCCCGGGAGGGCGAGACCATCTACGACCCGGCCTGCGGTACCGGCGGCATGCTGCTCGCTGCCGTCCAGCACGTGAAGGAACTGCACGGTGACGTGAAGCGCCTGTGGGGCAAGCTCTACGGCCAGGAAAAAAACCTCACCACCTCGTCCATCGCCCGCATGAACCTTTTCCTGCACGGCATCGAGGACTTCCAGATCGTGCGAGGCGACACCCTGCGTAACCCGGCCTTCTTCGATGGCGACCGCCTCGCCAACTTCGACTGCGTCATCGCCAATCCGCCATTCTCACTGGAAAAATGGGGCGAGGAACAATGGATCAATGACCCATTCGGCCGTAACTTCGCTGGCCTGCCGCCTTCCAGTAGCGGGGATTTCGCCTGGGTGCAGCACATGGTCAAATCGATGGCCGAGGTTAAAGGGCGCATGGCCGTTGTGCTGCCGCAGGGCGCGCTATTCCGCAAAGGCGCTGAAGGCAGCATTCGCCAGAAGCTGCTGGAGATGGATCTGGTAGAAGCCGTCATCGGTTTGGCACCGAACCTTTTTTACGGCACCGGCCTCGCTGCGTGCATTCTGGTGCTGCGGAAGAAGAAGCCGGCCCAACGATGCAAAAAGGTCGTGATCGCTGATGCTTCGCGCCTGTTCCGGCGTGGACGGGCACAGAATTACCTGGAGCCTGAGCACGCGCTGGAAATCCAGCGCTGGTTCGAAAATTTTGAGGACGTGCAGGACGCCGTGCGCATCGTCAGTCTCGACGACATCAAGGCCGAGGACTGGACTCTCAATATTTCCCGCTACGTGCTGCCGCCATTGCAGGAGGACATTCCGCCCCTGCCGGAAGCCATTGCCGCATTCAAGGATGCACTCACCCGCTGCCGCGAAGCCGAGGATCGCCTCGCTAAAGTAATGACCGAGGGAGGCTGGCTGCAATGAGCGCCCGGATCACCCAACAAGAATTGGAAAGTTATCTCTGGGGCGCCGCTGTCCTGCTGCGCGGCCTCATCGACGCTGGTGACTACAAGCAGTTCATCTTCCCGCTGCTGTTCTTCAAGCGCATCTCGGATATCTGGGAAGAGGAATACCAAGCCGCGTTGGCCGATTCAGGTAGCGATCTCTCCTATGCAGAGTTTGCCGAAAACCACCGCTTCCAAATCCCCGAAGGCGCGCACTGGAAGGATGTACGCCAGTCACCGAAAAATGTCGGCATGGCCATCCAGACGGCCCTACGCCAACTGGAGGCTGCCAACCCTGACCTGCTTGCCGGCATCTTCGGCGATGCGCCCTGGACCAACCGCGAGCGCCTGCCCGACGAAACCCTCAAGAATCTGATCGAGCACTTCTCGACCCAGACGCTTTCGGTTGCCAATGTGCCCGAGGACGAACTCGGCAACGCCTACGAATTCCTCATCAAGAAGTTCGCCGACGACTCCGGCCACACCGCCGCCGAGTTCTACACCAACCGCACCGTCGTCCACTTGATGACACAACTGCTCACGCCCCAAGCCGGCGAGTCGATCTACGACCCCACTTGCGGCACCGGCGGCATGTTGATTTCGGCACTGGCCGAGGTCAAGCGTAGCGGCGGCGAATACCGCACCCTCAAGCTCTACGGCCAGGAGCGCAATCTCATCACCTCCGGCATCGCGCGGATGAACTTGTTCCTGCATGGCGTCGAGGACTTTCAGATCATCCGGGGCGACACCCTGGCCGATCCCAAGCATATCGAAGGCGACCGCCTGCGCAAGTTCGACGTGATCCTGGCCAATCCGCCTTATTCCATCAAGCAATGGGATCGCACGGCGTGGGAGAAGGACAAGTGGGGCCGCAATTTCCTCGGCACCCCACCCCAGGGCCGAGCCGACTATGCCTTTCAGCAGCACATCCTGGCCAGCCTCAGTGACAAGGGCCGCTGCGCCGTTCTCTGGCCGCACGGCGTGCTATTCCGTAACGAAGAACAAACCATGCGCGCCAAGATGGTCGAGCTGGACTGGGTAGAGGCCGTGATCGGCCTCGGACCGAACCTGTTCTACAATTCACCTATGGAATCCTGCATTGTCGTCTGCAACCGCCGCAAACCAGCTGCTCGCAAGGGCAAGGTGTTGTTCATCGATGCCTTGAGCGAGGTGACGCGGGAACGGGCGCAAAGCTTTCTCACACCCAAGCACCAGGATCGCATCCTGCAAGTTTTCCAGGCCTTTACTGCCGAGGCAGGCTTCTCCGAGGTGGCGACCGCGAAGCAAATTGTTGCCAACGGCGCGAATCTGTCGATTCCGCTGTATGTGAAACGGAACACCACGACAACCAATGCCGATGGAACCGCACACGCGACACTGTGTGCAACCTGGGCGCAGTGGCAAACGGATGGCAGGGCATTCTGGCAACAGATGGATAGCCTGGTGGAAACGCTGGATGGATTAGTTACCGACCGGCCTCAATAGAAAATGCGGTGGGCGCAATTAAATTATTTACCTAGTAGGTAAATTTATATAGAATGGCGAGGTTCACTTGGAGATTCACTTCAAGGACAAAAAGATTCGAGAGTTATGTGAGAAGCGAGCTGTCGCCGAGAAAAAACTCGGTGCAGTTTGTGCGCGCAAATTAAGGACACGGCTGGATGACTTGGATGCGGCAGGCCGGGTAACTGATTTAACTGCGGGCAATCCCCATCCACTTAAAGGAGATCGTTCGGGCCAGTTTGCTCTCGATTTAGCAGGTGGTTGGCGGCTTGTGTTCGCTCCCGACCATGATCCTTGTCCCGTTCGCGATGATCTGTCCATTGACTGGTCACAGGTCACAATCATCTGCATCGAATTTATTGGAGACTACCATGAATGATTTGGCAGCCCCATTCGCACCTGACTGGGTTTCACCACCGGGTGACACCCTTCTCGACATCATCGAAGAACGTGACTGGACCCAGGCCGAGTTGGCGCAACGATTAGGCTATACCACCAAGCATGTTAACCAGCTCATCAAGGGCAAGGTTCCGCTCACTGAAGATGCCGCCATTCGACTGGAACGTGTAGTGGGTAGCACCGTTGGCTTCTGGCTGGCACGCGAAGCAAAATATCGTGAGCGCTGCGCTCGCCTCGAAGCAGCAGAGAAATTTACTGGTTGGATAGACTGGCTCGACCAGTTGCCAATTAAAGAATTGATGCATGCAGGTGCCATCGAGAAACGCCGTGTAGATGCAAAATCTAAACCTGGCCTGGTGGAATCGTGCCTGCGCTTTTTTGGCGTTGCCTCTCCTGAAGAGTGGCAGAGCCATTATGGTCAAATGCAGGCTGCATTTCGCCGTAGCAGAGAGGAGCAAAGCGATGTCGGCGCTATCTCTGCCTGGTTGCGTATGGGCGAGCAAGAAGCCGAAAAGCAAGATGGTCCGAAATATGACCGAGCTCGCTTTGAGGCGGCCCTCACTGAGATCCGCGCACTGACCAATCTTGATCCAGAAGAATTCCAGCCCCATTTGCACACCCTGTTCCGTCAGGCAGGCGTGGCTTTCGTTCTGGTTCCGGGCATCCCCAAAGCACATGTTAGTGGGGTTGCGCGGTGGCTCAATCCTCATCGTCCGTTAATCCAGCTCTCCCTGTATGGCAAAACCAACGACAAGTTCTGGTTTACCCTGTTTCACGAAGCAGCTCACGTCTTGCTGCATGCAAAAGAGAAAAAATCGGTTTATCTGGATGACCCGACTAAAGCGGGAGCGGATTCTGTGGAAGAGCGTGAAGCCAATGACTGGGCTGGAAATTTCTTAATCCCTGATCGCTTTGTACCTCAATTGATAGGTCTGCGCACTAAGGCAGCCGTATGTGATTTCGCAGGAAAAATTGGCATTCACCCTGGCATCGTGGTTGGCCGCCTCCAACATGATGGACTGATTGACCCATCTTGGATGAATGATTTGCGTGTGAGTTTTCGTTTTATAGCAGCCGAGTAGCATGCCTAAGGCTAATTGGCGCAAGGTCAAATTCGGAGAGGTAGTGCGCCTTTCCAAGACGCGCTGCCAAGATACGCTGACCGAGGGCTACGCGCGCTTTGTCGGGCTGGAACACCTGGAGCCTGGCGATCTTCGGATTCGTAGCTGGGGCAATGTGGCAGATGGGGTGACTTTCACCAGCATGTTTAAACCGGGGCAAGCGCTGGTATTTTCGCGGCACATCAATTCACTGATCGTAATGATGGCCTGTCTTGCAGCGGTACGGAGCGCCCGATGAAGCTTCAAAGTATCCGCTTATCAAACTTCCAGTGCTTTGGCCCTGAGCCAACTGAGCTGAGCCTTGAAGGCCTGACCTTTCTGATTGGGCCAAATGGCTCCGGCAAGACTGCCGCTATGCAGGCGCTGTGTCGCTTGTTTGCTTTTGACCCAACGTTGAGACGCATCCAAAAGGCTGATTTCCACGTTCCTCATGATGAGGTGGAGATACCGGACGAGCGAGACCTCTGGATCGAAGCCGATTTTCTGTTTCCAGAGCTGCTGGATGATGCCGGAGAGCACCCTACGATTCCCGCTCATTTTGGTCACATGCGTCTGGATGATGCGGAGGGCATTCCACGTGTTCGCTTTCGTCTCGATGCAAGCATGGGAGTGGCTGGAGATATCGAAGACACGCTTCGATATGTACTGGACTTAAATGAGGATGGTTCGCCCCTGACCATAGCGCCTGTTCCGCGTGCCGAGCGCAATAACATCCAGATTCACTACCTACCAGCAAGACGTGACCCAGCGGAGCACATCGCTTTCAGTACGAATGCCTTACTCGGCCGTTTGTTGCGGGCAGTGAATTGGGATGCTGAGCGGGAATCAATTAAGAGTTTGACCGACCAGATCAGCGAAAGCTTGGCTGGAAACGTATCAGTCGACTCACTCAGTAACAAACTGACCAGTGCCTGGAAGGGATTGCACAAAGGCAGCTATTTTGCTGACCCGTCGATCACCTTCATGGCAAGCGAAATCGAAGCGCTGCTGCGTCATCTGTCAGTATCGTTCTCGCCAGGCCACGACGAGAAATTGGTAGATTTCTCGCGGCTGAGTGATGGTCAGAAATCCATGCTCTATCTGTCATTGGTTCTTTCTTCCCAAGCCATAGGGCGTTCGGTACTCAGCGGAGAAGATGACACCTTCGACCCAGACAAACTTAAACCTGCCGTATTCACGCTTGTTGCGGTGGAAGAACCCGAGAACAGCCTTTCTCCACATTATCTGGGCCGCATTGTTTCTGCCTTAGCGAATTTAGTTGGCAAGGCTGATGCACAGGCGCTTATAGCCACCCATGCCCCGTCCATGCTGCGCCGTGTATCGCCAGAAAGCATTCGCTACTTGCGCCTGACGGAGACACGTCAAACACGGGTAACAGGGGTTGAAATGCCGCCAGCTGCACATGAGGCCCACAAGTTTGTTCGTGAGGCGGTACAGGCGTTTCCAGAGTTGTACTTCTCGCGATTGGTGGTACTTGGCGAGGGTGACAGCGAAGAAATAGTGCTCCCACGCATATTGAAAGCAAAAGGCGTCCCAGTCGATGAATCCGCCATCTCGGTCGTCCCGCTCGGTGGTAGGCACGTCAATCATTTCTGGCGTTTGCTTAGCGCGCTCAACATCCCATTCATTACGCTCCTGGATCTGGATCTGGCGAGACACCAAGGGGGATGGGGAAGAGTCCGTTATGTTGCCAACCAGCTTAAAACCTACTCACCTGGAATCATGTTTCCTTCGGTCGGCAAGATAGATGAGATCCCTGAGTGGAATAGCGCTGAATGGAAGTTACTCGAGGTCGAGTCAGATGCCAAATACGTCAACTACCTCAAAGAACTTGAGAGCCTAGGAGTCTTCTTTTCCTCTCCTTTGGATTTGGACTTTGCGATGGTTAAGTGTTTTCCTGTGGCGTACGAGCTTGATGAAGCCGATCGAGTTCTGCCAGAAGACAGCAAAATCAAAGCTGTTCTTGGTGACAGCTATCACGGTGTCGACCAATATTTAGAAGACGAGCAGAAGCTCTTCATCACCTACCAAAAACGTTTCAAGCTCGCCAGCAAACCGGCTGCCCACATCAACGCTCTCTCCAAACTGACGGACGAAGAATTGCTGGCAAACATGCCGCCTTCACTTGGCCGTCTCGCCGATGCTGTAATCACCAAGCTTGCGGAGTTGCCTGAATGATCAGGCAGGAAGACTGGCTGCCCGCCGATGGCCTAACGCTGGAGCCCAATGCACTACGAGCCGCCACTGAGGGCGAACGCTGCCTTGCCCTGACCGCTGGCCCAGGCGCAGGAAAGACTGAAATGCTCGCGCAACGTGCAGACTTCCTGTTGCGAACAGCCACCTGCCGCTATCCCAATCGCATCCTCGCCATTTCGTTCAAGGTCGATGCCAGTCGAAACCTGAAGGAACGGGTACGGCGAAGATGTGGCGCTGACCTTGCTGCCCGATTCGACAGCTACACCTTCCACGCTTTTGCAAAGCGCATCATCGACCGCTTTCGTCCGGTACTCACCGGGCATGACGCACTTGATCCAGACTACAAAATCGGCGATCGGAAGGTCACGCGTAGACAAATTGAATTCAGCGATCTCGTTCCCCTGGCGATTCAAATTCTCGAAACATCGCAGGTGGCCCGCAACGCAATCCGCAAGACGTATAGCGATGTCTTTTTGGATGAGTTTCAGGACTGCACCGACAAGCAATACGAACTGGTCAAGCTGGCGTTTCAAGGGACGTCGATTCGCTTGACTGCCGTGGGGGATATCAAACAGATAATCATGGTCTGGGCTGGCGCGCTGGAGGGGGTCTTCTCGACCTTCGCCGCCGACTTCAATGCGGTCCCCCTGAATCTGTACCTCAACTTTCGCTCGAAGGCGCGACTCCTGCGTATGCAGAACGAGATTATTCGGGTTCTGGACCCCGCCGCCATGATGCCGGACGAGCAGATCGTCGGCGAAGAAGGAGAAATTTATGCTAGGGGTTTCGATACCAGCCAACAAGAGGCCGAGTACCTGGCCGACCTGATTGTAAGCTGGACGCGTGATGAGTGCATACCGCATTCAGAAATTGCCGTACTGGTATCAAAGCAACTCGATCTATATGCTGATCTGCTAATGGCCGAGCTTGGAAAGCGAGGCATACCCTACCGTAACGAGCAACAACTCCAGGATATCTCGATTGAACCGGTAGCAAGACTAATTGTTGATTACCTGTTGTCGCTATACGGCTCGCGAGAACCCGCAGCGTGGCTACGTCTGATGGATCAATTGATCCCGTTTGCCGACGATGCGGAGCAAGCCGATATGCGGCATGACTGGCAACGCTTCATCAAATCTGAATGCAAGGAAGCTGCAATACTCGATCTGATTGACGACAGGTGGCCAAACGGATGGATATTTGTTGAGAATTTCCTGAAGAAAGTGGGCATTAGCAACCTGACGGCATTGTCTCCAGATTACGAGCCCAAAGCTCGGCTTAAAGAAGTGATTCAGGAGACAAAGATACGGATCGAAGATCAACTCAAGGTCGAGCCTGATTTGTTAAAAGCCTTGGCCAGATTTTCAGATGACCGGGCAGTTC
This sequence comes from Sulfuricella sp., assembly GCA_041651995.1. NCBI lineage: Bacteria > Pseudomonadati > Pseudomonadota > Betaproteobacteria > Nitrosomonadales > Sulfuricellaceae > Sulfuricella > Sulfuricella sp. Next base: position 578,250 of record JBAZID010000001.1, on the reverse strand, counting down.
GCATTCTGACCATCCACAAGAGCAAGGGTTTGGAGTTCGACTCGGTGATTATCTTGGCCGTGGAGAATGAGATATTCTTTGGGAATCAAGACGAAAATCGTTGTGCTTTCTTCGTCGGCATATCACGAGCGAAGCGCCGCCTCGTACTGACATTCGCAAATCAGCGGCCTAGGCCGGCCGGGTGGACAAGGCGATGGAATGTCACTCGACATTCTCAAGACGAGTATCTTGGATATGCCGCGCCGTTTTTGAGCAATGAACCATGAATGATCCAAAGTTAAAACCCGGCTGGCGCAAGGTGAAGTTCGGCGACGTAGTGCGGCTATCCAAGTCGCGCTGTGCGGATCCATTGTCTGAGGGCTACGAGCGGTTTGTCGGCTTGGAACATCTGGAGCCCGGCGATCTGCGGATTCGCAGTTGGGGCAACGTGGCGGACGGGGTGACTTTCACTAGCGTGTTCAAGCCGGGGCAGGTGCTATTCGGCAAACGCCGCGCTTATCAGCGCAAGGTAGCGGTGGCTGATTTTTCAGGGGTATGTTCGGGTGATATATACGTGCTGGAGAGTTCGGACGCAAACGTTTTGCTGCCAGAGTTGTTGCCGTTCATTTGTCAGACCGATGCGTTTTTCGATCATGCAGTAGGCACATCGGCGGGCAGCCTGAGTCCGCGCACCAACTGGACGAGTCTGGCGGGTTTTGAGTTTTCACTTGCTCCACTATCAGAGCAAACAAGAATTGTTGAACTTCTGAAGGCCATTGAATACGCCAGTGCTGCGCATCAGAGCATTGGGGCATCAGCAGATCGGCTGATCCGTGCCTTGCTGAGTGATGTACTCAATCGCGAATGGCCAATTGTCGAACTTGGCTCGGTAGTGCATGGGACCCAATATGGTCTCTCAATCAACGCCGGATCGGACGGGCGATATCCGATGCTACGGATGATGAACCTCGAAGAGGGCCTCTGCGTTGAGAACGACATCAAATATGTAGATCTCAATGACAAGGATTTCGAATCTTATCGTCTTGTCCGTGGGGATGTGCTCTTCAATCGAACCAATAGCTACGAATTGGTCGGCAGGACTGGAGTGTACGAGCTCGAAGGCGATCACGTCTTCGCATCTTACTTGGTTCGAATCAAGACACTTCCTGAGAAACTCGAGCCACAGTTTCTCACGCTTTACTTGAACTCTGATTTCGGACGTCGACAAGTTCTTGCATATGCGACGAAGGCCGTGAGTCAGGCAAACGTCAACGCTAGCAATTTGCTTCGTGTTCAGTTACCGCTGCCGCCGCTGGATGAGCAACAACGGTTGCTGAACGAGATAGAGAAAGCAAAGTCGGCAGAAAAGGCTGCGCTTGCTCGGCGCTCCTCTTCTGAGGGAATGAAGAAACTACTGCTCGCAGAAATTGCAGGGAGGGATAAGTGAGTTCTTTCAATGAATCCAACACCGTCGAAGCTTACCTCCACGACCTGCTCTCCGGCCCGGCTAAGCCTGTCGCGGTCAACGTCGCTCAGGAGCCGGAAAGCAATTACGGCCGCGCCCATAAAGGCCTCGGCTGGCGCCGTGTCGCCAGCGCCGACATTCCCCGACAGCCTCAGGAAGTGTTGGTCGAGCGCTGGGTCCGCGAGGCGCTGATTCGCCTCAACCCCGAAATCACCGCCCAGCCAGACCGAGCCGACGAGGTGCTCTACAAACTGCGCGCCGTCATTCTCTCAGTGCGCTCCGACGGTCTGATTCGCGCCAACGAGGAAATGACCGCCTGGCTGCGCGGCGAGCGTTCCATGCCTTTCGGCCAGAACAACGAACATGTGCCGGTGCGGTTGATTGACTTCGACAACCTTGATCAGAACCAGTACGTCGTCACTCAGCAATTCGTCTACCGCGCTGGCAGCGCCGAGCGCCGGGCTGATCTGGTATTGCTGGTCAATGGCCTACCGCTGGTGCTGATCGAGGCCAAGACGCCGACGCGCTCGGCGGTGAGTTGGGTCGATGGCGCGGTTCAGGTGCATGACGACTATGAGAAGTACGTGCCGGAACTGTTCGTCTGCAACGTGTTCTCGGTGGCCACCGAGGGCAAGGAATACCACTACGGTTCGCTCGGACTGCCGGTCAAGGACTGGGGGCCGTGGAATCTGGATGCGGATGGCGGCGACTCGCAGCGGCATCCTTTGCATGGTCTGAAGCTCGCCGCCGAAAGCATGTTGCGGCCCCATGTAGTGCTGGACATTCTCTTCAGTTTCACCCTGTTCGCCACCGACAAGAAGCAGCGCCGCATCAAGATCATCTGCCGTTACCAGCAATATGAAGCCGCGAACAAGATCGTCGAGCGAGTATTGGCCGGCTACCCGAAGAAGGGCCTGATCTGGCACTTCCAGGGTTCCGGCAAGTCGCTGCTGATGGTCTTCGCAGCGCAGAAGCTGCGCCTGCATCCCCGATTGAAAAATCCGACGGTGCTGATCGTGGTGGATCGCATCGACCTCGACACCCAGATCACCGGCACTTTCACTGGGGCCGATATCCCTAATCTGGAGAAGGCCGAGACACGCGACAAGCTGCAACAACTGCTGGCGCAGGACGTGCGCAAGATCATCATCACCACGATCTTCAAATTCGGCGAGGCCGATGGCGCACTCAACGAGCGCAGCAACATCATCGCCCTGGTGGACGAGGCGCACCGCACCCAGGAAGGCGACCTTGGCCGCAAGATGCGTGATGCGCTGCCGAATGCCTTCCTCTTCGGCCTGACTGGCACGCCAATCAATCGCTTCGACAAGAATACCTTCTACGCCTTCGGCGCCGACGAGGATACCAAGGGCTACATGAGCCGCTATGGCTTTGAGGAGTCAATCCGCGACGGGGCGACGCTGAAGCTGCACTTCGAGCCGCGCCTGGTGGATTTGCATATCGACAAGGCCGCCATTGACGCGGCGTTCAAGGAGATGACTGGCGGCCTCTCCGACCTGGACAAGGATAACCTCGGCAAGACCGCTGCCAAGATGGCTGTGCTGGTAAAGACGCCGGAGCGTATCCGGTACGTGTGTGAGGACATCGTCCGGCACTTCCAGAGCAAGGTGGAGCCGAATGGATTCAAGGGGCAGATCGTCACCTTTGATCGGGAATCATGCCTGCTCTACAAGACCGAACTGGACAAGCTTCTGCCGCCCGAGGCAAGCGATATCGTGATGACGGTGAATGCGAACGAGCCCCAATATAAGGCATTCTCGCGTAGCCGGGATGAAGACGAACGGCTGCTCGACCGCTTCCGCGACCCCAACGATCCGCTGAAACTGCTGATCGTCACGTCCAAGCTGCTCACCGGCTTCGACGCACCGATCTTGCAGGCCATGTATCTCGACAAGCCACTGCGCGACCACACGCTGTTGCAGGCCATCTGCCGTGTGAACCGAACCTACTCCGAACAGAAAACCCACGGTCTGATCGTAGACTACCTCGGTATCTTCGACGATGTGGCCAAGGCGCTGGAGTTTGATGATAAATCCATACTCTCTGTAGTCAGCAACATCCAGGAACTCATGGACCGGTTGCCGGAGGCGATGCAGAAATGCCTGGCTTTTTTCGCTGGTGTGGATCGCACGGTTGAGGGCTACGAAGGTCTGATCGCCGCCCAGCAATGCCTGCCCAACAACACGGTGCGCGATAACTTCGCTGGTGAATACAGCGTGCTCGGTAAGCTTTGGGAGGCGATTTCGCCCGATCCAATTCTCGGTCAGTACGAGAAGGACTACAAGTGGCTGTCGCAGGTGTATCAGTCGGTGCAGCCCTCCAGCGGCCACGGCAAGTTGATCTGGCATTCCCTCGGCGCGAAGACCATTGAGCTGATTCACCAGAACGTGCATGTCGATGCTGTGCGCGATGATCTTGATACGCTAGTGCTGGATGCCGATTTGCTTGAGGCGGTGCTATCCAACCCCGACCCGAGCAAGGCTAAGGAAATCGAGATCAAGGTGGCGCGGCGGCTGCGCAAGCATCTTGGCAACCCGAAATTCAAGGCGCTATCGGAACGGCTGGATGCTCTGCGGGATCGCTTCGAGTCTGGCGTATTGAATAGCGTGGAATTCCTCAAGCAACTACTCCAGATCGCCAAGGAAGTGTTGCAGGCCGAGAAGGAAATCCCTCCCGAGGAGGACGAGGATCGCGGCAAGGCAGCGCTGACCGAACTGTTCAACGAGGTAAAAACTGCCGAGACGCCAATCATGGTTGAGCGCGTGGTGGCGGATATCGACGAAATCGTGCGTTTGGTTCGCTTCCCCGGCTGGCAGGACACCCTGGCCGGTGAGCGCGAAATCAAGAAGGCGCTGCGCAAGGCGCTCTTCAAATATAAGCTGCACGCCGACGAGGAGCTGTTCGAGAAGGCTTACAGCTATATCCGGCAGTATTACTGAGCGAGCACTGATGCGGACCCTAGCGAGCTGCACACTGAGCTGATTTTAATGAACCGGCCAAGTATGACCCACAGCGCTGCCATACATATCGACTCATCTCGGAAAAGAATAATCTCGCAGTCGAGACGCGATCTGGAGTTCATCTGCAAGCAGATTCTTAGATTCTTGAAAATGCCGCACAAGCAGCTATTTGCGCATTATCGGAAGAATCGTCACGACGCTTTTTGCACTATCCCACACCCAGATGGAAAAGGGCAACTTCAATGCGGTTCACTTGCGTGGGAAAAGTTTGGCAAGCTTGCAGGACGCGTTATTGAATTCGAACCAACGCTGGTACAGCGAGCCAGCGAAGAGCGCGTAATGCAAGAAGTTATTGATGCTTTTGTGCAGCGAGTGCTGAGAGATCATCAAGAAATTGACCAAAAAACAGCAGAACAAATTCTGGTTGATGCCGCAGAAAAATCAACGCAATCACTCCAAATCACGGAACACTACCTCCCTTGCATACTGTTTCTCCATGGGAAACCTGATGAGTTCAGTATTGGTCCAATTACTTTCGTCAGAAGGAAGAAATTTTTTCAGGACAAAAAGCAAGTTCACCGAAGAAGCGTAGAAGCGGAGATTGCCTCTCATATAGAGCACGTAGATAAGCGTGTTGAACAAGGCTTTCCGCGCGAGCGGGCGGCCACAGTTGAACAGTCAAAATATCTAGTGAGAGGGCTTCATGCACGCGCAATTAAAACGTATCGTGGCTACCCTTGGATAGCTGAAGTGCGGATTATCAATTGCGACCATGAAGTTTCAGAAAAGCTTGCAGCAAAGGCTATAGAGACCGCACTTAATGTTATTCGTATCCTAATTGGGGCGGATCGTACCAGGCGACTGAGGTTGGCATGGTCGCGAGGAGATGCTTTACGGACAGCCGGTTTGTGGGCCGATGCACGGGGCGTGATTCATGCCCAAATCGGGTCGAGCAGTATCGGGCCAGTTGGGTTTGAGAACTGGTACGAAGCGTTGACTCAAGGAGGTGGGCATGAGCTACAAGTATTGGGATCAGCGCTAGCGCCACTTGTGGACCCTCATGAAATTACTCACTTACATGAGCGGTTCATTGATGCGATCAATTGGTTTGGAGATGCCGCTACTGACACAGAATCCACGGCTAGCGTGGTTAAGTATGTTTCTGCAATAGAGCGGCTACTTTTTGGGAAGTTTGACAGGGGTCACAAGACTGAATTCGCGAGCCGCATAAAAATATTATGTAATTTATTTGGTTATGAAGATGACGTGCAGGTATATGAAGACGCACTGCAAGTCTACAACGCACGCTCGGCACTGCTGCATGGAGATTTGTCCCCGAGAGATAAAAAGTCGCCAGAAATAGCCTTTCTGGCTGAAGAGCTGAGTCGACGTTGTATCTTATGTGCTGCCCAGCTATATCCAATGATGTTAATGGCATACGATAATCCGGGGCCTGACCGACTGGAATATGTTTTCAAAAAGATTGGGAAGGAAGGGCTTGATTGGCTTGCAAAGGAGGCTAATTATACAAAGGCCCCCCGATCTGCAGCCTCGGGTGAGGCTGCTGTTAACTGTGGTAGGTCCGATTTAACCTGACAGCCACACCCATTAAGCTTGGGGAGCATCAGATTGGGGCACGGCTACTACAGATGAGTACCTGGGTCGAACAGCCGATTTCGCCCCAGCCATGCCCGAAGGGTTGGCCGACTAACCCCAACCAGCTTGGCGATTGCAGTGCCGTTGATCCCCAGTTTCAAGTAGCGCTCAATCTCTACTCGCTTGACGTCAAGCTTGTAATTTTTGGCTATGGCGCCCTGTGGCCGGCCGAGTCGCTTACCAGAAGCCCTCCGCTTTGCCAGAGCCTCTTTTGTCCGCATAGATATGAAGTCACGCTCAATCTCGGCAGCGAGGCCAAGAATCGTCGCAGTAATCTTGGCCTGCATGGAATTGTCGAATCGCAGTCCATTCTTGACGACGATAAGTGAAATTTTCCGTTCAGCTGCAAGCTGGAGAATCTCCAGGACTTGCAGCGTCGAGCGTGCTAGGCGGCTGACCTCGGAAACGAGGATCACATCACCCTTGTCTGCAGTGGACAACAACTCTCCAATTTTCCGCGTCCGCCAGTCCACTCGGCCAGATGCCGTGTCTTCGAGGACAGCATCTGGATCAATTCCTTGCGCGTCGCAGTACTCAAAAATTCCATGCTTCTGGTTTTGCGCATCCTGAGCGTCGGTTGAAACCCTCAGATAGACATAAATTGCCATTTTTTCCTCCTCTGAAAAAAACTAACCATGTCAGGATTTAAATTTACCGAGGTGCGATAGGTTTTTCTGTTTTTTTGTTAGCCATGTATTGGGAAGAAGAAACGCTGGTTATTTTTTGCCAGCGTGGAGCTTTCGCTGCCCTTTACGGACGCCATACATCAATCTGTGTGTATTGATGAACAAACATCCATTGGTTTTTTCAAACACGACAGGTTGAGTTTGCTAACGTGGGCAACAGGAGAAAATATAAAATGACCGTTACTTCCAACGAATTTATTCAACTTGTCGTCAGTGCCATTGTCGGTGCTGGACTGGCTGTGCGAATGAGCCGGGAAGGCTTAAGCCTGTCCAATCCGGAGACCAGACGTGCAGCGTTCGAAACACTGATCTTCAATTTTTCTCTCTGGACTTGTGCCATCTGCCTGATTTTCAGCTAAGCGTCACCATTTTTACTGGCTCTGGTGCCAATGTCATTTACTCAACAAACGAATTACTGCCTAACAAGGAAGCTGATTTATTGAAGGTTCTTGCATAAGCAATTCTTCCTCCGAAACCAGAAGGGCGCCAACCATGTTATCAACCATTTCCAAAGTAATAATATCGTCTGGACTATAACCTTTACATACCTGCAGCGCGGCGACCCGTGAGACATATTGCACATCTAAATCCCACGGTTTACCCTCGAATGCCATCAGTCGAGCATCTTCCAAGCGATTGCCCAAAGCCTGCCGAAGGACCCATCTTGTCGCATCGGCAAAAGAAACATTCACTTCCTCGGCAAACAAGTCGATCAATAGAAATAAAGCCCAATCTTCTTCACAGTCTTCGAAAACCAGTTTCAACACCGGGCTTTTATCATAGAGAAGCCCAAACCAATCCATCTTGATCCAATAAAGCAGATCCGGCCCGTGGCTTGCTTTTCCCTTGAATTTTTTAGCTTTTGAATTTTTCTTTTTCTTCATTTTGTATCTCCTGGTTGAATTTAAGCTGTTCTTGAGGTGCATCAGAGGTAATTGGTGTCTTGCGTGGACGTAATTGATGCCCAAGGCTTCCGCAATACATGCCGGTGACGGCCTCACGAAAATGGCCGGCCTCAAGAGACAGCGCAAGCATTGCGCGTTTATATTCAAAGCGATTTTCCGGGAGCGCGGCCCCACCCTTGATTGGTGCGGGCAATCCAACGTAGTGCTCATATTCATCCTGCAGGAACCCGTGACGGAGCCCGTGCGGAGAAACCCCCATCAAATCGTGCGTAGCACCCAAGCGGCGCATCAAATAATAAAAATGGGCCTGCGCCTGGCGCCAGGTCTTGCCTGGCCAACGAAGCTGGGCATTAAGATGCGGACCAATGAGTTCTTTGGAAAAATCGATAATTTCACGCTGCCGATCGCTCCTGATTGGCACCATGCGATGTTTGCCCCCTTTGGTCCCATCGGTAACATAGAGATGCTCATCTCCCTGCGCCGTCGCTCGCCACGGACGCAATTCGATTGATTCTTTTGTCCGTAGGCCAAAATAGCGCTGAAAGCTGAGGTAGAGCCAAAGTCGCTGGTCGACCTCTTTAACCTTTTCAAGGAAAAGCGGAACGTCAATCCCATGGGCTTCCCAGGAAAGATCTATAGTGGCGCCAGTTCGGCGGATTAGATGCTCACGGCCGCCGCAGTACACGCTGATGTCTTGAACAAGGTCTCGCTTCCCAGTCCAACGCGCGAATTCCCTGAAATTTGAGATAAGCCCATGCAGTGTTTTTGGTGCAAGCTCTTTTTGCTGCCAATATTCTGCTAGTGCATGCAGATGTTTTTGCTTCAATGCAGTTGGACTGCTTAAATGGAAGCCAAGCAGGTGCAATTCTGCGAATGATCTTCGAAGGTTGTTTCTTCTTTCCTGACGTGTTTTGGTGCTGCAATCTCTGGAAATAACATTTTTTTCAGCATGCACTTTCCTGTTGTGCTGATTAAAAATGCGCTCCAACTCGTCCCGAAATGATCGCGAAAGGACTCGATCCGCAAGCGACACTCTGCTCATAAATATCCCTCCGCGATGAAGTCAAAATATTTGTGCAGGTGATTGGCAGGTTCTAAAAATGGCCGGAAATTAAATAGATTCGCTGGCCTTGATGTGCGTCTGGTTTTGCCTGGTAAATGTTTCATCGTTGTCGCTCAAAAAATGAGATTCAACGATATCGCCATGAACTAAGTCAGGACAATGGGGAAATAACGCAAAAAAATGGGGTTTAACAGCAGATTTGGGCGTGCTGCCTAAAATATTTTGTTCGAAAGTGTTTTTGTCTAGGCGGATTCAGGAATTTAATGCAATTTTGTGTAACGAGGATTGAGCGAGTGGGGAGCGCGGTAGCACCCATGTTTTTGACTGCCCAGTCAAAACAGCAGAAATGGACCACCCACTTCTGTTATGCAGCAAAGTTCACACGCCTTGGTGGCTTTCAATTATTAAGGTGTGCGTCGTCAGTGATTTGTTATACCAATGTCTGTTGCTCAGCCTTCGGTCTGCTATGGGAACGGCGGAGCATTTGAGCGTATTAGTGGCGATGCTTGCTCGCCTCTCTATGAGCGCGGTAGCGTTTCGCTCGAAGTAGTAAAAACACGCCACCACCGATGGTTAGCACGGCTATTAAGGAAGCCATGAACAAGTCTGTCATCCTGTAAAATGACGATCATTATTTCCCACCCTCAAGCCCAGCCATGAAACAACTGAGTTTTGCTGCCAAAGACTATGTGAAGAAGCCCAAGGAGACGAGGAAGGAGAAGTTTCTGCGGGAGATGGAATCCGTTGTGCCGTGGACGCGTTTGCTGGCAGTAATTGAGCCGCACTACCCCAAGGCGGGGAACGGTCGCCGGCCTTATGCTTTATCTGACATGCTGCGGATCCACTTCATGCAGCAATGGTTCGGCTACAGTGATGCCGCCATGGAAGAAGCCCTGCATGATGTGCCGCTGTTGCGGCATTTCGCCGGGCTGGATGCCGGCACGGATACGATGCCCGATGAGACCACCATTCTCAACTTCCGGCACCTGCTGGAGCGTCATGGCTTATCGAAGCAACTGTTTGCCGAGGTAAATGGCCTGCTCACGGAGCAGGGATTGCTGTTGCGTGAAGGCACCACGGTGGATGCCACGCTGATTGCTGCTCCACCCTCCACCAAGAATCAGGAGGGCAAGCGTGATCCAGCGATGACGCAGACCAAGAAAGGCAACCAATGGTATTTCGGCATGAAGGCGCATATTGGCGTGGACGACCAGAGCGGTCTGGTACACACACTGGTTGGCACCACAGCCAAGGACTCTGACATGTCGCAATTCACCGGTTTGCTGCATGGCGAGGAAGAACGGGTCAGTGCGGATCGGGGTTACGACTACCCGCAGGTGCATGGGCACCTGCAACAGCACTGGGTAGAAGACTGGGTTGCCCGGAAGAGCAAACCCAATCAGGCGCTTGATGCCTGGACACGCGGACTCAATCATGCGATCGCCAGGATACGTGCTATTGGCGAACACCCGTTCCGGATATTGAAGCGCCAGTTTGGTTATACCAAGGTGCGTTATCGTGGGCTGGCAAAGAACACGGCCCAGTTGTACATGCTGTTTGCGCTGGGCAATCTGTTCCAGGTCAGGCGAGCGTTATTGGCATCAGGGGCTTAATCCGCCCGAAAAACGGGGAATCGCCCAGAAACCGGGCGATTCCGGGACAAAATGGCTGTTTTAGGTGGGAAAAGGGCCGGATGCCGTAATTCGTTGAAACCCAAGGCCCTGAATGTTGGCTTGTTCAGAGCTTCCTTAAGGCTAGAAGAATATATTCAGCAGACATGTTCCTCCTTCAAGTCCAATAAAGTTGCAGGCAGGTTAAGCAAAACATGGCTTGCCTTACCTTACCTAGGCACAAGGGAGGCACGATCAAGCCACGGTCTTGGTGGAAACCCTTCTGCAATAGTGGGCGCCTGGGCGCTCCCAGCACCCTCAAGCGACAACACTAATCTGCCATTATCGTCCCCAGCCCTATACCGATCCCAACTGAATCGCCAAGCACACAAGCGGTGGTGCTTGTGTGCCATTGATCAGTGAGGTGATTATGCATGCGGCCAGATATGCGCACTGAATAATACGATTATGCCTCAAGATCCCAAGAAAATTTTTTATGAAACACTGGGGGTGATGCGCTATCGTCAAATTGTAGAAATTTCCTTACTTAAGCCCAAAACTGCTGTTAAAGCCGCCTTTTGTGCAGTATTTCCGGCTTTTCGTGGAGTGATTTGTGGCAGAGAATTATCCCGTCATGATTATTCAACGGGAGAAAAATATGTGTCATGTTGAAAAAAATTCACCTGCAGCAATGATTCGAACAGGATTCTGGAACACGCCTCGTCGGGATAGCCAGTCGTTGGAGGACATTGTATTGCAACTTTATCTGCTGACGGGGCCTGAGCGATCGCCTGTGGGATTGATCGAAATCAATTTGATGTTGGCTGCAGCACGGCTAAAGTGGGATCGGCTTCAAGTACAGACGGTCATGCAGCGACTTGAAGAGCAGGGTGAAATTGTTCGTCATGGCAACTGGCTGTTCGTCAGCTGCTGGTGGGATCACAACTCCAAACCAGGTCCTGGATTGGAAGGCAGGATCATTTCCATTCTCCATGAAGTACCTGAAGCATTGGTGGAAGCATGGGCGCAAGCTACTTTGCAATCCGGAATAAGGCCGGAAATTTGGTTAAATAAAGTGCCGGACTTGAGACATCTATGTGCAATCCATGCTGTGCAGATGAGTGCTATAGGGGATGGGACCGATGGTGCCTCCCAGGGTGCTACCCCTAGTAGTAGTGGGGGTCAAAATAAAACCAAAAATAAATTCAACACAACAACATCAACATTAATTCCGGAAGGTGTTTGTGGTGGTACAGACTTAAGTGGCATCGAGTTGCTACCAGAGGCGGAATTATTTCGTGAGCATCTCAATTTTGCAGTAAAGGAGAATGGTTTGAATTGTGCAATTGCACAAAATCTCGCCGATGAGCTTTCGCAGAGGCTTAATGATCAGTCCAGAAGCATCGGCGTGCCGATCGGAAATGTTGGACCATGGCTCATGTCGTTGGCAAGAGCTGCTGCGGATAACCAACCTATTCAGAATCGAGGAATAGAGCTGGCAAATCGCCGAAAAAAACACCAAAAAGAGATGCAACGAGCAAGTGAAGCCGACGCGATTGAAGAAGTGCAAATGCAACAGCGAGTCGCATCTCGTGAAATGGTTCTGCAGTTTTTGGGTACCCTTGAGGATGAGGAGCTAAATAAATTTGTGGACGAGGTCTGCTCTTCTGTGTTCCTGGCTAAGAAAAAAGAATTAATTGCCAACGCAGTGTTTTCAGGAAGGTTCCCTGAGGCAGGTCTTGCTGCTGCTGAAGTTGAAAAAGTTGGGCTGCGGTGGATTATGGCTAGGGAGGAAAAATGACAGCGGTTTTCGAGATGCCGATAAAAAGCGAGACTCTCGCGCCTGATGAGGTACAAGAAATTACTGGTTGTGCCAGAAAAGGTGATCAGATTGAGTGGTTGGTCGGTAATGGTTGGGAATTCCACAAAAATCGGGCCGGTGAGCCAATCATCGGGCGTATGTATGCACGTTTGCGCATGGCGGGAATAACACCAGCTGCCATGACCACAAGCGGTGGCTGGATCCCCGATTTAAGTAACGTGAGGTAGTGTTGAAATAATGCGGCCAAAATCGTCAGCACGGGATCTCCCGCCACGCATGCTTCGTCGTTCCAAGCGGCTAAAAAGCGGGGGGCTGTGGGTTTCTTATTACTACAATGGGCGAGATGATCAAGGCCGGCGCGTGGAGATCGCGCTGGGGGCCGACCTTAATGAAGCAAAGCGGAAGTGGGCGGAACTGGAGTGCAAGCCTGCACCAGCCGATACCGGCCTGATGAAGCATATCTTCGATCGTTATTTGCGCGACGTGGTGCCAACTAAAGCTATACGCACCCAAAAAGATAACGAGGAAGCGATCAAACAGCTGCGCTCAACATTCGACTCGGCGCCAATCAATGCAATCACCCCGCAGCACATCGCTCAATACCGGGATAAACGCAGTGCCAAGGTGCGCGCGAACCGTGAAATATCGTTATTTTCCCATATCTGGAACATGGCTAGAGAGTGGGGCTATACCGCCAAGGAAAACCCCTGCCGCGGAGTGCGCAAGAATAAGGAAGCGCCGCGTGATTTTTATGCTGACAAGGCTGTCTGGGATGCGGTCTATTCGAAGGCCTGCCAGGAACTGCAGGACGCGATGGACCTCAGCTATCTGACCGGTCAGCGCCCGGCCGATATCCTCAAAATGATGGAGACTCAAATCTCCGACGGCGCTCTCGAAGTGAAGCCAAACAAGACTCGGAACAGCTCAGGCAAAAAATTGCGCATCCTGCTCGACGATACAGATGGCACCCGCACCGAGCTGGGTAAGCTAATCGACCGTATAAAAGCGAGGCCAAGGAAAATCCGCAGCTTGTACCTGATTGCAACACCTGCGGGTGTGAAGCTCAACCGCTGGACACTGAGAACACGATTTGATGAGGCGCGGTCTTGTGCCGTCACAGAGGCAGAGAAAGTAGGAACGCCGAACATGCTTGTGCTGGCGGCAAGGATCAAGGATTTTCAGTTCAGGGATATCCGACCAAAAGCAGCTAGTGAGACTGACCTCGATCACGCCCGCAAGCTGCTTGGACATACCGAAGCACAGATCACCGAGACGGTGTATCGTCGGGTTGGCGAAGTGGTCAAGCCGACCAAATAGGATAACGCAGACAGATATAAAAACGGCCCCGATTGGGGCCGTTTTTATATCTGGCGGAGGCTGTGAGATTCGAACTCACGGACGCTTGCGCGTCGGCAGTTTTCAAGACTGCTGGTTTAAACCACTCACCCAAACCTCCATAAATCTTAAGGAGTTGCGGAAACGATTTCCGCAAGTTGCGGAGATTGTACAAAAAGACACTTAATAATCAATATTGTTTTTGCATCTGCACCGGCTTTCAAGACCGGTGCATTCAACCGCTCTGCCAACCTTCCGAAGCCGGTTATTTTACCGGCTTGCGGGTATTTTTGCCATAGCCGACATGCGGAATGCCTTCTCGCGAGAAGCGTTCAGTTCTTGCCTACAAAACAAAACGTAAGTATTATTACGCGTTTTATCTAATCTCTAACAGGTTTTAAGGAGTTTTAATGGCAAACAGTGCCCAAGCTAGGAAGCGCGCACGTCAGAATGACAAGCAACGCATGCACAATGCCAGCTTGCGTTCTACCCTGCGCACCGCGATCAAAAAAGTGATTAAGTCGATCGAGGGTGGTGACAAGGCTGTGGCTCAGTCTGTGTACCAAGCATCAGTTGCAGTTATCGACAGTATTGCGGACAAGAACATCATTCACAAGAACAAGGCCGCTCGACACAAGAGCCGTCTCTCTGGTGCGATCAAGGCCATGGCTGCCTGAATCTGGCCGGGCGTTCATTCGCCCGACTGCGCTTGCTTAAGTGCGGGCGCTGCTTTCTTCGAGTACTTGTAATCCGTTGTCTTTTGCAAAATTGAGCAGAAACTCAAAGGCGCGTGCATCCACCTCCTGAAGTTTTTTTTCGATGGCGACGGATTTAACTCCTTCGTAAGTCAGTGGTTTTACATAGGGCGAATAGCTCATGCGGCGATCGCCGCCGACGGTAGACATCACCCCCGACAGGCGCTCAGCCCAATCGCTTGGGCGAAAAGTTCGCCCATTCAGGGTGAGGCCTTGAATAATTATGGTTGAAGCCGGGGTCATGTATCATCCTTGAGTCAGGTTTTTGGCAGTATTGCATAAAAATTATTGATTTGCTCATTAGCCATTGCATCTCTATGCCTCTCGACGATTTACTCGTTACAAGTCCTGGTCCGGAGAAAAAATTTTCTCTTGCATGGTTTGGCGCTTTGGGCTAAATATGCTGTTTTCCGTATCGCACGCACACCGTAGCATTTGCTGCCGTGTGCATTTATTTTTCAGGTCATGCTCATGTCTTTCTTGATGAATACCTATGCCAGACAGCCGGTCAGCTTTGCCAGAGGCGAGGGAGTTTGGCTATGGGATGAAGCCGGCAGGAAGTACCTTGATGCTGTGGCCGGAGTGGCTGTCAACGCACTTGGTCATGCGCATCCGCGCCTGGCGAAGGCTCTATGCGAGCAGGCCCATACCCTGATTCACACTTCCAACCTGTATCAAATTCCCAGGCAGGAACAACTGGCTGAGCGCCTGTGCCGTCTGTCGGGCATGGACAAGGTGTTTGTGTGTAATTCAGGCGCCGAGGCCAATGAGGCCGCCATCAAGCTGGCGCGCATGTATGGTCATGGCAAGGGCATTGATATCCCCACCATCATCGTGATGGAAAAAAGTTTTCATGGCCGCACCATGGCGACCTTGACCGCCACGGGCAACCGCAAGGTTCAGGCAGGCTTTGAGCCCCTGCTGAACGGGTTTGTGCGCGTTCCCTATAATGATGTTGCTGCCGTGGCCCAGATTGCCGAGCACAACAAGAACGTGGTTGCCGTTCTGGTGGAACCAGTGCAGGGTGAAGGCGGCATTCAGGTGCCGGCCCCTGCTTACCTGCAGGAACTGCGCCGCTTGTGTGATACCCATGGCTGGCTGCTGATGCTGGATGAAATCCAGACAGGCATTGCCCGGACGGGTTCGTGGTTCGCCTTCCAGCAGGCGGGCATTGTTCCGGATGTCATGGCTCTGGCCAAAGGTTTGGGCGCGGGTATGCCGATTGGCGCGTGCCTGGCAAAAGGCGCGGCAGCGGAAGTCTTCAAGCCGGGCAATCATGGTTCGACATTTGGCGGCAATCTCCTGGCTTGTGCCGCGGCGCTCGAAACGCTGGCTGTAGTTGAAGAGCAGGATTTGTGCCGCCACGCGGCTGAGCTGGGCGAGTTTATCCGTGCTGGATTGAAAGCCCGGCTCAATGGCGTGGCGGGTATTGTGGAAGTGCGTGGCGCCGGCTTGATGATCGGCATCGAACTTGACCGGCCCTGTGCCGATCTGGTGCGGCGCGCTCTGGAGCAAGGCTTGCTGATCAATGTGACGGCGGATAGCGTGGTGCGCCTGTTGCCGCCGCTGGTCATGGGGCGTGAGGAAGCAAGCCAGCTAATTGAAATGTTAGGCAAACTGATCAAGGAGTTCCTGGCGGGTTAACGGGGTGATGCGGGCATCACCTGATAACTCCTCAGTCCCATCATGGAGATCAAACACTTTCTGCAGTTCAAGGACCTGAGCAGCGCCGAGTTCGAATACCTGTTCGAGCGCACGCGCTGGATCAAGTCCCAGTTCAAGCAATATATCCCCTACCATCCGCTGCACGACCGCACCCTGGTGATGATCTTCGAGAAGGCCAGCACGCGCACGCGCCTTTCCTTCGAGGCGGGCATGCACCAGCTCGGCGGCAGCGCCATTTACCTGAACACGCGTGATTCCCAACTGGGCCGCGGCGAGCCGGTGGAAGACGCGGCACAGGTGATTTCGCGCATGAGCGATCTGGTCATGATCCGCACCTTCGAACAGGAAATCATCGAGCGCTTTGCGGCAAATTCCCGCGTGCCGGTGATCAATGGCCTGACCAACGAATATCATCCCTGTCAGATCCTGGCCGACATTTTTACCTTCATCGAGCATCGCGGTTCGATCAAGGGCAAGACCGTGGCGTGGATCGGCGACTCCAACAATGTCTGCAACACCTGGCTGCAGGCGGCCGAAGTGCTGGATTTCAACATCCACGTTTCGACCCCGCCCGGCTACGAGGTTGAGCCGGAGCGCGCCGGCCTGTATGGCACCGATCACTACGAAGAGTTTACCGATCCCATGGAAGCCGCCCGTGGCGCGGACCTGGTCACGACGGACGTGTGGACCAGCATGGGCTTCGAGGCTGAAAATGAAGAGCGCATGCGCGACTTCGAGGACTGGCAGGTGGATGCCGACATGATGAAACTCGCCAAGACGGACGCGCTGTTCATGCACTGCCTGCCTGCACATCGCGGCGAGGAAGTTGCGGCTGAAGTCATCGACGGCCCGCACAGCGTGGTGTGGGATGAGGCAGAGAACCGCCTGCATGCACAGAAAGCGCTGATGGAATACCTGATGCTGGGCAAAATCAATTAGGTGAGGGGTGAGGGGTGAGGCGTGAGGGGAACCCCCTCGCATAAATTCGCCTCACCCCTTACCCCTCTCCCCTCACGGAGAAACAAATGAGCAACGTCAAGAAAGTCGTGCTCGCCTATTCTGGCGGGCTGGATACCTCGGTGATTCTGAAATGGCTGCAGGACAACTACCAGTGTGAGGTCGTCACCTTCACCGCGGACGTGGGGCAGGGCGAGGAGCTTGAGCCGGCACGCGAGAAGGCCAGGAATTTCGGCATCAAGGAAATCTATATCGACGATCTGCGCGAGGAATTCGTGCGCGATTTCGTTTTCCCCATGTTCCGTGCCAACACGGTTTACGAGGGTGAATACCTGCTGGGCACCTCGATCGCACGTCCGCTGATCGCCAAACGCCTGATCGAGATCGCCCGTGAAACCGGCGCGCAAGCGATTTCACACGGCGCCACCGGCAAGGGCAACGATCAGGTGCGCTTCGAGCTCGGTGCCTACGCGCTCAACCCAGAAATCAAGATCATTGCCCCATGGCGCGAGTGGGATCTGCTGTCGCGCGAAAAACTGCTGGCCTACGCCGAGCAGCACGGCATCCCGGTGGACATGAAGCACAAGCAGGGCGGTAGCCCTTACTCGATGGACGCCAACCTGCTGCACATCAGCTACGAAGGCCGCCACCTGGAAAACCCCGCCGCAGAGGCCGAGGAAGACATGTGGCGCTGGACGGTATCGCCAGAGAAGGCGCCAGACCAGGCCGAGTACCTGGACATCGAATACGCCAACGGCGACCCGGTGGCCCTCAATGGCAAGAAACTGTCGCCAGCCGAAATGCTGGCCGAGCTCAACCGCTTGGGCGGCAAGCACGGCATCGGCCGCCTCGATCTGGTGGAAAACCGCTATGTCGGCATGAAGTCGCGCGGCTGCTACGAAACTCCGGGCGGCACCATCATGCTGAAAGCCCACCGCGCCATCGAATCCATCACCCTGGACCGCGAAGTGGCGCACCTCAAGGACGACCTGATGCCGCGCTACGCCAGCCTGATCTACAACGGCTACTGGTGGGCGCCGGAACGCAAGGCGCTGCAGGTGCTGATCGACCATACCCAGAGCAACGTCAACGGCTGGGTGCGTGTCAAGCTCTACAAGGGCAACGTCATCGTGGTGGGGCGCGATTCCAGGACCGATTCGCTGTTCGACTCGACCATCGCCACTTTCGAGGACGATGCCGGCGCCTACAACCAGGCCGATGCAGGCGGCTTCATCAAGCTTAACGCCCTGCGCATGCGCATTGCCGCCAAGGCCGGGCGCAAGTAGCAGGAGGCGGCATGTTCGGTGGCTGGACTGAAGAACAGGTATCCGAATTTGGCATGACCTTTGGTGTGGGCGCCTTCATGCTCTACATGCTGTTCATCATCGGCGAACTGGCATGGAAATCGAAGGCGGGCAAGACCGGAACTTTCGTGCTCTTTTTCGTCCTGGCCTTTGGCATGCTGGGCTTTGTCGCCAAGGCAGTCATTCAAAAAATATGGGGAATCTGAAATGTCGCAGTTCGACAATGTATCCGTAGTCAAAAAAGCCAATGTCTATTTCGATGGCAAGTGTGTTTCCCACACTGTGCAGTTTCCGGATGGAAGCAAAAAATCCGTGGGCGTGATTTTTCCATCCAGCCTGGTATTCAATACCGGCGCGCCGGAAATCATGGAAATCAACGCTGGCGTGTGCAAGGTGCGCCTCAAGGGCGAGAATGAATGGAAAACCTACCGCGCAGGGGAAAAATTCAGCGTGCCGGGCAACAGCAGTTTCGACATCGAAACGGTGGAAATGCTCGATTACGTCTGCCACTTCATCACTGAATCCACCTGTTGCGCGGGTTAAAGGCAGATTGGGTTTGGCGGGTTACGGCCTGCGGCCTAACCCACCCTACATAACACGAGGAGTCAGCCATGCCTTCATTTGATATCGTTTCCGAAGTAGACAAGCAGGAGCTGCGCAACGCGGTGGATCAGGCCAACAAGGTCGTCAGCGGCCGCTTCGATTTCAAGGGCTCCGATTCGCGCGTCGAACAGGCGGAGTATGTGCTGACTCTGTTTGCCGACGATGACTTCAAGCTGGACCAGGTGTTCGACATCCTCAACCAGACTTTCGGCAAGCGCGGCATTGACGTGAGCTGCCTGGACAAGGGCAAGATCGAGAAAATCAGCGGCAACAAGGTCAAACAGACCATCACGGTGAAAACCGGGGTGGAGACCGATCTGGCAAAGAAGATCGTCAAGCTGATCAAGGACAGCAAGCTCAAGGTTCAGGCCAGCATTCAGGGCGATGCGGTGCGCGTTACCGGTGCCAAGCGCGATCTGCTGCAGGACACCATTGCGCTGGTGAAGAAGTCCATTACCGACTTCCCGCTGCAGTACCAGAATTTCCGGGATTAGATTCTTTACCACGGGGCACACGGGGAGCACGGGGAAGATCAAATTCGGTTTTCCCCGTGGCCCCCGTGGCCCCCGTGCTCCCCGTGGTTAACAAAGGGTTTAGCATGCCAAAAGTTCTTGTTCCCCTCGCCGCTGGCTGCGAAGAGATTGAAGCCGTCACCATCATCGACCTGCTGCGCCGAGCCGGAATCGAAGTTGTGGTGGCTGGGTTGCAGCCGGGTATCGTCAGGGCCAGCCGGGGCACGCTGCTGGTGCCGGACTGTACGCTCGACGTTGCGCTGCAGGAAGATTTCGACATGGTGGTGTTGCCCGGAGGCATGCCGGGCATGACGAATCTCAAGGATGATCCGCGCACCATTCCCCTGCTGCAAAAGATGGCGCAAAATGACAAGTACGTCTGCGCAATTTGTGCGGCCCCCGTGGTGCTCGCCGGGGCTGGCTTGCTGAAGGGGAAGGAAGCAACCAGTTATCCGGGGTTCCTGGATACGATGAACTTGCCTGATACCACTTTCAGCAATGCCCCGGTGGTGACGGATGGCAAGATAATCACCTCGCGTGGTCCCGGCACGGCGATGGATTTCGCGCTGGAACTGATCGAAACCCTGGCCGGACGCGCCCGGCGTGATGAAGTGGAAGCCGGTTTGCAGCGGCCCGGAAAATACTGAAGAGACACCCATGAATATCACCGTGCTGGATAATTCCCGTTTACCCGAAAGCGTCCAGTTTCCCATGCCCAGGGCGGCCAAATATGGCTGGCAGGAGTTTGCTCAACTGACGGCTGAGCAGATCGGTGAAAATTGCTGGCGCACACATGTCATCATCACCCTGGGAACTGCGCTGCCAGCCGGATTGCTGGACAAGCTTCCCATGCTGAAACTGGTGATCGAGGCAAAGGACGGGCTGACCGATCTGGAGGCTGCCCTCGCGCGTGGCGTCGCCGTCAGCCGAACCCCGGAAGGGCTGAGCAGCAGTCACTTCTGCCAGGAAGCAGTCGATATTATTGATGATTTCATGGACGGCAAGCGTCGCCATCGCGTGATCTGACACTATTCCCTCGCGCTCCGGGCTACAATAAAGTCATCCTGCTCAGACCCGGAGTGATGCAATGAAAATTCAATTCCATGGCGCCAGCCGTGAGGTAACGGGATCCTGCTATGCGCTGGACGCCGACGGCGTGCGTTTTCTGGTGGATTGCGGCATGTTTCAGGGTGGACGCGAGGCGCGCGACAAGAACCATGCCGCTTTCGAATTCAATCCGCGCGAGATCGACTTCGTGCTGCTCACCCATGCCCATATCGACCATTCCGGCATGCTGCCGCGTCTTGCCGCCGATGGCTTCAGCGGGCCGATTTATACCACCCATGCCACGTCAGAACTGCTTGAAATCATGTTGCGCGACTCGGCGCATATTCAGGAAAAAGAGGCAGAGTGGGGGCAATATGCCAAGGGGCGGAATTCGCGCAAGGCCGGGGATGCAGAGGTAAAACCACTTTATACCGTGGACGAGGCAGAAGCCTGCCTCACCCAGTTGCGTGAGGTTACCTACGACACTGAACTGTCGCCCCATGCCTCGGTGCGCTGCAAATTCCGCGAGGCGGGGCATATTCTTGGTTCGGCGATCATAGAGGTCTGGGTGGAGGATGCCGGGCGGACGCAGAAGCTGGTGTTCTCAGGCGATCTCGGCAACGCCGGCCAGCCCATCCTGCAGGACCCCGCCATCATCGAATCCGCAGACGTGCTTCTGATCGAATCCACCTATGGCAATCGCCTGCACAAAACCATGGACCAGACCATGGATGAACTGGTGCATGCCGTGACCGACACCCTCAAGCGCAAGGGCGGCAACGTCATTATCCCCGCCTTCACGGTGGGGCGTACCCAGGAAATTCTTTACCTGCTCTACGATCTGGTGCGCCAGGGGCGGCTGCATGATCTGGACATCTATGTCGATTCACCCATGGCAACCAGCGCCACTGAAATCACCATGAAGCACATCGAGCTCATGGATACCGAGGCGCGCGGCCTGATGCAATGGATGAGAAGCGGGAAGAACGTGCCGCGCATCCAGTTCACCGAAACCGTGCAGGACTCCATGGCGCTCAACCACATCCAGGGCGGCGCCATCATCATTTCCGCCAGCGGCATGTGCGACGCCGGGCGCATCAAGCACCACCTGCGCTACAACCTGGGGCGGCCCGAGTGCTCGGTGCTGATCACCGGCTTCCAGGCTGGCGGCACCCTGGGGCGGCGCCTGGTGGATGGGGCCAAGATGGTACGCATTTTCGGTCAGGACATCCCGGTGCGCGCCGATCTCTACACCATCGGCGGCCTTTCCGCCCACGCCGACCAGGCAGGCTTGCTGTCCTGGCTGGGGCATTTCAGGAAGCCGCCGCATCATACCTTCATCGTCCATGGCGAAGAAAATGTCGCTTTCGGCTTTGCCGACCTGATCCGCAAAAACTGGAACTGGCATGTCGAAGTGCCGGGGTATCGGGATGAGTTCGAGATTTAGGGTGAGGAGTGAGGAGTGAGGAGTGAGGAGTGAGGAGTGAGGAGTGAGGAGTGAGGAGTTTTCCGGATTAGGCGCAAAGCTGCTGGTGCTGCTGATCGTTTGGTCTTCGGTCATAGCGAATGCAGACAGCTTGCCCGCGCCGGTGCGCGCCGCTCTCAAGGAAGCCGGTTTGCCTCAATCCAGCCTGGGCGTATGGGTGCAGGATACCCAGGCCAGAAGGGCGCTGCTGGATGTGGGCGCGGAGCATGCCATGAACCCTGCATCCAGCATGAAGCTGGTGACCACTTACGCCGCGCTGGAACTGCTCGGGCCGGCGTATCGCTGGAAAACGGAAACCTATGCGGGCGGGCCGCTGACGGGCGAGGCGCTGAATGACGGCCTGATCCTCAAGGGTTATGGCGACCCCAAGCTGACCCTGGAAAATTTCTGGCTGCTGCTGCGCGATCTGCGCCAGCGCGGGGTGCGCGATATCCGTGGCGGAGTGATTCTGGACCAGAGCTATTTTGAGCCCGCCGCGCACGATCCGGCAGCCTTCGATAACGAGCCGCTGCGCGCCTACAACACTCTTCCCCAGGCCTTGCTGGTCAATTTCAACGCCATCCGCCTGCGTTTGCTGCCGGATGGCCATGGGATCAGGGTTGTTCCAGATCCCGCGCCATCTTCATTAAAAGTGGTCAGTTACATCGAAATGGATTCCGCCCCCTGCGGCGACTGGCGCGAAGGCATTGCCACCGAAGTGGCGGCAGCGGGGACAGAGCGAGTACTGACTTTGCGCGGGCGCTTCTCTGCTACTTGTGGAGAAAAGAGTTTCAACCTCAATCTGCTGCCCAATGGCAGTTATGTGGACAGCGTTTTTCGCCTGTTGTGGGAAGAACTGGGTGGAACGCTGAACGGCAGCGTCCGGGCGGGTGAGGTGCCGCCGGGAGCGGCCCTGCTGGCAAGCTTCGACTCGCCTCCGCTGGGCGATGCGATTCGCGATATCAACAAATTCAGCAACAACGTCATGGCGCGCCAATTGTTCCTGACGCTCGGCGCCGCGCAATCCGGCCCGCCCGCCACGCCGCGCAAGGGTACAGATGCGATCGAAGGCTGGCTGGCGGCGAAAGGGCTGGACTTCCCCGAGCTGGTGCTGGAAAACGGCTCCGGCCTGTCGCGTCTGGAACGCATCAGCCCGCGGCACCTCGGGACGCTGCTGGTGAGCGCCAGCAACAGCCCGGTGTTTGGCGAATTCGAGTCTTCCCTGCCCATCGTGGCGGTGGATGGCACCATGAAAAAACGTTTGCAGGATCACGCGGTGGCCGGCCATGCCCACATCAAGACCGGCTCGCTGGAAGGCGTGCGCAGCGTGGCGGGCTACGTGTTCGACGCAAAAGGCAGGCGCATGGCCGTGGTGGCGATGGTCAACCATCCGCGCGCCGGGGCTGCGAGGCCGGCGCTGGACGCCTTGCTGCAATGGGTCTATGAGCGCCATTAACAATATCTTCAAGCTGCCGTCGGCGATGTGGACGCTGTTCGTCTTCTACGGCCTGTTCCTCGCCGCCACCGCGGTTCTGGCGGCGCTGCTGCTGAAATTCTGGGTGGCGCCGCAAGCGCCTGTTAAAAGTGTTTCTTGATTGGGGAATGTGATGATGAGATCAATAATTTACCTGCTGGCGGCCTTCACGGCGCTATGCACGGGCGGCGCGGCTCATGCGCTGACGCTCACGGCGCGCCCCGTGGCGGAGAACGTTTACGCTTTCGTCGGCGATACCGGCATGCGCGCTTACCGGAACGAGGGCATGAACGCCAACAGCGGCTTCGTCGTCACTACGGCGGGCGTGGTGGTGATCGACAGCGGCCCCACCTGGCAGGTGGCGAAGGAAATCCACCGTGTCATCAAAAAAGTGACCAGGCAGCCGGTCAAGTTCGTCATCAACACCGGCGGGCAGGACCACCGCTGGCTGGGCAACGGCTACTTCAAGTCCATCGGCGCGGAGATCATCGCCGCCCGCCCCGCATTGGCCGACATGGAGGCGCGCGGCGAGATGCAGCTGCAAGCCCTGCGCCAGACCATACGCAAGAAAGCGGCGGGCACGCGGCCGGTCTATCCCGGCCGCTTCTTCGACCAGGCGGAAACCCTGAAGCTGGGCGGGCAGGAAATTCAATTGCTGTATTTCCACGGCGGCCATACACCTGGCGACAGCGTGGTGTGGCTGCCGCAGCAGGAGGTATTGTTTTCCGGCGACCTGGTGTATGTGGACCGCATGCTCGGGGTACTGCCCTTCAGCAGCACCCGCGACTGGCTCGCCTCCTTTGCCGCGATGGAAAAACTTGAACCGCGCATCATCGTTCCCGGCCACGGCCAGGTTTGCGACCTGGCCAGGGCGCGGCGGGATACCGGGGACTACCTGGTCTTGCTGCGCGGCCACATGAAGCAGGCGCTGGAGCGCGGCGATGACCTGCAAACGGCCATTTCCTCGCTGGACCAGAGCGCATTCAGGTATCTGCAGCATTACGAATTATTGAGTGGCGGCAATGCCAGCCGGACCTATCTTGAAATGGAAAGCGAGTAATTCCGGAAACAGCGCTCAAATCCAGAGGCGCCGGGATTGCTTGCCGCAAACCCCGCTGGAAGAGGGGGCGTAGTGGCGGTTTACTTTCTCAGGGCGCACCAGGCCTTGCCGAGGGCTCGCGCTGCCCGTCCGATTTCAGCGGCGGTGGTGGATGCGCCGAGAGAAAGACGCACCGCGCCGGCGGCGCGCCCGGAATCGAGCCCCATTGCCCCCAGCACCCCGCTTGCCGGCCCGCTGCCGGCATGGCAGGCGGAGCCGGTGGAGGCGGCCACGTCAGCGGCGGCCATGGCCAGCAGTTCGTGGCCGCTCACACCGGGGAAGGAGACGTTCAGGGTATTGGGCAGGCGGAATTCCGAGGGGCCATTGAGGAGCAGGCCGGGTACTTCAGCCAGCAGTTGCAGGTGCAGCTGGTCGCGCATGGCTTTGAGGCGAGCCTGCGTCTTGGGCAGGCGCTCGTGCGCCAGCCTGGCGGCCATGCCCAGGGCGGCGATAAAAGCCACGTTTTCCGTTCCGGGACGCAGGCCGTGTTCATGGCTGGCGCCCGCCAGTACCGGTGATAGCGCCGTGCCCTTGCGCACGAACAGCGCGCCCACGCCCTTGGGGGCGTAAAACTTGTGTCCGGCCAGGGTCAGCAGGTCGACGCCAAGTTCGTCCACGTTCACGGCGATCTTGCCGATGGACTGCGCGGCATCGCTGTGCAGCAGGATGCCCCTGGGGCGCGTCAGCCGGGCGATTGCGGCGATGGGCTGGATCGTGCCCACCTCGTTGTTGGCATGCATCACGGAAACCAGTGCCGTGTCCGGACGCAAGGCCCGTTCCACGGCTTGCGGGTCAACGCGGCCGCTGCTGTCCACGGGCAGGATGCTCAGCTCCCAGCCTTCGTCGCGCAACCTGAGGAAGGGCTGCATCACCGAGGGGTGCTCGACGGCGCTGGTGACGAGGTGTTGTTTTTCGCCGCCCAGCGCCCGCGCCACGCCCAGGATGGTGAGGTTGTTGGCCTCGGTGGCGCAGCCGGTGAAGACGATTTCATCAGCCTGGGCGCCGATCAGCGTGGCCACTTCTCCCCTTGCCTGTTCCACCGCCTGTTTCGCCCGCTGCCCGTAAACGTGGCTGGAAGACGGGTTGCCGAAATGCTCGCGCAGGTAAGGTTCGATGGCGTCCGCGACTTCCGGCGCGACCGGGGTGGTGGCGTTGTAGTCGAGGTAGACCGGGGTATTTTCCATGTTTTCTCTATTTGCTGCGTCTAAGTTCAGAAAATTAGCTTTATGTCTGCCTGAATAACCACGCCTGAAGCTTCCCCTGTGATGAATTTTAAAAGATGGGAATCAGCGCGTAACCTTTGGCCTGGTACCCGATCAGCGAATTGAAGGTGTTGGCTACCGGCTGTGCGCCCTTTACCAACGTGGCATTGTCCATCTTCATCATGCGCGTGGTAATGCCACAGACTTCGACGCGCACCCCGCGTGCGGCAAGTTGTTCGATGCGCGCTGAAAGTTCCATTGCGGTAGCGGCATGTTCCGGCGGAATGCGGTTGCTGTCGCTGGTCAAAAAGCGCACCGCCGGGCCGCGAAAGGCGATGACAATTTCAGGTTTGATGCCATAGCGCTTTAAGTCATCAATAGTTTCTCCAATGACGTCGAGGGTCGTTACCATGGCATTGGGATTGCCGGTGGCGATATCGAACACCGCTTTGCCGGTCTTTACGCCATCAAGGGCATATCGATCATTCAGCTCGGCAGCGCTGGCACCCAAGGTAAAAAGCAGTGCGAGAAGTGTGGCGAGAAAAGTCATATTGCGCAGTGTATTCAAATACATGGTTAAACTCCTTAATAAGTGGGCGCATCAATAACATAAAAATGCGAGGTTTCAAGTTGTAACGACACCCCGCCGGGGATACCGGTAGAGCGTTCAAATCAGAAGGTCAGGTTCATGTCTGCCTGGATGACCACGTCCTTGTAATATGTGGCTGGGTCGGCCACTTTTACCCCGTCCACGAGGTCGCTGGCGCTCATGCCGAAGAGCGGGACATTCAGCGGACAGGCCAGCAGGGTGGCCCCTTCTGCCACGAGCGCGACAAACATGTCCTCCGGCAGCGGCAAGCCAAGCTCGTCCATGCGCGCCGTCACCTCCGCCCCCAGTTCGGGCATGTCCGGCATACAGACAAGACTGTTCACATGCTCCTTGTGCACGGCAAAAACACCGCGCGAGCCGAAAAAAATCGTCACCCTGGCGCCGTTGCGCAACAGCGAAAGCGCAGTCATCAAGGCATTGAAGACCTGGCAGAGCTCGTCGTGGAAACACATGATGGATACGTTTTTGGAAGGATTCATGATGTCGTACTCCTTTAGTGGTGGCCGGTTTGATGCGGCCGGGTGATGAGCCGTCCGGCCAGTTTGCCGAGGCGGTAGATGCGCAGTTCTCCAGCGGCGAAGGGCGTCCATCCCGCATCCCCGTTCAGTGGCTCGGTGACGATCATGACGCTCGCGGCGGCGGCAGAGTGCCGTTCCAGGTAGTGCAGCCGGTCGTGGCCATAGGCAATCAGGTACTCCCCTTCGGACATGAGGAAATTAAACTTGCCGTGCGAGGCGATCAGTTCGCTGACCATTGCCACGGTTGCGAACGAAGCGCTACTGTCGGCGGCAGGAGAGTGACGGATGTTCTGGGCAATGTGGCTCAGGAGATGGCAAAAGGCATACTCCGAATCGGTGTCTCCCGTTGGCCAGCAGATCGGGCTGTCGTTTGCCTGTTCCATTTCCACAATATCCGGCACCAGGCCATTGTGGGCAAACACCCACCCTCTCCCGCAGCATACGCGCTGGAAAGGATGGGTGTTGTTCAGGGTGTTGATGGGCGGAAACTTCGCCTTGCGTATATGTGCGACGATCAGGTTCGAGCGCGTGGTTTCGCACAAATTTTCAAATATCGCGCTCTGGTGTGCCGGCAGTGGCTCCTTGGAAAGCTGAAATTCACCATTTTCCAGCCAGGCGAGCCCCCATCCGTCCGGGTTGTCCGCCGCCAGTCCGCCGCGCAGGCGGAATTCACGGAGCGATCCCTTCGCGCTCACGGGGCAGCTGGCGGACATGCCGAAAAGTTCGCACACGATTCGTGGGGTCCGTAGCGCGCTAACCCAGCGCCTGCTCCAAATCGGCGATCAGGTCGGCGGCATCCTCCAGACCGGCGGAAAGCCGGATCATGGTGTCGGAAATGCCGCGCCGCGCCCGTTCCGCCGGGGCCAGGCCGTGGTGGGTGGTGGTCACCGGCATGGTGGCGAGGCTTTCCACCCCGCCCAGGCTGGGCGCGATGGCGAACAGCTTGAGCCGGTCCACGGCGCGCACCGCATCCTCGTAGCCACCCTTGATTTCGAGCGTCAGCATACCGCCATAGCCCTTCATCTGTTTCCGCGCCACGCCGTGGCCGGGGAAGCCGGGCAGGCCGGGATAAAGCACGCGCGACACTTTGGGATGCTGCGCCATCGCTTCGGCCACCGCCTGCGCCGTGGCGTTCTGGCGCTCCACCCGCACCACCAGGGTGCGAATGCTGCGCATCAGCAGCGCGGCGATTTCCGGGGCGATGGTGGTGCCGAGGTTCTTGCGCCATGGCCACACCGGGGCGAGCAGGTGGGTCGAGCCCATCAGGGCGCCGGCGGTGAGGTCGCTATGGCCACCGAGGTACTTGGTGGCGCTGTGAATCACGAAGTCCGCGCCGAGTTCGAGCGGGTTCTGGTTTACCGGCGAGGCGAAGGTATTGTCCACCGCCACCAGCGCGCCGTATTCGTGCGCCGTGTCGCTGATGGCGGCGACATCCAGCACTTCCAGGGTGGGATTGGTGGGCGTCTCGAAAAACACCAGTCCCGCGCCCTGTTCCAGGAAGGTTTTCAGCCCGTCCAGTTCGCTGCCCAGCAGAAACCAGGTGGGGATGCCCAGTTCGGGCAACTGGCTGGCCAGCAGTTCCATGGTGCCGCCGTAGGCATCGCCGATGCAGACGATACCCTTGCGGCCATGCGTGAGGAACAGCGCCACTTCCGCCGCCATGCCGGAGCTGAAGGCCCAGGCCGCTTCCGCGCCTTCGAGGCTGGCGAGCTTCTCTTCCAGCGCGCGGATGGTGGGATTGAGGCCGTAGCGGGTATAGAGACTGCCCGCCTTGCGCCCTTCCACCACGTCAAGCAGATCGGCGGTGGAATCGAATTTGAAAGTCGTGGTGGTGTAGATCGGCGTGTGCGGCGAGCCCTGGGCATCTTTCAACTCGCCGCCATGCACGCAGCGGGTGGAAAGGCCGGTTTGGTTTTCGCTCATCGGTTGCGGCATGATTTTCCCTTTATTTAAGTTGAAGAGGGGTTCAGCCGGTCATCGTGGCCTGGTGTACCCCGGTCAGGATTTCCAGCAATTCTACCGGCGCATCGGCCAATGCGGCGCAGACATCCCGCGGCAACAGCACTTCGCCATTCGCAGGAACCAGCGCCACGCCCCCCACCAGCAAGGCTGGCGCAATCCGCCCTTGCACCGGATGGGGCGAGTGGAAGATGGCGGAAAATGGCGTGCCGAGATGCTGGCCGATTTTCTCTGCGTAGCGGATATACAGGGTGCAGCGCTTGCCGGGCGGATTGTTGGCTTCGATATGAATAGTGTAGCTCATGCTCGTTTCTCCTTACAGCACGGTCTTGAGCAGAATGTAGCTCGCCACGAACACCAGGAACACGCCGAAGCTGCGCTTCAGTGTCTCCTGCGAGAAGCGATGCGCAACGCGCGTGCCGATGAAGCTGCCGGCCACCGTGACGGTGGTGAACAAAGCCATGGTGGTCCAGTCCACCGGCACCGCCCCGACATAACCGGCAAAACCGGAGTAGGACTTGGCGGCGACAATGACCAGCGAGGTGCCGATGGCGAGCTTCATCGGAATGCCGGACAGCAGCACCAGCGCCGGCACGATCAGGAAGCCGCCGCCTACGCCCACCAGGCCGGTCAGAATGCCGACACCGACGCCGTGCGCCGCGATATGCCCCATGTGCGCCGAAATGACTTCATCTTCCGGCAGTGGCGGGCCGCCCGCCGTGGCCAGTTGGGCGGCTGGCTGCTTTTTGGGCTGCAGCATCTTCCAGGCAGCGGCATACATCACCAGGGCGAACAGGGTGAGCTGTACCTGTACCGGCGTGTAAACCCCGAGACGGGCGCCGCCGTAGGTGCCGATCACGCCGAACAGGCCGAACCACATCGCCACCTTGAGATCCACATTGCCGCGCCGCCAGTTGTCCCAGCCCGAAATCGTGGCGGTAACGGCGACGATGCCCATGCTCATGGCGATGGCCGATTTGGCCTCCACGTCGAGCAGGTACATCAGCGCCGGCATGGCGATGATGGAACCGCCGCTGCCGAACAAACCCAACACGATGCCGGTGATCGCACCGGAAATAATGGCCAGGAAAATCATGCTGCCTCCTACGCTCTAAAGTTTGCAGGGTTAATAATAAACTATTCAAACGAACTTTAGAATATAAGAGCGTAAAATTATTACGCCGACTTGCCGGGCTCTTGTCCTCGGGTGCATTGGCCGGGGAGAAGCCTGACCTACAGGGCTTCTCCGATGAGGTCGTTTCGTAGGTCGGGCTTCAGCCCGACATTGTTTGCTATTTTTTCGGGCTAAAGCCCGACCTACGAAATCAGGCGCCGCAAATACCACCATTCATACAAGCGCTTCAGCCAGTGCATCCCGGAAAGCGGGGGCAGCATCACGCTCATTCCGGGCGTGCGCCAGATGAACATGCCAGCGTCGAGTGTATCCATAATGCACATCAATTCGACCCTGAAGGTGTGCGACGGCGCGCGCCCGTCCAGCTCGGCCAGCAGGTTGGCCGCCGCGGCGGCGGCCTGCAGCTCGGCCATGTGCGCCTGCTTCGGCATCCAGTCGGGGCCGGGGAAACTGCCGGAATCGCCGGCCACGTAAACCTTGTCCCATCCCTCGACATGGCAGTATTGGTCCGCCTTGAGCAACCCGCCCGGCGAGCGCGGCAGTTCGGTGCTGTCGAACCAGGCGTTGCCGGTCATGCCGGGCATGAACAGGATCAGATCGGCGGGGATGTCGCCGCCCTCGGTCATCACCTTGTCCGCCGCGAAGCCGGTGATCTTGTGGCCCAGGTGAGTTTCGATGCCGCGCGCCGCCATGGCGGCAAGCAGCCCCTTCACCGCCTTGCCGCCGAGGCGCTTGCCCGGCTCCGCCATCGGGTTGAAGAACACCAGCCTGAAACGGTCGCGCCGGCCTTCGCGCAGCAATTGTGTGTGCAGGCCGAAGAGGAATTCGAACAGCGGCCCGCCGCGCATGGCGGAAGGCTCGTTGGGATTGCCGCCGAAGCCGAGGGCGATGGTGCCGCCCTGCATTTCCCGCAGCCGGTCGCGAATCCTGAGCGCTGCGGTCACCCCTTCGCATGGCGTGATGGCATGCTCGATGCCGGGCAGTTTCCTGATGAAGCGCCCGCCGCTGGCGATGATCAGGCCGTCGTTTTCCACCTCCCCGGCATCGGTGAGCACCACCCGTCCACCGTCCCTGAGGCCGGTCGCTTCGCCAGGGTGAAATTTCACCCGCATGCGCCGGAAAAAACCCTCCAGCGGAACCACCAGGTCTTCCGGCTGGCGCAGGCCGGAAGGAATCCAGATCAGGCTGGGCTGATAAACGAATTCGGCCTTCCTGCCGATGACGGTGATTTCCGCTTCGGGGTCGCGCGCGCGCAGCTTGCGTACTGCAGCCAGCGCGGCAAAACCGGTGCCTATGATGGTGATTTTTTTCATGAAATATCCTGGATGATGTGTCAACTGTCATTGCGAGCGTAGCGAAGCAATCTGATCTTTGTCGTTGAATTCAACAAAACAAGATTGCTTCGCTACGCTCGCAATGACCGTCAGGATGTGGGCGCGCCAGAGCATCTATGGCATCCATGCGTTTTATGTTGACTGCAAGTATTCAACATTAGAGACGCCCATACGTTCAAAACGTGAGCACCTTCTCCGCCCATAGGGTCCACTCGGCCAGATGCTCCAGCGTGCTGTGCTGGCTGCCCGGGATGAGTTCTTCATCCTTCAATCCCCGCGCATCCATGCACACCCCGCATACGCCGATCTCCCCGCCGCGCTTCAGGATGCTCTGGGCGAAGAACTCGATGTTGTAATAGCCTTGCGGCACCTTCTGTCCCGCCTTGGCGCACAGGGCCGCATCGCCCAGCAGGAACACGCGGATTTCGTTGCCCTCGATCTTTGTCAGCGCCCGCGCCAGGCGAAAGCCGTTGTAGCTGCGCTCGGTGCCGTAGGGCGGATCGTTGAGGATGAATAGAGTTTTCATGTTGCTCTCCTTTACTTTAACGAAGTCAGATAAGCCACCAGGTCTTCCACTTCCCCGTCGCGCCATTCCATGTCGGGCATCAGGGAAACGCCGTTGGCGCCATAGCCCTTGCCCGGTACGATAAAGGAAGAAGATTGCAGAATTGCGCGCCGCATATAGCCCGGCCAGTGGATGCCGCCGGCGTTGAGCAGGGCGGGGCCGGTGTCGAAGGCCGGCCCGTCGGGCAGGCGGTGGCAGGCGCTACAGCCGCGCTCCGCCGCCAGTTTCTCGCCGCGCATGGCGTTGCCCACCGTGAACGCCTCGGCGGCGTAAGCGCGCAGCCGCGCCCGGTCGTCCCGCATGCCGGGCAGGCGCAGCAGTTGCCAGGATGACAGCCATTTGCGCCCGTCTCGCCCTTGGGCCGCACCGTCCCAGACAGCGAAAGCGACCGGCAGGGGGCTGCCCGCATTGGCTGCAAGCGGCGCTCGCAGAACCACCGCCCATTCGCCTGCGCCATGTACCGCATCGACTTCCGGACCTGTGCCCGGTCGTGCGCTCAAGGAGCCGAAACCGCGCGCCTCGGCCAGTTCGGGCACCGTTCCGGCGCGCCAGAACCACAATGAAACCGGATTGTTCGGCTCACCCATGCCGATGTAAGGCAGAAGCCGCCCCGGCCTGGCGGGAAACTGCACCGCCGCCGCATCGGCGAAGCGGTCGGTGCTTTTGGGGTCAAGCCGGTCCTCGCTTTTGTCCGCCCACGCCAGCCTCAGCGCGAGATGGCCTTTCCCCGCCAGCGCCTGCACTTTCAGCGTGGCCGGAGCGGCCTCCTCGAAGCCGGGCGCCGTGCTGCGCTGGGGATAGATCTTGAGCAGCATTGCGGGCGCTGTGCCCCAGGCCGGGTCGCCTGGGGCCAGCGGTGGCATGTCCGTAGTGACGCCTGCCTCCATGACCCGCCCCGCCTGGCGCAGCAGGTCGAGTTCGGAGGGCGCCGCGAGCGCGCTGCCCGGTGCCAGCAGCGGCAACAATAGAGAGGCGAGCATCAAGTATTCGCGGCTTGATGTAGGTCGGCCTTCAGGCCGAGTTGTCGGCCTGAAGGCCGACCTACATATATTTAAGCGCATAGGCTTCATCATCCCTCCTTGGGCGGGTTCAGCCTAAACATGTCGCCGTGGCGGAATGCGATCAGCAGGTCCATCATCGCCGAGGGTTCGCCCTTTTCCTTCCGGGCGATTTCCTGCTTCAGGGTGGCCAGCGCGGCATGAACCGCCGGCCCGAACAGTTCTTCCAGATATTCGTCAGGAATGCGCGGCTGGCCGGTGGGTTTGCCATCAGCGTCGAAGGTGGAAGGCGACAGCGGCGGCACGTAATAGACATTGGGCTGGGTGCCGTGCTCGGGGTGAAGCGGTAGCGCCACCTTCCATTCGTTGACCAGCCGGTGCACCGCCCCGCCAGTGTCGTCCAGATAGGCGACGTGGCGCGCCCGCCCGACGCACTGGTAGGCGCAGGCCTGGGGCAGGCCGCTTTCCACGCGCGGATAGCAGAAAATGCACTTTTCGGATTTGCCCGCCAGCGGGTTGAAGTAAATCTTCTTGTAGGGGCAGGCGGCGACACAGTAGCGGTAGCCGCGGCAGCGCTCCTGGTCGATCAGCACGATGCCGTCCTGCTCGCGCTTGTAGATTGCCTGGCGCGGGCAGGCGGCGAGGCACGCGGGCTTGGTGCAGTGGTTGCACAGGCGCGGCAGGTAGAAGAAATGGCTGTTGGGAAATTCGCCCGCGCCCTGGTCTTCCTGCCAGTTCGGCCCCCACTGCATCGTCTCCTTCGGGCGCAGCGGGGCGTCGCCCGGCTCGAATAGCGCGTCGTGGTTGAACTCTGCCGGCACGCCGTAATCTTCCGCCAGGCGCGGCAGCCGCCCGGGCTTGAGCTTGCCGTTGTCCCAGCCGCCGCCGGCCTTTTCCCAGTCGCGCGGGTAGCCCAGGCCGGGCCTGGTTTCGACGTGGTTCCAGTACATGAACTCGCGCCCGCCCCGGTCGGTCCACTGGGTCTTGCAGGCCAGGGTGCAGGTCTGGCAGCCGATGCATTTGTTGAGGTCGATGACCATGCCGAGCTGTCTCATGCCTCCGTCTCCTTCTCCACATCCACCGCCGATTCGAAGGCGATCATGTTGCCGTCCCAGTTGGGGTTGAAGGTGAGGTGGCCCCAGCCGTCCACCAGTTCCAGCGGCGAGAGCAGCCCGGCCACGGCGTTGTTGAGGCCGAGGCGTTGCTTGAACTGGTAGGGCTCCCAGGCATGGTCCATCACCACCGAATCCGGCGGCACGCCCGGCATCAGCTTGGCGCGCGCCTGAAATGCTCCGATGTCGTTGAACACCCGCACCGGGTCGCCCTCGGCGATGCCTTTCCCCGCAGCCGTCCGGGGGTTGAGCCAGATATAAGGCTCGCCGCGCTGCAGGCGCAGCAGCAGGGTGTTGCTGCGCCACTGGGAATGGATGCCATGGCGGGTGTGGGGCGTGTAGAAGGCGAAGGGGAAGGTATTGGGCCGCAACGGCTTCATCGCCGTGGGCGTGGGGCAGCCCAGCTTCTTGAACACCGGGTGATCAACATAGAACTGCTGCCGCCCGGACAGGGTCTTGTAGGGCTGGCGCAGGTAGACGTTGTACTCGAAGGAATGGAACGGCCGGTTGGCATAGAGCGGCGAGTTGAAACCCGCCTCGCGGTTGAGCGTGACGAAGCCGCGCTTCATCGCATCCTCCGGCGTCCACGGCTTGATCGCCGGGACGTTGTTCATCACCCAGCGCACCACGTCCTCGTCGGTCATCAGCTTGCCGCCGTCCGTGAAATCCTCCGGCAGGCGCTGAAGGTCGCGCATCACCGGCGCGGCCTTGTCGCCCTTGGTTTCGAGATAGTCCGGGTCGGGGATGGCCGCGATACCGCGTTTCTGCGCCTCTTTCGAGATCGCCTGGGCCAGCAGCAGGCAGATTTCCCATTCAGATTTGGTCTCACCCACCGGCTTCAGCCCCTTGGGCGGCACGGTGATGTTGCAGAAACGGTGGTAACCGAGTTCGCCGCGCAGGTCCCAGCTTTCGTACTGGCTCTTGGCCGGCAGCACGTAGTCCGCCCACAGCGCGGTGGAATCCATGCGGTGGTTGACGTTGACGAACAGCTCCAGGCTTTCGATGAAGTTGCGCCGGTAGTTCGACTCCGACTTGTTGCGCTGCAGCATGTTGTCGGCGAACAGCAGCACAGCCTTGGGCTTGCCGAAATAGGCGTTGCTGGTCTGGCGGAACTTCTCCGCGAGATGGGCGGTTTCGGCGTGGTCAAATCCGGCCGTGCTTTTCAGGTGGGCGTCGGAGTAATGGCGCCGCATGGTTTCCTCCATGCCGCCGTTCATCCATTCGCTGAAGAAACCGGAGGCGAAGCGCGCCGGCTTGGGGCTGGAGAGCGGCCCGATGCCGCCCAGACTCCAGTTGTTCTCGGTGTCCAGCCCGCCGCGCTCCCCCGCGTGGCCGGTCAGCGCGCAGGCCAGCGCCGCGCCCCAGCAGGTCATGGTGCCGGAAACGTACTTGTGCAGCGAGAAACCGATGTTGATGATGGCCTTGTCGGCACCCGCGAGGTCTTTTGCCATGCGCTCCACCAGATCGGGGTGGACGCCGGTCTGCTCCCGTGTCAGCGCAGGCGGAAATTTCAGCGCCTCGGCGCGGGCCTGCTCGTACACCGTGGTGACGGGGATGGACTTGCCGTCCTTGCCCTTGACTTCCCAAGTGCCGCTCAGCGCGGGCTTGAGCTTGACGAGTCGCAGCGATTTCTTGAAATGCCCCATGGTGCCGGGCATGGTCTGGGCGCTGTTGGTCGCCTCGTCCCAGCAGTAGAACACGTCGTCCTTGCCCTTGTCGCGCAGGTCGCGGTGACGCAGCAGATCGCCGTTATCGAGCCGCACCAGGAAAGGCAGGTCGCTCTGCTCGCGGACGAAATCGGTATCGATGAGGTTATCGCGGAACAGCACGTGCAGCAGCGACATCGCCAGGAAGCTGTCCGTTCCCGCCTTGACCGGCACCCAGTCGGTGGAAAGCTTGGCGGTGGCGTTGTATTCGGGCGTGATGCAGTAAATTTTGGCGCCGTTGTAGCGCGCCTCGCTCAGGTAATGCGCGTCGGGAATGCGCGTCACCGCCGCGTTGATGCCCCACAGGATGATGGTTTTCGCCTCGAACCAGGCATCCAGCGAATGGCCGACGGTGGCGATGCCATAAGCGAGCGAGGCGCCGGTGAACATGTCGCCCACCGCGCTGGCAGGGTAAAGCCGCTGCGCACCCAAAAGAGACCCCAGGCGCAGCGGCCCGGCGCGCCGCCCCTGGGAGAGGATGCCGGTGCCGCAGTGCAGCATGAGCGCGCTGAGACCGTCCTGGGTCAGGGTGTCCACCACGCGGGTGGCGATGTCGGCGGCGGCTGACTCCCAGGAGACCCGCTCCCATCGGCCTTCGCCGCGCTTGCCCGTGCGTTTCATGGGATGGAGCAGGCGGTCGGCCTGGTACATCTGTTTGGAATGAATAATCCCCTTGTTGCAGCCGCGCGGGTTGGCGTCGGGGATGTTCGGATTGATCTGCGGATAGGAGGCCGACTGCTCCTCGCGCGTCACCTTGCCGTCCTTGGCGTACACCTTCCAGGCGCAGTTGCCCTGGCAGTTGGAGCAGTGGAAAGCAAAGCCCTGGGCGTCGCCACGGGTGCCGAGGAATTCCTGGCGGTAAAGATTCTCCCAGGCGCGGAGCGGGCCGGGCGCGGCGGCAAATGCGCGCAGGCTGGTGAGCGGCCCGCCGAAGGCCAACGCCAAGCCGCAGTAGGCGGTGCTTTTGAGGAAATCGCGCCGTTTCATAGCTACCTCTCGATTGGCCGAGCCGGGTCGGAGGCCCACTCGATCCACGAGCCGGGATAGACCCTGACCTTGTCGTAGCCGAGCTGGGTGAGTGCGGCGAACAGGAAGGTGGAGCGTCCCAGGCCGCCGTTGCAGTAGGTGACGATTTCCTTGTCCGGGGTGATGCCGGCGTCGAGCAGGGCTTTTTTCATCGCCTCGGCCTGCTTGAAGGTCGCCAGGTCGCCGCTCAACTGGCTCCAGGGAAAGCTGCGTGCGTTCGGGATGTGGCCGCCCTGGCGCGCGCCGCCGTTATCCTTGCCGGAAAACTCCGCCAGCCCGCGCGCGTCCAGCAGCAGGGCGCCCGACGCAGGCAGCGAGCCGGTCTTCACCGCCCAGTCGGTGCGCGGCTTGGCCGCGTAAATCGCCTTGGCGGGCTTGGCCGTTTCCTGGGTTACGGCGCGGCCCTCCTTGAGCCACTTTCGGAAGCCGCCGTCGAGGACGCGTACCTTGTCGTGCCCGAGATAGCGCAGGATGTACCACGCCGCCGAGGCGCCGCGCCCGTCGCCGCTGTCGTACACCACGAGGTCGGCCTCGCGCGTCAGCCCCAGTGCGCCGAACTTGGAAGCCGCCAACTGCGGGAAGATCGGCTGGCCGGTCTTGGCGTTTTCCTCGGCGTCCTCGAGATCCATGAAGTAGAGGTTGACTGCGCCGGGGAGGTGGGCGCGGCTGAAATTCTCGCCGTTCTCGGTGTCGAGCAAGCGGACCTTGCCGGTCTTCAGCTCGGCCGCCAGCTGTTCGGTGGAAACCAGGAAAGACGGCTCGTTTGCCGCCTGGACGGCGAACGGTAGACACATTGCTATCAGCCAGATGAAACGCATGTTTCTTCTCCTTGCCTTATCTCGTTTAGAGCCAAACCCCCTCCAACTCCCCCTTATCAGGGGGAGAGCCTGTCACCTCCCCTGATAAGGGGAGGCCGGGAGGGGTTTGGGGTACAACGCAGAGCAATCTTGTAAGGTGTTTCATTAACCGAGGTGGCCACTACCAAGCGGCTCATTGAGCTTTCTCGATCGCCGTGCGGATCAACCGCTGCATTTCCGCGCTATCCCACGCTTGCGGCCCGGTCTTGCCTGCCAGCATGCGCCCCTCGCGGTCGAGCAGATAGGTCACCGGCACGCCCATGGCGCGGTAGTTCTGCGCGGTCTTGCCCTCGGTGTCGAGCAGCACGTCGAAGGGCGGCGCGCGGCCACCAAGGAAGCGGGCGATGCCGTCCTCGCTGTCGCGCACGCTCACCGCCAGCACGGTGAAATCCTTGCCGCCCAGGGCCTGCTGCAGGCGTTCCAGCGAGGGAAACTCTTCGCGGCAGGGCGGACACCAGCTAGCCCAGAAGTTGAGCAGCACCACCTTGCCCCGGTAATGCGCCTTGGCGCGCGCTTCGCCTGTCAGCGCGGGCAGCTCGAATGCCGCCGCCTTGAGCGGCACCGGATAGGCTTCCATTCCCGCCGCCTTGGCCAACTCCCGATCCAGCGTGCCCGCCCCCGCCGGCAGTGCCAGCATTGCCGTCAGCAGCATGACAAGAAGGATGCGGCCGATCACAGGCAGCCCTTGAAGAACTTGCGCTCGCCGCTGATTTCCAGCAGGTCGAGCTTGACCGGGTGCAGCACGCCGCTCTTGACCTCGCCGCTGAGGCGCACTTTCTTGGCGTAGGCCTTGTCCACCTCCTCGGCGGAAATGGCCTTGCCCTCGCCGGACAGGAAAGCCAGTTTCTGCCCGTTTTCCAGCAACAGCACCGGCTGGTCCACGTAATGCAAAGGGCAATCAGCCACCTGGAGCCGTTCGGCGCACGGCCCGCCCACGATCCAGCCTTCCCATGCCTGCAACTCCCCGGCATGGGCGGCTGGGAAGGACAGCGCAACAACAATGCCAGCCGCCAGCCGCCTCATGTCAGTTGCCCGCCTTGATGGCGGCCTTGAGGGTATCGAAATCCTTTTTGACTTCCATCAGGCGGCCCTGCTGATCCTGCTTCGGCACGCTTTCGATTTCCAGGATGTCGGCGATTTCGGCATAACTCACCATGCCATTCAGCTCGCCCTCGTCCACCGCGATCAGCTGGTCGCCGTAATACACCGCGGGGGCTTTGGCGCCAGCGCCGGCGAATGCCACCGGGACGATCTGGACCGGCAGCTTGTATACATTGGACAGCTCGGCGGCGATCTGCATGTTGTTGTTGCAGCGCACGCCGGGGGGGTCGCGGCTGATCAGGGTGAGCACCTTTTGACCGTTGAGCACCGCCTGACCCGGCGGGCCGCCCGCGTAGGAAACGTGGGGG
Organism: Sulfuricella sp.; assembly: GCA_041651995.1. NCBI lineage: Bacteria > Pseudomonadati > Pseudomonadota > Betaproteobacteria > Nitrosomonadales > Sulfuricellaceae > Sulfuricella > Sulfuricella sp. The sequence goes on along the minus strand of JBAZID010000001.1, from coordinate 539,436 downwards.
AATGCCGCGAATGCCAGCAGCAGAACAAGGGGAAAACGTAATTTGTTGAATGACATATCAAGCTCCTTCGGTATGGTTGAATCGCCTGCCTTTACTTCTTGCCAGAACGCCGTGCCGCGCGCCGGTTGGCGTCAAAACCGCCCTTGGCCTTCCACTCGCTGAATCCGCCCTGCAGGATGCGCACGTTGTCCAGCCCGGCCACTCGCAGCGCCAGCCCGGCCTGGGAGGAGAGCGTGCCGGCATTGCAGTACAGCAGCACCATCCTGTCGGTAGGCAGCTCGGCGCGGCGTCCAAGTACCTGGCGCCAGTCGATGTTCACCGCGCCGGGAATATGGGCCTTGTTGAATTGCTCGGCATCGCGGGTGTCGATGACGTGGATTTTCTTCCAGTCCTCCGCCGGGATCTGCTCCGGCAGGATGGTCGCGCCGCCGTATTCGGAAAATTCGAAATATTCTTCCAGCGCTTTCACCGCGGGGTTATCAGCGGCCATGACGGGCAGGGAAGTAATGGCGCACAGGGTGGCGGCGATGAAGATGTTGCGCAGAATGGGCATACTGGCTCCTCGTTTTGCAATTCAAATGAACGCTTGAATAGTGTGCTGAGAAAGAGAGCGGGTGTCAACGATTTTTTATCAGGGGGCGGGGGGCGCGATTCAAACTGATGTGGCGTAGAACAAATGCGTAGGTTGGGTTGAGCGGTTTTTTGCGAAACCCAACAAACCCAAACTTCAAGAGCCGGCTTTGTTGTTTAGATTTGTTGGGTTTCGCGATAGGGCCGCTCAACCCAACCTACAGGCTGCATTTTCACATCAGTTTGAATCGCACCCGGGGAGGGGCGCGCTATTGCAGTTTCAGACTTATTTTCCGCCGATGGGGCGTTGCTCGGCTTTCCATTCGGGGAAGCCATCTTCCAGGCGGCGGGCGCGGAAGCCTTCCTCGCGCAGCCGGGCCACGGCGTCGAAGGCCAGCATGCAGTAGGGGCCGCGGCAGTAGGCGACGATCTCCTGGTCGCGCGGCAACTGGTCGAGCCGATCGGCGAGGGAGTCGAGGGGGATGTTGACCGCGCCTTCGATGTGGCCGGCGGCATATTCGGACGGGGGGCGCACGTCGATCACCATGGCGCCGCCGGCGCGCACCTGCTCCAGCAACTCCTCGCGCCGTAGCGGGGTGAGATTGTCCTTGCTCTCGAAGTTGTCGCGCACGATGCGGTCCACTTCGGCCAGATGTGCTTCCGCCACCTGGTGCATGGCGCTGATGAGATGGAGGACATCGTCGCCCGTGAGGCGGTAGATGACCTGTAGCCCCTCCTTGCGCGACTGCACCAGGCCGCCCTCGCGCAGGATCTGCAGGTGGTGGGAGGTGTTGGCGATTGACATACCGCTGGCCTGTGACAACGCGTCCACGCCGCGTTCGCCCTGGGCGAGGGCTTCCAGCAGCTCCAGACGGTTGGCGCTGGCGAGGGATTTTGCCACGCGGGCGAATTGCTCGAACAGGCGCTTCTTGGGGGAGAGGGGTTGGGTCATGGTGGTTTATTCCTAAAAACCTTGGTTTGAAACCACGGAGAACACGGAGGGCACGGAGAAAAGCGATCTATGGTTATAGGGTTTTTTCAGGCAGGCAGATGCAGAATCGAAGTCGTCAATTGTTTTAACTCCGTGCCCTCCGTGTTCTCCGTGGTTAACAAACTGTTTCAGAATCACAGCCCCAGCTCCCGCCACATCTCGTCCACCCGGCGCTTCACCGCTTCATCCATGACGATGGGCCGGCCCCATTCACGGCTGGTTTCACCCGGCCACTTGTTGGTCGCGTCCATACCCATTTTCGAGCCCAGGCCGGAGACCGGGCTGGCGAAGTCGAGGTAGTCGATGGGGGTGTTTTCCACCAGCAGCGTATCGCGCGCCGGATCGACGCGGGTGGTCATGGCCCAGATCACTTCCTTCCAGTCGCGGATGTTGACGTCCTCGTCGGTGACGATGATGAACTTGGTGTACATGAACTGGCGCAGGAAGCTCCACACCCCGAACAGCACGCGCTTGGCGTGGCCAGGGTACTGTTTCTTGATGCTGACGATGGCCATGCGGTAGGAGCAGCCTTCGGGCGGCAGGTAGAAGTCGGTGATTTCCGGGTACTGCTTCTGCAGCAAAGGCACGAACACTTCGTTCAGCGCCACGCCGAGGATGGCCGGCTCGTCCGGTGGCTTGCCGGTGTAGGTGCTGTGGTAGATCGGGTTCTTGCGCAGGGTGATGCGCTCGATGGTGAACACCGGGAACTCGGCGACTTCGTTGTAGTAGCCGGTGTGATCGCCGTAGGGGCCTTCCGGGGCCATTTCGCCAGGGTGGATCACGCCTTCGAGCACGATCTCGGCCGAAGCGGGCACTTGCAGGTCATTGCCCAGGCATTTCACCAGCTCGGTTTTCGAGCCGCGCAGCAGGCCGGCAAACTGGTATTCGCTCAATGAATCCGGCACCGGCGTCACCGCGCCGAGTATCGTGGCCGGGTCGGCGCCGAGCGCAACGGCGATGGGGAAGGGCTGTCCCGGATGGGCTTCCTGGAAGTCGCGCAAATCCAGCGCTCCGCCGCGATGGGCGAGCCAGCGCATGATGACCTTGTTGGGGGCGATCACCTGCTGGCGGTAGATGCCCAGGTTCTGGCGTTTCTTGTATGGTCCCTTGGTAATCACCAGCCCCCAGGTGATGAGCGGCGCCACGTCGCCCGGCCAGCAGGTCTGGATCGGCAGCTTGGCGAGATCGACGTCTTTGCCTTCCCACACCACCTCCTGGCAGGGTGCGCTGGAAAGCTCTTTCGGCGCCATGTTGAGCACCTGCTTGAAGATCGGCAGCTTGTCCCAGGCGTCTTTCAGTCCCCTGGGCGGTTCAGGTTCCTTGAGGAAGGCCAGCAGCTTGCCGACTTCGCGTAGCGCTTCGACCGAATCCTCCCCCATGCCCATGGCGACCCGCTTCGGCGTGCCGAACAGGTTGGCCAGCACCGGGATGCTGTGGCCCTTGGGATTCTCGAACAGGATGGCCGGTCCTTCGGCGCGCAGCACGCGGTCGCAGATTTCGGTCATTTCCAGGCGAGGGTCCACTTCGGCGCTGATGCGCTTGAGTTCGCCCTGCTTTTCCAGTTGCGCGATAAAGTCGCGCAGGTCGTGGTATTTCATTGGGTGGTGCTTTCGAATGGAGGAAGTTGGCGCAAGAGCGCGATAAGTTCCGGAATGTCGCGGCTTGCGGCAAACCAGATTTCATTCACATCCACGGTATCGTAGGCATGAATCAGAATGTCGCGCATACCTGCCATCTTTCGCCAGGGAATGCCGGGATGGGTGATCTTGAATTCCGGGGAAACCCGTTTTGTGGCTTCGCCGACAATTTCAAACTGGCGAATCACGGCAGACTGTGTTTTCAGGTCGCGGTGAAATGTGCCCTGATCAACACCTTCGAGAAAAGACAGAATAAGCTCGGAGGCTTTCAGGATGTCATCCAGGTGGGCGGCATCACGCTGCGGCATGAATGACCTCGGCCGATTCCAGAATGGCGCGCCGGCGAATTTGATTGCGGCTTTGCTCGACCGCATTGCGGGTCAGCAAATCCACCTTGCGCCCCAGCATGGCGGCCAGTTCGTCGCGCATTTCCACGTGATCGAACAGACTCCAGCTTGCATCGGGCAAAAAAGTCACCAGCACGTCAATGTCACTGTCGGGCCGGAAATCATCGCGCAGCACCGAGCCGAACAGGGCGAATTCAGCGATTTTCCACTGGCGGCAGAAGCGGGAAAGCTGGTCCTGAGGCAGGGAGATTTTCGGCTGGGACATATGGATTTCCTGACTTGGGTAAGGGAAATATTCTACGCCGGATTCACTTCCTTGCCTTCGTTGAGCTTGAGCCAGCCCTTGACGATGCGGTAGATCACCCAGACGGCATCGGCGGCCAGGATGAACCAGCCGACCAGGACGATGAGCAGGATGCTGCCGATCACCCCCCACAGCAGGCCGAACCAGAAGGTGCGCATCTGCCAGCGGAAGTGCGATTCCAGCCAGGTGCCCTGAACGTCGTCGATTTTCACGTAGTTGATCACGATGGCGGCGATGGCGGTGATGCCGACGAAAAAGGAGGCCGCCTGCAGGGCATAGACCACGGTGGCGAGGGTCTTGGCGGAATCGGGGTCGGGAGTGTTGGCGGGTTCGTTCATGGCGATATCCTGTTTAACGGGTGCGGAACGACATATGGCAGGCCACGCAGCTCGAAGTCACCTGTTGCAGTGCTGCCATGGTCTTGGCCTTATTGCCGCTCTTCGCCACCTTGGCGAACTCTGTCGCGGCGTCGTGCATGTTCCAGCCCATCTGCTGCATGGTGCTTGGCATGAAGCGGCCCGGCCCCTGGCCGCGCGCGATGTAGGCGTGCTTGCCCATGGAGCTCTGGCCCATGCGTTGTTCGGCGGTTTCGGCTGCGGCGGCAAGCTTGTTTTCTGCCAGGTAGCCGATGATTTCATTCAGTGCCATCAGATGGTCCTGCATATCGGCGCGCATCAGGCTGCGCGGCAGATCCGGCATGTCGACCAGTTGGCGGGTGTCCTGTGGCGGCGCGGGCGGTTGCGCCTGGGCTGGCAAGGCGGCCAGAAGGAGAGCGAAGGGAAGCAGAAGATGGCGCATGATGGGCTCCTAGTTGGATTGGCTGCGAAGGCTGGTGATGGACTGCCGCAGTACGCTGACGGCGGATTTCAGGAACAGGGCTGCAATGATGCCACCGACGAGGATGTCAGGCCAGCGCGACTGGCTGTAGATCACCGCGATGCCCGCCAGAATCACGCCGCCATTGGCGAACAGGTCGTTGCGCGAACACAGCCACACCGAACTCATGTTGAGATTGTCGGCGCGGTGGCGGTAGAGCAGCAGGAAACACCAGGTGTTGGCGGCCAGGGCAAGCAGGCCGATCAGGCCGATGGTTTCGCCGTGCGGCAGGATGGGGTGCAGGGTTTTGTAGATCGCTTCTGCTGCCACGCCCAAGCCAAAGGCCAGCATGAACAGGCCCTTGAGCAAGGCGGCGCGGGCCTGCCAGCTTTCGTCACGGGTCAGCACATAGAGACTGAAGCCATACACCAGGGCATCGCCCAGCATGTCGGAAGCGTCCGCCAGCAATGAGGTGGAATGGGCAGCCAGACCAGCCAGGGCTTCCACCACGAACATGACGGCGTTGATTGCCAGCACGATTTTCAGCACTCGACCGTGATTGGCGCGCATGGCATCGAGCGTGCAGGACTTGTTTTCGCAGCAGCCGGCCATGGTGGATTCTCAGAATGCTTGCTGGACGATAAACCTGGTCGCCTGCCAGTAGTTCAACAGGATGCCGCCAAAGATCGCCGCGCCGAACCAGTTGTTGTGGATGAAGGCCTTGAAACACTTGTCCCGCTCCCGGCCCCTGATCAGGGTGTAGTGGTAAGCGGCGATGCCGAGTGCCACGGCGAGCCCGAGATAATAATACAGCCCGAGCTTGAGCGCCGCGCCGACCCCGGCGAGGATGGCTAGGGTCATGCCGTAGCAGATCAGAACTGCCAGCACGTCGAATTGTCCGAAAGTGATGGCGGAGGTGCGGATGCCGATCTTGAGGTCGTCCTCGCGATCCACCATGGCGTATTCGGTATCGTAGGCAACAGCCCAGAAAATATTGGCCAGCAGCATGAGCCAGGCGAAGAGCGGAACGGTGCCGGTTTGCGCTGCAAATGCCATGGGGATGCCGAAGCCGAAAGCGACGCCGAGATAGGCCTGTGGAATGGCGAAGAAGCGCTTGGTGAAAGGGTAGCTGGCAGCCAGGAAGAATGCGACGACGGACAGCATGATGGTCAGTTTGTTGAGGCTCAGAATCAGCAGCAAGGCGCAAATAATGAGCGCGGCAAATAGTGTCAATGCTTCTTTCTTGCTCACCAGCCCGGCGGCCATGGGGCGGTTGCGGGTGCGCTCGACGTGCGGGTCGAAATTGCGGTCGGCGTAGTCGTTGATGACGCAGCCCGCCGATCTCATCAATACCGTGCCGAGCATGAAAATCCACAGGATGATCCAGTTTGGCTGTCCGGCGGAGGAAATCCATAGCGCCCACAATGTCGGCCATGCCAGCAGCAGGATGCCGATGGGCTTGTCGATCCGCATCAGCCGTTCATAGAGATCGAGCTTTTGTTTCAAGTGCATAAAATCAAGTTTCATGGAGACAGATCCAGTATTCCGGGCAGAAACACCTCGGTCACCAGGATCGGGTGACGCTGCAGCACAAAGACCGAGCGTCGTGCCCAGAGGTGCGCCGGGCGCTTGTCCAGAATGCGGCAAGCGCGGCGGTATAGCTCGTGGCGCCGGTTGAGTTTCTTGAATTGCAGGGGCTCGCGCCGGACTTTCGGGTTGCTGAACAGCGTGGCGCCCAGCGGCTTGTTGCCCAGTTTGCTGAGCGATTGCCATGGGCCGCGCAACCCGGCGCGAGGGATGACGCTGTGCGCGAAAACCACCGGCGTCTCGCCGCAGTACAGGTGCACTTCGCGCAGCAGGGCGAATTTGCGTGGATTGAGGTTGACCGAGGCCGCTTCATCCCGGCCGGGCTTGCCCAGCACGAGGCGCAATCCGCGCACGCTGAACGCGTTGCAGCGCGTCTGGATACGGTGCGTCAGCGAACCCCGGTCAATCAGCCAGGGGCGGTACGGGCAATGCATGACAGGCGGACGGGGTTGCCAGAACAGGGGCAGGTGGCGCATGAAAAAGGGTGCCTGATTTGTTTGGGGCCGGGTTTACTTTTTTTCCACCCAGTCCTGCAGGTCGAGATAATCTTGCTGGTTGCCGGGCACAAAGCCCTTCACGCCCAGTTTCTCCAGTAGTTTCTTGCCGTCTTCCGAGTTTTCCAGGTTGATCAGCGCGGTCTGGATTTTCAGTACATTCTCCTTGCTCATGCCGGGCGCCGCGATCAGCGACCAGAAAGGCATCTTGCGGCTCTCGAACAATACCCTGCCGCCCTTGGCGCTCCAGTTCTTGGCGACGATGGGAGAAACCATGCCGACATCCGCAAAGCCTTTTTCCACGATGAATTCGATCGCATCCTGGAATTTTGCGGCCTGGATCTGGCTTTCATCCGGAGTCAAATGGCGGTCGCGCAACTCGGCCATGCCCGCCTTTTCCATGAAGGTCCCCTTGGCCAAGGCGATACGCTTGCCCTTGATGTCCTCCGGTTTTTTCAGGGGGGAATTGGCGTTCACAATGAATTTGACCGTGAATTCACCCTTGGCCATGGCGACCAGTTGATATTTCTGATCGCGTATGGCCTTGGCCGTGACGTTGGCCGGCTTGGAGAAAAACAGGGCATAGCGGCCCTTGGCCAGATTGCTGCTTGAGCTTTTCAGGTTCTGCGAGGATTCCAGCTTGACGGGCTGATTGATGGTTTTGGCTAGATAATCAGCCAGCGCCTTGTATTTGCTTTGCAAGTCGCCGAAATCCTTTTGCCCGGCCGTGCCTTCATTGATGCCGAACAGCAGGCCATCCCTGGCCGCTTCGGGTGTGGCGGCGGCCTGGGCGGAGAACGGGAAAACCAGGGCAATGGCCAGATATGACAAAAAGCGTTTCATGTGTTTTCCTGAACAGAGGTTTTTGATGTGGGTGACCGAGGCCAATTCATAGGCACGAACCAGGCTGAAAATTTTAGCAGTATTTGAGCCATGCAATGGATTTATGCCATCAATTTCTCGCATGGAGCATGCATGGCTTTACTCCGTTTCCTGCTCCAGGGTGAAGCATGCCCCGGCATCCTGCCCCAGTGTCTGCACCAGAAAAGGCATGATTTCCGTCAGCGTTTTCTGCAAAGTCCATGGCGGATTGATGATGAACATCCCGCTGCCATGCATGCCGAAGCCGTCGGAACTTGGTGTGTGGACGGTCAGGGAAGCGTTCAGCCAGTTTTTTAGAGGCAGGTGCTTGAGCTTTTCCGGCAGCTGACGAGCCTCCGGTCTGGAGAGTTGCGGATACCAGATCGCGTAAGTGCCAGTGGGAAAACGCTCCAGGCCGTCCTTCAGCGCCGCGATGACATTCGGGTAGTCGTCGCGGGTTTCGTAGGAGGGATCGATCAGCACCAGCGCGCGCCGTGGCGGCGGAGGCAGCAGCGCCTTGAGCGCATCGAAGCCGTTGGCGGCGGTGATGCTTACGCGTTTGGCCTGGGTGCTGAAATTTTCCTGCAAAATCCGGCTGTCGCTGCTGTGCAGCTCGAACAGGCGCAAGCGGTCCTGCGGGCGCAAGGTTTGCAGCGCCAGCCAGGGGGAGCCGGGATAAAAACGCAGCATGCCATCCGGGTTGATGGCGCGCACCAGATCCACGTACCCGGCCAGGGCTGGCGGTAAATCCTGACGCCCCCACAGCCTGCCTATGCCGGTTTCAAATTCCTTCAGCTTGGCCGCATGGTCCGAATCCAGAGAATAAAGCCCCGCGCCGGCATGCGTGTCAATGATCCAGAAGGGTTTGTCTTTCTGCCCCAGATAACGGCTCAGTTCGATCTGCAGCAGATGTTTCAGCACATCGGCGTGGTTGCCGGCGTGGAAGGCGTGGCGGTAGCTCAGCATGAAAAAAGTCCGGTTAGCAGGGCGAGGAAAGCATGCAGGATTCCCCGGCCAGGGTTACAGCACTTCAGCGCAAAATACGGCGGGCGTGACAATCCGGGTGCGTTCGATATGTCCGCGTTGCAGCAGGCCGGCACGGCGATCGCCAGTCACCAGGTAATCCGCATCGCCAGCCAGGGCCATGGCCAGCAGGAACGCGTCGTCTGGATCATCGGTTTCCTCCTTGAGGTTTAGGTGGTCCAGAACCACGGCGCGTTGCAGGTTATTCATCATGGCGCCCACTTTGGCGGGCTGCAAAACGGCCTGAAACTTGGGGTAGCGGCTGGCCCGGCGAATCTCGTCGAGCTGCATGCTCGATGTCACCACTTCGAAGCGTGCCGAACGCCAGGCACGATAGATTGCATCGGGGAAACCATGCGGCGAGATCAGTGCGCTGAACAGAATGTTGGTGTCCAGAACGACCCGCATCAGTTCCTGCGCGCCCACTGGAGGGCTTCATCGACCATGGCGGTCAAATCCGCTTCGCTCACGCCTGCATTGGTGGCCTTGGCCTGCTCGGCCGTCAGTTCCAGAATGTGCGCCCGCACCGCCTCTTCAATAAAACGCGACAGGTCACCTTTCCTGCCGCCGCCCTGGCTGGCCAGAAACATGCGCAGGGATTGGTCGGTGTCGGCAGAGACGGCAACATTCCAGCGAATCGTGTCCATGGTGACCTCTATTGATTGGTGTTTATGTGTTTATACACCGATTAATGAGGTCGTGCAATGGTCCGCATAAATCCAAAATTGTCATGCTTTCAATAACTCCTGCTGCCGCCCCAGCCAGCGTTCAAGGTGGAGCCCGGCAAGGTCAGGAAAATCCGCCAGCATGCGTTCAGCAGTGTGCCGGGCGGCTTCGAGCAGCCGCTGGTCGCGTTCCAGGTCGGCGAAGCGGAGCATGGGGACGCCACTCTGTCGTGCGCCGAGAAATTCTCCCGGCCCGCGCAGGGCCAGGTCCTGGCGCGCGATTTCGAAGCCGTCGCTGTTCTCGAAAATGATCCTGAGCCGCGCGCGGGCGGTTTCGGAAAGAGGGGGCTGGAACAGCAGGATGCAGGTGCTCTGGGCCGCGCCGCGTCCCACCCGGCCGCGCAGCTGGTGCAATTGCGACAGCCCGAAGCGTTCGGCGTGCTCGATCACCATGAGCGAGGCATTGGGCACGTCCACGCCGACCTCGATCACGGTGGTGGCCACCAGCAATTGGATCTCCCCCGCCTTGAAGCGCGCCATGGTGGCGGCTTTTTCCGCTGCCGGGAGGCGGCCGTGCACCAGGCCGATGCTGAGTTCGGGAAAAGTCTGGCTGAGCAGCTCATGGGTTTCGAGCGCGGTCTTGAGTTGCAGGGTTTCCAGCCCCTCTCCCCTGGCCCCTCTCCCGGCACCCGCAGGGAGTGTCCCCGCCGAGAGCGGCAGCGAAGCTGCTCGCACTGGCGAGAGGGGAGAGGGGAACGTTTGCTCACTCTCCCGCTGGCGGGGGAGGGTTGGGGAGGGGGTTTCCTCGATTAGCGGGCACACCCAGTAGGCTTGCCGCCCCTGCACGCAGGCAGCGCGGATGCGGGCGATGACCTCGTCGCGGCGCGAACTGTCCACCAGTTTGGTGACGATGGGGCTGCGCCCGGGCGGCAGCTGGTCGATCACGGAGACATCCAGGTCGGCGTAGTAGCTCATCGACAGGGTGCGCGGAATGGGGGTGGCGCTCATCATCAGCTGGTGAATTTCGCCGCCCTTCTGGCGCAGGGCCAGGCGCTGGTGGACGCCGAAGCGGTGTTGTTCGTCAATGATGGCCAGGCCCAGCTGGCGGAATTCGACCTGTTCCTGAAACAGGGCATGGGTGCCGATGGCAAGCTGCGCCATGCCGCTGGCGACCTGCTCCAGCGCGGCTTTCCTGTCTTTTTTGCCGAGGCTGCCGCTGAGCCAGGCCACGCTGATGCCGAGCGGTTCCAGCCAGGCGGAGAGTTTCAGGTAATGCTGTTCGGCCAGAATCTCGGTCGGTGCCATGATGGCGGCCTGGAAGCCGTTTTCGATGGCTTGGCAGGCTGCCAGCGCGGCCACCACGGTCTTGCCGCTGCCTACGTCGCCCTGCAGCAGGCGCTGCATGGGGTGGGCGCGGGCGAGGTCGGCGCTGATTTCGGCGCAGACGCGCTGCTGCGCCGCGGTGAGCGGGAAGGGCAGCTGTTCCAGCAGGGCGGCGCCGAGCTGCTGCCGCGGTGGCAGGGGCGGGGCGCCGCGCGCACGCCGTTTCTGGTAATGCAGGCGCATGGACAGCTGCTGCGCCAGCAGCTCGTCGAAAATCACGCGCTGCCAGGCAGGGTGGTTTCTTTCATCCAGCGCGGCCGGGACAATGTCGGGCGGAGGCTGGTGCAACAGGGTGATGCTGGCCGCAAAGTCCGGCAGGTTCAGGGGCGTGCGCAGCGCATCCGGCAGGGTGTCGCACAGGTCCGCGCCGGCCAGCGCCTGGCCAATCAGCTTGCGCAAGGTGCCCTGGCCCAACCCCTGGGTGGTGGGATACACCGGGGTGAGCGCCTCGGCGAGCGGCTCGTCTTCCTTCACGATGCGGTACTGGGGGTGGACCATTTCCGGACCAAAGAAACCGTGGCGCAGTTCGCCCAGGACGCGCAGGGTGACGCCAGGGGTCAGGGTCGCGGCCTGGCTGGGGTAGAAATGCAGGAAACGCAGCTGCAATGCGCCGCTGCCATCCTGCATTTTGACAGTCAGCATCTTGCGCGGTTTGTAAGTGACGCTGGCGTGGGTGATGCGGCCTTCGAGTTGCACCACCTGGCCGAGCGGCGCATCCGCAACGGGGTAGAGATGGGTTTCGTCCTGATAGCGCAGCGGCAGGTGGAGCAGCAGGCCGAAGGCGTTGTGGATGCCCAGCCTGGCCAGTTTATCCCGGGTGGCCTTGCCGATTTTCTGGAACATTAGCCTAAAGCCTTATTTTAACCACGGGGCGCACGGGGAACACGGGGGATTCAAGTGTTCAAAAAGTGCACCCACTTTGCTTTGCTATCCCCGCGCGCCCCGTGTTCCCCGTGGTTAATTTTCCCCAGGATCATTCTCCCAGATGCAGCACCGCATCCATTTCCACCAGCGCGCCACGCGGCAGTTCTTTCACCCCCACGGCGGCGCGGGCGGGGTAGGGCTGGTCGAAGTGCCGGGCCATGATCTCGTTGACCTTGGCAAAGTGCACCAGGTCGGTGAGGTAGACGTTGAGCTTGACCGTGGCATTCAGGCCTGCGTCAGCTGCATTGGCCACGGCGCCGAGGTTGATGAAGACCTGATTGATCTGGGCTTCGATGCCTTCGGCCACTTGCATGGTATGGGGATCAAGGCCGATCTGGCCGGAGAGGTAAACCGTGTCGCCAACGCGGATCCCCTGCGAGTAAGTGCCGATGGCGGCGGGGGCGTTGGAGGTGCTCAATACTTGTCTGCTCATGGATGTTTCCCTTGTTTGTTGTTCAAGATTTTCTTGCAAACCCAAACCCCCCAACCCCTCCCGGCCTCCCCTTGTCAGGGGAGGTGTGTGCGCCTCCCCCTGACAAGGGGGGACTGAGGGGGGTTGGGGGTTAGCCCTTGGTTCGGTTGATCCTTACCACTTCCTGCAACTGGCGCAGGCCGCGCATGACGCGGGCGAGGTGCATGCGGTTTTCCACCTGCAGGGTGAAATACATGGTGGTGTAGGCGCTGCCGTCTTCCTCTTCCATGCTGACATTGTCGATATTGGAGTCGGCATCGGCGATGGTGGCCGCTACCTTGGCCAGTACGCCACGCTGGTTGGCAACCACCAGCTTGATCGAGACATCGAAGAATTTCCTGGTGTCCGGATCCCACTCCACGTCCACCCATTTGTCCGGATCGTTGCGGTAATGCGCGATGGTGGGGCAATCGTGGGTGTGAATGATGAGTCCCTTGCCCTTGTTGATGAAGCCCAGAATCGGGTCGCCGGGAATGGGGCGGCAGCAGCTGGCAAGTTGTACCGCCATGCCTTCCGTGCCGCGAATGGTCATGGCGCTCTGTGGCCGGCTTTCGTCGGGCGGCGCTTCGCCGAGGGTTGCCAGTTGCCGTGCCACGACAATGTTCAGGCGCTTGCCCAGGCCGATATCGGCGAGAATTTCGCTTCGGGTTTTTCCTGCGTTTTCGCGTAGCAATTTTTCCCAGGGACCATCGCCGATACTCGCCGGAGCGATCTGCAGGGCGCGCAGCGCCTGCTCCAGCAGGCGTTCTCCGAGCGCGACGGATTCCTCATAGTGCAGGGTTTTGAGGTAATGGCGAATATGGGAGCGTGCCTTGCCGGTGGCGACATAATTCAGCCAGCCCGGATTGGGGTTGGCGTGGGTGGCGGTAATGATTTCCACATGATCGCCATTCCGGAGCTCGGTGCGCAAGGGAGCATGTTCGTGATTGATCTTGACCGTCACGGCCCGGTTGCCTACATCGGTATGCACTGCATAGGCAAAATCCACTGCCGTGGCCCCGCGCGGCAAGGCCATGATCTTGCCCTTGGGGGTGAAGACATAGACTTCGTCTGGAAATAGATCGACCTTGATGTGTTCCAGGAACTCGGCGGCGTCGCGGCTCTCATTCTGGATTTCGAGCAGGTTCTGCAGCCACTGGTGGGTTTTTTGCTGCATGTCGCTGATGCCGGTTTCGCCGCTCTTGTACAGCCAGTGCGAGGCGACGCCCGCCTCGGCAATGTGGTGCATTTCCTGGCTGCGGATCTGGATTTCGATCGGCGTGCCGAAAGGGCCAAACAGCGTGGTATGCAGCGACTGGTAACCATTCGCCTTGGGGATGGCGATGTAATCCTTGAATTTCCCCGGGATCGGCTTGTACAGGCTGTGCAGGGAGCCCAGGGCGAGGTAGCAGGTCGATGCGTCCTTGACGGTTACGCGGAAACCATAGATGTCGAACACCTCGGAAAAGGCCAGGTTTTTTTCCTGCATCTTGCGGTAAATGCTGTAGAGGTGTTTTTCGCGTCCGGTGACGCTGGCTTCGATATTGCAGCTGGCAAGCTTGTTCTTGATCGCTTCCAGCACCTTGCTGACGACCTCCCTGCGGTTGCCGCGCGCGGCTTTGACGGCCTTGGAGAGAACAGTGTAGCGGTTGGGATAGGCAAAGTGGAAGCCGAGATCTTCCAGCTCGCGATACACATTGTTGAGACCGAGGCGGTTGGCAATGGGCGCGTAGATTTCCAGGGTTTCGTGGGAAATGCGCTGTTGCTTCACCGCCTGCATCGACTCCAGTGTGCGCATGTTGTGCAACCTGTCGGCCAGCTTGATCAGGATCACCCGAACGTCGCGTGCCATCGCGAGCAGCATCTTGCGGAAATTTTCCGCCTGGGCGTGGGCTTCTGACTGGAATTCAATCTTGTCCAGCTTGGAAACCCCATCTACCAGCTCGGCCACCTGCTTGCCAAACTGCGCGCCGATTTCATCGCTGGTGGTCGGGGTGTCTTCCACCACATCATGCAGCAGCGCGGCCATGATGGCCTGGGCGTCAAGGCGCCATTCGGCCAGGATGGTGGCGACTGCGAGCGGGTGGGAAATGTAGGCTTCACCGCTTTTGCGCATTTGCCCGTGATGGGCTGCTTCGGCAACGCGAAAAGCTTCCTCGACCTGGGTAATGTCCTCAGGCTTGAGGTAGGTGGAGAGAATCTCGGTGAGTTGGGACGGGTTGGACATGGGGGTTAGGGGTGAGAGGTGAGGGGTGAGGCGCTAGACATCATTGCCATGTTTTTCGCCTCGCCCCTCACCCCTAACGCCTCACGGTGTTACGCCTGTCCGCGGTTGAGAATTTCCCGGCCTACCTTGCCCAGTGCGATTTCCTTCAGCGCGACAACGGTCGGCTTGTCGCGGCCGGCCTCTACCAGGGGCGTGGCGCCGTTGGCCAGTTGCCGGGCGCGGTAGGTGGCGGCCAGGGTCAGTTCAAAGCGGTTGCCGAAATTTTTCAAGCAGTCGTCTACGGTAATACGTGCCATGGTAAGGGTTCCTAATGGGTTTTCAGGTATGTTCAGGTCAGGCTGGCGATGAGTTCGCCATGCCGCGCCAACTGTGCGGCGATAGTGAGCCGCTCTGCCCGGACCACTGCCAGCAGATCCTGCTGCGCGGTCTCGAAATCGTCGTTGATAATAACATAATCAAATTCGCTGACATGGCTGATGTCCTCGCGCGCGGCCGCGACACGGCGCTGAATCACTTCTTCCGCATCCTGGCCCCGGCCCCGCAGACGCAGTTGCAGAGCATCCACAGATGGCGGCAGTATGAAAATACTGATCGCGTCCGGAATCAGCTTGCGCACCTGGGCGGCGCCCTGCCAGTCGATTTCCAGCAGGATGTCCGTGCCAGTCCTGCGTGAGGCTTCAATCCATGGCTGCGAGGTGCCGTAGAAGTTACCATAGACTTCCGCGCTTTCGAGAAAATCGCCATGTTCCAGCCTCTGCATGAAAGTTTCGCGGCTGACGAAGTGGTAGTGCTGGCCGTCCACTTCGCCCGGACGCGGTGCGCGTGTGGTGTAGGAGATGGAAAGCTGGATGCCCGTGTCGGCGGCAAGCAATTTCTTTACCATGCTGGTTTTTCCCGCACCCGATGGCGCGGCGACAATAAACAGGTTTCCGGTGGTCATGATGGTATGCTCTTTTCAAGAAATGCAAATTTCGCTAACGATACCAGATTTATATTTTGCGCTGAATGCTTCATGAGTTCTGTTCAAGCCCGGCACGGCGAGTAAAATCGCGTTTATTATTTATGCTCATATCCTGTTTATATGCCCCCCTGGTTTTTTGTGGAATCTGACACCCCGAAACGTTTATCACTCAGACGCCTGGCCCGGTTTCTTGCTCTTGGCGCCGCAGCCCTTTTTTTGCTCGCGCTGCTCGCACTGGGTGCGCTGGCCTATTATGAAGGCCAGACTTCGACATTTCAGGCCGGATACCTGGCCCGGCTTGGCAAGTCGCTGAATTTCGAGCTTAAAAACGGACCCAATCCATCATTTAATGTCATCCAGGCCGGCCCTTACGACGAGCGTATGGGTTATAGCCGAATCAAGGGCTGGACACCGCGCCTGCTCGAACAGGGTTTTCAGGTTAGCCATCAGGCGCGAATTTCAACACAGATGCAGGACCTGATCGATCGTGATCTCTTTGCGCCCTACCGTGAGAAAACCCAGGCCGGACTGAACATTCTCGATCAGCATGGCGAACGCCAGTATGGTGGCCTTTTTCCCACGCGCATTTACCCGAATTTCGATGCTGTCCCATCGCTGGTGCGCGATACCCTGCTGTTTATTGAAAACCGGGAATTGCTTGATCAGGCCAATCCAAAAAAGAATCCGGCGCTGGAGTGGGAGCGCCTTGGGCGCGCCGTGCTGGACAAGGGGATTCAGGCCGTCAGGCCGGAGCATGATGTACCGGGCGGCAGTACGCTGGCCACGCAGATCGAGAAATACCGCCATACGCCTAATGGCCTGACGCTGAGTGCCGAGGACAAGCTGCAGCAGATGGCATCGGCTTCGGTGCGTGCTTATCTGGATGGCGAAAACACCTTGCCATGGCGCAAATCTATCCTGGTGAGTTATCTCAACACCGTGCCGCTCGCGGCAGTCGGCGGGTTCGGCGAAGTCAATGGCATGGGCGATGGGCTATGGGCCTGGTACGGTCTGGATTTCGAGCGTGTCAATCAGACCTTGCGTGCCTGGTCCGGCACCCCAGCCGAAGTCGAAGCCGTGGCGCCGGTCTACAAGCATGTGTTGAGCCTGATGATCGCGCAGCGCCGGCCATCGGGCTATCTTGGAGGCGGGCACGAGGCCCTGGATGCGCTGACCAACAGCCATCTGCGCGTACTGGCGGCCGAGGGTGTGATTCCGGCAGGTTTGCGCGATGCCGCGATGCGGGTGAAATTGCAGTTCCGCAAGGCGGCGATCGTCGAGGATAGCGGCGCTTATTCCTCGCGCAAGGCGGTGAACGCGGTGCGCGTGCGGCTTGCCTCGTCGCTCGGGATGGCTCGCCTGTATGAACTGGATCGTCTCGACCTGACGGTGAAAACCACGCTCAACAAGGATCTTCAGCAGAAGGTCACCACTATTCTGCGCCAGTTCGGGCAGCCGGAATACGCCCGAGCCGCCGGCCTGTATGGCGAACGCTTGCTGGGCGCGGCCGATCCGGGGCGTGTCATCTACAGTCTGAATATTCATGAATTGACGACGGAAGGCGCCAAGCTGCGCATCCAGGCGGACAATTATGACCAGCCCTTCGATATCAATCAGGGCTCCAAGCTGGATCTGGGCTCTACCGCCAAGCTGCGCACCCTGGTGAACTATCTCGAAATCATTGAAAAACTGCACCAGCGCTACGCCGCCACTCCGGCAGACGCGTTGCGCAAGGTCGAAAGCGCTCCCATGGATGCCCTGACGCGCTGGTCGGTCGATTACCTGCTTGAGCATGAAGATAAAAATCTGGCGGATATGCTGGATGCCGCTCTGGAGCGGCGTTATTCCGCCAGCCCCGGCGAGGCGTTTTTTACGGGGGGCGGGCTGCACTACTTCCATAACTTCAAGCGCGAAGATGATGGCCAGGTGCTGAGCGTGCGCGAGGCCACGCGTAACTCGGTGAATCTGGTATTCATTCGCATCATGCGTGATATCGAACGTTATTACATGTTCAATATGCCGAATTCATCGGCCAATATCCTCAAGGATGCCAAGGATCCCAATCGCAAGATTTATCTGAAACGCTTCGCCGACAAGGAAGGCAAGGAGTTCCTCAGCCGTTTCTATCAGAAATACCGCAACAAGAAGCAGCAGGAAGTCAGTGATGTCTTCTTTTCCGGCATCAAGCCCGCCCGGCGGCGGTTGGCGGCGGCTCATCGCTACATTTACCCCAAGGCTTCGCAGGCTGAATTTGTTGCTTTTATGGATGCACGCCTTCCCGGTTTCAGGAGCGAGGGGGAGCGCGCCACCACCGCTTTGTACGAAGAGCTTTCTCCCGGCCGGCTATCGCTGGCGGATCAGGGGTACACGGCGCGGGTTCACCCGCTTGATCTGTGGCTGGCGGCTTTTTTCGTGCAACATCCGGGCGCACTTTACAAGGATGCCATCGAGGCCAGCGCGGCAGAACGCATCGAAGTGTACAGCTGGCTTATCAATACCAGCCGCAAGAACGCCCAGGACGGCCGCATTCGCAGCCTGCTGGAAGTCGAAGCTTTCCTGGAAATACACCGCGACTGGAAGCGTCTGGGCTACCCCTTCGACTATCTGGTGCCCTCTCTTGCTACCGCTATTGGCAGTTCAGCCGACCGGCCCGCGGCGCTGGCGGATCTGATGGGCATCATTCTCAACAATGGCGTGCGCCCCCCCGCCAATCTGATCGAGGAACTGCATTTCGCTGCCGGTACGCCATTCGAAACGATCTACAAACGTACACCAGAAAAAGGGGAGCGAATGTTCTCCCCGGAACTCGCTTCCGCCGTGCGCGGGGCGCTGATCAACGTGGTGCAGCATGGAACCGCTTCCCGTCTGGCAAATGCCGTCGTCAAGGATAATGGCGAGCACATCGCCATTGGCGGCAAGACCGGCACCGGCGATCATCGTTATGTCACATTTTCGTCTGCTGGTGTGATCAAGGAATCTCGCGCGGTGAATCGTTCGGCCACCTTTGTTTTTTTTATCGGCGATCGCTTTTACGGTTCGCTTACCGCCTTCGTTCCGGGTGTGGCCGCTGCCGATTACAAGTTCACATCGTCACTTTCCGCGCAGGTCCTGAAGCATCTGCTGCCCACCCTGAAACCGCTTACCGATACGGCCCACCCCTTGCCGGAGCAGATCAAGCCAGGGAAGAAGGAAACGCCGCATGTCGCGCCACAAAAATCCACTCCTCGCCAGGATGAGCTTGTTGATTCAACAATAAAGGAAACGGTGGGCGAAGCCGAATAATCCTGGAAAAAGCAGTTGCACCGCAAAGGACGCTAACTCCCATCCCAGCCTTCCCCCGTGATTATCCATTCGAATGCGCATTCATGTAGCATGTAGGAGGAGCGGCGCCCTCGCCGCGAATGCGATTGCAATTCGCGGCGAGGGCGCCGCTCCTACAGCGGTGTTTTGGTGCTATGGATAAAATTACATCTGCATCCAGCAACCTGAATCCATTTTCTCCGGCGCAGCGCCATCTGAAAGAACTAGTCCCTTTGTGCTATTGCAAAGCCACACTGGTAACATGGCATAATTACCCTGGAGAAATTGTCTGTTGCCGATGCAGGTTGCGGTGAATGTCCATGAAATTTTTGTGGGCATATTGCGGATAATGCGATCTCAATGATAGACTGCCATCAGATAATATGATCCGAACATAAAATTAAGTAATGAGATGGCTGCGGCGATTTAGGAAAACAATGAAATTTAGTTGGTCTGAGTGGAAGCATGTTTTGATGCTGGCCTGCCTGGGTGTTGCCTCGGCGGGGCTTTTTGGCTGCGCGACAGAGGCGCCGAAGAAGAAGGATTACAGTGACCTGACATGGCCCATGCCACCGGAGCAACCGCGGGTCCGTTTTGTTGCCGAGTATTATGGGCAGAGTGATCTGGCGGTAAGGGATGAGTTGAAAGCGGCGCTGCTGGGCGAAGAGCGGGCTGGACTGGTCCTTCAGAAGCCCTATGGGGTAACGGCTACCGCCGATGGCAAGTTGATCTACGTCACCGACACCAAGCTGCGAGCTGTTGTGGTGTTCGATCTCGAGAAAAAAGAGTTGCGTGCGCTCCAGACCGATGCGCAGGGCGCCATGTATAACCCGCTGGAGATCCGTCTCGACAGCCGGGGCCGCATTTTTGTTACGGATTCCGAGCGCAAGGAAGTGCTGATACTAAGCCCGGAAGGCAAGACGCTGATGGCTCTGGGCAAGAAGGAAGACATCGGGCGTCCGACCGGCCTGGCCCTGGATGAGGCGCGTAACCGGTTTTATGTCGCGGATACCTCCAAGCACCGGGTGCTGGTGTACGACATGGAGGGCAAGCCTTTGTCCGTGTTCGGCGAGCGGGGCTCGGAGCCGGGGCAGATGAATTATCCGGTCAATCTTGCAGTGGACCGGGAGGGCCGGTTGCTGGTGTCCGATACCGGCAATTTCCGGGTTCAGGTGTTCGATGGCGAGGGGAAGTTTCTTAGTGCGTTCGGTCAGCTTGGCGATTCGTATGGCAGTTTCAGCCGCCCTAAAGGAATTGCGCTGGACTCCGATGATAATGTTTATGTGCTGGATGCGGCATTCAACAACTTCCAGATTTTTAACCGCGAAGGGAAAATTCTACTCTTTGTCGGCACCATGGGCCGTGAGCCGGGCATGTTCTGGTTGCCAGCGGGGATATTTGTGGATGGGACAGACAAAATTTACGTAGCTGACTCGATAAATGCACGCATACAGGTATTCCAGTATCTAAAGGGGAAAGGAGCCGCTATTGACAAATAAAGCAGCAAAGGGTTTCGCCAGAGCATAAAATTAATGAAAGCCGGGTAAAAACCCCGGAAGGGTTGCAGGCGGTATGAAGTTTTCAATACTGGCTGTTGCCAAAAAATCAAGATTAATTTGGAGGAGTAATATCATGAAACAAACTTCAGTAAAGCGGGCCTGGATAGCGGGGCTGGTTCTTGCCCTGACAGGCGTTTTCTCCGGAGGGGCGATGGCAGGCATAGCGCTAACCAAGCATAACCTCTCCACATCAAAACCGGTTGGTGCGACAATTTATTCGTCTGACCAGACAGAGATCTGCATTTTCTGTCACACCCCGCACGATGCGATCAAGAACAACAATATTCCGCTGTGGAACCACACGCTTTCAACGACTGCTTCGTATGGTGTTTACACCAGCCCGACCTATCAGGCTACTGATACCGCAGATGTGGGTGGAGTGACGGCCTCGACGGCCGCGGTCAGCAACCTGTGCCTGTCCTGCCATGACGGTACCGTGGCAATCAATTCCTTCAACAATCCCTCCAACCTGAACCCGACCACCACCATGGTGGGGACAACTGGCGGGAATCTGCCAACTGGAAACAGCAATCTGGGTACGGACCTGACCAACGATCACCCGGTCAACTTTACTTACAACACAACGCTTGCCACGAACGATGGCTCACTGGTCAATCCTGTGGATGCAACGGGTAGCGGTTTGTCAAACGGCGTCAAGCTCTACAGTGGCAAAGTCCAGTGCGCTTCCTGCCATGATCCACATACCAGTGCTCAAGGTGCATTCCTGCGCACCGCGATGACAGGCAGTCAGTTGTGCTTCTCCTGCCATAGCAAGTAACGCCTGGGTGTGGCTAAGGAAGGTGGTCGATACGGCTCCGGGAGGGTCGGGGGTGCGTTTGTCGCACTTCTGCTCCTGTTTCCCGGGCCGGCCCTGGCACTGAGAAATTCGGAATCGCAAGGCGGGGCGGGTCGGCTGACCTTCTACGGCTCGGTGGGCGTGGAGGCGGAAGACTACCAGTATGAATCGGACTATGGAACGCGTGACCGAACCAGGTTTCGCACGCGGTTCGACCTGAATGGGCGCGGATTTATCTGGGATCCACGCTTTGCGACATTCGATGCGGGGGTAACCCTGCAAAGAGAAAGTGTGCAGACCAACGAGAATGATACTGGGGGAGATACCAGTTACAACATGCTCGGCTACCGCCTCAATACGACCTGGTTTGCCAACAAGCCCTACCCCCTGACGCTTTATGCCAATCGCAGCCAGAGTACCGTTTCGGACTTCTGGAGCCCTTCCTACGAGCTGACCACAAACAATCTCGGCGCACGCTGGGGCCTGCAAAATAAATGGCTGGGACGAAGTAATTTTTACCTGGACCGGACCAGTTCTGAATCGTCCAGTTCTCTGGTGCCACGCTCGGAACAGCAACTTTCTCTGGGTATGGATTCGAGCCAGAAGTTGCGCCCCAAGCAATGGGGGGAGTCTGACCTGTCCTACGGCTACCGGTATACCGCCTGGGAGGAGCAGGTGTATGGCGGCAACCAGCGCCAGAATTATCTTTACCTCAATGACCGCTCTCTCTTTGGCGACAAGGCAAACCTGACGGCCAATCTGACCTATTATGATCGTAGCGACGAGTGGGGCGGGACAGGTTTGGGCAGCAATGCCATGGAGTCAAGGTTTCTCGGCTTCAACAGTATGTACACCGTGCAGCAAACAGATAACTTCCGCCATTTCTACGGGCTGGGCCTGGGGATGAATAACACCGGAAATTCGCAAAACACTTCCCACAATATTTCAGGCGGTGCGAATTACCGCTTTAACGCGCAGTGGCAGGTCACCGGAATGTTGGGCATGAGCGGTTCCAGGTCAGAGACGTCCGCAACGAGCTTGGGTGATCCTGGGCAGCAACAGGAAACGACCTCGCTGACTGGCAACGTGGCGGCAATGTACACCGATACTTATTTCGGGAACTACCTGGTGAATGGCGGTTACACCCTGGGACTGATGCGATCAGAGACCACGTCAACCTATGGCATGCCAGCGCAAGAGAATACCATTCACACCGTCAATCTGGGCTACACCCGGATGAACTCGCCACTGTTTTCCGATTCGCTGCAGCTGCGCTTGAGCCAGACGATGGGTGAGCCCAGCGGTAGCGAATCCAACATCCGTTACAGCGTAACCAGCATGCTGACGCAAAGCGACATGCTGCAGGGGATTGTTGAATTTCGCCGCTATCAACAGGAGTATATGATCTGGACGAATGATCCCGCCACGTCAGATTATTATTACTACGGTATGAATTCACAAAGCACGCGCATGGATTTCGGCTGGTCGCATCGCTTTCAGGACTCAGGGAGCCTGATGTTATCCGCCGGCGCCACACGCGGGGATAGCCAGGGCGTTGCCCTGGATACCCGCTATATGCAGGCGCGCGCCGTCATGCGATTGCGCAGCGCACTGAACTGGACAGCCCTTGCGCGTGCGGAACAGATCGAAGGGTCGGCATATATTGCGGGCCGGAAGGTAACACTCGAATCGGACCTGAATTACCGTATCGGAAAATGGCAGGCGACCGCGCGCTACCGCTATCGGGATGCCCAACAGGAGTTTGCTCCGTTCAAGGAACATTCGATCAACTTGATGCTGAAGCGGGATTATGGCTTTCGTTTGTGATTTGTTTCGCGTAGCCCTCGCTTTATCCTTCCTTGCGTGCCAGTCATCTGCGCTGGCGGCCAACTGGCCGATGCTTGGTGGTGGTCCGCAGCATGCCCACCAAAGTTCGGATGCGTTGCCTGCCAGAGAAGCGGTACAGCAGTGGGAGCTTGCGACGGGAGGTAAGGTTTCTGCCGGGCCGGTTTCCGATGCCCGCATGGTATTTGTCGCCAGCAGTGACCGCCGGCTGAGTGCGCTGGATGCTAGAAATGGACATGTTTTATGGCGTTTTGAAGCGGGCGGGCCGCTTTTGTCCGAGCCGGTGCTTGCTGACGGCATGGTCATCGTTGCCGCCAGGAATGGTGAGGTAACGGCATTATCCGCCTTCGATGGCAAACAGCGCTGGCAGGTCAAAAATGTAGGTGGCGGGGTCGTTGCCGCACCGGTTGTGCGTGACGCCAAATTATATCTGGCTAGCGTGGACCAGTTTCTCTATGCGCTGGATGTGAAAACCGGCAAGGAACTCTGGCGCTACCGCGCAATGGATTATAAGTATGGTGGTATCTACGCTTCTCCAGCGGCTGATGGCGCGAGGGTGTATGTTGGTTCCAAAAACGGGGTGTTGCATGCCATCCTTGGTGATACCGGAAAACTTGTTTGGCAGGCAGATCTGGGCTCATCACTTTATGGCGCTCCGGCATTGGTTGAGGGTAAGGTGTACCAGGGTTCATATGATCGTCATGTTTATGCGCTTCAGGCTGAAGATGGGAAAGTTCTATGGCGCACGGAGCTGGATGATTGGCCGCAAGGGACACCGGCGCTGGCAGGCAACATGTTGTATGTGTGCAGTCGTAGCGGGATTCTTTACGGCCTGAATAAGGATGATGGCCAGATCGTGTGGCAGATGCCACTGGGCGGGGAAGTTCGGCATTCGCCCAGTATTGGACGCAACCACATCGGTGTCGTGGCTACCATAGATGGTATTCTGGTCGCAGTGGATCTGGAGCGGCGGCGGGTGGCATGGGAACGGAAATTGAAAGGTGGCGCTTTTGGAGGCCCGGCGATCAACGACGGTGGCGTGCTGGTTACGACTCAGGAGGGTGTGGTGAGCGCATGGCGCTAGGGGGTCTGGGGCGCAGTTTCGGTGATCTCCGGTGGTGGGTTTGTTTGTTGTTGATGCTTATGGCATTTCCTTTGAGCGCCGCGCCTCAGGAAAGCACGAAACCAAAAACAATATGGGATGAAAAAGCGCTGTTTGACCGGGCTGACGAAATTCCGCAACTGTTGCGCAAGGGAATAATTAATGCGGAACAGATCCCCGATCCTCACTGGCGCGATGATGGCAAGGGATGTCAGTCCTGCCATCGTGACACCCCCCTTGGTAATGACGCAAAGCTGCGCACTAAGGACATCAACGCCCTGTGCAATAATTGCCATGACACGGTTTCCGTGCACAACTACATCCATGCGGTGGGCATGGAGCCTACCGCCGAGAAACGCGACCGGATGCCGGACCACTTCCGCCAGGCGGTAAAGCGTGGCGGTGGTGTGCTGACTTGCATCGCATGCCATGATCTGCCGATGCAGTGCAAAAAGGAGCGCTTTGAGGAAAAAGGGCTCAACCCAAGATTCTTTCGTGGCGGGCCATACACGGCTCGTACGGATCTTTGCTTTAACTGCCACAACCCGACGCACTATGAGCGCCTCAACCCACATGACCAGATCAGCGACAAGGGAGAATTGAATACCCAGCGCTGCCTGGTATGCCACAGCGTGACGCCAAACCGGCGGGCGGCCAAAAGCATTGATGACGTAAGCTTCAACGTGACGGACGACCTGACAAAATTATGTACCGGCTGCCACCCTTGGCGGCCCCATCCGGGCGGAGGGTGGGCAACATTCGCGACAAACTCGAACCGGGAAGGGCCGAATCATCTGGTCAAGCCGCCTGAAGCAATACTGAAACGCCTCAAGGAATCCGAGGTAAAGCAGGATGTTGTTCTTCCGCTGGACCCTTCGACCGGGCAAGTTTTTTGTGCTACCTGCCATAACCCGCACGAGCGCGGGGTGCAGCGGCATGCACGTGCCGATAAGGGTGCCGATGGGTTCAAGCGCTTGCGCTTAACAGCGAAGGTGCCAATTTGTAACAACTGTCACAACAAGTGATGGGATATTGCCGGCCCGATCTCAGGATGCCTCACCATGAAGCCCCGCTCTGGGCTGCATAATTCACTTCCCCTGGAAGAGTTAAGCGGGTGATTCTGATTCGAGTTGCTCTCGGCTTAACCCAGTACGCCCACTGCCTGTGGCTTGCTTCGTCGCAACGCTTCTCCCGTGCTGCTTCTGCTTTGTTTTTCATCATTGCGAGGAGAAGCGACAAAGCAATCTGCAGCTTGTTGATGTTCAAGAAATGAGATTGCTTCGCTACGCTCGCAATGACAGGGCAACGGAATACAGCACTTCCTTAAACCCGGGTTGTAGGTCGGGTTTTAACCCGACATGTCGGGCAGTACCCGTTAAGGGCATCCCCGCCGGGAATGGATGCTTCGCATCTCGTTCCGGCGAGAAAGCCCGACCTACGCCCAAATGGATTGTCTGGGTTAAGTCTGCACTACCATGGCTTTAGCGCTCACTCCGGGTATTGCGCATGAGCGAAGGCAGATAAAAGTCCTTGTACTGCTTGATGATATTCGCGCCTTCGCCAAATGTCAGGAGCTGTGCCCTTTGTGGCGAATACATGAGTTGCACGAAATCCAGCGGACCATTTTCTCTATGGCATTCATCACAAAATATGGGCTTCGGCGAAAACTCCTTATGAATGTCCGTGTTAAGGCGCATCTTGCGCTTTTCGTAGTCTCCGTCGCTATCCTTGGCCGCAGATTCATCCAGGAATTGTAGTGCTTCCGGGTTTTCATCCAGGCGTCTGGAAACACCATTTTCGGTCTTGAATGGAATGATTGTCCCTCCATAATCACCCGGTTGGCCTTTCAAAGCGGTCAGGGGTGTATTGGAGCCACGCTGCAGCCATTTGTATTCGAACTTCTCGCCTTCCTTGGGGGCGATGTGGCAAACCTCGCAGGCCAGGAAGAACGAGTGGGCGTTGAGCATTCCCCTTGCTTCCTTGGATTTCGAGTGTGACAAATCTTCATGGCACTTCAGGCACCACGATTTCGACTTGCTTCCGGCAAGCACGGACTCGTCGATGCCGTGAAAAGACTCGTAAAGCATCTCTTGTCGCGGGACTGCCTTTTTCGCCAGCGTCTCCTCGTCGCGTTGTGCGCCCTTGAAATAAGTTAGATAGACCAGCCAGATAGAGAAAGATACCAGCAGAATTCCTATCGTAAGCATCACGAAATGGACGAGGAGCCTTTTCGGAGCGCTTGCGCCGCTTCCTTTATGCATTGCGCCCTCCTTCGGTGGCGTTCGCGGTGTTCGCTGATTTAGATGCTTCATCCGCAATGATTCGTTCGTACCAGAGCGAATGCTCATCCTTCATCATCGATTCCGATATGTTTCCGTCGATAAAAGCCTTGTTCATCGGGTAGACATGCGGGTTGTAATGAACCGTAAATATATGGCCAACAATAATCGCCAGTGCGGCCAGGGTTGCCTCTCCCAAATGCAGCGCGTCGGCCACGTCGAGGTAAAATTTCGGCCAGTAGGATTGTGTCCACATCATGGTTCCGGTGCTGATAACGATGAACATGCCGAAATAGACGGAAAAATACTCCAGTTTTTCAAGGTAGGTAAATCGATCCATTTTGGGACGCGCATCCCGCTTGCCTAACATGTACATGACGTTCTGATACGCATCCACCCCGTCTTTAAGCCTGGGCAGCATGGCGCGTATCCAGCTTTTGCCATCGGTTTTGAGCAGAACGTAGTAGAGGTGATAGAAGCATACCGCGGTAACCGCCACGGCAGCGATGCGGTGAACGATTCCGCGCCAGTAGAAGATGCTTTTCCCGGCCGAGCCGAACAGCTTGATGGCCCATACTTCGCCCATTAACATGAACCCCGTCAAGATCAGCAAGCCTGTTGAAACAAAAAGAATGACGTGCTGAATTCTCTCGCTCTTGGTAAGCCGAACGAAGGCCCTTTCGTTATTGCCGTGCCCGCCCATCTCAGTGCCCTCCTTTTTTACTGTCCCGGTATGTCGCATAAAGATCCAGCAGTCTGTGCCCGCCAAGCCCGAGAACTACCCCTGCAATGAGAATCTGATAGAAGAGGTTGATCAAGTTCAACACCATGGTCTGGAAAGCCTCGTCCTGGAGAACCGAATCGGTGCCTGCCTTGCCACCCGCCGTCTCGAGGACTGCCTTGAACTGGGATGCGTGCGCCTTGCTGCCCGTGGCAAACTCTTGCGTTGCCGAAGCATGGCAGCCAGCCTGTGCGCAGGTTTCACGCTTGTTATCGGCATTGACCGGCGAGTTCTTCATCTTGTGCGCAGTGATCTTGTGGGGTGAAAATCCCAGCGCATAGGGCGCATGGCAGTTCAGGCAGTTTGCTACTTCCTCGTCGCCATACAGAATCGCCTTGCCATGGTAGGTATCCTGAAATCCAACTACCACATCCAGCTTGTGTCTTGCCATCATGCTCGGATTGGCGTGGCATTTGCTGCACAGCCTGACCACCTCGGATGATGGGCGGCGGCTTGAAAGCCGGTAATCGATGTGGCTCAGAAAGCGGGTGATCCATGCTTTATCTTCGTGGCATTGGTGGCAAATCTCCATGGATGCCTTCGTTTTCAATTGTTGCTGAAGATTGAGCAGGTAGGGTTTGTTCGTATGGCAGTCCCTGCAGGCGGGTAAATCGGACTGGTTTTCAGCGCCGGCACCCTTTGCACCGTGTGCACTCTTCTCCAGATCTTCCACAATGGCCTTGTGCGAGAATTTCTTGCCGGAAGAGGGTTCGTTGAGATGGCAGGTCTTGCCGCAATCAACTTTTTTCGCGTCCGTATGAGGGATTTTATCCACGCCTTCATGGCAATCCGAGCAGTTGAATCTGCCATGGTATGAGGCATTGTGCATGTCTTCATTGACGTAAAAGACCCGCTTTACGATCCGGTTCCTCGCGTCTTTGTCATAGCGGCCCAAGCCGGGATACTTGTGGCATAAGAGACAGCCATCCTGACCTTTTGGGACGGACACCTGAACGCTGGACGCGGGAACCGCATGTCCTGGGTTCAGGAATCCTGGAGTGGGCGCCGCGACAGTCGACGCGAACCCTGAAGTTGCCGTCATGGCCATCGCCGCTGCAAAGGCAATGCCTGTAAGAAATGCCCAGACTCTTCCTGGGGGCTTGGCGGGTAGGTATTTCTGCGATTGGTGCTTCATCTGTTGCCCTTTATGCCATCAGACGGATTTTGCTGATCCGATATGGGTGGGGCCATCCCTCCCATATCCGGCCGCCAGGCAGCCGAAATGTTCGTTCCTGTTTGCTTCCTGGCCGATCGATCGCGTGCATTTGCACTCCATCTGCCGGCGCTGTTAACGCGCATAAAAAGCTCTCAATGTCCTTTTACGTAGCATTTTAACTCTCTTTTTTGCCGTTTGTGTGCCTTGCTGCGCATTACAAGCCGGTACACGCTCGGCGTACCGATATTGACCTTTTCATGCGGATGATCCCGGATTTAAGGAGTCGTTCCCGCAGTTTCAATCGCCCATGCTATAGACCGAGATCTTGTTGCGTAAAATCTCGGCGGTATAAATCCGGTTGTCGCTGCCGACTGCGATTCCGCCAGCAGATACAAATCGCTGCGGCTTGCCGCCTCGGCCCAGAACGTGCAGGAATCGGCCTTCATTGTCAAAAACCTGAATCACATCCATATAGCTGTCGCTGATGTAGATGTTTTGTTTTCCATCGATGGCCACGCCTTTGGGGCGGAAGAGCTGGCCCGGGAGCACGCCCCAGTTACCGACCTGAATAAGCAATGCGCCCAGATCATCAAACCCCTGCACGCGGGAATTAAGCGCATCCGCTATATATACGTCCCCTTCCGAGGATAATGCAACAGATGCAGGGTAGCGGAATAGCCCTCCACTCTCGCCATTTCCGCCCCACTTTCCGACAAGTCTGCCCGGTGCCGCAAAGGCCATGATTTTGTGGTTGTTGTTGCCACTCACGAAAATTTTGCTGCCCGTGATATCCGTTGCCACATCTATAGGGCGTATCGCCAGGCCGTCTTCGATAACCGGGAATGCATATTGAAATCGTCCGTCGGAAGCGAATACCTGGATGCGGTGGTTCCCCGTGTCGGCCACATAGACACGCCCCTTCCCATCGGCCCCGACACCAACCGGGTCCTTCAGTTGGCCCTCTCCAGACCCTTTTCGGCCAATGGTAAAAAGAAATTTTCCATTCCGGTCAAAGGCAACAACTCGATGATTGCCGCCATCAACTACAAATATACGACCGTCGCTGCTGACTGCCACATCGGTAGGCAGGGATAGCCCGCCAGCGCCCTGGCCGGTGATGTCGAATAAATGGCGGATGTCTGCGGTGGGTATCCCGGCCGCAAATGAAATGACCGCCCAGCCCATAAGCAGGGCTGTGATGCCCAGCTGTGACGATCGCCGGAAAGCCGTACCCCACACACTCATACCAAACCCACGTAACTTCTGCATCCATGCCCTCATCAGCTTATATCCGGATTTCATGCTTGCCAGGCCATGCATGGCTGTGTCTGACTTTCCCAATCATCGTACTCAATTTGCGAGGGGGTGAACAGGGCGATAAGGGGGCGACACAAACGTATTTGTTTTTCCGTGGAACGTGCCAGGGGCAATGCTTGGTCGCAGAAGTGAAAACAAGAGCGGGTTCCGTCGCTTGAATAAAAAATCGAATCAGTAAAGCTAATGCTATGGATCAGTAAAACTAATAGGTATATGATATAGGGCGAATCGTTGTTGTCAATAGCTCACTTCGAACGGTTGTTTCAAATGTATCGCTTTTGCTTTGGATGGGGTGCGTGCCGGGTGCGGGATTCAAGCGAGGATTGTTCGAAGGCGGTAGATGTGAGGGCTGAAGTTGGCCGGGTGGCGTCGCTTTTGGTGGCGTTCGCATGTTTGGTCATGGCTTTTTTTTTCGGGAGTAGCGAATCCTTTCATCTTTCCGTCACCGTTGTGGTTCTTCCGCTCGGCTGCATTTGGTATGGCAGTGAGATCGGCAGTTTCGTGGGCATGACCGCGAATGGAGAGAGCGAGGCCGGCAATTTTTTTGGTGTACTGGTGGTGGCAATCGGCTGGGTTGTGCTTTTTGCCATGCTGGCGGGTATTGTGTTTTCTACATTTGGACGTTTGTAGCAATGCGGTGGCTTGCTGTTTCGCCAGCCATGCTTCTACGAAATTTTGCCATTTAGCCGCGTTGCCACGGTGGATTGTAGAGAGTGAGGACTTGCTTTGATTTTATTAAGACAATATGATCTTGTGATCGTGTTGTTTAATTTAGTTGATTCATGTCAAGTATTTTATGGGGAGTGCCCGAATAAACTAGAAACATGTTTTTGCGGTGCAACTGGCGGAAAGGTTGGCAGTGCTTGAATGTGTGGAAGTGGCGGGGTTGAACCCTGAAGCGGTAATCGCCAGGGTAGCGTTGGATAGTCATGTGGGCTGATGCGGCATGAGTTCAACTAAAAAAGAGACAAAAATATAAGGCCAGGTCAATGGGTAAGTCATCCTTCAAAACTCGTGTTATTTTGTTTTTCGCGGCCTTGCTTCTTTTCGGTGTGGGGGGGGAGACCTATGCCGAGGACGAATTGAACTGCGTTCTCTGCCACAAGCATCGCGGCCTGAGCCGCATTGATGAAAATGGCAATTTCCGTCTGTTTTACATCAACGAAGCCCTGTTTGAGGAGGGCCCTCATGTCCGGGTGAAGTGTATGGACTGTCATCAGGATATCAGCAAAATCCCCCATGACCCCGCCAAGAAGGTGGATTGCACCACCGAGTGCCATCTGACCGAACCCTCTGGCAAGAAAAAATTCTCGCACAAGCCGGTGTCGGATCTGCTGGCCAAGAGCGTTCACGGCAAGCTCGATGCCGAAGGCAAGCCCAAGGAACACCAGCAAGACTACCCCAGCTGCAAGGATTGCCACGAAGAGCCTTTGTACCGCCCGTTGTCCTTCTTCAAGGGCAAGTCCCATGGCGTATCCGAGCGCGGGCTCAGCCGATGCAAGACCTGCCACAGCACGGGGAACTTTGCTGAGTCCTTTTATAAACATGTGACTTCACGTCTGCAAAAGATGCGCAAGCCATCTGAAATTGTAGGTATCTGTGCCAGGTGCCACGGAGACAAAGGGTTCCAGCAACGGCACGATCTTGACGATGTGGTCACTTCCTACAAGGAAACCTTTCACTGGAAGGCGATTCGTTTTGGCTCCGAGGAGACGCCGGACTGCATGGACTGCCACGTGGTCAAGGGTGAGAGCGTGCACTTCATCGAGGGTCAGGACTCCCCGACATCGGCCAGCAACAAGAAAAATGTCCCGACAACCTGCCGCACCTCCGAGTGCCATGAAAAAGCGGGCCCGAAACTGGCCGGTTTTCAGGTTCACGTCACCTATGACAAGGACAAATACCCCTTGCAGCATTACATGTTGAAATTTTTCACGGCGCTAATGGCGGGCGTGATGTATTTCTTCATGGTTCTCATTATTCTGGAACTGCTGAGGAGGCTCTTCCCGAACTTCTCCTTCAGGAAGTCGCCGGATGATGATCACCACTCCTCCAAATAACAAGCCGAAAATATGTACTGATTGAGGGTTACTTGAAAATGGCCATGCCGAAATATCCGATAATATGTGAAAGAAACGGGCGGAGATATTTCTACCGGTTCTCGCTGCATCAACGATTGCAGCACATTGTACTGTTCACCACGGTGATCACCCTGTCATTAACCGGGTTCCCGCTGAAATACCACGATCAGCCGTGGGCGGAGTCCATCTACAAGGTATTCGGCGGCATCGACCATGCGCCGACGATTCACCGTATCGTGGGCTCCGTCCTGCTGGGCCTGTTTGTCTACCACACCATTTACTGGATGTATCTGTTCTATACCCGGCGGGTGCTGCGCCTGAAGAAGGAAGGGCGTCTTACCCTGGGCAATATTGGCAGGGAATTCCTGGCCCAGGAGATGGTTCCGAACAAGAAGGACTTCTTCGACCTGATCGACATGTTCAAGTACCTGTTGTACTTCACCAATCGGCCACCGCGCTATGACCGCATGTCATGGAAGGAGAAGTTCGATTACTACGCGCCCTACTGGGGTATTCCCATCCTGGGGCCGGCAGGTTTCGTTCTCTGGTGGCGGGATGAGTTCAGCCACATCCTTCCCGGCATTGCGATGAACGCCTTCTACATCATGCATACCGACGAAGCATTGCTGGCAGCGCTGTTCCTGTTCTTCGTCCATTGGTACAACGTGCATTACTCGCCCGAAAAATTCCCCTTGGGTACGGTATTCATCACCGGATATCTCACGGAAGACGACATGATCCACGAGCATTATGCGGAATATGCGCGGATCATGACCGAACAAGGCCTCCAGGACGAAATCAGACCTCAGCACCACTAAGGGCCGGAGAAATATATGTATAGTCGATTCAAAACACTTATAGGCAAGCTCTACGCAATCGTCCTGATCATCTTCGCGGTATGGTACGGAAATTTCATCTACCCGATTATCTTCAGCCATGCGGATCATCATGAAGAGCCGCCAGTGGAACAGCAGGTTTTTGGCACCACGGTGAAAGCACCCGAAGCCGCGTCTTTTGAAGAAGAGGCGCTGCAGAAGGTCATGAAGGAGCAGAAAGCGACGGCCACCACCGATCTCGGCTATACCGTTGTGAAGGAACAGTATGTGAAAGGCCACTTTCACCATATCGGCATGATGGTGGAGCCGGACGAAACCAATGTGTGCACGCGCTGTCATGGCGCGGTGCCTCATGACAAGTCCAAGCCCATACGCGCCTTCCTGAACATGCACGCGTTCTTCGTCGCCTGTGAAACCTGCCACATCAAACAGAAGCCGGACCAGGGGCCGTGGGCATTCCGTTGGTACGACAAGGCAAACGGCCAGGTAGTGGCCAACCCCCCGGGGCTGGTGGCAACCGAGAAGGAAAAATATGGCAACTACGGAACCAAGATTGCGCCCGGAACATTGGCCGCTGACGGCAACTTCCGTTTCCTGAATGGGGATCGTGAACGGGCGTTTGTGACTGATTACCTGAAAAACAAGGACGGCCTCAGCACTACCGAGCAATCCAAGATGAAGAAAGTGATTCACCGCATGGTGGACGAGAAGCCTCTTCTATGTGACAGCTGCCATACTTCAACGCAGACGCCCTATGTTCCGTTTGCGGAGCTCGGTTATCCGCCCCGCCGGATACAGCAGCTGACCAACACCGAGGTGGTGGGAATGTTGCATAAATATAGTGATTTCCATATTCCCAAGTTTCTGCTGCCGGGCACAGGCGCGGCCTGGACCGAGGGAGAGAAGTCCAAGCCAGGGCAGTCTCCGGACCCGAAGGTAGAGTGGGCCGAAACATCGAAAGCTAAATAAGTATCAGGTTTCAGGCCGGTTTTAAGCAAATGGGAGCGTATTGAAGCACCCATTTGCTTTTTTCCGTTCTTGGTCCGATGCGGCAACAAAATGGCATTCCCCGCAATGACCGGTCAGACTAAAAGCGAGGCTTGATTTAACAGGCCACACAGGCTTGTGCGGCGGTGATCGGATGAACCATTGGTAAGCAGGCCCGGCCGGGTTATCTGGCCGTAGAGCCGTGTTTGAATGCAGGTTCAGCTCGCAGGGGAGGGCAGCAATGAATTCATTGGCTTCCATTGTTGACAACCAGGCACTCTTCGCGAAAGATGCCGGGTCGCGCTGGTGGATGTCTCTTCCGGAGTGAAAAAGGCGGGAAGAATGGCAGTGGACGATCCCGATTCAAGCAGTAGACGGGAGCGTGCTTAAAGCCCTGATGCGTCACGATGTAAAACTTGTTTTATGCCTGAGTCCCTGGGGTGGCGTGGATGCCTTCGCCATTGCCCCAAGACCACTGCAGGCCTGGGGTTAAACGGGCAGTTGTTGAGGTTGTCTGACTGAACGGTGTTGGATCAGGTTGCTGAAATAATAAAAGGATAAAAGAGGATGGAGATGCTTATCAGATGGTGCGTTGCGGGCATGTTGTCCCTGTTTCTGGGGTATGCCGGGGCGGCTTTGGCCTTCGAGGATGATGAGGCCTGCCTGATGTGCCACAAATACCCAAAAATGGGGCGTGTAACCGAGGACGGGTTGCAAAAGACGTACTACATTATGCCGAACGTTTTTTCAAAAACCGTGCACCGCAATGTGCCCTGCCGCGACTGCCACAGTTATATCAAGGAGTTGCCGCACAAACCAGTGACGGAAGGGGTGACCTGCAACGCAGAGTGTCATTCGATCAAAAATCCTGCCACCGGCAAGCCGTTCAGCCACAAGCCAATTTATGATGCATTCAAGAAAAGTGTCCATGGCCGGGAGAAAGTCGCCAAAGGCAATGATGCCGACAAGCCCTATTGCGTCAACTGCCATACCAACCCGCTCTACAACGCCAAGGAAGATAAACCGCCCAAGCACATCATTGACCGCTGCGTGGTCTGTCACGAGGACGCCAAGTTTGCGGAGAAGTGGTACAACCACACCAGCCGCCGTATTCGCGAAGTCAAGCGTTCGCCCCAGGAAATCGTCGCGATGTGCTCATCGTGCCATTCCGACAAGCAGATGCTGGATCGCCACCAGCTGGCGGCCAAGGAAGAAGGGCGCGAGTTGGGGCGGAAATTCCCGATCGCGGCGGAATCTTACGAGGAAAGCTTTCACGGCAAGGTGACCAAATATGGCAACACCAAGGCGGCCAACTGCCTGGATTGTCATGCCAAAACCGTGAATTACTATCTCAGCGTGCATGAACTGCTGCCCTCGCGAGACCCGAACTCACCGACAAGCGCGGAGAACAGGGTAGAGACTTGCAAGCAATGCCACGTCAGAGCCGACAAGAACTATGCCGAGCTCGATCCGCATCCATCCAGCAAGCGGGAAGACAACCCCTTCAAGCATTATGCCGAGATGATCTATACCATCGTGGGCGATAGTGTGCTGCTGTTACTGGTGGGGATGGCCGGATTCGAAACCTGGGGACGTTTGCGCGATGGCGCAAGCTGGCGCTTCCGTGATGGGTCATCGTGGTGGCGGCGCACCCGGCGCAATAGCAACCGGCTTCCCTGATGAAATCCATTGCAGGCCGGGCGGCACCCGCAAGGAGTGTCCCCGCCTGCAGGTGGTTAACCAGGTAGTGCAGAATTTATAAAGCTTTGACGCATAAGGACACGTAGAACATGAAATTAACACAAGAAGCACGCGAGGTGCTGGACACCGCAAAGCGCCACAACAGGGTGAGCCCGGAAGAAGAGCGCGATATCGAGGAAGTGGTTGCCCTGCTGCCGGACGATCGCTCGATGCTATACAAAAATGTGGATTCAAACCCGATTGGCGATTTCTACCGCTACAACATCCATATCCGTATTCAGCATCTGCTGATTTTCAGCACTTTCCTGTTGCTGGCCTTTACTGGATTGCCTATTCACTACAACACCGCTTTCTGGGCGGAGCCGTTCAACTCCGTACTGGGTGGACTGGAAGTGACGCGGGTGATACACCGCACGCTGGCGGCGGCCATGATTTTTGCCATGGTTTATCACTTCGTCACCATCGGCCTTGGCTCGTTGCTGAAACTGCGTGCCCGCGTATTTGAATTGCGCCGCACCATCCTGCCGGTATGGAAGGATATTAGCGA
This sequence comes from Sulfuricella sp., assembly GCA_041651995.1. NCBI lineage: Bacteria > Pseudomonadati > Pseudomonadota > Betaproteobacteria > Nitrosomonadales > Sulfuricellaceae > Sulfuricella > Sulfuricella sp. The sequence continues at coordinate 503,908 of JBAZID010000001.1, read as the reverse complement.
CTTCAAGGAAGACATGCAGTTCTTCGGCGGCAAGCGCACCGTACGTCCGGAAATGGACAAATTCATGTACAAGCAGAAAATTCACTATTTTGCTGCCGGCTTCGGCAACACGGTGATGGTGATTTCCGGATCGACCTTCCTGTTCCCTGACGTCTGGGCCAGCATTCTGCCGCTGGAGATGGCCTCACATTTTCAGGAAATGATGCGCCTGTCCCATCCCCACGAGGCCCTGCTGGCCTTGCTGGTGATCGCATTCTGGCATTGGTACAACGTCCACCTGGCACCTGGGCGCTTCCCCATGCAATGGACCTTCCTTACCGGCAAGATCACGCGTGAACACCAGATCGAGGAGCATTTTCTCGAGTATCTGCGCTGCATCGTGACCATGCCCGAGGAACGCAGCTATCTCAGGAAACTGATCGAGAGCAAAAAATTGTGGGGGACGCAACCTCATGATTAGAAATCAACATGAAGAAAATGACGCCGGATATCGCGATCTATGAGAGCCGAGCTTAAACCCTGGCAGAAAGTATTGGCCTATGGCTCGCTGGTGTTTGTCCTGGCGTGGACCGTTTTCGGGCTGTACGCGATCTGGCTGATGTTGACCCAGGGCTGATGATTATTTTAAGGATTGACCATGCATCATACCGTTGAACTCGATAGTTATTTTATTGCGCTGGCAGTGGTGATGTTCCTCCTCTTCGCCATCGCGCTGCTGATCATTGTTGACCACAAGGCACGTATTCCGGGCGAGATCAGGCGCGACGCCTTCAGCATTTCCGGTTTGCGCCGCAACCACCCGATATGGGCGTGGATGGTGTCTTTTCTGCTGTGGATCATCATCGCGGTTTTGCTTGCCTCTTCCGTCTATTCCATGATGGGCGGCGGCCATGAAAAAGAACCCGAGGCGCCAAAGCTTCTGGAAAGGCTGGATATCGAGCGGCAGAAGGAAAAAATCAAGCACTTCCACAATTTGCCCAAGGTCGACCCCCTGACTCTGGGGAAACGCCCGATCTGCTATACCTGCCACAGCGAATATCCGCACGCGAAAAAACCGATGATACGGACCCTGCTCAACATGCACACCCAATTCATCGGCTGCATGACCTGCCACACCGACGATCGCAAGGTGCCGGAAAGTTCCATGACCCTGCGCTGGCTCAACTATTCGGGGATCGAGGTCAAGGGCAAGCCGTATGGGCTGGATGTTGAACCGGGAACAGGGTTCCTGCTCGAAACCGACGACTACTATTCCAAGGTTGTGGCCTATACCAACGTCAACGGGCGGGAGGCATTGCTGGAAATCACCGAGGATGCGCCCGAAGCACAGGAATTCATCAAGCTGCGCAGTCAGCTTTCCGATCAGGACATGGGGTCGATCAAGAAAGCCTTCCATAGCCAGGTGAACCCGGTTGGGCGTTTCTGCACCCGCTGCCACGCTTCCGAAAATGAGAGTTTCCTGCCGTTCCGCGCGCTCGGCTTTTCAGACAAGCGCATTGCTGCCCTGACCAATGTGAATATCATCGGCATCACGCAGAAATACAAGGAATTCTATATTCCTACCATTTTCCTCGACGATGCCAGCAAGTCGCGTCAGGGCGTGCTGTTTGGCCCATCCGGCAAGGCGCCCGAACCGCCTACGGAGGAAATGAAGCGTGATCCGCGCGGCTGGTGGCGCAATTCGTTCGATGCGCCATCCCAGCCCGCCGCAGCGCCATAACATGAGTGGCATCACTATGCGCCAGTTTCACCTGTTCGATTTGCCGAGAGTTGAATGTTCAATCGCGTGATTGGATGTCGCCCCGACGGATTGTTCATGAAACTGGCGCTGATGCTCGTGCTCCTGTTCGGCATGGCGCGTGGCGCGGAGGCTGCACGCGATATTTCCCCGCAGCGTGAATGCGCCAACTGCCACATCGCGTGGCTGGTCGATTTCAACCGCAAGGATGTCACGCCACTGATCGCACACAACCCCAGGCCGGTGGAAACAACCGGCAAGCAGGATGTGGTGAGCACCGATCGCATGTGTTTTTCCTGCCATGATGGTTTCGTGCTGGACTCCCGGTTTGCGTGGCAAAATCGACAGAATTTCCACCCCATCGGCGTCAAGCCATCGGACAAGGTGAAAATTCCCACGGCCGAAGGAAAGATGGTGTTTCCGCTCAACGAAGATGGCAAGGTGTATTGCGGCACTTGCCATAGCGCCCATGGCGTGGCCTGGGGGGACAAGACTGCCACGGTGTTCATGCGCATGAAAAACGCGGATTCCGCCATGTGCATGGCCTGCCACCTGGAGCGCGGCACCGGACCGGAAGAGGGCAACCATCCGGTACAAAAGGAAATGAAGGAAACGCCGCACGCGCTGATGGAAGCTGGCGCGAAAACCGGAATCGGCGGCACCGTGATCTGCCAGTCCTGTCACCGTGTCCACGGCGCGCCCGAGAAGAAACAGCTGATAGTGAAAAATGCCAATTCCGAACTGTGCGGGACCTGCCATGCCGACCGCTACGCCAATACGCCTGCCGAGGCCGGGCACAAGGGCACTCATCCGGTGAATATCCGGCCCGGCAAGGTGAAGATTCCCCAGGCTCTGCTGGAGAAGGGCGCGAAACTGGGCGAGGGCGGCACCGTGATCTGCCAGACCTGCCACGAGCCGCATTTTGCCGGAGCAGGCCCCAAGCTTCTGGTTGCGCCCAATCCGCAGTCGCAATTGTGCCAGTCCTGCCACCTCGAACAGCGCAAGGTGGCGAACAGCAAGCATGACATGACGCTGGTCAACAACTCGGACAAGAATATACGCAGCCAGGAAGTGGGTCAGGCCGGGGTGTGCAGCGCCTGCCACCTGCCGCATGGCGGGCAGGGGCCGAAAATGTGGGCACGCCCGGTGAAGCACGGCGATGACCCGGTGGCCGATCTGTGCCTGACCTGCCACAGCGAGGGCGGATTGGCCAAGGACAAGCAGGTCGGCCAGCATACCCATCCGGTGGGCCGCGCCATGGCAAGTCTGGGTGAGGTGGTGGAGTTGCCGGGCTACACCAGGGAAGGCGTCAAGTCGGTGGGCGACAGCAAGGGCCGGGTCAGCTGCCCCAGTTGTCACGAGCCGCACCAGTGGGATCCGCTCGACCCGGAAAAAACCTCGAAACCGGGCGATGATAGCGATGGCAGCAACAAATTCCTGCGCAAGCCCAATGGCCCTGAGGCCAGCCTGTGCCTGACTTGCCACAAAAACAAGATTGGTGTCGTCAACACCAAGCACGATCTGGCCATCATGGCGCCGGAAGAGCGCAATATCAAGGGCCAGAAGCCGTCCGAAACCGGTGTCTGCGCCAGCTGCCACCTGCCCCACAACGGCAAGGGCTCACGCATGTGGGCGCGCGAACCGCTGGCCGGGGTGGACCCGGTTTCTTCAACCTGCCTGAGCTGTCACAACCCAAAGGGGGTGGCGAAGGATAAAATCATCGGCGCCAACAGCCATCCGGTGGATGTGCCCATTGCCAATATCGGCATCACGGCCAAGGACGGGAAATGGGTGGCACCGCCGCAAAGCATTGCCCAGCCAGGCAAGGTGCTGCCACTTTACGACCATCGCGGGGTGCCGGCGGCTGAAGGCGGCAACGTGGTGTGCGGAACCTGCCACGATCCGCATAACTGGTCACCTTTGAGCAAGAAAGCCCCCGCCGGGGACCCGCGCCAAACGAAGGCCACGGGTGATAGCAGCTTCCTGCGCATGCCTAACGACAATAAAGGCACGCTGTGCGCCAACTGCCACGTAGACAAGGGGCCGATTGCCCTGTCCAAGCACAATCTCGCCATCTCTGTGCCCGAGGCGAAAAATTTCCAGGGGAAGACCACTGTCGAAACCGGCGTGTGCGGCTCCTGTCATCTGCCGCACAACGGTAATGGCGCAAAAATGTGGGCGCGCGCCACCGGCCCGGGCCAGGACGGCGTCGAGGTGCTGTGCAACGAGTGCCACCGTGACGGGGGTATGGCGGAGAAGAAGCAGACCGGCGCCAATAGCCACCCCTTGCGCGTGGACCTGAAAAATACCGGCGGCAAGACCACTCTGCCGCTTTACACCGCCGAGGGTAAAAAAGACACGGTCAACGGCAAGGTCGCCTGCGCCACCTGCCATAACCTGCACCAGTGGGATGCGGCAGACCCCGCCAGCAAAGCTGGCGCGAAGGCAGATGTGGAGGGCGGAGCTGCCGACAGTTTCCTGCGTCAGCCCGCCTGGCCCGCTCCCCAGCTCTGTGCCAACTGCCACCAGAACAAGCAGCAGGTGAAGAAGACCGACCACGACCTTTCCGTCACGGCGCCGGCGGAGACCAACACCCGCGGCCAGAACGCGCAGCAGTCCGGCGTGTGCGGGCAGTGCCACATGGTACATAATGCGGTGGTCAAGGAGCGCTTGTGGGCGCGTCAGTCGGGGGAGGGCAATGACGCCATGGAGCGCCTGTGCCGTTCCTGCCATGCCGCAGGCAAGGTGGCGGCGGCCAAGTTGCCAGTCAAGGGCAGCCACCCGGCCAAGGTGAACGTGATTTCCAACCCCGGCAGCCAGCGCGAGGGCGGCGGGAATTTTCCGGTGTTTACACTCGATGGCGTGAGAAGCGGCTCGGGCATCATCTCCTGCCCGAGTTGTCATAACGCCCATCAGTGGAACCCGCTCAAGGCCGAAGAGGGCGAGGGCCGGAATATAGAGGGTGATGCGCGCAACAGTTTCCTGAGAAATACCAGCGATTTTTCGCTGTGCGCCGACTGTCACGGCCTGGATGCGCTGTTCCGCTACAAATATTATCATGGTGAAACTTCGCGCAAGAAGCATATGCTTTACAAGTGAGATTAAAATCTGCCGTTGTAGGTCGGGATGAATCCCGACCTACAACGGCGGCTCGGACTCGTAGGTCGGGTTTTAACCCGACAAATCCATGCAATGAATATGGAGAAAAATGTTGCATCTTGCCGTAAAAACAATGCTGGCTGTCATCGCTGCCCTGTTGCTGGCGGCAGCACCTCTCCGGGCGGAAGAAAGCCCGTCTGCCGAGGCCGCTCCGCAAGCGAAAGAGCAAGCTGCCGCGGCGCCCGAACTGGTCTGGCCGGCGCCGCCGCTACAGCCGCGGATCCGTTTCCTCGGCTCGATTTCCAGCCCGGAAGATTTCGGGCGCAAGAAAGGTTTCTGGCGCAAGGTGTGGGAATTCATTCGCGGCGATGAGGACGACGAGCGGGTGAATCGCCCCATGGCCGTGGCGCTGGACAGCAAGGACCGGCTGCTGGTGGCCGATACCCAGCGGGGAAGAGTGCACATTTACGACCGCCGCGAAGGCGAATATGCCCACCTGCGCGGCAGCGAGTGGGAGCCCATGCGTCTGCCCATCGGCCTGGCGGTGGATGGCGGGGACAATGTTTATGTCGCGGATGGTGAACTGAACAAGATTTTCGTGTTCCGGTCGGATGGCAAATTTGACCGCATGCTGGACACTGCGGACTGGCTCAAGCGCCCCTCAGCGCTGGCAATCGACCGTGAGCGGCAGCGGCTGTACGTGGTGGATACGCCGTCCCACGACATCAAGGTGCTTGACCTGCCGACAGGGAAGGTTCTCAGTGTGATCGGCGGCCGTGGCGTGGAGCGCGGGCAGTTCAATTTCCCCACCTACGCCACGCTGGACCGCCAGGGGCGGCTGGCAGTTACGGACAGCATGAACATGCGCGTCCAGATCTTCGACAGCGAGGGGCAACTGGTTGCCGCTTTCGGTAAAAACGGCGATGGCTCCGGTGATTTTTCCGCCCCCAAGGGCGTGGCGCTGGATAGCGAAGGACATGTGTATGTCGCCGATGCGGGTTTCGATAATGTTCAGGTTTTTGACGAAACCGGGAAACTGTTGCTGTTCTGGGGAACTTCGGGCCAGGAAGCCGGAAAGTTCTGGTTGCCAGCAGGCTTGCTGATCGATGCCCAGGACCGGATTTATGTTGCGGACTCGTACAATAACCGGGTGCAGATTTTCCAGTATCTTGGAGGCAGCGATGCAAAGTAGGCCGGGTTTTATTACCCTGCCCATGGAACCCCCTGTAGGTCGGGCTTCAGCCCGAAATTCCGGGCTGCACCCGCTAGGGGCGTCCCCGCCGAGAGCGGCAGCAAAGCTGCTCGCTCTGGCGAGAAAGCCCGACCTACAGGGTGGCCGCATGCTCTTAACGGGTATAACCCGACAAACAACAAATACGTCACGTCATTTGACCGGAGTCTTTCCGCTATGAATACGCGCAACTATGCATGGTTAACTGCCATCCTGCTGATCGCGGGCCTGCTGGGCTGGACCGCACCTGGCATGGCAGGCATCGCCACCACCAAGCACAATCTTTCCGCTTCCGGAACGGGCACTTACAAGGCGACCAGCGAGACGCAGCTCTGCGTGTTCTGCCATACCCCGCACAACGCCAATCCCGCCGTGCCGCTGTGGAACCATAAGCTTTCGGCGGAAATTTATACGCCCTACAGCAGCAATACGCTGGCGGCAGCCGCGCCGGGTCAACCGAGCGGCACATCGAAACTGTGCCTGACCTGCCACGATGGCACGGTGGCCCTGGGCGGGGTGCAGAACCTGCCCTTCGCCCACCAGGCGGGCACGGTTTCCGGGCTGGAGGCCTTCCTGACCGGACCCGCCAATCTGGGCAGCGATTTGCGCAATGATCACCCGATTTCCTTCCTTTACGATCCTGTGTTGGCAGCCACCAACCTTGAGCTGGTGTCACCCGCCCTGCTCACGGGCAAGATCAAGCCCGACAGCACCGGGCAGATGCAGTGCACCAGTTGCCACGACGCGCACAGCGATGCCAATCCCAAGTTCATGCATGTGGGCTATACCGACGGTGCGGGCTATGGTTCGCCGCTGTGCCGCACCTGCCACAGCAAGATGTACTGGTCCACCGTGACCAACCAAAGCCACCGTGAATCCCTTGCCCAGTGGAACGGTACCGGTGATAACCCCTGGCACGTGCCGGGCCACAACCTCCCCCTGGATGCCAATTCCACGCCCAAGGCCAACGGCTGCGAGAGCTGCCACCAGCCGCACAACGCCGCCACCAGTGGTAGCCGTATCCTGAAGCAGGACGGTGAGGCCAAGGTGTGTCTGGTGTGCCACAGCGGCAGTGTGGCAACCGGTACCAAGAATATCGACTATGCCCTCGGCCTGGCCTATGTGCATCCGGCAAAGAATCCTGCCTATGACGGACGCCATAACCCCAAGCGCATCGGTGGCGCGGTGCGCGAGGAAGCATCCAACCTGGGCACCAACCGTCACGCCGAGTGCGAGGACTGCCACAACCCCCATGCTGTTTCCCCCGGCGTCTCGCCCAACGTGGGTAGTGGCACGCCCACCTCCAACCTCGCCTCCAACGTGCTCAAGGGCATCTGGGGCGTGTCACCCACCTGGCCAGCCATTTGGGGGAATGTCACCAGCTACACCGAGGTGAATGATGTGCAGTACCAGTACCAGTTATGCCTCAAGTGCCATTCCTATTATGCGTTCGGACTGACTCCGCCTCCCGAGCCGTATGCTCACGACCCGGTGACGATGCCTAATCTGACCGACCAGGCCAAGGAATTCAATCCCAACAACAAGTCCTTCCATCCGGTGGTGGCGCCGGGCAAGAATGACTTCATCGCATACGATGGTGTGAGTTATACGGCAGCGCTGATCGGCGGCATGACGCCCGCCAGCGTGATGGGCTGCGCCGACTGCCACTCCGACAGCCAGAATCCCACCGGCATGAAGGGTCCGCACGGCGCCGATTACTGGCCCATCCTGTGGGGGCCTTACGATTTTTCCACCGGCATGAACGGTACCGACCATCACCTGTGCTTCAAATGCCATGATCGCGGTATTTATGGCGGCGGTACCAATACCAGCGCATACAGCACCGGGTTTTCCGGTCGAATGGGCGGCGCGGCCAAGAATCTGCACAATCGCCACATCGACTTCCGCAATATGCCCTGTTACGCCTGCCACGCGGCGGTACCGCACGGCTGGAAGCGGCGTGCCTTCCTGGTTTACGGCACCGGCACGCCGGATGAGGCGCCCTACAATGCACATGCCCGTTACCCAATCAACGGCAGCACCATCTATGGCCTCAATTCCGGCATCAACCTCGATGCCATTCAGAGCGGCAACTGGAGAAGGACGGATTGCCATAGTGCCAGCGACCCCGGCACCACCGGGGTGACCGGGGTAGGGAGCTGCAGCTGAGCAGGGTGCGCCGCCTGCTTGCCAGTTTGTTTCGCCATGCGGCTTCGCCCGGTCTTGCCCTGGCTTTGCTTGCCCTGCTTGGCTTGGCGGCGCTGGCAGGCGGAACTCTGCCGCAGAGCTGGCGCCTGTCGCCCCAGGAGCTGGATGCCTGGCATCAGTCCTGGCCGGTGGTCTCGCTGTGGCTGGAACGTCTTGGCCTGGCAGATGTGTACGCCTCGACAGGGTTTCTCGCTCTCTATGTGGCCTTGATTGTAAACCTGACGGCGGGCACGGTTGCGCATGCAGCCTGGCTGTTTGTCTGGTTCAGGGGATTGACCCCCGCCCGCGCCCTTTCCTTTTCCGCACTGCCCCCCACCCTGCAAGCGCTGGAGGATGCCGGGCCGGACGGGCGCCGCAGCGGCAACTTTGGGCTGCCTGGGCTGCCGCTGCTCCATGCTGGTGTCGTGGTCATCGTCATTGCGGCCTCGGTCCATGCTTCCCAGCGCCTGGGCGCCCATTTCGAGCTGGCCGAGGGGGAGGTGCTCAGCCAGGCGAAGGGCAAGCTGCTGCTGGAGCGGGGCTCGCGCCTGCCGGACAATGAACTGGGCTTTCAACTGCGCCTCGATGCCCTGCGGGTGGAGATGGAGAGCGGGCGCCTGAAGGAGTTGCAGGCGCTCCTGACGCTACAGGAGGCGGGTGGCCCCGTGCGCCAGGAAACCCTGGCGGTGAATCATCCGCTCAGGATTGGTCCCTATCAGGTTTACCTGGACAAGAACGTGGGGCAGGCGGCGCTGTTCGAGCGCACCCTGCCGGATGGACAGCGCCGCAATCTGCTGATCAATTTCAGCGTGATGAAGAAATCCTGGGGCAAAGATACCCCGCTGGAGCGCGATGAAGTGATGATGTTCGAAAATCGCCCGGTGAATTTCCGCATGGCCCTGACACCCGGCGCTGCCCCCCGTTTCCTCCTCGTCGCGGAGCATCGCGGTAAGCCGGTTTTCGATGGCGTGCTGGCGCCGGGAGAGGTCGCGGATCTGGGCCTGTACCAGCTTAAATTTATCGGCACGGCGCCCTGGGCGGGCCTGTATCTCGCTTCCGGCCAGGCATTGAAATGGGTCTTTGCCGGCTTTGTCCTGGCCCTGGCGGGGTTCGCTATGCACCTTCTGTTTCATCCGCGCCGCCTGCGCCTGCGCCGTGACGGAGATGGATGGCTGCTCGAAGCTTGGACCCTGCGCGACGACTGGCGCTTTGAGCGGCAGTGGCGCGAGTGGGAGGGCGGAAGATGACCGTGACCGCATTTTTTCAGGGCGGCATCGCGGCCCTGTACCTGGGCGCGGCACTGCTGCTCTGGCCGTCAAGTGCGCGCACGCAGCGTCTTGCCATCGCGCTTGCCCTGCTGGGCGCCCTGTTGCACCTCGGCTTGTTGTCCCTGCGCTGGCAGGATATCGGGCAGATTCCCATCATTACCCGCTACGAAGATCTGACGGTGGATGCCCTGGCGGTGACCCTGGTCTTTCTTGCCGTGCAATGGCGCCTGCCGGAGTTGCGTCCGGCAGGCTTGCTGGCGTTGGGCGTGGCGGGGCTGGGCGTGGCATGGGCCTTGTTCCATAGCCGGGGCGCTTTCCCCATGGACCCTTCGCTACGCACTAACTGGCTGATTATCCACGCCCAGCTCAATTCCTTCGCCATCGGCGCGGGTACGCTGGCGGCAGGCGTGCACCTGGCCTGGCTCGCGGGGCGCATCACCAGCCCCGACCTGCCAGCACTGGCGGGGAGGCTGGCGGGGTGGGCATTCTTTCTCTGGGCAGCGATGGTGGCGGCTGGTTCGTACTGGGCCAGCCTGGCCTGGGGCCGTTACTGGGGCTGGGACCCGATCGAGAGCTGGGCATTCGCCACGCTTATGGCTTATGCGTTCGTGCTTCACCTGCGGCACAAGCCGGCATGGCGCGGAAAACGCTGGGCGGTGGTCGCGCTCTTGCCCTATGCCATGATGCTGTTTACCACCTACGGCCTGCTGCTGATCATGCGCAGTATTCATGGGCAGTATCTGTTCAAGTAGGGGTTGTCGGGCTGAAGCCCGACCTACAAAAAATCGTGGGTGCTGAACGCAGGTCGGGTTTCAACCCGACAAGGCGTCATCCAACCAGACCGCATCCCACAGCGGATAATCGCCGATGCTGTTGACCAGGTTGGCGCGCAATGGGTTGGCCACCATGTAGCGTGCCATCTTGCGTAAATCCTCTTCCTGCCGCACGGCATGGTCGTAATAGTTGGCTTGCCAGAGTGCTTGCCCGATGGCGTGGGCGGAACGTCCTTTCAGCAGACGCATCACCTCGGGCAAATTGTCATCCTGCAAGACCATGAGCCAGTGCAGGTGATCTGGCATCAGGACGTAGCATAGCGTTTCTGCCTTGCCTTGTTCCTGTAGGGTTTTCAGTTCCCGCACCACCTTGCGCCCCTTGTCGAGCTCCGCAAAATGCGGCGTCCGGTCAAGAGTGACAGTTGTGACGTGATACACCATCCCGGTTTGGGAGAACCTGCTTTTGCGGAGATGGGTGTAAGGCATGGCGGCGGGTCCGTAGGTCGGGTTTTAACCCGACATTTTCGGGCTGAAGCCCGACCTACAAATATCCAGATTACGGATGTAGGTCGGGCTTCAGCCCGAAATTTTGTAACTTACTTCAGGCTCCTGGCCGTTCTATCCCAGCGGATGCCGCCTTCGTCGAAGTTCCACGACCAGAATACCTTGGTGGCCGTGCCGCCGACCTGGTCTTCGTGGATGTAGCCAAGGATACGGCTGTCGATGCTTTCGTTGCGGTTGTCGCCCATGACGAAGTAGTACCCGGATGGAACCAGTTTGGGGCCGAAATTCGAGCGTTGTGTGCTATTGAAGCGGAGCACGCCCTTGAAGTGCGCATAGGATTCGTCGATTTTCTGGCCGTTGATCCACACTACGTCGTCACGGATTTCAAGTGTGTCGCCGGGAAGGGCGATAATGCGCTTGATGAGTTGATCGTCGATGAGCTGTGTCAGTTTGGCGCTGGGTTTGCTCTTCCCTAATTTGATCAGCGCGATTTCGCCACGTTTGGGAAAGGCCAGTTTGTTGATCAGCACGATATCGCGGTCGAGGATGGTCGGCGACATGCTGATGGAGTTCATGAAAAAGGCTCTTACTACATGCTGGCCAACCAGGAAATCCATCAGCGGGTTGACCGTGAACAGCAGGGTGAGGAAAACCACGGCATAAATCCAGGGCTTGTTGAACCACTGCAGGTGATAGTCGCGTGGCTGGCGGCGGGCACAGGCGTAGGCGTCGAGCGCGATCAGTCCCACACCGATGAAGGGTACGCCGAGGAGGATGATGCTGAGCTTGCTTTGAATCGACATGAAGGCGATCGCCGCCATCCAGGAGGCGATGACCAGGGCGATGTAGAACAGGATCCCACGCTTCATGTGGCCCGCGTAGTGCTGCCCCAGCCCCGGGCAGGCGGACATCAGTAGCGCGAAAAGAGGTTTGCGCGGGGAGGTTCCGTACATGCCGCCGCCGGAGCTGATATTAGTGCTGGACATTTTGTGGCCTTTCTTGAAAATTAAGTAAGCGTCAGATGGTCTCGCCACGAATCGAACGGACAAAAGCGAGGAAGCTGCCCTTCTGGGCGCTTACGCTTGCAGCCTTGCCGTGAAGCTGGATGATGAGGTTGCCTTCGGGTGTTTCCACTACAGCGGCGAGCAGGGTCTGACCGGGCTTGGGGACGCCCACGGGGCCGACACCGATTCCGCGCGCATAGGCGCCATGCAATTCGGCAGTGGTGATGGTCATGCCGTTGGATTCGAAGCGATTGACGGCCGGGATGACGGGGTGGTCTTTCGTGCTGACGAATTGGCCTTGCCAGCGTTCGATGTTGGCCTCTGCCGTTCCTCCGTCGCCCTTGCCGAAATAATAGACGATCACTTCAGCCGTCATGCCCTCGCCGGGTGTTGTAATCTTGAATTGCGCCAGCCGTTTGTCGGTCGCTGGCGGCACCATGGTCCAGGCTGCTGGCGCGTGCGCCTCAAGGCCGATAAAGGCGAGTTTTGTCGTGGCCTGTGCGGATGGCGCCGGCTCGGCAGCGAAAGCCGGAGCAGCCGGAGCGAGAGACAGAATCAGGAGAGGCAGCGCAATATGAACAGGGAGGCGAGGCATGATGGTTCCATTAGAAGCCTGATGGGCTTGTTCATTGGCGAGCTTAACGGCCGAAATCGAGTTGGGGCGTGCCAAATGAATTACGCAGGAAGGCCAGCACGTCGTTCATGTCGCGGTCATTCATCATCTGGGGCGGGCACTGGCCTGCCGAATAGATTTTGCCCTGGGTTCGCAGGGCGCCCGAGCGCAGGTTATGGCTCAGTTCCTGGTCGGATTTGGTGAGCCGGTGCCATTCGCCCACCAGATCGGCAGCCATGCCATCGCGTCCGCGTCCATCTTCGCCATGACACATGGTGCAACGCTGGGTGAAAATCATTTTTCCCCGGTCCGGGTTGCCCATGCCGCCGAAGGCGTGGGCTGCGGGGGCGCTGCATAAAAGCAGTAGTGCGATAATCAGGGGCGATTTCATGGCGTGCTCCTAGGTGGAGTGGTGGTGTCAGGTGGATTTGCTGCATCCGGTGGTGCGTCAAAAGGGGTTTTGATGCTGGTCTGGATAATGAGCACAGGCGCTGCCCCGTAACGTCCGCCGCCGAAACGAGAGCCTGGAATTCCATCGCCATCCTGATCGCTCAAGGTTTTGACGGCTGCGGTAATTTTTTCCGGGCGCTCTTCTTTTTTCAGGGCAAGGACGCTGCTTACCAGTTGCGGCAGATCGTCCTGAATGAACGCTTCCGGTTGTCTGGGTTCTCCCGTGGCCGGGCCTTCAGCCTGCATCAGGCCGCCCTGCTTGAGCACTGCTTCGATCAGGCGGTCGCCATGCTGTCTGGCTTCGCCCGGCGGGAGCCGTTTTTCAAGGTGCCGCCAGGTGGCCAGCGTCAGCCCGAACACGCGCCCGTCATAGGCGGTGACTGTCTGGCCCGCAGCGGAACGGAAAATTCCTGCCTGGGCTGACCAGAGGAGCGGACGGACGGCATTGAAGATATCCAGCGCGACCTTGCCGTAATGTTCCTTGCCGATGGCTTGTTCCGCAGCCAGCAGGCCATTTACGATGGAAAACTGGTTTTCGAGCTGTAATAGCATGCCAGCGAAGGTCTGGTTGTTTTTTACCAGGAAAGTTTTCGGCGCCGCTGTCTTCCCTTCCATGCGCGCTACTATGTAGTCGGCCTGTGCGCTCAGGCGCCCGAGTACATCCGCGCGCAGCGGATCGTTTTTTTGCAGGGCCGCTGCCAGGTCCGCCAGTGCTTCCATGGTGTAGCCAGCGTCATCTGCGGCGAGCCGCTCCGCGGCGCTCTTGCTGTTGCCATGATCGCTGATGAAGCTGCCGGATTTGCTGTCATGGTGAAGCTTGAGGGTGGTTTGATAAACCTTGTCCAGCGTGCGGCGGACTTCCTTGCGCCATTCCGGTACGCGCTTGCCTTCGATCGTTTCGTTTTCCAGCGAGGGAAGCGAGAGCAGGGCGTGCAAGCGGGAAAGCCCCTGGATCAGGGACATCTGGCCGTAGAGATGGCTGGAGGCGCTGACCGCCGACCATTTGTCGTGTTCCAGCTTGAGCAGGGCGGGCATGTGACTGGCGCCCTTGTCACCGCCCAGTTCCAGGAGAGGAAGAATGGCCTGAAATTCGTGCAGGGCAGATGCCAGTAATATTGCTCTGAGTTTTTTCCCGTCTTCGGAAGTGTCCTCCAGCACGTAGAGTGACTTTGCAGCAAGAGACTGGCCGACGGTTTCCGGGGCGGTTTGCCGCTCGAAGCGGGCAGGGTCCCATTTGAGCGTTGCCGGCTTGGCAAAATCCGGCTGGGCGGTGTAGCGCGGCAGGCCCTTGCTGAAAAGCAGCCCGACAGGCTGTCCTTCCCATTTGCTGCCGGGAAGGGAAAGGCCCATCCCGGAATCACGTACCACCGCTTCCAGTCCGGCGCGCGTCATGGCCACGAGATCGTTGCGTTGTTGTTGGGGCGCCGCCTGTGCCCAGAGCAACAACTCGCGGTAGGCATACATTCCGTGAAAGCTGGAGAAATTAAAGTCAATCTGGTATTTGTCAGCCTGATTGACATTCAGGGTCAGAATCTGGCGCTGGATGGCCTGGCTCAGTTCCTTTTGATTTTGCGCCGGATCGTCGGCTGCCCGTGCTTCAAGCATGATGCCGTTGCTGACCAGCATTGCACCAAGCAGGGGGAAAAAGCGGGACTGATTCATGCGTATGCCTCTTGGCCGGGCCGTAAGCCGGTCTTTATTTCTTGGTGGGTTCGGCGGAGATCAGGCGTATCTTGACCTGTTCGCTGCTGAACGAATTGAATTCGGGAAGGTTCTGGAAAATCCAGCCTTCACTGACTACCTGCCCGTTTGCGATTGCCTGAACCTGAATGGCGGGATTGATCTGCTGGTTGGACGAACTGGTCACGGTCTGAAAGTCGCTGGTGTATGCCGGAAGGTAATGAACCAGTTGCAGTTGCAGATTTTTCCCCAGGGAAACCTTGTCGCCAATGGCCAGTTTGATTTCCTTTTCTGCACCATCGGCGGTGACGGCGAGCGTGGCCGAGGCCCACTTGCCTTTTACGCTGTCAGGCACGACCACGGCGAGTTTCTTCTTGCCCTCGGGTTTGGGGTGCTGGGAGGCCAGTTGCTGGTTGAGGTCGGCAGGATTGCCGGCGTCGCTGGATGGGTGGGGCGGCGGGGCGGACGGCAATGGCGGGTGGCTGGGCGGAAGCGCCTCATCACCCTTGACCGGGATATTGGAGCGCATGTTCCCTGCCGGCGCGGGTGCGGTGTTGGCCTGGCCCGCGGCAGGGGGCGTTTTTTCAGCAGGAGGGGGCGGGGTCTGATTGCAGCCGTTGATCGCCACGAGGCAGACAAGAATCAGGCTGGTTGATGCGTAGCGGGCAGCAGGTGGAATGAGGCGCATGGGGTTTTCTCTCTGTTTCAGGGCGTTTGTTGTGCTTTGGAATGTACTTATGTCAGTATAAGTAAAAATTGTGCGCAATTCTATCAGAGTTCTGGCGATAATTGCGACCGGGCTATCCGTTTTGTGGGGGACGTGGCATGACTTTTGAGGGTGGCTTGATATGAATAAAACGGCTTCCAGCTTGGCTGAAAAAAGAAATCCTTACCGTGTCGTGTGGGGCGCTCAGCGTTTCCGGCTGTCGATTGGCTGGAAAACACTGATCGCCTTTTTTATTGTGGCCTTTATCCCGCTGATTGGCGTCACCATGCTGGTGGAAGATGTTCTGACCGGTGTGGCGCGTCAGCACGTCTCCAACACACTGGCTGCCAGCTTGCGCACCGCCCAGGCGGCACATGTCGACCGGCTGGGTACGATTAGCGTGATTCTGGGTTACTCGGCCTCTTCCCCTCTGGTCAAGGAGGCGCTGGCAGAGAAGAAAAAAGCCCCGCTTGTAGACCTGTTGCAGGACTATGCATTCAATCTTCCGTTTGTGGATTCATGGCTGGTGGTGGATACCAAGGGCAATGTGATTGCCCGGCGCAACGGCAGCTCCGGCGATCAGGTGGCATTGAGCGCTCTTCTGCCGCAGGTGGTGAGCAACGGTTATGCCGTCGTGTCGACCGAGGCTCTGTCACGGGATGTTTTTCTGCGCGAGAACCCGGAACGCTACCTGCGCCTGGAGCGGGTGGTGATGTCCAGCGTGGTGGCAGTTCCGGTAATGAAAGATGGCAGCGTGATCGGCGTCCTGATCGGCATGGTACTGCTTGATGGTTATGATTGGCTGCCCAACCTGATCCACGATGGCTCGGGTGAAGGGGCGCGCCTGTTCGGTGCGCTGGTGCAGGAATCCAGGGTCGTGGCGGCATCGCGGCGCCCCGGTAACTTCTGGGTCGAAGGCCAGTTGCTGCCGACGGAAGTGAATGATCCGCTGCTCAAGGGCAAGCCTTTCAGAGGGCAGGCGATAATCAATAACGAGCGCTGTTTCATCAGCGCGGAGCCGATCCTGAACGCTCAGAAGCACGTCATCGGCTCACTGGTGGCGAGTAGCAAGACCGGCGCCGTCGATGCCTTCATCCGCAGCAACATGCTGACCGTTTATGGCTTCATGGTGCTGGGTGGTTTTCTTTCACTGGTTATTGCCTTTTTTTCCCACCGTGACACCCTTCGCCCAATCCGGGCACTGGTCAGCGCGATGGATGATTTTGCGGCAGGCAGGCTGGAAGTGCGCACCGAGATCGTGACCAAGGATGAATTTGATGATCTGGGCAAAGGTTTCAATCGCATGGCGGATGCCATCTGCGTGCAACAGACGCGGGTAGAAAAATACAACTCCCTGGCCAAGTTGCTGATCACCACCCTGAATCCAAAGGAACTGCTGAAAAATGCACTCGACAAGGTGCTTGAGCTGACCGGATCGAAGTTGGGCGTGATCTATCTGATGAATGAGCAGGGTGAAGAGCTGGTGCCATTTGTCACCTACGGCATCGAAGCTTCCGCCCTGCCAGCGCTGAAGCTGGGTGAGGGCGTTGCCGGATTTGCTGCCCAGGAACGCCATTCGGTGGTGCTGGATCATATTCCGGAAAATTGCTACATCCGGGTCGATCTGGGGTTCGCCGCGGCCTTGCCCCGTGAAGTGGCCGCATTTCCCTTGATGTACAAGGAGAGAGTGCTGGGGGTCATGCTGCTCGGTACGTTTGAGCACTATCAGGCTGAGGAGTTGCCTCTGATCGAATACCTGGCCAACCAGATTGCAATAACGCTCGACAACGCCCTGACGCACGAAAAGGTGGAACGCCTTTCCATCGCAGATGGCCTGACCGGCCTTTACAACCGCCGCTTCATAAGCGAGAGGCTGGACGAGGAATATTCCAAGGCGGTGCGTTATGAAATGCCGCTATCCCTCCTGATCATGGATGTGGATTTCTTCAAGCGGGTGAACGACACATTCGGGCACCAGGTTGGCGACAACGCCCTGATTGCAGTAGCGAAGGTGCTGCGGGAGTCGGTACGCGAATCAGATCTGGTGGGGCGCTATGGCGGAGAAGAGTTTGTGATTTTGCTGCCGCATACCGGCCTCGAAAAGGCGTTGAGCGTGGCGGAAAAAATTCGCCAGGCAGTGAGCGAGACGCCAATCGAGGGTATGGGTGAAAAGCGTCTCACCATCAGCATCGGCGCGGCCGGCCTGCCGGACATCAAGGTGGTCAGCATGGAAGAATTGGTACGCAAGGCCGATGAGGCGTTATACCGCGCCAAGGAAGGCGGGCGCAACCAGGTCGTCAAGGCAGAATAATCTTTCTGTCTGGGGGTGCGCCATACCAAAAGTGAGCGTGCCGCCAGAGCAAAAAAACAGCCGGTTTTTGCCGGCTGTTTCTTTGCTGTTCCCCTTTTTGAAATGCCGACTTACTGCTTTTTCTTCGTGGCCGCCTTCGGCTGCGGCACGCCCTGGAAGGTGTTTTCCACCAGCGGCGGGGCATCGACCTGCGGCACATGGCACTGTACGCAGGCGTGACGTGCGGCGGACACCTGTTTCATGATTTCGCCGGTTTGCATGTTGCGGAAGTGGCTATCGCCGATTTTGGGTGATTTCTTTTCCTTGTATTTTTCCGGGCCATGGCAGGTCATGCACTGGTTTTCCTCCAGGGTGATTTCATCGAAATTTTCCGTTGCGTGCGGGATCACTGGGGGCTGCTGCTCAAAAGTGCGCGGGACCGGTTTTTGCGAACCGGGGCGTTTCCCCGGGTTGAATTTCTCTTCGGGCGCCTGATCCGCTACCTGGGCGTCCACGCCGCGCAGTGAGTGGACCGCGCTTTCCGCGGACAGCGCCGGAGCTGTGGCGGCGAGTGAGAAAGCAGATGCAGACAGTGCCACCAGGACTAAGCGCAGTGAGTTTTTCATGGTCGATCTCCTCTTTGATGATGTCATGGCCTGTGATCATGGCCTGTTGCCGAGCGCGGTTGTTTCCCCTTGCGGGGCGTTGTTGTCCGCCTTGTTGATGAAACGAAAACCAAATCTGAATACTTCTTTCGAGCACACATCGATGCAGCGTCCGCAGTTGGTGCAATTGGCTGCGGTGATCACCGGCCCGAGGCCTTTCGCCGCGCCTTTGAGAGCGGGTTTGATGACCTGCGCTTCGGGGCACACCACGAAGCAGTCCATGCAGTCGTTGCATGCAGCCCGCCGCGCTGCATTGACACGTAACAGGCTGGTTTTGCCCATCAGGCTGTAAAAGGCGCCCACCGGGCAGA
This sequence comes from Sulfuricella sp., assembly GCA_041651995.1. Lineage (NCBI taxonomy): Bacteria > Pseudomonadati > Pseudomonadota > Betaproteobacteria > Nitrosomonadales > Sulfuricellaceae > Sulfuricella > Sulfuricella sp. The sequence continues at coordinate 485,389 of JBAZID010000001.1, read as the reverse complement.
GATGGCCGCACCAGCCATCCGGGCTGATGAACAGATCGAACAGGAACACTGCAAGGATGATGGCCCACGCCGTTCCCAGGCCGAAAATCAGGCCGCGATGCAGCATCGATACCGGATTGAGCATTTCCCAGGCGATGGTGCCGGTGGCGCCCGCCAGAACCAGTGTCATGGCCAGCATCCAGTAGCGGGTCTGGCGCGAGAAACGTGCGCCGCTCTTGATGCCGAAACGGCGCCGCAGCCAGGCAGCGAAATCGGTCACCATGTTGACGGGGCAGACCCATGAGCAATAGCTGCGGCCTCCTGCCAGAATATAAAATCCGATCACGATGGCGCCCCCGGTAAAGGCGAGTTTTTCCGGTACGTGCCCGGTCAGCAATGATTGCAACAGCACATAGGGATCGGCCAGCGGCAGAAAATCGAGCGTCAGGCTATAGGCCAGGTTGCCCTTGACGAACCAGATGCCCGCCAAAGGGCCGAGCAAAAACAGGGCGAGGATGCCAAGCTGGGTGGCACGGCGCAGCAGCAGCCATTTGTGAGCGGCCAGCCAGCCTTTTGCCATGACGGCGTCGGCCCCCATTTTCTTGTCCGCGCTCACAGCTTGTCTCCGTGCAGCGCCTGGGGAATGCCGGGCTGCGCTCCCGGTGCCGCGGGCGGAGCGACAGCCTCGCCGCTCAGGCCCGGTCCCTGTTCATACTTGAGGCCTTCCGGCAGGGTGTACTGGTGCTCGATCTCCGGCGCCACCAGGCTCTCGCCGGCCTTTTTCTTTTCTTCCCAGCCGAGCCGGTAATGCTTGCCCAGTTCGCCCTTGGCAAGCTGGACCGGGAATACCTTGATGGCCGCCACTTCCAGGACGCAGGATTTCTCGCACTTGCCGCAGCCGGTACAGTGCTCCGAGTGCACGGTAGGCAAAAACATGGTGTGCTTGCCGGTACGGAAATTGTGCACCCGCTCCAGCGTGATGGCCTTGTCGATCACCGGGCACACGCGGTAACACACATCGCAGCGCAGACCGAGGAAGTTGAGGCAGGTCTCCTGGTCGACCAGCGCGGCCAAGCCCATTTTTGCCTTGTTGATGTCGCTTAGCTGGTGGTCCAGTGCTCCGGTGGGACAGGCCTTGACGCACGGGATGTCCTCGCACATTTCGCAGGGTATCTTGCGCGCCACGAAATAGGGCGTGCCGGTGGCGAGATCGTCCTCCGGCTTCGCCAGTTCCAGGATGTGGTAAGGGCAGTCGCGCACGCACATGCCGCAGCGGATGCAGGCACCCTGAAAATCAGGCTCCGGCAAAGCGCCCGGCGGGCGGATGGCCGTCGGCGGCAAGGCGCGCGCCTGCCGGGCGTACAAGCCCAGCCCCAGGCCGAGCATACCAACACCGCAGGCGGTCTTGGCCATGTCGAGCAGGAACTGCCGCCGGGAGTTAGTGTTGGCTGCCATGATATTGGTCAGGGGAAAGGGGGTTTTTCTCCTCACCCCTCACTCCTCACCCCTCACGCCTTAACGATCTTCGCCGCACATTTCTTGAAGTCGGTCTCTTTCGAGATCGGGCAGGTGGCGTCCAGGGTCAGCTTGTTGACCAGGCGCGACTCGTCGAAGAAAGGCACGAATATCAGTCCAACGGGTGGCTTGTTGCGTCCGCGGGTTTCCACCAGGGTGGTGATTTCGCCGCGCCGGCTGATCACCTTGACCTTGTCGCCGCGCTTGAGGCCGCGCTTCTTGGCATCCTCCGGGTGCATGAACACCCAGGCATCCGGCACCGCCTTGTAAAGCTCCGGCACGCGCCGCGTCATGGAGCCGGTGTGCCAGTGTTCCAGCACGCGGCCGGTGCACAGCCACAGGTCGAACTCGTTGTCCGGCATCTCGGCGGCGGGCTGGTAGGGCAGGGCGAAGATCACCGCCTTGCCGTCGGGGTTGCCGTAGAACTTGACCCCCTCGCCTTTCTTGACGTAAGGATCATAGCCCTCGCGGAAGCGCCACAGGGTTTCCTTGTTGTCCACCACCGGCCAGCGCAGGCCGCGCGCCTTGTGGTAGGTGTCGAAGTTGGCCAGATCGTGCGCGTGGCCGCGGCCGAACTGGGCGTATTCCTCGAACAGCCCTTTCTGCACGTAATAGCCGAAGGCAGTGGATTCGTCATTGCTGTAGTTCTTGATGCCGTGTTCGTTGACCTTCTTCAGCTCGGCCAGCGGGAACTTGTTGACCTCGCCATTGGCGAACAGCACGTCATACAGGGTTTTGCCCTTGTATTGCGGCGCCTTTTCCAGCAGCTCGGCCGGCCATACTTCTTCCATCCTGAAGCGCTTGGAGAATTCCATGTACTGCCACAGGTCGGAGCGGGATTCGCCCGGCGCCTTTACCTGCTGGCGCCAGAACTGGGTGCGGCGCTCGGCGTTGCCGTAAGCGCCTTCCTTCTCCATCCACATGGCGCAGGGCAGCATCAGGTCGGCGGAAACGGCCGATACCGTGGGGTAGACATCGGAGACCACGATGAAATTGTCGGGATTGCGCCAGCCGGGATAAATCTCGCCGTTGATGTTGGGGCCAGCCTGCATGTTGTTGGTGGTGGAGGTCCAGTAGAAATTGATCAGGCCGTCCTTGAGATCGCGGCTTTGTTTCACCGCATGCGAGCCGATCCAGTCGGGAATGGTGCCGGCGGGCAACTGCCAGATTTTTTCCGTGGCTTCGCGGTGTTTCGGGTTCATCACCACCATGTCGGCGGGCAGGCGGTGGGCGAAAGTGCCCACCTCGCGCGCCGTGCCACAGGCCGAGGGTTGGCCGGTGAGGGAAAAAGGGCCGTTGCCGGGCTCGGAAATCTTGCCCACCAGCAGGTGCACGTTGTAGATCATGTTGTTGACCCAGGTGCCGCGCGTATGCTGGTTGAAGCCCATGGTCCAGTAGGATGTGACTTTCTTCTTCGGGTCGGCGTAGAGCTTGGCCAGTTCAATCAGCCTTTCCTTGGGCACGCCGGAAATTTCAGAAGTTTTTTCCACCGTGTACTCGGACACGAACGCCTTGAATTCGTCGAAAGTCATCGGCGAGGCATTGTTCGGGTTGCCCTTGGGCTTGCCATCGGCGCCGGGATAGCCGTTGTTGTTGGCGGCCACTTCAAGAGGGTGCTTGGGGCGCAGGCCATAACCGATGTCGGTGACCCCTTTCTTGAAGTTGACGTTCTTCTTAACGAACTCTTCATTCACCGCATTGTTCTGGATGATGTAGTTGCAGATGTAGTTGAGGATCGCCAGATCGCTCTGGGGTTTGAAAATCAGCGTGTTGTCAGCCAGCTCTGTGGAACGGTGGTCAAAAGTCGAGAGCACGTGAATCCGGACATCCTTGCCGGTGAGGCGGCGGTCGGTGATGCGCGACCACAGGATGGGGTGCATCTCGGCCATGTTGGCGCCCCACAGCACGAAGCCGTCGGCATGCTCGGCATCGTCATAGCAGCCCATCGGCTCGTCGATACCGAAGGTGCGCATGAAGCCGGCCACGGCGGAAGCCATGCAGTGGCGTGCGTTGGGGTCGAGGTTGTTGGAGCGGAAGCCTGCTTTCATCAGCTTGGCGGCGGCATAGCCTTCCCACACCGTCCACTGGCCCGAGCCGAACATGCCGACACCCTTGGGGCCCTTGGCCTTGAGCGCGGCCTTGCATTTCTCCGCCATGATATCGAAAGCCTGGTCCCAACTGATGGGAGCGAACTCGCCGTTCTTGTCGAATTTGCCGTCCTTCATTCTCAGCATGGGCTGGGTGAGGCGGTCCTTGCCATACATGATCTTGGAAAGGAAATAGCCCTTTATGCAGTTGAGGCCCTTGTTGACCGGCGCGTCCGGATCACCCTGGGTGGCCACCACGCGGCCATCCTTGGTGCCCACCAGGACGCCGCAACCGGTGCCGCAGAAACGGCATACGCCCTTGTCCCAGCGCACCCCGCTATTGCCTGCCGCTGCCAGCGCTGCCTGGGCGCCGGGTACGGTGACGCCGGCGGCTGTGGCGGTGGCGGCGACTGCACTGAGTTTTACAAATTCACGGCGAGTCAATTCCATTTTGGGTCTCCTCTGCTGAATTATTTTGAATCTGTTTCGGGTTCGAAATGGTGGTACACCATGGTGGCGGAGAGCACGTCGGGTAGCTCGTTGAGCAGTCCGAAAGTATCCACCGTTGTCTGTTCGTCCTCTTTTTCGAGGGTGACGATCAGTTTGCCTTCAACGTCGCTGTTATGGACTTCCACACCGGGAATGGCGGAAAGCCGTTCATGGACCTGCGCAGCACACCCGGGGCGGGCATGTACGAGTACTCCGGAGATATGCATGTTTTGGATGTTCATCCTGGCTGAGAATACTGGATACAAGAATGTGGGTATTTGTGTTGTTTTGCATTGACACAGATCAACAATTCTTCATTCTTGAGTTGCATGGTTGTTATTGGCTGGCGCAAGCTTGTGCAAACGTCTGAAGTCAAAAAAACTTGACGTGCATCAAGGTTCGCTCCCTTCCCTTGGAACATGATGCGGCCATAGGGTTTATGACCCTGTGGTGTTCATGGATTTAAATAAATCTTTTAAGGAGGTGTCAAATGAAGAAGCCGTATTTCGCTGCATCGGTTCTTGCCATGTCGGTTGCTGGTGTTTTCAATGTTGCGTCTGCTGCTGATGAGCCTACGCTGACGGCGGAACAGAAGGCAGCTGCTTCCAAGATTTATTTCGAGCGTTGTGCCGGTTGTCACGGCATTCTGCGCAAGGGCGCCACGGGCAAAAATCTGGAGCCGGTCAATACGCTCAAGCTGGGCCAGGCAAGGCTTGAAAAAATCATCAGTTATGGCACCGATGGCGGGATGGTCAACTTTGACGACATCCTGACCAAGGATGAGCTTTCCATGATGTCGAAATACATCCAGATGACTCCTGATACGCCGCCGGAGTGGGGCATGAAGGAGATGATGAACAGCTGGAAGCTGGTCATCAAGCCGGAAGATCGCCCCAAGAAGCAGATGAACAAGATCAACCTGAAGAACGTTTTCTCGGTGACCTTGCGTGATTCCGGCGAAGTTGCGCTGATCGACGGTGACACCAAGCAGATCTGGGGTATCGTGAAAACCGGCTATGCCGTGCATATTTCCCGTGTATCCAAGTCCGGCCGCTATGTCTACGTAATTGGCCGTGACGGCAAGCTGGACCTGATCGATATGTGGTTTGACAAGCCCACCGTGGTGGCGACTCTCAAGATCGGCATCGAGGCGCGTTCGGTGGAAACCTCCAAGTTCAAGGGCTATGAGGACAAGTACGCGATCGCCGGCTCCTACTGGCCGCCTCAGTACGTGATCACCGAAGGCGATACGCTGAAGCCGCTGAAAATCATGTCCACCCGTGGCATGACGGTAGACGGTGAGTATCACCCCGAGCCGCGTGTGGCTTCGATCGTGGCGACCGAGGACAAACCGGAATGGGTAGTGAACATCAAGGAAACCGGCATGATCAGGCTGGTGGATTATTCCGACATCAAGAACCTCAAGGAAACCACCATCGAGTCCGCCAAGTTCCTGCATGACGGCGGCTGGGATTCGACCAAGCGCTACTTCCTGGTGGCAGCAAATGCTTCCAACAAGGTGGCAGTGGTTGATACCAAGACCGGCAAGCTGGCTGCACTGGTCGATACCAAGGCCAAGCCGCATCCCGGTCGTGGCGCCAACTTCGTGCATCCCAAATTCGGACCGGTATGGGCGACTTCCCACCTGGGTGCAGACGTGATTTCACTGATCGGTACCGATCCTGCCAAGCACAAGCAGCATGCCTGGAAGGTGGTGGCCGAGTTGAAGAATCACGGTGCGGGTTCTCTGTTCGTCAAGACCCATCCCAAGTCCAAGAACCTGTGGGCTGATGCGCCTCTGAATCCGGACAAGGAAGTGGCCGAGTCAGTGAGCGTGTATGACATCAGGAATCTGGACAAGGCGCCGGAAATCATCAACATCGCCAAGCTGGCAGACCTGCCCGAATCCAAGGCGGTCAAGCGCGCGGTGCATGCGGAATACAACGCGACTGGTGATGAAGTGTGGTTCTCCCTGTGGGCCGGCAAAACCGAGCCATCCGCGATCGTGATCATGGATGACAAGACCCGCAAGCTGAAGCACGTGATCAAGGATCCGAAGCTGATCACGCCGACCGGAAAGTTCAACATTCTTAATACCCAGCACGACATTTACTAAGACCTGACCCGGCGGGCGGGGGAACAACCCTGGCCCGCCGCATAATTTTCAGCTGAGGAGAGAAATATATGGCAGCAAAACAGGGATGGTGGGCAAAACTGCGCTCGCCCAGTGCGAAATACTCTCTCCTCACTTTGCTCGGCGGCGGTTTTGTCGCCGGAATTTTGTTCTGGGGGGGCTTCAACACCGGTATGGAAGCCACCAACCAGCTTGAGTTCTGCATCGGTTGTCACGAGATGAAGGACAACGTATATCAGGAATACAAGAAAACCATTCACTATTCCAACCGCACCGGCGTACGTGCGGCGTGTTCCGACTGCCACGTGCCCAAGGACTGGTCGCACAAGATGATGCGCAAGATCCAGGCTTCCCGCGAGGTGTGGGGAAGAATCACGGGAACCATCGATACCAAGGAAAAATTCGAGGCCAAGCGCCTGGAACTGGCGCGCCACGAATGGGCGCGGATGAAAGCCTCGGATTCACGCGAGTGCCGCAACTGCCACACGTTTGAAGGCATGGATGTGGAAAAGCAGAAGAGCAGGGCAGCAAAACAGCATGAAAATGCCAAAAAAGACAACATGACCTGTATCGACTGCCACAAGGGTATCGCCCACAAGAAGCCTGAAGGGATGACAGAGGAAGAGGCTGGCGGTTAAACACTGCTGATCGCCGCATGAATGAAATCGCACAACATATTCGATAGGAGCTTGAACATGAATAAGACTTTGATTGCCACTTCCGCCTTGGGCTTGTTGCTGGCCGGTATGGCTGGGTCCGCGGTGGCTTCCCCGGACTGGAGCAAGGTGCCGTCACGCAGTGTGACCGTGTTTCACCCGGGCACTTCGGGCCTGGAGTGGATCATGAAGGGCACTGATCACGGTGGCGCCAAAGGAATTTCAAAAGGTGAGCGCTGCACCGGCTGCCATGAGGATGAAAAGAAACACACCATTGATATTGCTGCCGACAAGATTCTCAAGGGCGAGAAGCTCGAGCCCAAGCCAATCAGCGGCCATACCGGAACCATCCCGGTGACCGTGCAGGCAGCCAATGACGGCGCCAACCTCTACCTGCGTTTCAGCTGGAAAGAGCCCAAGGGCGGCGTTGAGAAAATGGACAAGGACAACCCTGTCAAACTGGCGGTGATGCTGGAAGACAACAAGGTGGTGACCAAGGACTCCAAGGGCAAGGATGTGCAGATGGGTCTGGCGGGCGGTTGCTGGGGCACTTGCCACACTGACGCACGTACCATGCCCGGTGCCGACGACAAGAAAACCAAGTATGTCACCGGTGGTTCGCTTGCCAGCGGCAATTACTACGACCTGATGCAATGGAAAAGCGGCAAGGGCGCCAAGCCGGTTGACGGCTATGTGGCCGACAAGCGTGTGATGGAAGGCGGCAAGGCGCTGGTGAGTGCGGAAGGCAAGAAAGATGGCGATACCTGGACCGTGACTTTCACCCGCAAACTGACCGGCGGGGAGGGTGATATCGCCTTGGCTTCCGGCAAGACCTACAACATGGGCTTTGCCATTCATAACGATCACTCGGCTGGCCGTTTCCACCATGTTTCCTTCGGTTACAGCCTGGGGATCGATTCCAAGGCCGATATTACGGCAGCTAAATAATCATGGAGAGGGTGGCCAAGGGTGTGGTTTTTTGCGCTTGATGTGAACAGCCTCTCCCTCCGGGTACAAAGGGGGCTGCATGGCCCCCTTTTTTATGGCCTGCTGTGTCTGGTTCTCAGTGTGACGGGCGGAGTCAGGAGTGTTCTGGCGGATGAACTCCCGGGATTGCAGCGGCAGGCCGATCTGGTGAGGCTGGTGCGCCAGGATTGCGGTTCCTGTCACGGCATGACGCTGGCTGGAGGTCTCGGCCCGGCGCTGTTGCCCGCCCAGTTGCGCGACAAACCTCCGGAGAGCCTGGCCGCTACCATTCTCTATGGCCGTCCGGGCACCCCGATGCCGCCGTGGGGCGCATTCCTTAACGAAAATGAGGCCAAGTGGATTGTGGACAACTTGCTAAAAGGATTTCCTGATGAGCATTAAAGCCGTGATGGCGGTGCTTGCAATCTCCCTGCTCTCCGCCTGCGCTACGCCTCAACTGCGCGGCACGGGTGACTTGGGGGTGGTAATCGAGCGTGCCAAAGGCCGGGTGGAAATCGTGGAGACCAGCGGGCGCTCCGTGCTTGGAAGGGTGCCCGGCCTGGGTGATCTCTCTCATGCCTCCTTGAATTTCTCTCGTGATGGCCGCTTTGCCTATGTGTTTGGCCGTGATGGCGGCCTGAGCAAGGTCGACCTGCTGGAAATGCGCATCGTCAAGCGAGTATTGCAATCCGGCAACAGCATTGGCGGCGCAATTTCCCAGGACGGCAAGCTGGTCGCGGTAGCCAACTACACGCCGGGTGGCGTCAAGGTATTCGATGCCGCTACGCTGGATCTGGTGGCGGATATTCCTTCGCTGGACGAGGCCGGTAAACCTTCCAAGGTGGTGGGGCTGGTGGATGCACCGGGTAACCGCTTCGTGTGGAGTCTGTTCGAAGCGGGGGAAATCTGGGTGGCGGATATGACAACGCCGGCTTCGCCCGCGCTGCGGAAATTCAAAAATATCGGCAAGGAACCCTATGACGCCATGATCACGGCCGATGGGCGCTATTATCTGGCAGGACTGTTTGGCGAGGACGGTCTTGCGATGCTCGATCTGTGGAATCTTTCTGCCGGAGTGAAGCGCGTCCTGGATGGTTATGGCAGGGGCGAGCAAAAGCTGCCGGTATTCAAGATGCCTCACCTTGAGGGATGGGCGGCCACAGGAAATGAACTGCTGGTGCCGGCGGTGGGGCGTCACGAGGTGCTGGTGGTTGATCAGGGCGGCTGGAACGAAGTCGGGCGCATTGCGGTGCATGGCCAGCCGGTTTTTGTGGTGGCGCGCCCGGATAACCGCCAGGTGTGGGTGAATTTCGCTTTTCCTCACAATGATACGGTGCAGGTGATCGATGTGCCGAGCCGCAAGATTGTTCACACTTTCAAGCCCGGCAAGGGTGTGTTGCATCTTGAATTTACCCCGCGCGGGGAGCATGTCTGGCTTTCCTTGCGTGATGAGAATCGCGTAGAGATTTACGATAGCGAGAGCTTTGCCAGGCTGGGCGATCTGCAGGCAGACAGCCCGAGCGGCATCTTCTTTACCCACCGCGCACATCGGACCGGCTTATGAATACATCACTGGAAAATCGTCTTCTAAATGACTATCAGCATGAATTCCCGCTGCTGGCGGCGCCATTTGACGCAATAGCGCACGAGCTGGGTGTCACCGAGGGTGATGTGGTGGACAGCCTGAACCGCCTGCAGCGGCAGGGCGTGGTCAGCCGCGTCGGAGCCGTTTTCCGCCCACGCAGCATTGGTGCCAGCACGCTGGCTGCGCTGGCGGTGCCGGAGGAAAACCTGGAAAAAGTTGCCGCAATGGTCAGCAGCTATCCGGAAGTGAATCACAACTATCAGCGCGAGCACCATTACAACCTGTGGTTTGTGGTGGCGGCTCCGGATGAAGTCGCGCTGCAGCGGGTGCTGAAGGAAATCGAGGAGCGCTCGGCATGCCGGGTGCTGTTTCTGCCTCTGATGGAGGATTATCATATTGACCTGGGCTTCGACATGACCGGCAGCCGGCGCAAAAGCAATGCCTTTGTCGATAGCCACGCCGGCTCGCCGCGCCAGCCTTATCTGCCCAGCCCGGACGAAAGTCGCGTGATCGCAGATATTCAGTCCGGGCTGCCGCTGGTGGCGCACCCTTATGCGGCAGTGGCTACAAGCCAGGGAATGTCCGAGGCCAGGGTGATCGAGTGCCTGCAAAGCCTGATCCGGCAGGGCGTGATCAAGCGCATGGGGGTGGTCGTGCGCCATCATGAGCTGGGTTATCGCGCCAATGCCATGGTGGTGTGGGATATTCCGGATGAGGAAGTCAGCTCGCTCGGCCACTGCCTGGGCAAACTGGAATTTGTGACCCTGTGCTACCGCCGCCCGCGCCGCCTGCCGGTCTGGCGCTACAACCTGTTCTGCATGATCCATGGCCACGACCGCGAGGAAGTTCTGGCGCGCGTGGATGAAATGCGTCAAGGATGCGGACTGCAACATATTTCTTATGAAGTGTTGTTCAGCACTCGCCGCTTCAAGCAGTGTGGCGCACGTTATGCCAGAGCGGCGGCATGACCGGACTGGATGCGCTTGACCGTGCCATCGTCAATCGCCTGCAGGATGGCTTCCCCGTTTGTGAACGCCCTTATGCTGCAATAGCCAGGGAATTGGGCATTGACGAGCAGGATCTGCTTGGCCGGCTGGGACGTCTTTTGCAGGAGCGGGTGCTCACTCGCTTCGGCCCGATGTACCACGCTGAGCGCATGGGTGGCGGGTTGAGTCTGGCGGCAATGAAAATTCCCCCGGGGGATTTTGAGCGGGTAGCCGGGGTAGTCAATCGGATGCCAGAGGTGGCTCACAACTATGCCCGCGATCATGCGCTCAACATGTGGTTCGTGCTCGCCACGGAAACTCCGCAGGGCCAGCAGGAGGCCATTGCCTCGATAGAGCGCGAAAGCGGTTATCCCGTCTACAACATGCCGAAAATCAAGGAATATTTCGTTGAATTGAAGTTATACGTCTGATCATGATGGATTCTCCGGGAAAGTTCCCATAAAATGGACGCGTTTGTCCACATAGTGGAAACGCTGATAACGAAATAGGGGATTCCATGATGACGTGCCGGTTTTCGCAAGTTTTTCCATATCAAATTGTCTGTTCCGAAAAGAAAAAGGCGGGAAGAAAGGAGGCGCCAATCAGGAAGTTTCTGGCAACTCTTCTTTTTGCGTGCCTGGTGATTCTGTTAAGCAGCGCCAACAATTCTGCGATGGCGGAGATTAATGACATCAACTCGGCGATCAACAAGGCTGGCCGCCAGCGCATGCTGTCACAGCGTATGGCCAAGGCATACCTGCAGATCGGCCAGAAGATAGATACCCAGCGCTCCACGAAAATATTGGAAAGCTCGGTCGCGCTATTTGACCAACAACTGGTTGAGTTGAAGAATTATGCCCCGACCCCCGAAACCAGGAACACTTATGCCAAACTGGAAAAAACGTGGCTCACCTACAAGGATGTGCTGATCGGCATTGCCCCCGGTCGAGAAGGCGCAAAAAAGGTGATGGAGATCAGCGATGCTGTATTGCAGCTTTCACATGAAGGTACACTCCATTTGGTCAGCCTTTCAAAGTCCGAGAGCGGTCCTCTGGTCGGTGTTGCTGGCCGTCAGCGCATGCTGTCCCAGCGCATGGCAAAACTTTACCAGGCGATCAACTGGGGGGTGGCGTCTGCCAATGAAACCGCTGAACTAGGCAAGGCGCGCGGAGAATTCACTACCGGCTTGAAGGCGCTCTCCAGCGCACCTGGCACATCGCAGGCAATCCGGGGTGAACTGGAATTGGCGCGCCAGCAATGGATGTTTTTCGAAACCGCGCTGGGTAATGGCGGCAGTGACAAAGCCATGCAGGCCACTACGGTTGCAACCACAAGCGAGCGCCTGCTTGATGCGATGGACAGAATCACCTTGCTGTTCGAAAAAATGGAGGCAAAGTAGGCCTTGATGTCACCTGAAACCCCGCGGCTTGAACAACTTGACCGGCTGATCATTCTTGCCACCCAGGACGGCCTGCCGCTGGTGCCGCAGCCATATCATGCGGTGGCGGAACAAGTCGGAAGCACGCCGGAAATGGTGATGCAGCGTATGCGGCTCATGCTGGAAAGCGGCGTGATACGCCGCATTGCCGCAGTACCCAATCATTACGCACTGGGTTACAGTGCCAACGGCATGACGGTGTGGGACGTGGACGGCGAACAGATCGACGAACTGGGCGAGCGCATCGGCCAACTCGAATCCGTTAGCCACTGTTACCAGCGCCCGCGTTATCTGCCGGACTGGCCCTACAACCTGTTCGCCATGGTGCATGGCCATGATCGGGCCGAAGTGGAGTCAAAGGCGAGGCAGATTGAAGAAATGCTGGGGAATGCTTGCCATGGGCACGAAATTCTTTACAGTACGAAGATATTAAAAAAAACAGGTTTGCGGATAATCTGATTGTTGTTGATAACTGGAGGCTTTATGTTCGAGTTCTTGTGGAAAAGAAAAAAACCGGCGACACAGGAAGTGGCAAGGGAGCCAGTAAAGACTGCAACACCTGCCGAATCCGGGGTTGCAGCCGGAACTCAGTTGCATTATGACCCCAATCTGGTGCCCAATCTGGTATCGGATCATCACATGTTGCTTGGAATCTTTGGCGAAATTACCGCCGCGATGGAGCAGAAAAACATGATCCGTACCAAGGAAAAGCTGGGCGAATTCGGTGATGCCCTGCGTGGCCACCTGCTCAAGGAAAATGTACGTTTCTACGTCTACCTTCAGCACAGCCTGGAAGGCGATGCCGAGAATGCCGCGATCATGCACGAATTCCGCAGGGAAATGCAGCACATCGGTAAAGCGGTGGCTGATTTCCTGCACAAATACACCGCCGAGGGCGAATGGGACGGGAGGATGTGGCAGAGCTTCCAGCAGGAGGTGGGAGGGATTGGCAAGGTGCTGACCAAGCGCATCGAGACCGAGGAAAACAGTCTCTACCCGCTCTACCTGCCGCAGCAGGATTATCGCTAGTACCATGTAACACATGAATCTTCGCAAACCAACCCCTCCAAACCTCCCCTTGTCAGGGGAGGCTTAAAGGCTTCCCCCTGGCAAGGGGGGGCTGAGGGGGGGTTAAGGTGTTACATGGCGCTAGTTTTTTGCAAAATCCGGGTGCCTTTGATCTAAATCATTTCCGGCGCGAATTGGGCCGGGTACATTCGTCCCAATATTTTTTTCCGAGACTCCGGAGTGTTTCATGTTTCGCATTTCCCAGTTTATGCAGGAAATCGCTCAACCTACCCCGCTCGGGCCCAAGCGCAATCCGCCCGGCCCGGTGGTGATCTGGAATCTGATCCGCCGCTGCAACCTTACCTGCAAGCATTGCTACTCAATTTCGGCTGATAAGGATTTTCCCGGCGAGTTGTCCACGCAGGAAGTGTTTGGCGTGATGGACGACCTCAAGCGCTTTCATGTGCCCGTGCTGATTCTTTCGGGTGGCGAACCCTTGCTGCGAGCAGATATTTTCGAGGTATCCCGCCGTGCCAGGGAGATGGGCTTTTATGTCGGGCTTTCATCCAACGGCACGCTGATCGACGAGAGCAATATTGAGCAAATCGCTGCTATCGGTTTCGATTATGTCGGCGTCAGCCTGGACGGCATTCAGGCTACGCACGATAAATTCCGCCGCATGGATGGGGCGTTCGAGAAGTCTATGCACGGCATCCGCCTGTGCAAGCAACGCGGCATCAAGGTCGGCATTCGTTTCACCTTGACCGAGGACAATGCGCACGATTTGCCGGCGTTGTTGCAACTGATGGAAGACGAGGGGCTGGATAAATTTTATCTCTCCCACCTCAACTACGCCGGGCGCGGCAACAAGAACCGCAAGGACGATGCCTTTCACCAGACAACCCGGCAGGCCATGGACCTGCTCCTCGATACTTGCTGGCGTGACCAGCAGGCGGGCAGGCCGAAGGAATTTGTCACCGGCAACAACGATGCCGATGGCGTGTATCTGCTATTGTGGGTGAGGAAAAACTTCCCGCATCTGGAGAGCCACATTCGCGCCAGGCTTGAGCAGTGGGGAGGCAACTCATCCGGGGTGAACGTGGCCAATATCGACAACCTGGGCAATGTTCATCCCGATACCATGTGGTGGAACTACAATCTGGGCAATGTGCACGAGCGCTCTTTTTCGGATATCTGGGCAGACACCTCGGACCCCATCATGGCCGGGCTCAAGGCGCAGCCGAGAACCGTGAGCGGCCGTTGCGGAGCATGCGCCTACTTCGCAATCTGCGGTGGAAATACGAGGGTGCGGGCATGGCAGACAACGGGCGACCCGTGGGCGGAAGACCCGGCCTGTTATCTGGATGATGAGGAGATTGGGGTTTGAGATGAAAACTAACAGGGAAGGTGATATGGAAGGCAAAAGGCAAAGGGCAAAAATGGAAAGGCAAAAGGGCGGGGCCGCTGCGCGGCGATTTTTGCTTTTTGCTTTTTGCTTTTTGCCTTTTGCCTTGCCCTTCAAAGCCCAGGCCGCGCCGGATGTGAATCAGCTCTACACCGAGCATTGCGCTTCCTGCCACGGCGCAGACCGCCTGGGCGGTATCGGTCCGGCGCTGTTGCCGGAAAATCTGGCACGCTTGCGCCGCCCGGAGGCGGTCAAAACTATCGCCCAAGGCCGCGCTGCTAGCCAGATGGCTGGGTTTGGCGACAAGCTGGGCAAGGAAGAAATTGAGGCGCTGACAGGGCTGATCTACAGCAAGCTGCCGCAGATGCCGGTGTGGGGCGAAAATGAAATCATTACTTCCCATATTCAGCATGTGCCTGCGGGTAGTCTGGCGGACAAGCCGATATTCAGCGCCGACCCGCTCAACCTGTTCGTGGTGGTGGAACTGGGCGACCATCACGCCACCATTCTTGATGGCGACAAGCTGGAGCCGATTCACCGCTTTGCTACCCGCTTTGCCTTGCATGGCGGACCAAAGTTTTCTCCCGATGGGCGTTTCGTCTATTTCGCCTCGCGCGATGGCTGGGTGAGCAAGTTCGATATCTACCATATGAAAACCGTGGCGGAAGTGCGGGCCGGCATCAATACCCGCAATCTGGCGGTATCCGGCGACGGCAAGACGGTGCTGGTGGGCAATTACTTGCCGCACAGCCTGGTGCTGCTGGATGCTGAAAACCTCACGCTGCTCAAGGTGATTCCGGCCCAGGGGCTGGATGGAAAGAGTTCACGGGTATCCGCCGTGTATCAGGCCGAGCCGCGCGGCAGTTTTGTGGCGGCGCTGAAAGACACGCGCGAGGTGTGGGAGATTGCCTATGGCGAGAAGGATTTTCCGATCCGCCGCATCGCGGTGGATGATTACCTCGATGATTTCTTTTTCGATCAGAGCTACAAACTGCTGATTGGTACCGCACGCGACAGCCACAAAGGGCAGGTCATCGATCTCGATACCGGGAAAAAACTGGCGCAACTGGATCTGCCCGGCATGCCGCATCTCGGTTCAGGCATTACCTGGGAATATCAGGGACGGCTGGTGATGGCCACACCCAACATGAAAGACGGCGTGGTAAGCGTAATCGATATGCAAAGCTGGAAGACAATCAAAGAGATCAAGACGCTGGGGCCGGGTTTTTTCATGCGCAGTCATGAAAATACGCCTTATGCCTGGACGGACGGATTTGCCACCGGCAATCCGGCGAGCAACGACGTGATGCACCTGATCGACAAGAAAACTCTGGAAGTCGCGCATATCCTGCGGCCAGAGCCGGGCAAGACGGCAGCCCATGTGGAATTCTCCCGCGATGGAAAATATGCACTGGTAAGCGTCTGGGAAATGGATGGCGCGCTGGTGATTTACGATACCGCGACGCTGAAGGAAGTGAAGCGTATCCCGATGAAAAAACCATCGGGCAAGTATAACGTCTACAACAAGACTACCCGCTCTGCCGGAACCAGCCACTAGCCCGTCATTGCGAGCCGAAGCCGCGAGCGGAGCGTGGCGGTCAGCGAAGCAATCCTGTTTTCCCTGGGCGGCATGAAACAGATTGCTTCGTCGCTACGCTTCTCGTATACGATTCCACATGAGCTTTAGCTCGTAGTGGATCGGTATCCCTTTCTGGGGCAATGACATCAATAAATTACTGGCGTACTTTAATGATCGCCGCCCCGATCTCGTAACCCTTGTGGTCGCCCTTCTGGCTGCAGCGGCGCACCTGAACCAGCGCCTTGAAGGGTTTGACGCTGGAGCCGAGCGGTGACTGCAACTGGATTTCCATCAGCTCGCCATAGCGAGGCACGTAATGGGCGGTGAACGCGACGCCATCCACGCTCAGATCCTTGCTCATGGCATAGAAAACCTCGCCACTTTCCGTCATTCTGACCTTGACGTAGCATTCCATGGGGATGCGGCGGGAGCAGCGCAACTCCCCGCGTGGTTCGTTGATGCGCTGGCCGCCATTGATAACGCGAAGATGAACTTGATGCGGGCGGTGTGCTTCGGATTGATTATTCTGCTGGTAGGCTTTGGCGAACGGCATTGAATCCTCCTCACGTTATTTCTAATTGTGAGGAAGATTATAACAACATATTGTGGTTACTTGTAAATCAAAAACACTACAGGTGGTGGCGGGGTGTTTTACGCCAGCAGGCGGGTCCTGAGCTTTCCGAACAGGTGCGCGGGCAGGAGGCTGCTGAAGTCCAGCGGTGGCAGTTCCAGGCTGTCCAGCGTGTTTTTTACCAGCAGTCCCAGTTCGGTATCGCCTTCCATCACCAGTCTGCGGGAGAAAAACAGGGTATCCGGATCTTCCTTGCGCAGCGCCAGCAGCATGAAATCCTGAGCGCTGGCGCTGATGGACAGGTCGGCCTGCGCGGGGTGACGGGCGGAGATGCCATGCGGGTTGAAGGTGAAATGGAAGGTGATGCCCGCATCCCGCACCCGGACGCTGACCTGTTTCCCATGCAGCGGTTGCCAGACCGGGTCATGAAGTTTTGCACCCAGCGCCAGATTCATTGCACGGCAAAAAATCAGTGAATGGGGATATTGCGGCAGCTTGGAAAGCAAGTTGCTGATTGGCTGGGGAATGAAGAATGGACGCATGGTGTTCCTTTCAGGCGCTTCTTGCGAGAGCGGGTTGAGGGATGAAATCCAGGCCGGGTTTGCCGTGCCAGTAGCCGTTGCAGGGCAGTTCGGGCATCAGTTTTTCCATCTGGAGCAATGCCAGGCTGGGCGGGATGCGCTGTTCCAGCGTTTCGCGGAACAGATGCAGGATTTTTTCGGTGTGGTACGCCTGTGGGCTGATACGCACCACGTCCACGCCAGTGGTGCGCATTTCTTCAAACTCGCCCAGCAAATTGTAAACTCGTGCAGACATCGTCTGGATGCCATTGAGCGTGAGAAATGGCTGGCCTTCGCGGGTTTTGAGGGTGAGGCCGTTTTCATAATCGAGGCAGCGGAACTGGCAGTCGTCCTTCTGCAGATTGTGGTGGCGTGCGGTGAAACAGCGCGCCGAGAATGCCAGCGGTAGTCGTCCATAGGCGAAGGTTTCGGTTTCCACGCCGTCTGGACAGCTTTGCCGCATCGCCTCCAGTGCCGATCTGGACATCTCCACCGGCATGACCCAGCGCATGGCGCCCATCCCGGCCAGTAGCTGAAGAGTTTGCGGGTTGTAGATGTTCAGGGTGGGACCGGCCACGAAGGGCACCCGGTTCGCCAGCAGGCGCACCGCGCCCATGTCGTTGGCCTCGACCCTGAAATTGACGTTGCCGGTAATTTTGCGCAGGGTTTTGAGGTCGGATTCAGATTCGATCAGGGTCTGGGTGGAGAGCACCACTTCCTTGCCTGCATCGCTGAGTTTTTTTGCCACTTCAAGCCAGTCATCCAGCCGCAGAAGATGGCGGCGCGAACACACCGTTTCGCCAAGGTAGACGATGTCCACTGGAGAATGCGCCACTGCGTCGTAAAAGGCGTTTACTTTTTCGCTGTCCCAGTAGTAGAGGAGGGGGCCGAGTGAGAGTTTCATGTTCTTATTTCCAGGGGCGGTAGTAGGCGCCCAGCGTTTGCTGCTGGCCTTCGGAGACCTTGCCAAGTTCATTCATCCAGGCCGGTTTGACGGTAAATTGTTCGCGATTGCGGCGGCAGGCGTCAATGGCTTCGCGCCATACCTTGGTGACCTGGCCGACATAGGCCGGGCTACGCTGGCGCCCCTCTATCTTGATCGCTGCGATACCCATGCGCATCAGCTCCGGCAACAGTTCGAGTGTATTGAGGCTGGTAGGCTCCTCGATGGCGTAATAGGTTTCTCCCCCCACATCGAAGCGCCCCTTGCACAGCGTGGGGTAGCCGGTGTTCTCGTCCTTGGCGTAGCGGTCGATCAGGATGCCGTTGAGGCGCGATTCCAGCCCTTCGGGGGTTTCCTGCCAGCGCACCGCCTTGGGTGGAGAGCACACGCCGCAGGTGTTGGGCGATTCTCCCGTGGCATAGGATGAGAGCGCGCAGCGCCCTTCCACCATGACGCACAGACCACCAAAACCGAACAGCTCGATTTCAACCTGGGTATTGGCCATCAGTTGCTCAACCTGTGCCAGTGCCAGCACGCGCGGTACTACGGCGCGCCGGATTCCGAAGTGTTCATGGTAGAAATTGATCGCCTCGTAATTGGTGGCGGAGCCTTGCACCGAAAGATGCAAACGAAGGTCCGGATGGGTTTTGGTGGCATATTGCATCAGTCCCGGGTCGGCGAGAATGACCGCGTCCATACCCAGGTCGGCAGCATTGTCGATGGCGGATGTCCAGCGTTGCCAGCCGGTGATCTGAGGGTAAGTATTGAGGGCCAGCAGAGCCTTCCGGCCCTTGGCGTGAGCATAGCGCACCCCCTCTTTTGCATTCGCAAGATCGAAATTCAGGCCGGTGAAATTGCGCGCGTTGGTGTCGTCGCGAAATCCCATGTAGACACAGTCCGCGCCATTATCAACCGCAGTTTTCAGGGCCGGCAGACTGCCAGCGGGGCATACCAGTTCGAATTTTCCTGTTTCAGGCTGCATCGGGAATTTCCTCATTGATCCATGGTAAACCGGCGAACCGGCCTTGACGGTGGCCACGTCGCGCGAGTTCGCACTCGATGCCGTTGAGCACGTTCCATTTCTGTGAACACCATTCAGGCGCGAGCAGAATGTCTTTGCTCGCGGTGCCGGTGACGCGGTGGTAAATAATATGTTCCGGAGTCCGTTCGATCAGGTCACAGGCGTGCCGGATGTAAGTCTCGCGCGTCATCGGCTGGTATTGGCCGCGCCGCCACTGATTGGCGAGAACCGTGTGTTTTACGACATGCAGGGGGTGAAGTTTGAGTCCGTCCACGCCAATATCGAGCACCCTGTCCAGAGTGGTGTGGTAGTGGTCCTCGCCCTCGCCCGGCAGTCCCAGGATGAGATGGGCGCACACCGGAATGCCGCGCCGCCGCGCCGCAATGGCGACATCGCGGTATTCTTTCAGGCCGTGCCCGCGATTGACCCGTTGCAGGGTCTCGTCAAAGGATGATTGCAGCCCGAGTTCCAGCCAGACGAGCCGTCCCTGGGACTGATAACCGGCCAGCAGGTCCAGCACCTGTGGCGAAACGCAGTCTGGCCGCGTGCCGATAGACAGGCCAATGATGTCCCGGGCCTGCATTGCCTCGCAGTAGAGCTTGTCCAGCTCGGCCACATCGGCGTAGGTGTTGGTATAGGCCTGGAAGTAGGCGAGAAATTTTTTCGCGCGCGTTCGCTTCGCGATGGCGCGCCGTCCACTGTCCAGCTGCGTTTCCATTGCTTGCGGCTGTTGGCCGTTGGGGTTGAATGAACTGTTGTTGCAGAAAGTGCAGCCGCCGATGCCCTTGGCGCCATCGCGATTGGGGCAGGTGAATCCTGCATCAAGGGCGATTTTGTGCACCCGCTCACCGTGAAGTTGGAGCAGGTGTTGGCCAAATGTATGAATGTAGTCGGATAGCGCCATAATTTCAGGACAAGAAGACTAGCATGTCCCGATGCCATGTTCAACCGCGTTGTTGATGGGGGTATAAATCAGGCTTCCAGCACCCTGTTAAACTTGTTGTAACAGGCGCTGTCACAGCAAGAAGGGAGTGCGGTGGTAAACTGTTTTGCATGTGGCGTACCAGGCAAATCTGATATTTTTAGACTTTAAGGAAGGGAAAATTCATGAGCACGATTAAAGCGGCAGGTGCAATGCTGATTGCAGCAATGGTTCTGGGTGGATGTGCTTCGAGTATGTCGGGCGGCGCCTATACACGTTCGCAGGCACGCCAGGTACAGGAAGTCCAGATGGGCGTGGTGGAGAGCGTGCGCCAGGTGAACCTTGAAGGCACCAAGACGCCGGTGGGTACGGTCGCGGGCGCCGCAGTGGGCGGCATTGCCGGCAGCAGTATCGGCAGCGGCAAGGGCAGCGTGGTCGGCGCCGTTCTGGGCGCGGTTGCCGGTGGTGTGGCAGGTTCTGCCATTGAAGAAGGCGTGACCAGAAAAACCGGCTTGGAGATCACCGTCAAGCTGCATAGCGGCAGAATGATCGCCGTCACCCAGGAAGCCGACGAAGACATCCGCCCCGGCGACCGGGTGCGTGTGCTGAGTGGCGGTGGCGTGACACGTGTGACGCGCGACTGATAAGTTCCAGTCGTTTTCACCAAAAGGGCGTACCACTGGCACGCCCTTTCTTGTGTCTGACTGAGTACCGGTGGTCGCTGCTTACTTCGTTTATGGCAAATGGGGCCGGATTTGAGTAAACCGTTATTGAAGTATCTTTCACGCGCATTGTGCGCCCTGGTTTTGGTTCATGGCAGTTTTGCCCAGGCCGATTTCGCCGAAGAAGCCTCTTTCTGGGGTGAGAGCAAGACAGTGATCGCGCCGCCCCTGGGGGACGCTTCTTCGCCTGGCCGGGTGGATGGGGCCAGAATCGTCGCGGCGCACAATAAATGGCGTGCCGAAGCCGGTGTTCCGGGGGTCGCGTATTCCAAAAAGCTGGCCTCCTCGGCGCAGGCATGGGCAGACCAGCTAAAAAACAGCCATGACTGCGACATGAAACACAGCAATGGTGCGGCAGGTGAAAATATTTTCTGGCAAAGCGCAGTCATCTGGTCAGATGGCAGGCGAGAGCTGCGTCGGGTCGATCCTAAAGCGGTGGTGGATGCCTGGGGTAGTGAAAAAAAGCATTACCGCCATGCGGATAATGCTTGCGCACCTTCCGAAGTGTGCGGACATTACACCCAACTGGTATGGAAAAAGACGACGTCCGTAGGATGCGGCATGGCTGTGTGCGGGAGCCGGGATCAGATCTGGGTCTGTCAGTATTCACCCGTGGGAAACTGGGCCGGCCAGAAGCCATATTGATGATCGGCCGGAAGGGCTGCCATGTGCCATTTGCGGTCAGACAAGAACTTGAAATGGCAGTCAGAAATATGGTGCACAGCGGCCATTCAGTAATGTGATGGATGGTGATTTTCTACAGCGCCAACGTGGAGTTGAGGCGCCTGCGCGGCTTTTCGCGCAGGTGCCTCAAACGAAAGTTGGGTTTCTCGGCGAGCAATGAGTTGTTCCTCAATCTCAGCAACAAGGTGGGTGCACTGCTTTACTAGCTCAATGATTGCATCGCTTTCGATTTGTTGCTGATTCCCGGCCTTGTCAAACCCATTGCGATGAACGCAATCATGGCGGACGATAACAGCCTTGAAAAGCCATGCGACGTCGCCGAAGTCGATATCCAGTACGGCTAGATACATTGGCTTGATTTTCTTGAGATCGTGGAAGATCAAATCTTTGAGGTGGCGTGCAACTAGGTGCTTCAGCTCTTCCCATTGGGTGAATATCTCCCTCAATGAGAACTGCCTTTTCGCCAATTCAGGGTCCGTTTCGACAAGGCGTCGAATAAGTGCTTCGTCATTAACGACCGTCGAGATAAAGCTGCTCGAAAGATAGGCTTCCATAGCGGTTACTACTTGGGCGAAGAGCATGTTGTTCAATGTTGCTTGGACTTCTGCTGAATGTGGATTGCGCAAAAGCGAGATTATGTCCGTTGATACTTTGCGGTAGACGTCCAGTTGTCGGGTGCTCTCGATTTCTGATACCACATCCTCCTGCTCGAAGAGATCGTGAACGTCAAAGGCAAGGTCGACAACATTGGGTACGCTAATGTTGGTATCGGAAAGTGTGCAAATGATGCGAGTGTCGTAGTCCTTCCCACAACCATCGCAAATGATGGTTTCCCAATACTCACGAAGGCTGGCCGAATTAGTCTCTGCCAAGACATTGGGGCCGTCACATGCGACCGTTTCATCGACGAAAGCGCCGCACTGGCATGAGAAAGTGAGGTCTATTTCCATGGCAGAAACCTAATGTCTTTTTATGGGGACGAGCGGACTGTGGCCAACAAGGCCATGACCGTCTGATACGGGTCGAAAGCGGAATTCGCGGTCTGAAAGAGCCTGTCAGACCGCAGTCGGCACTGCGGCAGCTTATTTTTGCCGCTTCATCATTTCCTGGAATTTCGGGTCATTCATCATTTCGTTGATATTCATGCCCTTCATGTTCGGCATGATCACGTCGCCGGGTTTCTGACCCGCCTTGCAAGGCCCCAGCCATTTGGCTTCCATGGCCATTTTTGATTCGCTCATTCCATGCATGGGCGGGCTGTAGCGGGTACGCATGTCGCCCTTGTATGCTGAATCAAATGTGCCGGTGAACACCGCATCAGTCGTTGCGGTGGTGTTCTCGATTTTGCAGACCGAGTGCATGGTGAGCTTGTTGCCCTGTTGTTTAACGTCCATCACGCTGCAATTGGGTTTGTCCTTCTGCGCCTGCTGCTGCATGAGATTGTCGGTGTTCTTGTCAATGCATTGCTGGATGGGGCCCATGTTGGGGATTCCCTCCATGCGGGTGCTGATTTCCCACAGGCCGGATTTCCGCTTGGGTGTATCGGCGGCGAGCGCCCCTCCTGCCAGCGACGTGGTGACAAGGCCCAGCAGCAGCAGGGAGAAAGGGCTGAGAATGTCGAATCTGGATTTCATCGTTGCTCCTTGAGACGAGAGTACGGGGGAGGTGCAATATTAACCCAGATTATGCTCGTACATGTAGGAGCCCCGCCCCGGCGCGAATGCAACCACAAATCGCGGCGAGGGCGCCGCTCCCGCCGCAATGTTTTGGCTCTAATAAAACGCCCGGCTTGTCCCGTTGTTCAGGAAGCGGCTTCCTGAAGATAGGTATTGAGTTCTGACATGGCAGCAAAGCGCGCGGGTGAAATACCTGCTCCACCCAGGTTCAGTGAGTCCGGATAAGGGCTGGCCGCTTCGGCGCGTGTTCGGGCATCGCGGTGCCAATCCGCTACCCAGCTGGCAGCGGAGAGCAATGCCGGGTCCGGCAGGTGCCGGATGGCAGCCAGCACGGTCTGGTGGAAGCCGTTGCGTGATAGCGCGGCATGCACGTTTTGAATGTCGCCCAGATTTTTCTCGCCAAGTGCGCCAAGCAGACGGGCGAGGTTGTCTTCCATCACGTGTTTGCGCGCCGTGGCGATATGCTGTTCGAGGACCAGCTTGATGTTTTGGTAAGCGTTACCGGTCTTGTTGCCGGGCTCGGCTGTCGCCGCGATGAATGATTGCAGGGCAATCAATGCCGCCAGTGCCTGCCCGGAATGCCGGTTTTGCGTGACCAGAGTCCGGCAATGGGCATCAGCCTGCTCGGAACTCAAAAGCAGAGTCAGCTTTTCCATGGCTCAATTCAGAACGATCAGCCGGGGATCGTCGATGTGCTCGATCAGGATGCGCCTGACCCGATCCTGCCACAGTCTGGCGAATTCATTTTGTTCCAGCGGGGTGGCGGCACCCGCCTGTGCCGCTTGCATCAGCTCCTTCATGGCTGCTTCCGGGGGCACGATTTCAGGGTGGTACGTGGTGTTCACGGCAATTCCCGTATCACTGCGTTCGAAACATATCTCGCCACGGATGGGCGCATCAAAGAACAGCAGATTGCGCCGGTCGAATTTTCCGCCAATCCCCTTGAAGCCTTTGTCCTCTGTGGCGCCCGTGATCAGTGTGGCGATATTCGCCATGACGCCGGTCACGCCGCTGCTGCCGGATGCGCGGAAAGATACCTTGATGCCGCCACGTTGCGGCATGGTTCCGGGGTAAAGGTGCCCTAATGCCTTCAGGGTTGCCAGGTAGGCACCTGCCACAGTGGGGCAGGAGTGCCCGGCGAGTTTTACCGCGTCGAGATAGGTGTATTCGATCTGGCCATCCTCCATCGCGCCGAGGAAGGCGGCCAGGGGATCGTACAGTCTGATGGTGCGGACAGCAGCAAAAAAGTGAGGGGTTTGCATGGAGTTTTCTGTTCCGGACGGATCAGCGCGCCTGTGGTGAGTTTCCTGCACAAACGAAATTCAGGGCGCCTTCGTCGATGCTCCCTTTGGTCACGGGCAAATCCTGCGGTTGCAGGATTTTTTGCTTGCTGATCAGCACCATTTTCTCGTCGTAAGCCTCGGTGGCGAGTTGGGCCAGGGTGCGGAAGCCACAATTGGCGCGGGAGTGAATCAGGAGATATTGCGCTTCGCGCCGGCTCACCTTGTATTCGTTCCGGTCCACGAAGGTGTGACGTGCGGTGAAGGTCACCAGCGGACCATTCTTCTTGATGCTGGCGGTGTCTATCTCGCGTACTGTATGATCTTCCTGCTTGATCGGTGCCCATTCGGCCGCCAGTACCTGGCCGCCGAGCAGCATTCCGGCCAGTGCTGCCGCGCGAGTCCATGTGCCCATCGATTTACTCCTTGAATGTATTCAGACTAAACTGGCCGGTATTTTAGCCAATGCCGTCAGTGGCATGAATTGATTTTATAACAGGATGAAGAAATGACCCCAGCCCGCATTATTACATCGATTGCTAGCACTATTGCGCTGGTCGCCAGTTTTTCTGCCTCTGCCGTTACCATACACGAAGCCGTGAAGGCCAGGGATGCGCAGGCAGTCAGCAAATTCATTGCCGCAAATCGCGGCATGGTAAATGCAAAAAACGATCTGGGCTCAACGCCGCTCCACATCGCGGCGAGCACTCCCGCGCCGGACATCACCAGGCTGCTGCTCGACAAGGGTGCGGCCGTCAATGTAAAGGACAGCAGTGGTGCCGCTCCGCTGCATATCGCCGCGTTCTCCGGCCAGAAGGCGAATCTTGAGCTGCTTCTCGCAAAAGGCGCCGATGTGCATGCCAAGGACAATCAGGGGAAAACCGCGCGTGATTATGCAGACACTGCCGTAAATCGCGAAATTTCGGCCATCTTGTTGATCAAGATGCTGGCCACGCCCGCACCGGCGGTGCGGAAATAAAAGACCCAATATATTTTGCTACAAAAGGAAAAATTGATGATGAAACGTTTTGCTCTTGCCCTGTGTCTTCTGGGCCTTGCCCTGCCAGTTGCCGCGGATTCCCATTCCGATGCCGGATTGGCGGAAGTGCGTGATCTGGGGCTGCTCAATGGCCAGGCACTGGCCTGTTCCTACAAGCCTGCGGCTACGCGTATCAAGGCGGTTATGATCGAACATGCGCCCAAATCACGGCGCTATGGAGAGGTTTTTGAGTCGGCCACCAACGAGGCTTTTCTTGCCCAGGTTAAAAAAGATCCGGCTGTCTGCCCGGACGAGTCCGCGCTCACCAGCAAGGCAGAAGACTTGACGGCACGTTTGCGGGCCGCCGTTCCGGCTCCCGCGTCCCAATAGGATATTCGCCATGAAAAGATTATGCCTTGCTGCCCTCGCCGCCGTGCTGATTGGCGCGCCCATCGCATGGGCCGAGGTTGCGCCAGCGGACAGCGAAGAGCAGCCGGAAGCCGGAATCGTCTCGCGCTACCTGCTCATGGATCACCGGGGGCGTGCCGTTACCGACCAGGATTTTCCTGGCCGTTTCCAGCTCATTTCCTTCGGTTACACTTTTTGTCCGGACATTTGCCCAACCACTTTGGCGGAAATGTCGCTCATCATGGGTAAACTGGGCAAACAGGCCGATCGTTTGCAACCGCTGTTCGTCACGGTGGACCCGGAACGTGACACGCCGGAAGTGCTGCGCCGCTATACCGCTTTTTTCCATCCCCGCATTATTGGGCTCTCCGGTTCGCCGGAACTGGTACGCCGGGTGGCGGACCACTTCAAGGTGCGCTATGAAAAACACTGGGAACCGGGGGCCGCGAAGGATAAATATTCGGTCGATCACTCGGCCGGCATGTATCTGCTGGGGCCGGATGGGCGCTTCCTTGCCAAGTTCGCCTATGCCTCGCCGCCCGCCGAGGTGGCCGAACGCATCCGGCGCTTGATGGATGAACGGCCCTTGCCGGCGGATGGCGTTCGGGATTAAGCCGGATTTTCTGAACTCCTGTTCCAGATCAAGTTCAAAAATGAGTGGAAAAGTATAAAATTGTCCGTTTAATCGCAATAAACTCGAGATGGTGTCGTAATGAAAATACTGGTGGGGCTGTTCGCCCGTTCTCCTTCAAAAGAAAAAATGGCATGTCGCAATAGCGGCAAATTTCTGGCGGGTTTTTTCGCGTTGGCGCTGGGTATGTCCAGCCTCGAAGCAAATGCTTTCGATGCGGAAAGCGCCCGTGACATGATGGGGGTCTGCGCGACTTGCCATGGCGAATTCGGCCAGGGCGGCTCGCGCGGCGAATATCCCCGGCTCGCCGGACAGTCGGAAAAATACCTGGCAAGCCAGCTGGAAAGTTTCCGTGCCCGGAAGCGCATCAACTTTCCAATGTTCCCCTATACAGAGGAACGCGATTTATCGGATGTGGATATCCACAACATTTCCGCCTATCTGGCATCCATCAAGCTACCTACCAAACCCCCCGTATTCAAGGGCGATGAGGATGGTTTGACCCGTTTGCAGATGATGGAAAAAGTCATGATCATCGGGCGCTCCGAAGGCGATATCGAGAATGGCGGCAAGGTCTACAAGAAGGAGTGTGCCTCCTGCCATGCCAAGGACGGAGGGGGGCGGGGATCGTTCCCGATGCTGGTGGGGCAGTACACCAATTACCTCATGAAGCAGATTACCGGCTATATCAACGGCGAGCGTCCGCACGATGAAGAGGATTCACGCGGCATCCTGGCCCAGTTGAAGGACACGGATATCCGCGACATTCTGGCCTATCTCACTTCGATCCAGCCGCAGGAATAAACCGGGATGGCGGGCAAGATATTTCTGGCGGTGCTTCTTAGCCTGTTTTCCTGCCTCGCTTGCGGGGATCAGCCCTTGCCCGGCGGCAATGCCGGTCAGGATATTGAAGAATGGTTCCACACGCTTTCCCGCATGGCGCCGGATCGCCTTGCGGAACTGGATGGGCGGACTTTTTCCTTTGCCGTGGATCTCGACAACAGCCCCGGCTTCAGCATGGATTTTGAAGCGGCAAGCGGCACGCTCACGCTGCTGTACCGCATGGCATTCAACAATGTCGCGGAAGGATGGAGCTGGGAACCGCTGGCCAATCCGGAAAGTAGCGATTATTACCGCGTCAAGTTTCTACCCCTGAAATCCACCCAGCAGGAAAAGGCCGGGCCGGTTGAAGTGGAAATTTATCCGGGGAAAAGGCTGGAAGTCCGGAATGTGTGGCGTTATGACTATTTCCTGGCCTTCGAAAATCTCTATGATTTTTATCCGCGCGCGGTGGATGACGATGCCGGTTTTGGTGCCAGGATCAAGACTTCTGGACTCCCCGCGCGGGCGCATCTGAAAATGCTCGCCGTGTTTCGTCTGAAAGCACCTTATCACTCCGAGAGCAACACGTTCTGGAAAGCCGATTTTGCCGATCCGGTGGACCTCACCCTGAGGAAGCGTTACCTGATCGGACAGCTCGAGGAAATCCGCTTTGTGGATAGCGAAACGGGGCAGGTCTACCTGCGCCAGCAACCTACTCCGCCACAGCCGCCCAGTAAGCCTGATGGCGCGCTACACTGACCTCCCGCTCAACCATCACCTCGATCAGATGCGCGCCGCCCGCGAGCGCACCCGCCAGGGCCGTAGGGAAATCCGCTGCCCGGTTGACCTTCTGATAGCCTAGCCCGTACATTCTGGCCGCATGGGCAAAATCCAGCCCGAGCGGCGTCAGCCAGGCTCGCTCGAAATGCTCCAGTCGAGACTGCGGCAGATATTCGAAAATTCCGCCACCGCCGTTGTTGCACACGACAAATACCACATCCAGTCCCCGTGCGGCCAGCAGGCCGTTCATATCGTGATAGAACGCCAGATCGCCGAGCAGCGCCACCACCGGTGAGCTGCTGCCGGCTGCCAGGCCAGCGGCGGTTGAGACGTTGCCGTCGATGCCGCTCGCGCCGCGATTGCCAATGATCCGCAACCGCTTGGCGCCGCTGCCGGAATAGGTATCGAGATCGCGGATTGCCATGGAGTTGCCGCTGAAAAGTGTAGCGCCATCGGGTAGCAGGTCCACTATGGCACGCACCACTCCGGCTTCCAGCGGCGCATCCTGCTGCGCCAGCCTGGCGGCTCGCTGCTCTCCGGCCTGAAATGACGCCAGCCAGGATGCGGGTGCGGCAAGTTCGATCGCTATTTCCAGCTGACGGCACAATACGGCGGGATCAGCCCTCAAGACTCGCGTGGCCTGATGCAGCGGATCGGGCCAGCGGCCGTGCGCATCCACCACGATGTGATCCATGCCCGGCTGTGCCACAAGAAACTGCTGCAAGGTTTTGGAGACCGGCATGGCGCCGAAGCGCAGCACCCAGTCCGGGCGCAGGCTATCGTGCGCACTGCCGCGGCGCAAAAAAGCGTCGTAACGGCAGAAGATGGATGCCTGCTCATGGCTGCCGAAGCGCAGGCCGGAAAGCGGATCGGCCAGCACCGGGCAGGCCAGTTTGCCAGCCAGTGCGGTGACTGCCGCAGGGAAGCCGGGGCCATGATCTCCGCCGCCGCACACGATCAGGCCTTTTCTTCCCGCCAGTTCGCGCGCCAGCGTTGCGGTTTCCTCGGCGGGCAGGGACAGGAGCGGATGGCTGACCATGACAGGTGCCATGCTTTCCGCTTGTACCGAAGCAAGGGGTACCAGCGGCTCGCGCAGCGGCACGTTGACATGCACCGGGCCGGGCAGGGGCCAGCGGCACTGGTCTGCCACCCGCGCGGTCAGCGTGCGCAAATATTTCAGCATTTCCTGTCGAACATCGGCCGGAGGCAGCTCGTGGAAGGCGCGCACATGGCCGCCGAAGAGGTGCATCTGGTCTATGGACTGGTTGGCGCCGCAATTGCGCAACTCGGCCGGGCGGTCGGCGCTGAGCAGGATCAGTGGAATTGCGCCCATGTCCGCTTCGATCACGGCGGGATACCAGTTGGCTGGTGCCGAGCCGGAAGTGCAGATCAGGATGACGGGTTGGCGGCAGGCCTTGGCCAGCCCCAGGGCAAAGAATGCGGCGCTGCGCTCGTCCACTTGTATCCAGTTTTTCAGACCTGTATGGTGCAGACAGGCCAGCGCCAGCGGCGTGGAGCGCGAGCCGGGCGAAATCACCGCATGCGTCACCCCGCCCGCGGTCAGACCATGGATCAGGTGGCTGGCCCAGACCAGGTTTTCGCTGGCTGCTTCAGCCATGCCCGGCTCCTAGCGCATGCAGCATGGCAGCGAACTTGGCTTCGGTTTCGGCCAGTTCCCGCTGCGGTTCGGAGCCGGCCACGATGCCTGCTCCGGCATAGAGGTGTGCCACTTTTCCCTGAAGATGGGCACAGCGCAGCGCCACTGCAAATTCGCCATCCCCGTTTGCATCCAGCCAGCCGATGGCGCCGGTATACCAGCCTTCGCGCTGTTCGCCCTGCTGCGTCAGCCAATCCAGTGCGGCCTGTCGCGGGTAACCGCCGACAGCAGGGGTGGGGTGCACGCGCTGCAGCAGATCAAGCAGGCTGACCCCCGTTTTCACGCGGCCGCGCAAGCTGCTCCACAAATGACGCAAATGACCAAGGTGCAGAATCCGCGGGGCATTGGGAACCTCCAGGCGGGCGCACAGTGGACGCAAGGCCTCGGCGATGGCCTGCACGACCAAGCGATGTTCGCGTCCGTTTTTCACGTCGGCGAGCAATTTCCGGTCTGCGGCTGGCGTGGCTTGCCCCTCGCCCCATGACGTGCCCGCGAGCGCATCGCAATACACTTCCCTGTCCTGTAGCCGCACCAGGGTTTCCGGGCTGGCGCCGAGGAACACGCCGCCATCCGCCGTGCCTGTGGCAAACAGGGTGCACGAGGGATAATGCTGTTCCAGATCCGCCATGGCCCGGGCCGGGTCGAAGTTCTGCCCGGTGCGAAACGATACCCGGCGGCTCAATACCACCTTGTCCAGCTTGCCCTTGCGAATATCGCGCACGGCCTGTGCGGCCCGCCCCAGCCATGCCTGATCAGTCTGGGCGTCGTCGAGGCGCTGTAAAGGGCCAGCCGCATGCGCATCGCCTTGCTGAACAAGCGCAGTCATCAGCTGGCGCAAGCGCGCAATGGCGGAGGCTGTGGCTGCGTCATCGGGGGGGGCAGGAAAAGTGAATGTCAGCGCACAAGTTTCACCTTGCCGGCGCAGCAGCAGTTCGGGCACGCTCAGCTGCGCGGATGGCAGTGATGCATGGCTGTCCGGCTTCGCCGCAAAGGCAAAACCGCCCAGTGCAAGAGGATGCAGACCGGTATGATCGGCGTCTTCATGGCGCCAGTGTTTGCGCCAATCATCGAATGTCCCGCTCAGCCTGGACCAGCGTTCCTCGCCTTCAGCCCGGAACGCCACTGCCGCGCCTAGCCCCAGAATTTCATGTTGTGCGGCCGGTCTGCTCCAGTAAAACAGTTCATGAAAGGCGCCGGGCAAGCCGGTGCAGTGGATTTCGGGTGCGGCCAGCGTGACGCTGAGGAGGCCGGTGCCGGTATTCTCCGCGTGCTGCAGCACGGCCTTGAGGCGGTTTTCGATCTGCGTCAGAAAGTCCGGGTCATCGGGGCGGAAACGTTTCGGCCTAGGGGCTGATTTTCCACGGCAAGGGCCAGTGCAGGCAAGTGCTTCCGCTCCAGCTTGCCCATGGCATTGCGCGGCAGCGCGGCAACGGCAACGAAGCGGCGAGGGCGCAAATGACTGGGGAGGTGTTTTCTGCACCAGTCCTGCACTGTGTTGCAAGTGACGCTGCCAACCAGCAGGGCGGTAAGGCGGTCGCCCCACACTTCGTCGCTCACGGCGGTGACCGCGACATCGCTTACGCCCGGGCAAGTGAGCAGCAGGCCTTCCACTTCGGCAGGGTGGATATTGACGCCCCCGCTCACCAGCATGTCGTCGTGGCGGCCCAATACCACCAGATTGCCGCGTTCATCGAAATAGCCCCGGTCGCCGCTGACAAACCAGCCATCAAGCAGGCCATGGCCGGCCTCATGCGCGGGATTGGCATACCCCCTCATCACGCTGGGTCCACGCACGCGGATGCGGCCTTCACCCTTTACCGGCTGTCCGTTTTTATCAATGATTTCTACGCTTATTCCCGGCAGCGGCGGGCCGGCCATGCCCTCGCACCAGTCGCCTGGAAATGCGGCCAGCGTTGCTATCTGCGAGGCAGCTTCGCTCATGCCGTAGCTGGGACAGATGGGCCAGCCTGCCTGATGTGCCCGCTGCGCCAGATTTGCCGATAAAGGGCCGCCGCCGATCAGGGCATATTTCAACTGTAGCGGCGGCGGGCCGGTTTCCAGCAGGCGGGCGAGCATGGCCGGCACCAGGGAGATATGGGTCACGCCATGGTGTTCCATGTCCTCTCTCACCCGCGCCGCATCAAACCCCTGGTGCACAAGTACGGTGGCGGCCGCTTCCGTGCAGCGGTAAAAAATGGCGATGCCGCCGATGTGATGAAAAGGCAGGCAGGCCAGCCAGATATCGCCCGGTTCCAGTGGAATCCGGCTGCGGCTGGCTCGCACCGATGCCTCCAGATTGGCCGCGCTCAGCATCACCTGTTTGGGCTCGCCCGTGCTGCCGCTGGTGGCGACAAGCAACTCGGCGCTGCCGGGCAGTTCCGCCTGTTTTAGCAACATTGCCAGGCGTTCCGGCAGGCAGTCCGGCCTGGCCGACAAGAGGGCCGAATAACTGAAAATCTGGCCCTCCACCATCAGCGCCGGGGCGTCCGGCTCGCTTGCTGCGGCACGCTCAAGCCAGCGGGTGAGCAGGGACTTCATGGTTCAGAAGGGTTTGCTGCCACGATGCAGGCAGGCGATGCCGAAGGACAGGTTACGGTAGTTCACCGTGGTAAAACCGGCCCGTTCCATGATGCGTTTCATTTCCTGCTGATCCGGAAAGCGGCGGATGGATTCGATCAGGTAGGTGTAGGCTTCCGGGTCGCGCGCCACCCAGGCGCCGAGGCGGGGTATCACGGTGAAGGAAAAGAGGTCGTAGAAAGGCTTGATGGGCGCCCAGGGGCGGGAGAATTCCAGGCACAGGAAGCGGCCTCCGGGCTTGAGCACCCGCAGTGCTTCCTTCAGCGCATCGTCCAGGCTGGTGACGTTGCGGATGCCGAAGGCGATGGTCATGGTATCCACCGTGTTGTCTGCCAGGGGAATGCGTTCCCCTGTGCCTGCCAGCCAGCGTAAGGCAGAAGGTTTGCCCATGCGGCCGGCATTCATCATCGCCAGGCTGGGATCGCACACCATGATTTCCGCCCCGCCCGCGGCCATGAGCGCGGCTACATCACCCGTGCCACCCGCGAGATCCACCACGAGCTGTCCCGGCAGCGCAGCGGCTTCGCGCGCCAGGCGCCGCTTCCACAGCCGGTGGATGCCCATGCTCATGAGGTCGTTCATCAGGTCGTAGCGCGGCGCCACGCTGGTGAATACGCGCCGGATCAGACGGGTGCGCTCGTCCTCGGCGACGCTCTGATTGCCGAATGTGCGTGAAATATCGTAGCGGTCAGCCATCAGCGATCAGCTTTCAGCAAAACCACCGCTGACAGCTACTCACGGCAGGTCGCCGCGACGGAACGTGAAGTAGCCGGCGGTTGCGCACAGGGTGCCGATGACAAAAGGGTAAACCAGGCCGTAGATCATGAAACCGGTTGTTCCCATCGTGTCCATGATCACGTAGGCAGCCGGCCCCAGTACGATCAATTGCGGATCGAACAGCATCAGCGCGGCGGTGCGGAATACCTGGAGCGGGTTGGCCAGCGCGACCATGACGGCCACTTCGGGAGCGGCATGGCCCTGGATCATCACGCCCAGCAGGATCAGGTCGAGGAACAGCAGCATCGCTAGCCATACGACGAAGGCGGCGCCCTGGGCCACGTCGGTGGACCGCGCCAGGGTGGAGATCAGCATGGCGATGCCGAGAAAACACCATGCCATCGCGGCCAGCAATCCGGTGTAGTAGAGGAACATGTTCCAGGGGACTTCGATGTTCTGCACCAGCGACCATAATGCAGCACCCAGCATGGCCAGGAACACCGGCAGGAAGACCACGAGGTAGCGCCCCAGCAGCTTGCCCCAGAACCAGGCGCCCAGCGATACCGGCAGGGAAAGCAGATATTCGAACACGCCTGCCTCGCGGTCGCCCGCGACCGAGCGCACGGTGGAAATGAGCACGAAAATGGGCAGGATGGCCATGCACAGCTGGATATAGGTCACCAGCAGGCGCGACAGCCCGATAAAGCCCAGCACGCGCGATTCGGTCAGGCCGAAGGCGAACAGCATGGCGACAATGCCGCCGAATACCAGGCTATAGATCATGAACCAGCGCGCGCGCAGCGATTCAACCACATCGAGTTTGGCGGTAAGCCATAAGTTTTTCATTCAAATTTCCCAAGACAATGATTCGAACCACGGAGCGCACGGAGAACACGGAGTCACAGCAGCAATACTCGTCTTTCTCAGTGCCCTCCGTGTTCTCCGTGGTTAATCGCTTTTAATGCTATTTCCCTTTTGCCAGAACCTGTTTTCTGGCTTCCTCGTAATTCACGCTGCCCGGCTCCGGCAGCGCCACCGCGCCGAAGCCGTAAGCCATGGGCGTCATCTTGTTGGGTATATACCAGGCTGTGCGAGCCTCAATCCACTTGTTGGAGCGCATGTCCATGACCCAGATCTCGGTGGCCGGATCATCGGCCCAGGGCTTGTCCTTGAGCCAGAACACCACGCAGCCGAAGTCGTCGAACTTGTAAGCCTGATGCTTCGGTCCGCCGCGTACCTGGGCGGCATAACGCTTGTCGCTCAGGGCCATGTTGCAGCGTACGCAGGTGTCGCGGTCCCATTTGACATCCACCGGCCCGGTTTTTGGTTCCTGCTGGCAGGCGCCCAGCAAGCCCAGCAACAGCGCCATGGCGGCCAGCCTGGGCAGATGGCTCACGCTTGCTCCCCAACATTTTCATCGAGGCTGATCTTGGTCAGAATGCCGACATAGCGAGACAGCATCCCGATAAAGCGCAGCCGATCCGGTCCGGCCACGCTGCCCTGCCATTCCAGTCCGTTGCCGATATCCTGGAAATTCCAGCCTAGCAGCGCTTTGGAAATGGACTCCTCGGTACGTCGCAAACTCAGGCGGCAGGCCAGCATGCCGGTCAGGGAAACATCGTCCGCCACGCGATCATCCAGCACTACCTTGCCACGGTCCAGCTCGATCACGCGATTGACCAGCGCCGAAACTTCATCCAGGCGGTGGCTGGAAATCAGCATGGTGGTGTTTTCCAGACGCTCGGCCAGCAGACCAAAGAAAATCTGGCGTGCTTCCGGGTCGAGGTTGGCGGCGGGTTCATCCATGATCAGGATGTTGCTGTCGCGTCCCAGGGCAATGGAGATCAGCAGTTTCTGTTTCTGCCCGCCGGAGAGTTTGACGAAAGGCTGGGATTTCATCTTGTCCAGATCCAGGCCAAGGCGCCGGGCAATTTCTTCCATGCGTTGTTTTTCGCTGTTGCACACCGCGGCTGAAAAAGTCAGCAACTGCCCCACCGGCATTTTTAGCGGTGGCGGCAACTGGGGCACGAAGCCTATTTTCCCGAGCACCTGCTGCCGGTTAGGGCGCGGGGCCAGTCCTTGCACCGACACGCTGCCATCGTAAGTGTATTCGCCCAGCAGGCAGCGAATCAGGGTGGTTTTCCCGGCGCCGTTGGAACCCACCAGCGCGATGCGCTCGCCCGGCATGATAGAGAGTTCGAGCTCATCCAGAACGCGGTTGCGCTTGAAGGTTTTGGAAACTTTCTTGAATTCGATCATTTTTTGGCTTTCGGCATTTGGCAATCAGCTGTCAGCTTCCAACTTTCAGCAATACCCCCGCTGACCGCTGACTGCTTGATTTTTACATCAGTTTTCTAAGACCCTTGATTTCGAAACTCAAGGCGCCGCTTGGGCAGACATCGATGCACATGCCGCAGCGGGTGCAGTCCGCACCGATGTCCAGCTGGGCCGCCGGCGCGCGCCCCTTGACGATGCAATCGAGCACGTGCGGCACTTCGCAGACCTTGCGGCATTCGCCTTCATGATGGCAATTGGCCAGTTTGTAGGTCACATGCAAGGGTGAAAACACGCCGGTTATGCCATAGGTCAGACCAATCGGGCAGACGTAGCGGCACCAGGCGCGGCGCGAGTAGAACACCTCGAACAGCAACAGCAAAAGTACCCAGCCCAGCGCCAGTCCCGGGCCGTAGATCAGGGCCCGGCTGACGATGCCGGTTGGCGAGATGGCTTCAAATACGGTGTAGCCGGTGATGAGCGCCATCAGGGCAAACAACACCCAGAACACCGTGCGTACGCCGCGATGAAAAGCATGGTCGGTAATCTTCTTTTTTTCCACCAGATACACATGCAGCCGTTCCGCATTTTCCGCCAGGAAATGGTAGGGGCAGACCCAGGAGCAGAAGGTGCGTCCGCCCAGCAGCAGCCACAGAACAAAAACCGTACCGGTGCCGATCAGCAGGTTCACGATGATGTGCTTGTGCGCCAGCATCACCTGCAGGGCGGAATTCAGGTCTATCAGGTGAAAGCCCAGCAGGCGCGATGCGGTCAGCGCGCCTTCCAGTATCTGGATGTCGAGCCAGAAGGACACGGTGAACAGAAGGTTGATTGCAAGCAGCGTAATCCAGCGGCGCTTGAGCCAGACATGTTTCTTCTGGTGCTCACGCGCCTCGAGCTTCAATGCCTCGAAATCCAGCTTCTCGTTTTTCTTGTAGAAATGTATGGTCTTGGCTTCTTCGGTGTATTCGACTGGCTCCGGTTTGCGCGGATCGCCACCCAGCATTACCCGTGCCGATTCAAGGTATTTATTCATCAGACACTCCACCCTTTGCGCGCTTCAACCACGATGGCCGCAGTCTCTGGCGGACACACCATTTCGCATACCCCGCAACCGACACATGGCTCGTGTACCACGGGTGTTTTGATCGAAACGCCTTTTTCGACCACGGTTTCAAGTGAGATCGCGCCCTTGATCGGACAGGTGCGCACGCACAGGTCGCAAAGTTCCAGATCGTAGGGATGATCACGCAGGGGGATGGGTTTCCAGCGGTCCACTTCCATGAATCGCATCGTTCCCTCGAATGCTGCTCCCCGTGCTGCGCCCTTGATGCCTTTCCCTTGCCGGGCCAGGCAATTCTCCGGCCGGACCAGTACGGCAAGCCCGGTGCGTTCCTTCAGGTTCAAAGTCGGTTCGGGGTCTTTTTCCTTGGCAAGCAGGATGGGCGGGTTCGCCATGACCATCTCGCCGCGGGTTGGCAGAAAACCGGGTTTGTCGTAGGCCAGCGAACCGGTGGGGCAGGCCAGAATGCACTGCACCGCATCGCAGGAGAAATCGCAAGCCTGGCTGCGCGAATCGATATAAGGCACCCCGACGCCGAAGCCCTGATCGAGATCGTCAAGCTTGATCGCCTGTACGGGACAAACCTGGACACACTGTCCGCACTTGATGCAGGACGAAAGGAAATCCGCCTCTTCCAGCGCGCCTGGCGGTCGCATGCGCTGTTTCCATGCCCGGGCCACCGGGATGTAGCCTACAGTGGAAATGCCCAGTATCGCTGTGCCCAGAACAATCGAGCGCAGAAAGCGCCGCCGGGCTTCCAGCTTGCGCTTGTTGATCAGGGGATTGCTTGGCTTTGGCTTCTCGGTATTCATTTTTTACCCCGCTTCCAGGGACTGTTAAACAGTGGTTTTTCATCTTTAAGCAACAGGGTCGGGCTTGAAAACGGCGCCAGACGTTCAAGGAAATCAAGTACCTCAAGCGCAGGCGATATCTTGAAAAAACGTGCCTGCGGGATTTCCATCCATAAGCGGTCCGCATAGTCATACAACTCATAGGAAGTATCACCGATGCCGTCGTTATTGCGGTCGAATCCCTCGTATTCATCCCAGAAATTCCCGCGCCAGGTATTGCGCTGGCCCGACCCGGCTCCGCCTACGGAAAGGGTGGAAATATTGCCTTCGAAGCTGTTGCCCACGACTTCATAGCCGGCAAGGTCGCTGTTGAAGGCAATGGCGATTCCGTTGTAGGCAAGCCGATTGTTCTTCAGGATGATCTTGCTGTCAGGCTGGAAGGGAGACAGGTCCGCCGACAGGCCGAGCGCGCAATAGATGATCTCATTGCCTTCGAGCAGTGCGTCGCTTGCTTCCTTGAAGCCGATGCCCATTCCGGTTGCGCCGGTGGCATGCGAAATCACGTTGTTGCGCACCAGCGAATGATCGCTGTACATCAGGTATACGCCCACCGCGTTATCGTAAAACCGGTTGCTTTCTACCACGTTGTTGTGGGCGAACATGAAATGGATCGAGTAACGGCTGCGCGCCCCGTAATTATGGTAAAACTTGTTGCCATTGGAGTACCAAACCACCATGTCGCGCGAATCAACCACCTGATTTTTTTCGATGCGGTTGTTCATGCTGTACCACAGGCGCAAGCCATCCCCCCGCACGCCCAGATCCGCCGGTTTGGAACGGATGCGATTGCCGCGCACCGTATTGTTGTTGGACTGTTTCAGGTCGATACCGAAAAGGCAGTCATCAATAACATTGTTTTCGATCAGATTGTGGTGGCCGCGCACATTCAGGCAGGCATCGTCGCTATCGTGCGAGCTTCCCGACCCCTTGAGGTGCAGTCCGCGCAGTGTGACACCATTGGTTTCAACCACGAACACCGTGCTCTTGTTGCCTCCATCGATGCTGACTTTGCCGCCGCCATCGATTGTCAGCGGCTTGGTAAGATGCACCGGGCCGGAGTAATTGCCAGGCTTGGGGCGCAGTATGGAACCGGCGGGCGCGGCATCCACCAGTTCCTGAAAAGGCCGAAGTCCGTGGATTCGTTTGTCGCGCAGATAAAGCGGAACCAGGTGCACCGGTTTGTCGACATCAACGCGTGGCATGTTGTTCATGTCGGCGCTCAGGCCGACGCTTCTTTCTGCTTCATCGTCACCGCCAATCACGTCGCTGCACAGCCCGGTCAGCGGTATCGCCGGTAGCAATAACAGAAAAAATAATCCCCACAACCTCATGGCTAATTCACACCCTCGATATGGGGACGTCTTTTACAAACAGATTGGTCTGTAGACATAGATGAAACTCGGAACAGATTCTGGATAAAGTCCATTTCTGTGCGGCAGGAGTTTGCCGCACAGAAACTCCTGGGATTCACCTAGTCAGTGCCTGGCTGTTCGCGCATCTGCTTGCGGCGGATCAGCAGGGCAAGCAAACTTGCCGCACTGGTGCCCAGCAGCATTGCATATCCGTAGTAGGGATAGGAATAGGTGCTGAATTGAGCCACTTTGCCTTCACCAAATACGGTCGGCATGAACGGCTTGACGGTAAATGCGCCCCAGGGATGCAGATTGTGGCCGAAGAACCACAGCCAGCCGGCATAATCCAGCACGAAGAAAACCGGCAACAATGCTGGAACCAGCGCCAGAATCAGGGTGAAGCCACGAATTTTCCATACGCCAAGCAGAAGAATCACCATGGCAACAATCAGCCCGCCAATCGAAACCTGGGTGGCCATTTTCAGATTCGCTACCCAGCGGCTCAGCACCTCGGGTTGATTGAAAAAAGTGGCTGCGGCATCGTGATAAACCACGGCAAATTTGTCCAGATTTCCCAGCACGAGCTGGTCAGTCACCATCCAGGCGCTCACGGCGGCAAAGCCTGCCCCAAGGACGATAATTCGCATCCTGCGTTGCGCCATCATGAAACCAAGCAGCATCACGGCCATGAAGCCGAAGATGAATTTGGCCAGGCGGAGTTCAACCGGGGAGCCGGTGAGAATGGGGTACATGCCTACGTAGTGGTTGATGGTGTTCATTTCATGCACGCAATCGAGGCCTACCTCTTGCTCTCCGGTCGAAGAAGAGCCATCGCGGTGCGACAGATCGTCGCCAAGATCGGCCTGAATGGTTTCCTGAGCCATCCGCGTGGATTCAGCAGGCGCTTTGCAGCCGTTGTAAACACCATCAAAGTGGAAATGTATGCGGATGCCGTCCGGGAAGGCTTCCTTGGGGTAGTTCGGGGCGGTTAGCGATACCCACCAGATCGGGCTGAAATAGGCCCCTATCATCAGAACAAGGGCAATAAGGGTTAGTATTCTGACTTGCGTCATCTGTTTTTGCGGACTGTTCATTTTTTATCTCTCGTTAGGCTTCAAGCGTTAAAACAGGTCGCCTCGCCTCCGTGGAAGTGGATTGCCGTGCGGGCCGGCATCCCTTCTCTGATATTTGGTGCTGCTTCCAGGCAACGGGGAGCGGAAGCGTGTCTCGCTTCCGTCCCGAAGTGGAGATTACTTCTTCTTGGCTTTGCCGCCTTTACACATTGCGCCCGGCATTGTCATGCTCGACTGGTAAGCGGAAATCGCTACCAGTTGCTCGTTGGTGTAAGGCTTGATGATCTTCACCATGTCAGGGTTGGCATTGCGGCGGTGCCCGTCACGGATCTCGGTCATCTGGCGCAGCAGATACTTGTAATGCTGGCCGGCGATCACTGGGTAGAATTTTTCCTTGTTGCCTTCGCCATTCTTGCCGTGGCATTCCTGGCATTGCTTCTCGTAGAGGTCCTTGCCCTTGGCAACCTGCATGGCGGCATCAGCACCTTCATATTTGCCATGGTCAACCGGGATACACAGTTTCTCGATATAAGCCGCCACGTCCGCCAGTTCCTGCGCGTCGGTCAGGGTCTGGGCGAATGGATACATGGTAGGGTTGTCGCGCAGGCCGGCACGAATGTCAGCCATCTGCTTGATGACTACGGTGGTGTGCTGACCAGCCAGTTGCGGGAAAGTACCATCGGGGCGGCCTGCGCCGGATGGCAGGTGGCAGGCGCCGCAGACTTCATAGGCTTCCTGGCCGGCTTTAACGTCGCCCTTTTTGTGCAACGCTTCAATTTTCTCGCCTTCCTGGGCGTTCCATACATAACCCTTGCCTTCGATACCCTCTTTCTTTGGTGCAGGGGCGCTTGCCAGTGCGATAGTTGGTGCCAGTACCAGTGCGATTGCTATTGCTAAGCTTTTTTTCATTTGGTTTCCTTTCTTGATTCGATTAAACGGTAATTACGGGCATTTTCCTGCCCAAGCGCCGAAGCTTAGGGTTTCAGCTTTGAAACATACTCGGCAATTGCTTTGATCTCTTCATCGCTCACGATGACCATCACGCCCTTCATGGCTGCGCTGTTACCGTTGGCACGCGTACCGCTCTTGATGTCCGCCATTTGTTTTTCAATGTACTTGAGATTCTGGCCGGCAATTTTCGGATAGTCAGGCATCAGTGTCTTTTTGCCGTCCTTGCCGTGGCAAGCGGAGCAGGTCTTTTCCGCATACAGCTTGGCACCATCCAGTGCATGGGCCGGTATTGCGGCAAGCGCCATTGGCAGGGCACATAGCGTCATCAGGGTCTTCATTTTCATTGCAGCGTTCCTCCTTTAGGAAAATATTAAAACAAAATTAACCACACTATAAACAATATAGCTTAGCCGCGCCACAAACATTGATATGAATCAATTATTCGGTGTCTGAAAAAGCAACGGGGAGCATCATGCTCCCCGCTACTTCAGGTATTACCTGTTACTTATTTCACTTTCTTGGCGCCATTCTGTTCCAGGAAAGTCTTGGCACGCAGACCGATGTCAGCAGCCTTGACCTGGTACTGCCACCACTGGCCAGCCCAGAGGGTTGCATTCTGCCAATCGCTCTTCTTGGCAGCTTCTTCCATCTTGGCCTTGGCTTCCTGCGCTTTGTTGAGCTGGTCGGTAGCGTCTTCAACCAGTGCAACTACCGGTGGGAAGTCCTTGTAGTTGACGCTGGTGATGTAACCCACCACGCTGTCGATCACGGCCTGGGTTTCTACGTTGGTCTTGACTTGCTTGTCGTAGTCAGCCTTGGTGTAAACGGCTTTTGCGTCAGCAACCTTGACTTCCTTGTAACCCTTAGGCTTGACCAGCAGGTAACCTTGCATCTCCAGGTGCAGCGCGGAGCAGAACTCGGTGCAGTAGTAAGGATACACACCTTCCTTGTCAGCCTTGAACTTCACCTGAACGGTCTTGCCCGGTTCGATCGAAGCATGCACGTTGTAGGTGCTCACCGCGAAGCCGTGGGTTTCGTCCTGAGCGCGCTCAAGGTTGGTCAGGTTGACGGTAACTTCGTCGCCCACTTCAACTTCAATGGTTTCAGGTGTGATGTGCGAACGGATCAAGGTGCCGAATACTTCGACCTTGTTGCCTTTCCTTACGGTCTTCTCTTCACCTGCGCGTACCATGCCTGGGTGCGGCTTGTCGGTACGGCTGTCAGTACCCACTTTGTAACGGATACCTGGCTTGAGCGTTTTTGCATCGATGGCTACTACATAGTGCGGCTCACCCAGCGGCAAAGGCATGTCGTACAGGAGTTGCATCTTGTCGTTGGCAATGTCGATCAACTGGTGGTTTTGCGGATGCAGAGGACCAACCGGATTGAAACGATCGATGGACAGCTTGTTCAGCGCCACCAGGTAACGGCCTTTAGGATCTGCCGAGTCGCCTTCCATGGTCATCAAGTGACCGATGTTGTAATGGATGGAGAGCTTGTCCAGTACCTTGCCTTCGCAGTAGTTCCACTTTGCTACCTGTGAATCCACATACAGGGAGGTGTAGGCCACGCACTGCTTGGAGTCATACTGGGTATGCAAAGGGCCCAGACCCAGTTGAACCTGCTTGTGCAGTGCGTCCTGCATGGCGATCACAGGGATGCCGTAGGGATCCTTGCTCTCGAACTTGCCAGCCTTGATTGCAGCCTGGATTTTCTCGAAGCTGAACACGGAAACGTGGGTGTCCAGTTTGCCGGAAACGGTGATGAACTTGCCGTCTGGAGTTACGTCCACGCCGTGCGGGCTCTTTGGTTCAGGAATCAGGAACAGGATGCCTTCCTTGATCGAGGTTTCCATCATCAGCACGTTGTGTCCGTTGATCTTCTTGGCTTTGCCTGCCTTGACCAGCTCGGCGGCTTTTTTCCAGTTGATCACGTGCATGTAGTCGGTGTCTTTTGCAGAGCAACCGGCTTCATAAGGTGGGCGGCCTTTTTCGATACCGCCAACATAACGCTCGGTACAGAAGGAGTTGGTGAAGGACCAGCCGTCGGATACCAGTTTGCCGGCATCGGACAAGTCCTGGCTATACGGTGGCAATTCGAGGGAGAAGGACTGCTTGGGATCGAGCTTGCCTTCCTTGCGGTCGAATTTCCAGTAAGTCACGCCGCCGCGGTATTCTTCGTTGAAGCGCTCCAGCGGAACAAATTTCTTGTTCGACAGCGGGGTTGCGTACTGAGCGGCTTCGATTACGTATTCGCTGTTCGGGGTAACGAAAGCGCCACCGTGCTCCGATTTGTAAATCGGGTTGACCACGATCTGCTTGGTTTCGAAATCGCGCAGGTCGATCACTGC
The DNA here is from genome assembly GCA_041651995.1 of Sulfuricella sp. Classification (NCBI taxonomy): domain Bacteria; kingdom Pseudomonadati; phylum Pseudomonadota; class Betaproteobacteria; order Nitrosomonadales; family Sulfuricellaceae; genus Sulfuricella; species Sulfuricella sp. The sequence goes on along the minus strand of JBAZID010000001.1, from coordinate 442,698 downwards.
CAGACGCGGGTTGGCCTTGTCGTTGATGAACAGGAACTGGCCGTCATACTTGCCGTTGGTTTCGGAAAGTGCCGGGTGGTGGGTGTCGCCCCAGTTGATTTCCTTGCCGTCGATATTGCCTTGACGCAGTACTTTCTTCGAGCTTTCATCGAAGCCGTAACCCTGCCATGGCTCAGGCGTGAACACGCCGATGTATTTCAGGATGCGCATGGACGGAATGCCATACACGATCACCTGGCCAGACTGACCGCCGGAGCTGAAGGCAATGAAATCATCGCGCTTGCCGGTGGGGACGTAGGTTTTGGATGCTGCCAGCAGGTCCTGTTGCGACAGGCCGCGGCGCTTCATGACATCCTGCAGTGACTCGGCGGCCCAGGCGCTGCTCGCAGCCCCCAGCCCCAATCCAGCTGCAACCAGCAGCGATGTCGTTCGTAGACTGAACGGTTTCATCTTTTAGGCTCCTTTTTTAAGTTGAACTTCTTGACGGTTCTGCATTACTAAATGCAGTGCGACATTTTGTCACAGCATTATGTCCGCCATTAGACACCCACTCCTTGATTCAGGTCAAGAATTGATGCGTTCTTGAACGTTCGCCTGGTTGGGCGGAATTGCCGGGAATAGGGTCAGGAAGTCAATTCTTTGCAGTAGGGCTGGAGTAAATGACGGAGGGATGGTGGCAATTTGCCGGCGGTATTGACGTGGGGGTCGAGATAAACATGCACGGTGCGGACCCTGGCAAGCAGGCCCGCGGCGGTTTGAAATGCATAAACTACGGAAAATGAGGTTTCACCCAGGGCTTCGATTTCCAGGATCACGGTGATCTGCTCCCCGTGACGCAGCGGCTGGAAGTAATCCGCGTCGGCATGAACAACCGGCAGCCGCTCACCGGCACTGATCATGGCGCAGAGATCCAGGCCCAGATGAGCCATGAACGCTTCATAGGCATCGTGCGCATGGACAAACAGGCGTGCGAAAAACATCACGCCGGCGTGATCCACGTCGTGCAGGCGCACCTCGAAAACGTATGAATGATTCATGCCAAAATTCCCTGTGCCAGGAAACGCCCTAGAATGCCGGTTGATCCTTTGGGAGTATAACCCTGCTCAGGAAATCCCAGTTCATCCGTATCAGGACATCGTTGCTCAAGCGCAAAGCTCTTTGCGCAGAGCGGATTTTGTCGAGCAAGCCGGTGATTTCGCCGGCGAATCCCGCGCTGGCGAAATGCTGGTGCCATTCATCGCCATCCAGGTCTTCCTCATCGATGTCGCGCCAGAAAAGCTTGGTGAAGCGCTCGTAGGGCACCGCTTTGCCGGCAAGGATGTCGTTCCTGATATCGCGCGCCCAGCGGCTTCGTCTCTTCATCAGCCCGCCCGCGCCCTGGTGAACGGTCACGGTCAGGTAGGCGTGGATATCCTCTGGCCGTTTTATCTGGACAAGTTCGAGGAAACGCGCCCTCTCCGTGGAATCCGCAATCAGGTCCCGAATCGCCGAGGTCGAGATTTCGAGGCTGACACCGGTTTGAAATGAGTGAATTTTGTCGAGGTACATCAGATTTTCCTCCGGAAAGAAAAATTCGATTGGAAAATCGTGGCAAGGTTCATTTTGGAAGAAATAAACCTGGGTCCTTGAAGAATGCGCGGCTGATGGTCAAGGCGAAAGAGGGGGGCAATGCGGCTTTTCAATCCCGGGTATAAAGCCAAGTCCGGGTCTTATGCCCACTATCAGCGCACCGCGTTCGGGACGCGGCGCGCAGCCGACATCCTGTTTCAGCCAGCTCGAAGTGGCAAGGCCGTGATGCAGGCCATTGTTCAAGGCCGCGGCAAGATGCAGCGCGGCGAGGGTGCCAGCAGCGCTGTCCACGCTGGTGGTCACCACGCAGGCCATGCCGGCCTTGCGTGCCCGTTGCGCCGTCTCCAGCGCAATCTGCAAGCCGCCCAGAAGCATGGGTTTGAGCACCAAACGCTGCACCGGCGCAGCGGAAAGCACCCGTTCCAGGTTCAGGTCAGGCAGGGATTCATCCAGTGCCAGCGGGATTGCAGTCTGCGCCTGCAGGGTTGCGAGACCGGTCAGGCCGGGCTGTGCCAGCGGCTCTTCCAGCATATCCAGCGGCAGGTCGGCCATGCCCGCGATAAAGCGCCGGGCATCCGCCATGTTCCAGGCGCGATTGGCATCCAGGCGCAGCGCGATGCCTGCCGGCAGATCCGCGGACAGCCGCCGCAGCATGGCCAGTTCATGCTCGACAGGCGCCATGCCGACTTTCAATTTGAGCACCTCAAAACCCTCGGCGATGGCAGCCAGAGCGCGCGGCAGCGTACCCGCATCCAGGGCGCCCAGGGCGGCATTGCAGCGCACCCGCTGCGCGGCATCAAGAGCCAGCCAGCACGCCAGGGGCTGACCGGCCTGCTGCGCGGCCAGGTCGCCGAGTGCCACATCGGCTGCGCAGCGCACGGCGGGGTGCAGGCGGGCGGGGAGCAGGCAGTGCCGGGCTGCTTCCATACCCATGCCCGTCAGGGCTCGCGCCAGTGCTTCCAGTTCTTTTCTGGCATCGTGCGCCGGCAGAGGGGCGCAATCGCCCCAGCCGGTCAGGCCCGCATCGGTTTCCAGCCGCAACAGCCAGCCATGCCGCGTGGTGAAACCGCCCTGCGCGCTGGCCCACTCTGCCCGTAACGGCAGGTGATAGGGGATGATCCGGCTAGCGCGTATCCGCACCAGCCTGCTCAGTACTTGCGAGTGCCGCCTGCAATGCCTGCTCGATGCGTGCGGCGCTCATTGGCCCGCGGCGGGTGTCGACAATATTGCCCTGTGCGTCGAGCACCAGGGTGAAGGGCAGGCCCGCCACCTGGTTGCCCAGCTTCTGCATCAGGGCGATGCCCCGCTCCTTGCCGGTCACCAGGGGGTAGTTGATGCCATAGGTGCGGGCAAAGTCCTGCACCAGTGCGTTGTTGTCCTCCACCGCAATGCCGAGAAAAGCCACGCCACGCTCGCGGTATTGCTCCTGTGCTTCTATCAGGTCCGGAATTTCCTTGCGGCAGGGCGGACACCAGGTCGCCCAGAAGTTGATCACCGCCACCTTGCCCCTGAGCTGCTCCAGCGCGAATGGCTGGCCCGCCAGATTATTGAAAGACGCCTGGTACAGCGGCGCCGAAGAAATCCCGTCCGCTGCCCGGACACCCGGAGAAAGGCACAGGGCCAGCAGCACAAAAATCACGAGTTTCATAACATCATTCCCATACTTAACAGAACACCAAACAGCAGCTGTAATTGCGCCGTCTGGGCCAGAATCTGGTTGAAAACCGGGCCCACTGGCTCGGTGGCAAAACGCTGCAGCAAGCGCATGGCCCAGGGCAGGGACAGGAAGGGCAAAGCCGCGCCCCACTGCATGCCGGTCAGATTGGACAGTACCGGCATCAGGAGATAGGGCAGAAATAGCAGCAGGCCATATTCGATCTGGCTGCGCCCGCGTCCCAGGCGCACCGCCAGGGTGTTTTTGCCGACCTCCCTATCCTTGTCCAGATCGCGGTAGTTGTTGACCACGATCACCGCTGCCGCCAGCATGCCAAGCATTGAGGCGGCGATGAAAGCGGCCCAGTCAAGGCGGAAAGTCTGTAGATAGAAGCTCCCCATCACCGCCCCGAGCCCAAAAAAGAGATACACGAACACCTCTCCCAGCCCGGTATAGGCCAGCGGGCGAGGGCCGCCGGTATAGGCCCAGCCGGAAGCCAGCGCCGCCAGGCCAAGCAGCACAATCGGCCAGCCACCATGCCAGACAAGATAAATGCCGCAGACAAATGCCAGGGCAAAGCAGCCAATCGCCGCCATTTCGGCCTGGCGTGCGGTCAGCCAGCCGGACGCCACCGCCCGGGCCGGGCCCAGCCGCTCCGGCGTATCCGCGCCGCGCGCGAAATCCGCCGCATCATTGTGCAGATTGGTGCCGATCTGGATCAGCAGCGCCGCGACCAGCGCCACGGAAGCGGGCAGCCATAGCACCGTGGCTGTTTCCAGCCAGGCCAGCGTGGTGCCGGCCAGTACCGGCGCAAAAGAAACCGAGAGCGTCTTGGGGCGTGCGGCCAGCAGCCAGGCGTGGAGCGGTTTCAACCTCAGGCTGCCACGCGCAGTGGCGCCACATGCTGGCGGGGGCGTTGTTCCGCTTGCCAGAGATCGTAGCTTGCCTGCATGCGCAGCCACAAACCGGGAGGCTGGCCGAGCGCTTCGGAAATTTTGATGTCCATTTCAGCCGTGATTCCGGCATGCTGGTTCAATAACCTGGAAAGGTGAGGCCGGGATAAGCCCAGGTGAGCAGCCAGCTCTCCCACGGTGAGACCGAGTTCCGGCAGCACATCCTCTTTCAGAATTTCGCCCGGATGGGGCGGATTGTGCATACGCATGGTGTGCTCCTAGTGATAGTCCAGATAATCCACGAGTTCAACTTCCCCGTTTTCGAAGCGAAAAATGACGCGCCAGTTCCCGCTCACCGTTACCGACCAGAAGCCGTTCAGAACCCCGCTGAGCTTGTGAAGCCTGAACCCCGGCACATCGACTTGCCCGATGACCAGAGCCGCATCCAGAACGCCGAGAATGCGCTTCAAGCGTGGCGCATGATCCGGGCGGATACCCGCTTTGGAGCCTGTTTCATAGAAAACCTGAAGCCCGGCATGGCGGAAGTTTTTAATCATGGCAAATTGTAGTCTGTATGCTTACACGTTACAAGCTCGGTGCCAGCATGTTCATGTTGTAGTGTTTGAGTTGGCGCTGCACCTGCCGCTTGCCTTCGGTTTGAACTGCTAAGAAATCCTTAGCAGTTGCCTCGGCGCTCAGCTCTTCGTCGCTGTAGATGTTGCGCAGGTGCATCAAAATGTTTTCGGGCGTGGTGCCTAGTAGCTCGGCCAATTGACGCTGCGTCAACCAGACGGTTTCCTGCGCCAGCTTGACGGACACGGCTCCATTTTCGGCTTCGTAAATGACGATGTCGCTCATGTGTTTTCTCCCCGCTGGCGTGGTTTTCTGGTTTTTCCGCTAGACGCTGCCGGGAGCAAGGACGTGAGTTGCTGATAGCGCTCGAACAGAAACGCCACGCGCTCGGCTTCGGTTTTGAAGCCGCTTTTGCCATAGGCGGCGTCAACCGCCTTATCCAGCGCCTGATGCGCCTTAAGCAGCGCGGGCGGCATGCTGAGCGGGTCGTAGAGATCGGCCAGGGTGGCTCCCCCATCCCCTGCCCTTCCCCCGGAGGGAGAAGGGTTCATATAGAGGGCGCGGGTGTCGAGGACGGCCTGGGCGGCGGCTTCGATCAAATCCCCCCTGCCCCCCTTTTTCAAAGGGGGGTGTGCTTCGTTCAAGGGCGCGGCAGTTCCCCCCTTTGCAAAAGGGGGGTTAGGGGGGATTTGGATTTCTGGCCAGGGGAAGTTGTTGTAAACGATGCTGGCGGAGTAACGGTAGCGGCTTTCCAGCCGCCCGCAAACAGCGCGCACCCAGGCGTTGTGCATGGTGGAGGTGAGGATGCCGAAGTGGTAAAGAGTGGCATTGGGAGCGATTTTAACCAGATTGCTGGCAAGCGTTTCGGGTTGCTCATAGCCAATAGGAATGAACAAACGGCGCTCCGAGGATACTTCCGGGAGCACCAGATAAGGCCCGGTCGGCATGTTCTCCACATGAAACCGCGTTGGCGTCTCCGCCAGTTTTTGCGTCGGCGCGCTCTTGCTGGCCAGGCGCAGCGCTTTGACCGCCAGCACCCGCTTCATCGCCTCCGGCATCGCGCGCAGCTGTTCCGGCGGGCAGTCACCCAGCCACAGGCACCAGCGCTCATAACCATTGATGAACTCGTCGGCGCCGATCCAGCGGCGGAAGAACGGTGCGGCGGCAGGCTCCTTTGCCACAAAGGCGGCTTTTTCATCGGAGGTAAACAGGTATTGCCCGCCATCGATGGGTTTGTTGCCGATGCCGATTTCCGGTGCCGCGCAAATTGGTTTCGAGCGGCGCGGCAGCACCATGTCCGGCGCATCCACCAGGTAGGGGTTGATGTTGGCCGCTCTGACGGCATGGGGTTCACCTTTGATGTCGTCATACTCGAACAGGGTTTTTGCCGCCACGTCGCCCAGCCCGAAACCGACGATGACGCAATGCACGGCGGCATTACCGCGCGCCTCGTTGTTCCAACTAAAGGTGCGGTGCGCGAAATGAATCTTGATGCCTTGCGCCAGTAGCCAGCTCCATAGCGCGCCGGCTTGTTCACCCTGGGTGATGCTGTTGGTGGAGACGAAGGCGGCACGGATGCACCCCCTCTCCCCCAACCCCTCCCCCGCAAGGGGGGAGGGGAGTTTCATGTACCTCGCCGCCTTGACATACCAGGCCGCGACAAAATCCAGCAGCCCCGCGTTATTGATGTTGCCAAAGGCGTGCGCCGCATCCGCGCGCTGGGTGTCGCTCATGTATTTGGCGCCGATGAACGGCGGGTTCCCCATCACGTAGCTGCATTTCTCCGCCGCCACCACCTCGTTCCAGTCCAGCGTCAAGGCGTTGCCGCACACGATGCTGGCGCTGGCTTTTAACGGGATGCGGGCGAAGTACATCCCGAACTCTTCCGACACGCGCAAATTCATCTGATGGTCCATCAGCCACATCGCGACCTGGGCGATCTGGGCGGGGAATTCCTCGATTTCGATGCCGTAGAATTGGTCCACATCGAGGTTGATGAGGCTGTGCACGTCCAGCGTGAGCTGTTCGCTGGCGCGCGAGGCGCGCAGGACTTCGAGTTCCAGCAGGCGCAGTTCGCGGTAGGCGATGACGAGGAAGTTGCCGCAGCCGCAGGCGGGGTCGAAAAATGTCAGGTCGCGCAGTTTCTTGTGAAATTCGAACAGCTTGTTCTTGTTGCTTTTGGCCTTGTTGAATTCGGCCCATAGCGCATCGAGGAACAGCGGCTTGATGAGCTTGAGGATGTTCTTTTCGCTGGTGTAGTGCGCGCCGAGATTGCGGCGCGCCTGTTTGTCCATGATGGACTGAAACAGCGAGCCGAAAATGGCGGGGGAAATGCGGCTCCAGTCGAGCGCGCAGCAGTCAAGCAGGGACTGGCGCATGGCGCTGTCGAAGCCGGCCATGGGCAGCGTTTCCTCGAACAGTTTGCCGTTGACGTAGGGAAAGGCGGCGAGTTGTTCGTCGAGATTTTTCAGACGCTGGGTTTCAGGGGTGTTGAGCACCTGAAACAGGGCGCTGAGGTGATAGGCCAGATCGCTGCCATCAGCGCTGGTGCGCTGTTCGATGTAGTCCTGAAACTGCTGGCGCTCGAAGATGCCGGTGTCTTCGCCAAACAGGCAGAACAGCAGGCGCACCAGGTAGAGTTCCAGCGGGTGGCCATCAAAGCCGGTTTCGCGCATCTGGTCGTGCAGCCTGCCCATGCGTTCGGCGGCCTTGATGTTGACCGGGTCCTGCTCCTGTATCTTGTGGGTCTGATACCCGGCGATGAAGCCGAACAGGCGCACGTTCTTGTGCAGGTCTTTGAGCTCGAATTCGTGCTGTTCGTTTTCTTCCAGATCGTAGAGGCGAAAGCGGGCGAAGTCGGAGACCAGCACATATTTGGGCAAGTCGCGTTCCACAATGCCGGGAAAGTAGTCCAGCGCCTGGGTGTAGGCCTTGTCGAGATTTTTGCCGCGCGATTTGTGTTCGACCAGCAGCACGCCTTTCCAGAACAGGTCGATGAAGCCCTGCTTGTCGCCCAGCTTTTTGACCGGCTCCTCGAACGAGGCAAGCCGTTTGCGGCTGATGCCGAAGATGTTGAAAAAGCCGTCCCAGAAGGATTTGGCTTCGGCATCTTCCGAGGATTCGTTTTGCCATTCCCGGGAAAACCCCAGGGCGCGGCTTTTGATTTCGTTCCAGCTTAGGGGCATGGTTTTAACTCGTTTATTAAGGCTGGCTACCCATGTCATGTAGGTTGGGTTAGGTGCGTTTTTTGCACCGTAACCCAACAAACCCAATTCTCCTTAAAAAAACCGGATTTGAATTTTTGGGTTTGTTGGGTTACGCGATAAGGCCGCTAACCCAACCTACATTTTGGTGCTCAGTTGGTTCATGGCCGGCGCGGGAATTTGCTGAAATCCGGCGCGCGTTTTTCCAGCCAGGCATTGCGGCCTTCCTGGCCTTCCGGGGTCATGTAGTAGAGGGCGGTGGCGTTGCCCGCCAGTTCCTGGATGCCGGCCAGGCCGTCGGTGTCGGCGTTGAAGGCGGCTTTCAGCATGCGCAGCGCGGTGGGCGAGTGCTGCAGCATTTCGCGGCACCATTTGACGGTTTCGGTTTCCAGTTCGGCCAGTGGCACTACCGCGTTCACCAGCCCCATCTCCAGCGCCTGACTGGCGTCGTACTGGCGGCACAGGAACCAGATTTCCTTGGCTTTTTTCAGCCCTACCGCGCGTGCCAGCAAGCCGGCGCCAAGGCCCGCATCAAAGCTGCCGACGCGCGGCCCGGTCTGGCCGAAGCGGGCGTTGCCGGCGGCGATGGTGAGGTCGCACACCAGGTGCAGCACGTGGCCGCCGCCGATGGCGTAGCCCGCCACCATTGCCACCACGGGCTTGGGCAGGCGGCGGATCTGCATTTGCAGGTCGAGCACATTGAGATGCGGCGTGCCTTCTTTATCGTGGTAGCCGCCATCGTCGCCGCGTATCTTCTGGTCGCCGCCGGAGCAGAAGGCCTGCTCACCCGCGCCGGTGAGGATGATGGCGCCGATTTCCGGGTCGAGATGCGCCTGCTGGAAGGCCTGCATCAGCTCCTGAACCGTCTGCGGGCGGAAGGCGTTGCGCACCTCGGGACGGTTGATGGTGATGCGGGCGATGCCTTCCGCCTGGTGATAGAGAATGTCCTGAAAACTGCCTGCTGGTTGCCAATCCATGTATATGCCTGAGTGCCCTTGAAAGGGGAAATTATGTCATAAAAGCTAACCCCTCCCTGCCTCCCCTTGTCAGGGGAGGAGCAAGCACCCCCCCTGACAAGGGGGATGAGGGGTTAGCTCGTCAGCTGCGCATACAGCATCGGCAGTTCGCGCGGCAGTTCTTCCGGTTTGCGGATCACCACGTAGCCGTTGACGCCGAACAGGTGCGGCAGATAGCTGCTGCCTTTTTCGTCGATGGTGACGCAGAAGGGGCGCAGGCCCATCTGGCGCGCCTCGTGGATGGCGACGCGGGTGTCTTCGACGCCGTAGCGGCCTTCGTACTGGTCGAGGTCGTTGGGCTTGCCGTCGGTGAGGATCAGCAGCAGGCGCTGCGTCGCCGCCTGTTTGACGAGCAGCTGGCTGGAGTGGCGGATGGCGGCGCCCATGCGGGTGTAGAAGCCGGGTTTGATGGCCTGGATGCGGCCGCGTACTTCAGCGTTGTATTTGTGCTCGAATTCCTTGAGTACATGAAAGCGAATGTTTTCGCGCTTGAGAGAGGAGAAGCCATAAAGCGCGAAACGGTCACCAGTGGCCGAAAGCGCTTCGGAAAACAGGAACAGGGTGTCGCGGATGACGTCGATGACGCGGGCGTGATCGCTGGCGTAGGCATCGGTGGAAAGCGACAGGTCCGCCAGCAGCAGGCAGGCGAGGTCGCGGTCGCGGTATTGATGCGCCTTGTATAGCCCCTGCTCGCGGGCCTGCAAACCGCCGATACGGTCGGCACTGAATTGCACGCAGGCATCGAGGTCGAGTTCAGTGCCGTCGAATTGTCCCTTGAGCCACACCTTGGCCGGGGCCAGCGCCTCGAACTGGCTGCGCAGGCGGCGTGCGGTGGCGCCGAGATGCGCCGGAAGCGGAAGTGGCTCGGCATTGCGTGCCACCATGGGCTGCAAGCGGCAGTGTCCGGGCTGCATGAGGCGCTTTTTGTAATGCCATTCCGGCAACAGGATGCCGCCGCCGAGCGGCTGGTCATCCGCTTGCTCGGAAGGCAGGTCCAGATCGAATCGCAGCCGTGAGGCAGTGGCCTTGCCATCCTGCGCCACGCTCAGGTTATCCAGATCTTCGGCGGCGCTTTCGTCGGGGGCTTCGTCTTCCTCGGTGGGGCGGTTGATCTTGATGTATTCGGCCCAGCTGAAAATACTTTCTGCGCGGAAAAACATCATGAAGCCATCTTTTCCATCCGGCATTTCGACCCGCTCCGCCTTGTAGCGGCGGTCTTTTTCGTTTTTCTTGCTCTCGCCGCCTTCATGGTTTTCGGGTTCGTTGCTGCTGCCGCCGCTGGCGGATGCGCTGGGGGGCGGGGTGGGGTGCAGCCACAGGTGGACCGGCTGGGGAGGGCGCTTGGCGCGGGCCATTCGCTCTACGCTGCCGGGGTGCCGCAGCGCAGCGCGAATGGCCGTCTCCTGTTCGCGTTCGCCCTGCGGCAGGCGTTCAGGCAGCGGGCGCTGGGCCAGCACGGCATCGACCAGGCGGTGGTAGCGGGGAGCCAGGCCGGGAAAGCGGGCCAGAACATCCAGTGTGGCTTGCTGGTTGCGCCGTATCCAGGGCTGTGCTGGATCGGATCCGGTGGCGGCCAGGGCAATCAGCCAGAGATATAAATCGCGGTTCAATCCGCGCTGGGGGAAAAGGTCGATTGACGTGGGCAGGTTCAGCGTTTCCCCATCCAGCCAGGTCAGTTCGGCTTTGGTATTGCTGCCGGCAATGCGTTGCAGCAGGCTGCGTTTTGCGCCGTGTTCTGTCGCGGTCGAGGATTTGACGGCCAGTCCGCTGTCGCCACCCCAGGCGCGGAACACGATGCCGGCGGTCTTGCTGATTTGCTCCAGCGTGACCGCTTCAAGGGGGTAGCGCTTGTCCGCCGCGCCGGTAATGAGTTTGTGCCAGAGGGCGCCGACCTGTTCTTCCATTTGCTCAAGCCGTCATGTGTGGGGAAGAAGGCAGTTTAAAGAATTCGGCGCGCGGTGCCTTGATGCAAAGCAAGGCGCCGGCAGTCTGTTGTGAACACCCCGCCCCGTCGTTGTGGCGGAATGCCTGTTCGCCGGCAGCGGAAAAATAAATCACTTTTCCGCTTCATCCTCCGGCCAATCCTTGATGTAGCGCTTGAGCAGCCTGTTTTCGAATTCCACATTGCTCAAGGCGGAACGGGCGACATCGTAGAAGGAAATAATGCCCATCAGCCCGTTTTCATCCACGACCGGCAAGTGGCTGATATGATTTTCGGTCATGACTTGCCGCACCTGGTCGACGGAATCCTCCGGGTGGCCGACGATGGGGGAGACGACCATCACATCGCGCACCAGGGTGTTGCACAGGTTGCACTTGGCCTTGCTCAGTCCGCGTACCAGGTGGCGGTCAGTGAGCAAACCGATCATCTTGTCGTGCTCTTTTACCACCAGGGAGCCGATGTCGTGCCGGGTCATGAGCGCAACCGCCTCATGGATGAACTGGTCGGGAGCGATGCTGTGGATTTCGACGTTTTTCTTTGCCGCCAGAATTTCGCGAATACTCATGGTTTGACCCTCCGGTAGTGACTCTTGAATCATGCCGAATATTCGGGCAGGAAGCAACGCGCCCTTTTTGCTGACGCATGGGGCCTGGATCAGCGCTTTTTTTTCGGTTGATAACAATGCGCCGGGATGTCGATGTGATGGCCGAAATCCCGTGCCGACTTGTCCAGCGAACATTCGTCCTGAACCCATTTCAGCAAGGGGCCGCGCGGGTTGTTGGCCTGCACCTGTGAGCCCGTGTAGGGCGGATTAGCGTAGCGTAATCCGCCGAATGTGCTCTACCATGCGGCGCAATGCCCTTCGGGTATTGACGCCCTGCGTTTCATTGCGTCAAACCACGCGTACAGTCGACCCGTAGCGGGCCAGTTTGGCGTCGCTCGTCAGCAGTACCAGCGGTTCCGTCCGGCTTTGCGCCACCAACAGGCGGTCGAACGGGTCGCGGTGGTCGTCGAAAAGCGGCAAGGCGGCAACGGACAAGAGATGCTCGTTCTTGATGTCCAGCCATTCGAAGCCGGAAGCTTCGGCCGTTTTGACGAATCGCGGCAAGTCGATCTCCAGCTTGCCGATGGAAATCTTGATCGCCATTTCCCATAGCGAGGCGCGGCTGATTGCCACCGGTTCGGCCGTGCTTTCGACCAGTTCCCGCGCCTCGGCGGGGACGCGCTGAGCGCGAATCAGCCACCACAGTGCCAAGTGGGTGTCGAGCAGCAATCTCATGCGGCATGATCTTTCAGGCAATTAAAAAGTTCGTCGATGGGTGCATCGAAATCGTCGGCGATCCTGCCTTCGCCCTCCATCGCGCCGGGTGGCGCGATCCTGCGCTTGGGCGGCGCGTAGGGGATGAGGCGGACGATGGGCGCACCGGCCTTGGCGATCACCACGTCCTCTCCGGCTTGCACTTGTTCGAGCAGCTTGGAAAGCTGGGTCTTGGCTTCGTGTATGTTGACGAGTTGCAAGGCAATCTCCCGAAATCGAGTTAGCTAGGTGTTAGTCTATCCGGGTTCTGCTTGCATGGCAAATACGTTTTATTTCTTTTTGCCCGGTTCGTAGCAATGCGCCGGGATGTCGATGTGATGGCCGAAATCCCGTGCCGACTTGTCCAGCGAACATTCGTCCTGAACCCATTTCAGCAAGGGGCCGCGCGGGTTGTTGGCCTGCACCTGTGAGCAGGCGTTGGCGCATTGCCCGCACTGGGTGCAGGTGAACATGAGGCGCTTGATGCTGCGCGGCCGGATGCGCATCGGGCAGACGTTGTCGCAGGCGGCGTTGCAGTCAATGCAGGAGGCCGCGCGGCGGCGGTCGAAGCCGATTACCATTGCCTTGTGGTTGCCCATCCAGGCGAGACTCTGAAACAGGCCGATGGCGCAGGCGTAGCGGCAGAAGAGGTGGCGCGCGAACATGAATTCGACGAAGAAGGCGAGGGTGGCCGCAGTGAGAAAAACGCTCTGGTTGCGGGTCAGCGTCCCGTTCCAGAGGTTGCCGTAGATTTCTGCCGGGGGGAGCAGGTAGGTCAATAGCGCGATGGCCCACAGGAAAGCGAAGCCGATCACCAGCGGCAGCAGCACCAGCCAGTAGAGGGGGTTGGCTTTGGTGAGGGTGCCGTCGGCATTCTTTTCCGGCAGCACGTGGTGGTCCCACAGGCTTTGCTTGCCCGTGGCGCGGCGCATGAGCTGGTTGATGGTCTCCACTACCGAGAAGTGGGGACACAGCCAGCCACAGTAGAGGCGGCCCCATTTCCAGGATATCCACACGCCGAGAGCGATCGTCCCGAGTATCGGCAGGCCGCCGCGCAGGATCAGGCGAATTGCGGCTTCAGTGGCGTCGATGCGCCCCGCGGCGAAGTCGTCCAGCCCCAGCGTCCAGTGCATGCCGAGGAAAAAGAAATGCTTGAGGTTGAGGTCGAGGCGGAACAGGTCGAATACCGGCGCCAGCAGGAACAGGATGAAAAACCCGGCCTGGAACATGAGCCGTTTTTGCTGGGTATTCAGCCGCACGGCCGACCGATCAGCGGATAGACATATTTCTGCCCCGCCATGGCCTTGGCGAGACCGAGTATGCCCAGCAGAACGAGAGTGGAATGACAGGTGGTGAAGTAGATGATAAGCACCGTCCAGGTATTGGCCGAGGTGTAGCCGCCAAGCAGCAGAATGGCGAGGTTGGCGATTACCAGCAAAATCCCGGCCCAGATGCTGGCGGAAACGGTCTGTTTCAAATGGCATACGGCGAGCGAGGGCGCGCTCGCACGGTGTTTGAAGTATAGCCAGACAAGAATGGCGAAGCTGAGACCGGGTGCCAGCAGCAGGTTGGCGATGTAGAGTGCTTCAGCCGCTACAGCAAGCGTTTGCCCGGGCGGGGCTTGATATGGATCACCACCTTCCGGGGGCGCTTCGCTATCATTTTCCAAAAGTGGCATAGACGATCTCCATCAGTGCTTCGGCGGTCTCCTCGTCGTCGGTAAGAGGTTCCACCAGCGCGGCCCGGCAGGCATCCACCGGGTCGAAGCCGCTGCCGATCAGGGTGGCGGTGTAGACCAGCAGGCGCGTGCTTGCCGCCTCTTCCAGATCGTGTTCCTTGAGCGCGCGCAGGCTGTTGGCGAGGTTGACCAGTCTCTTTGACAGCATGGCATCGGCTCCGGTTTCACCGATGACGATCTGCTGTTCCAGTTCGGCCCCCGGAAAATCGAAGCGCAGGCTGACGAAACGCTGGCGCGTGCTGGGTTTCATGCCCTTGAGGAAATTCTGGTAGCCGGGGTTGTAGGACACCACCAGCATGAATTCGGGCGGCGCTTCGAGAATTTCACCGGTGCGCTCGATCGGCAGGATGCGCCGGTCGTCGGATAGCGGATGCAGTACCACGGTGGTGTCCTTGCGCGCTTCCACCACTTCATCCAGATAGCAGATTCCCCCTTCGCGCACGGCGCGGGTGAGCGGGCCGTCGTTCCAGTAGGTCACCCCGTCGCCGATCAGATGGCGCCCAACCAGGTCGGCCGCGGTGAGGTCGTCGTGGCAGGCCACGGTGTAGAGCGGCAGCCCGAGCCGCGCCGCCATGTGCGCCACGAAGCGCGTCTTGCCGCAGCCGGTGGGGCCCTTGATCAGGAGCGGCAGATGGTTGCGGTAGGCGTGCTCGAACAGTTCGATTTCATTGCCGTGGGGTTTGTAGAAAGGTAGGTCGCTCATATTCAGTCGCCGAAAATTAAACACGGGGCTCACGGGGCTCACGGGGTTTCAAGGGTTTCCCCCGTGCTCCCCGTGAGCCCCGTGGTTTATTGCCGTTTAGACTAACTCAAAAAGATGGGCAGTTACTTGACCGTCATCAAGTAAGCAATGGTAATCAATGAAGATACCAGCAGCAGCCAGCCCAGCACAATGCCGCGCCACAGCCAGCGGGTGCGGCGCAGCCCCATGAAGTAGCTGGCGACCATTTCCACCTTGATCACGGCGGTGCCGAGAACGGTAAGCATGACTGCTGTGCCGCTCCAGCCGGTTTCGCCAATGGCGTAAGTAACGCAGGTAAGAATGATCAGCGCCAGCCAGATGAGCGTGCAGGGGCGGATGAAGTGGGGTTTGTGGGGAGTATTCATCTGTTTGCCTTTAGCGGATCACATAAACCAGCGGAAACAGGATGATCCACAGCAGATCCACCATGTGCCAGTAGGAGGCGCCGGTCTCCACGCCAATATGGTTTTCGGCAGAGTAGCCAGCGCGCAAGGCTTTCACCATGACCGCAGCCAGAATCACCATGCCGAGAATGACATGCATGAAATGGAAGATCGTCAGCGACAGGTAAAACATGTAGAAAGTGTTGGTGCTGAGCGAAATGCCGGCAGCAAACGTGGCGTTGAACTCGGCGATCTTGATGGCCAGGAACACGAACCCAAGCCCAATGGCGGAGGCGATCCAGCGTGCGCAGCTGTTTGACAGTCCCTGCTTGATGGCCGCGACCGCGCGTACCATGAAATAGCTGCTGGTGATCAGCACCAGGGTGTTGATCGCGCCGGAGGTGCGGTTGAGGTGCTGTTGCGATTCGTTGAACAGCTCCACATTGTTTGCCCGCGCGAAGGCGTAGGCAACGAAGAAGACGCCGAAAGCCAGCAGTTCGGCGAAGATGAAAACCCAGATTGCCAGATCGCCAGGTGGCGTGGCATGGATTTCATGAGTGGTTTTTGGATTGTTTATCAAAATAGTATGGTATTCAGGTAAAAAAAGAGGGGCCCGAAGGCCCCTCCCAGGAGGAACGATTAAGCAGCTGTGTGTGCTTCGCCTTTCTTGCAGAAGAAGCTCCAGATGTACAGCACCAGACCCAGCAGGAACACGAAGCCGGTGATCTCACGCAGCCAGTAGAAGATCATGATCTGATCCTGTGCCGCCATGAAGCCCATCGGTGTGTCACCCATGCGCTGCAGCCAGACTTGCAGGATGCCAGCGGCGGTGAGGAACAGCGTGATGAACACGATGGATACCGTCATCAGCCAGAACGCCCACATTTCCATGGTCTGCGCAGCACCGGAGTTGGCGGTGCGGCCGCGCATCATCGGCATGGCGTAGGAGATCATGGCCAGGGTCACCATCACGTAGGCGCCGTAGAACGCCATGTGGCCGTGGGCGGCGGTGATCTGCGTGCCGTGGGTGAAGAAGTTCACCGGAGCCAGGGTGTGCAGGAAGCCCCACACGCCAGCGCCGAGGAATGCCATCACGCCGGTTCCCAGGGCCCACAGGGTGGCGGCCTTGTTGGGGTGCTCGCGGCGGCGACGGTTCACCATGTTGAAGGCAAACACGGTCATCATGAAGAACGGGATGGGTTCCAGAGCGGAGAACACGGAACCGAACCACTGCCAGTATTCAGGCGTACCGATCCAGAAGTAGTGGTGACCAGTACCGATGATGCCGGTGATCAGGGTCATGGCAATGATGATATACAGCCATTTTTCGATCACTTCGCGGTCAACGCCCGTTACCTTGATCAGAACAAAAGCCAGCATCGCACCCAGGATCAGCTCCCACACGCCTTCCACCCAGAGATGCACGGTCCACCACCAGAAGAACTTGTCCAGTACCGGGTTGGATGGGTTGTAGAAGGAGAACAGGAAGAATATCGCCAAGCCCCACAGGCCAATCAACATCACCAGGCTGATAGAGGTTTTGCGTCCCTTCAACACGGTCATGCTGATATTGAACAGGAAGGCCAGTGCTACGATCACGATGCCAACCTTGGTGATTAGCGGTTGCTCGAGGAATTCCCGGCCCATGGTGGGCAGGAGATCGTTACCCGTCATCGAGGCCAGCGTGGCATAAGGCACCATCAGATAGCCGACGATGGTGAGCGCGCCCGCCACCAGGAAGATCCAGAACATGAGCAGCGCCAGCTTGGGACTGAACAGCTCGGTTTCGGATTCCTCCGGGATCATGTAATACGCCGCGCCCATGAAGCCGAACAGCAGCCATACGATCAGCAGGTTGGTGTGGACCATGCGGGCCACGTTGAAAGGGATCGCCGGGAACAGGAAGTCGCCGACAACATATTGGTAGCCCATGATCAGGCCGAACAGAATCTGTCCGACGAACAGGCCAATTGCGGCAATGAAGTAAGGCTTCGCCACCGCTTGGGATTGGTATTGCATATTAATTCCTCCTAAACCTTGAAATTGTCAGAGAATCCAGTGGATTAACCTTCAATGTTCGGCGGCCACTTGTTGGTGTTGACCTCGGACATCCATTTCAGGAATGCGACCATGTCATCCAGTTCCTGATCGTTCAGGTTGAAATTTGGCATCTGGCGGCGGCCAGGTACGCCGGTGGGCTGAGCCTGAATCCATGCCTTGATGAATGGGCCGCCACGACGGGCGTAGACATTGCCCAGTTCAGGAGCGAAATATGCGCCTTCTCCCAGCAGAGTATGGCAACCGATACAATTGCGTGTTTCCCATATATGTTTGCCTCGTACGACCGAATCGGTGATGTTTTCCCGGTGATCGCGCTGCGGCAGGGTCTGCATGGTGTCAAAGGTCAGGCCGAGAAACAACAGGAAGAAAAATACAGCTCCCCCGTAGAAGATGTTCCGCGCCATCGCCTTGGTAAATGTTTCGCTCATATTACCTCCTGATTAGCTTGTGGTTATTGGGTTCCAGGCTGTTTACGTGTTGCCGCCTCCCGCCGGTGTTCGTGACGGGCAGCCGCGTAACGAATCGCCTGGAACGCGGCATGGAAAGACTAACCGAGCATGAGGCCCGAATCCTTGACGTGGATCAAGGTTGATGGTCTTAAGGAACTTTTGCCAGTATTTTTTGACGCCGCGTTATGATGGCGGTGTTCTGTATTCGAGAGTTGGCTTCATGCTTCTGGTTTTTCTGGTCATTACGGCGGTTCTGGCGATGGCCGGCGCACTGGTGCTGCCGATTTTCACGGATCTGCACCGGGCTGTCCATATCCACCTGGTTTTTGCGTTGGGCGTGATGCCCATGATCATGGCGGCGATGACCCACTTTGTCCCGGTACTGACCCGAACCGGAGGTGCGGCGCGCCAGGTCGAGCTGCTGGCCGGCCTGGTCTGGCAGGCCGGGGTGCTGGCGACCGCCTTTTTTGCCTTCAGCCTGCCCGCATCTGTTCGCCTCCTGGCTGCCTTGCTTGCACTGCTTGCCGTTGCGCGCATGGCAGGCTGGCAGTGGATGCGCGCCCGGGCGGCGCTGGGTAGCCCTCACCCCGGCGTGTACTGGTATCTGGCGGCATTGCTCTGCCTGGCGGCAAGTCTGCTGGCCGTGGTGGCGATGGATGTGTGGCCGGAGCAATTGCTGGCTTTCAAACGCCTGCATTTGCATTTGAATCTGTTCGGTTTCGTCGGCCTGACGGCCATTGGAACCCTGCAAGTCCTGCTTCCTACCGCGGCGGGGCGGCCGGATCCCGGGGTGGCAGGGCGGCTGCGGGCTGATCTTCCGTTCGCGCTGGGCGGAACATTGTTGATCGGCTTCGGTGCCGCCTGGTTGCCGCTTCTGTCCTGGCCCGGACTGATTCTGTGGCTGTTGCCATTGGCTCGCCTGGGGCGCTCCTGGCAGCAGAATTTCCATGCCGGGATTTTTTCATGGCATGGCGCCACCCCTTTGCTTGCCATGGCAGGCGTGAGTTATTGCCTGGCGCTGCTGGCGGGTGGCCTGCATGCCGCCGGCTGGGTGGAGTCCGCTTCTGCCGGACATCTGCTGGTTTTTGCTTTCTTGTTTTCGCTGGTAAGCGGTGCCATCGGGCAATTGCTTCCTCTCTGGCTCAGGCCGGGGCGGCAGACTGAATGGCATGCTTTGGCTCGCCGGTGGTTGACTTATGGCGGCGGAGCAAGGGCGCTTCTGTTGCTGGCTGCTGGCCTGCTGGTGCTGGCCGGGGTGCGTTGGGGGGCTGTATTGGCGCTGGCAGGTTTGCTGCCCCTGGTGCTGACTGCCCTGTGGACGGTGCTTCAATCGCGGCGTGCTTGATTTTGATCAAGGAGGGAGGGTTGTTGTATGTTATACCCTACTGATTTGATCGTGAATAAAGGAAAGCACAATGGCACAGTTCAATATCCTCCAACCTGAATCCATATACCCTTTCGATGCACGCTGCGTGGCCAAGCGCTTTCGTCATGCGGCTATTTTCGGCGCCCTCGATGCGCTCAATCCAGGCGAGACCATGCGTTTCATGAATGATCACGACCCGCTGCCGTTGCTGGAGCAGATGCGGCAGCGTTATGGCGACGGAATTGAAATTCAGTATGTGGCGCGGGAGCCGGAGCTTATTTCGATCAATTTCACCCGGCGTTAGCCGTTTGCCGAGACTGCCTGATGAGAGCATTTGCATGGCGATAAATGCGCCAGGCGGATGCCAGGTTCAGCCATAGCCACAGGCTGGATGCGCCAAACAACACGGCGGCGGGGTAGAAAAATATCGAAGGTTGCAGTGCCGCGGCAATGAGTGCGGCGAGGGCAGTGAAATGCAGCCACATTTGCCGCCGTGTCCGGATTTCGGGCAATATCTGCCTGACATTGGGTGCGATGGGATCTCCCGGCTTGCGCTGGCTTTGCAGGTGAAACCACACCAGAAACGGCACGATCTTGTAGAGCATGCCGTTAACCAGCGACATGGCGAAGCCGACGATCATCAGCAATCCCAGCAGCAGCCCGTATTTCCCGCTTTCCCCCCATTGGAAAATTTGTCCCGCCAGCCAGAGGGTAATGGCGAGCAGCATGCACAACATGCCTCCACGCCAGAAGCTCATGGTCACGTCCGGCATCTTGCGCTTCCTCCTGCTTTGCAGGTGCAGGGTGGCGATGGCAAAAAAGGCGAGTCCGCTTGATAGGGCTATGCCCAGCGGCAGCCGCAATGCCGGAAAGCTCAGGCTAAGTGGCAGCAGGAGCAGGAGCAGGAAAAGAATGGTGGCGAGCCAGCGTGTCGCAAAGCTGGGGTAGGCAGGGGTGAGCTGGAACATGGGGACTACCTGGAATGCCACGCCGGCGACCAGTAGCCCGGCCCAGCCCAGCAGGCCCCAGCTGAGGTGCAGGTTGGTGAACGGTTCGCGTGCCTGTAACCACCAGGAATAGGCGTGGTTGCTCAGTAGCAGCAATCCGAGTATGGCTGTTGCGGCAAGCATCAGCGCGGCCAGGCGCATTGCACGGGCCGTCATGTTGTTTGCCTGTGCCTTGCGCAGGGTGAAGAGGATCAGCGCCGCGAATGCCGGCAGCGCTATTCCGAGCAGGGGCAGCGCCGCCCGGAGCGCCGGTTGTGAGCCAAGAACCAGGCCGGCGCAGAGCAGGATAATGCCTGCTGTGCCCAGTGTATGAATGATTCTTGCCGCCCATAATGGGTGGCGAATCGGTGTGCCGGCCACGACGGGCAGCATCTGCATGATGGCGCCCATCATGATCAGGCCCAGAAAGCCCAGTGTCAGCATGTGCGTTGCGCCCAGTAGCGCAGGGTGCCAGCGGCTCAGCAGCATGTCCGGTCCCTGCCACAGTAGCAGCAGGGCGGCGGCGATGGAAAACAGGGGGGCGCTCAGAAAGAAACGTAGCGGCACCGAAATCGGGGGCGCCTGGTCTAGCGATAAACCGGCCGGCTGATTCATCTTGTATTCGTGAGGGGTTAGGAGTGAGGTGTGAGGAGGAAATTCATAACCGAAAGAACCCCGCGCGCTCCATGTGATCTTGGCGTCAAAAGTACGTGCCTAACCCGTTTTTTCATCTCACTCCTCACTCCTCACTCCTCACTCCTCCCGGGCTTGCATCCTTGTGCCAGATGAGGATTTCGTAGGTGCCGTCTCCGCGATCCATTTTCTGATAGGCAAAACCCCACTCCTGCAGGATGGGAAAAAGCATTCTGGGCTCGCGATGAATCAGGAGTCGCAGACGCTCGCCCGGAGGCAGCTTTTCAATGGCTTCCAGTGTTAGCTCCAGCGGTTCCGGCGGTTCCAGCCAGAGCGCATCGAGGAGGTGCTCCCGTGCCATGCTATCCGTTTACGGCGCGCATGCGCATTATCATGTCCTCTGCCTCGCCAGCCAGGACCTGATCCGCCATGTGGTAGAGCATCTGCTCCTCTTTCATGTTGTGTTGCTGCATGATGATGAGCAGGGTTTCGCAGTCGCCGAGAAAGGCATCGGAATCCTGGCGTGCCAGCGCGTCGGCCAACTGGTTGAGCAGGTCGGTCATCTGGCGGTGCTCCATGCGCATCACCTGGGTGGGGCCCTGGGTCATGCCGGTACGAGCCTCGAAGGCCGGGAACAGCACTTCCTCTTCCATGGCGAAATGGTGCCGCAGCGCATCATGGAAGCGCGCCCAGGCCTCAGCCGCCACAAGCCAGTCCCCTTGCGCAACGGCAGCCTCGGCAGCGGAAAACAGCGTGTCGCAATGATGGTGGTCGGGCGTGAGAAAGGCGCTGATGCTGGTCATGGGTTCGGACTCCGGCGGAGAAATGCGATTCGTCATTGTCCATGCGCCAGATGTCAGGCGCATTGACTTGAATCAAGGAAGATGTGGCTGCGGGGAAGGGGCGGGTATAAAGGCGCTTAACCCGGTTTGTGATCGATTCGCGGGCGCCAGTAAAGCGGGCCATATTTGGCAAACCAGATCCCGTAAGCGGCGAGCCAGATTCCCGCTGCCAAGGGGTAAAACAGGCTGGCCGGGAGTCCTAGCAGGTCGGGGGCGATGCGCGCCGTGGCCGTGAACTGAAAACCCAGAAACAGGGCCCAGGTCGCGGCGTCAGCCTCGAGTTCCCTGCCGGAGTGGCCGAGGGTCACCCTGGAAGCCATGGCGAGGA
Source organism: Sulfuricella sp. (assembly GCA_041651995.1). Lineage (NCBI taxonomy): Bacteria > Pseudomonadati > Pseudomonadota > Betaproteobacteria > Nitrosomonadales > Sulfuricellaceae > Sulfuricella > Sulfuricella sp. Next base: position 421,023 of record JBAZID010000001.1, on the reverse strand, counting down.
TCATCGAGGCGAAAAATCCTATGGTCAGGGCGTGCAGTGGGGCCAGTCCGAAAGGCGCCGAACCGGTGACAAAGAGCGTCAGGCTTTGCACGCCGTACAGCAGCATGGCGATTGAAAGCCAGGCGAGGCTGACATGCAGCACTGCCAGCAGCTTGATGCTGAAGCTGCGCAGCAGACCCCAGGTATAGGAAAAATAGAGTGAACAGGCGAGCAGGGGGAAGTCGGCCAGCCATAGCAACTGCGGCTGTTGCGCCAGTTCCAGCGCGCCATGCAGCGTGGCGCAGGCAAGCATGAAATACAGCGCCCAATAAGGACGTACCAGAGTGTAATTGTCCAGTACCCGGCTGGAGAAGAAGGGAATCATCTTGTGGGACACCGTGAGCAGGATCGGTAGCATGAACCACCAGATTCCAGCGTGGCGCGAGAATGCCAGGGCAGAGGAATTATCGCTGGCGAGCCAGATCAGATAGGAGAGAACGCCCAGCCAGCCCATGATCAGGGCCAGGCTGGTGACGACAGGGTGGCGCTTGTCGTTATGCCTTGCCGTGAACAGCACTCTCAGCAGTGCATATAGGGCGATGCCCCAGCCTGCCAGCAGAAACGCGGTGCCTGCAAGCAGCAATGCCTTGCCTGCAATTAGCCCGAGGTAGAACAGCGCCACCCCGCTGGCCAGGCACAGAAAAGAGGGTACGTAAAAGCGTGCCGGAATCTTTTCCCAGTTCATCCAGTTGGGATAGGTGGTCATTAGAAAACCAAAGATGAAGAACGGGAAAAATCCGTACAGCATCAGAAAAGCGTGAGCCCAGGTTGGGGCAATGCTCCAGACCGGTGCGGCATAGATGCCGCCATAGCGGCCGAGCAGGTCGAATATCCACCACAGCAGGGTAAGCACTCCCTGGGCGGCACCGCCCAGCATCATCATGCGGTGAGGGGCGGCGGTAAAGGTGTGCCAAGTTTTTTGGAAAGTTGTCATGGCGCGCATTCTAGTCCGATTCGGGGGGCTGGAAAATGAGCCAGGTCAATTCTCCAGAAAACAGCTTGTTTCCAGATGCGCCGGTCAATTTGCCGCGCAGGAGACGATGCGGTCCTTGCCGTTCTGTTTTGCCGTGTACATGCGCTGATCGGCAATTTCAACCAGTTTGCGCCAGTCGTTGGTGCTGTCCAGGGTACGTTCCGCGAGGCCGATGCTGGCCGTGACCGGGGCGCCGTCCGGGCGCGTGTTCAGCCCGCGCACGCGCAGGCGTTCGAGCACTTTCTCCGCCTCGCCGCAATAGGTGCTGGGCAGAATCAGCAGAAATTCCTCCCCGCCCCAGCGCACCAGCATGTCTCCGGTGCGCAGACCGGCCCGAATCGCGGTCGTGGCGGCGATCAGGACCTTGTCTCCGGCCTCGTGCCCGTAGTTGTCGTTGACGCTCTTGAAATTGTCCAGGTCGACGAAAGCCACCGATAGCGGCGAATTGCTGCGCGAGGCAATGATGAACTGGATTTCCAGCAGCTCCTCGCCGCTCATGCGGGAAAAGGAGCGGGTAAGGGGGTCGTGCACAGCCTGCCGCACCAGCGCGATCATGAATCCCAGCTGGCTCATGCCACTCATGGTCGCTACCGCGGCAATCATGCCGGACAGCCATACGGTGCTGATGAGATGGCTCAGATTGAGCATGTCCAGCCCCCACAGGCTGGAGGCCAGTTCGGCGCCGAGTACCGGCAGGGCGAACACCATGCCCTCGATCGCGGTCAGCGGGAACATGCCGAGACCGGCAACCATTACGAATGGCAGGAAGGCATACACGCCGGCGATGGTGGATGACAGTCCATTGACGTCGGTTTGCTGCATCACGGTGTAGGAAAAAATATAGAACGCGGTAGGGATGAGATACAGGGCCGTCAGGGCGATGTAGGTGTCGCTCACACGGGTGGAGCCGCGGAACGAGATGGCCAGCAATCCAAACGCCGCGCTGGCGGCAAGCCTGCCGATGGCCAGTTCACCCCAGGCGGGCCAGGGCAGGATGTAGGCATCGACAGCGATCCATAGCGAGGTGAGCAGCGCGAACAGCGCTGCGATGATGCGCACACGCAGCAGGATCATTTCGGCGCGCCGTGTTGCCAGGAGCGGCATGTGTTTGCCCGGCCAGAATAGCCAGATCAATTCTTCGTTCGCGAGATTTATTTTCATAAGACTGGTTTATGTATTTTGTTGTTAATGACTGTTTTTGGCAGGCTATCATAAAATTTATGAGCGCATTCGAGAAAAGTAAGCGGATAAAAATGTCACAAAATCTATTGACCTGATTACTACATGGAGTATATTTGAAAAAAAATATCGCAACATATTGTGTGTTGCGTTGTGTGGAGGAGACTAACAGATGAGTGTGGAGCTAGTGGATTCTGGGGTATTGAGCTTGCCACGTGCGGTAATCAAGCGCGATGGTTCGGTTGCGGTATTTGATGGCGACAAGATTCGTTCCGCCATTGCGCGCGCTGGCGCGGTCAGTGGTGAGTTCGACGCTGGCGAGGCGGCGCTTTTGAGCGCCCAGGTGGCCAAGGTGCTGATGCATAAGTACCGTAACGAGCCGCCCAGCATCGAAAATATCCAGGACGTGGTCGAGCAGGTGCTGATCTCCGCCAACCATCTCAAGACCGTTCGCGCTTATATCGTCTATCGCGAGCAGCACACCAAGCTGCGCCAGGACAAAAAGACGGTAGTGGATGTCGGCAGCTCCATCAACGAATACCTTGAACAGCTTGACTGGCGCGTCAACGCCAATGCCAATCAGGGTTACTCGCTGGGCGGCCTGATTCTCAATGTTTCCGGCAAGGTGGTGGCCAATTACTGGCTTAACCACGTCTATCCGCCGGAAGTGGGCGTGGCCCACCGCGAGGGCGACATTCATGTGCATGATCTGGACATGCTGGCAGGCTACTGCGCTGGCTGGTCGCTGCGCACCCTGCTGACAGAGGGCCTGAACGGCGTGCCGGGCAAGGTCGAGGCGGGACCGCCCAAGCACATGTCCAGCGCAGTGGGGCAGATTGTCAACTTCCTTGGCACGTTGCAGAATGAATGGGCCGGTGCCCAGGCATTCAGCTCCTTCGACACCTATATGGCGCCCTATATCCGCATAGATAATTTACCCTATGCGCAGGTCAAGCAATATATCCAGGAGCTGATCTATAACCTCAACGTGCCATCGCGCTGGGGTACGCAGACGCCATTTACCAACCTGACTTTTGACTGGACCTGCCCGGACGATCTGAAAGAGCAGGTGCCGCTCATCGGCGGCAAGGAGGTTTCATTTACCTATGGCGATTTGCAGGTTGAAATGGACATGATCAACCGCGCCTATATCGAGGTCATGACTACGGGCGACGCCAAGGGCCGGGTGTTTACTTTCCCCATCCCGACCTACAACATGACGCCGGATTTTCCTTGGGAATCGGAAAATGCCTCACTGTTGTTCGAAATGACCGCGAAATATGGCCTGCCGTATTTCCAGAACTTCATCAATTCCGAACTCAAGCCCAACATGATCCGCTCGATGTGCTGCCGCCTGCAGCTCGACCTGCGCGAGCTGCTGAAGCGCGGCAATGGCCTGTTTGGCAGCGCGGAGCAGACGGGTTCGGTCGGTGTGGTTACCATCAATTGCGCCCGTCTGGGCTTTCTTTATAAAGACAATGAGGCCGGCTTGCTGGCGCGCCTGGACGAGCTGCTGGAAATCGGCAAGAACAGTCTGGAAATCAAGCGCAAGGTGATCCAGCGCCATATGGACGCGGGGCTCTTCCCCTATACCAAGCGCTATCTCGGCACGCTGCGCAATCATTTCTCCACGCTGGGCGTGAACGGCATCAATGAAATGATCCGCAACTTCACCGATGACGAACACGATATCACCAGCGAATACGGTCACGCCTTTGCCGTGCGCTTGCTCGACCATGTGCGTACCCGGATGCTGGCTTTCCAGGACGAAACAGGCCACATGTACAACCTCGAGGCCACCCCGGCGGAAGGCACTACCTACCGCTTTGCCAGGGAGGACAGAAAGCGTTTCCCGGATATTATCCAGGCGGGTACGCGGGAAATGCCTTACTACACCAATTCTTCGCAACTGCCGGTGGGCTTTACCGATGATCCATTCGAGGCGTTGGAGCGGCAGGATGAGTTGCAGAAGAAATATACCGGCGGCACCGTGCTGCACCTCTACATGACCGAGCGCATTTCCAGTGCCGAGGCGTGCAAGAACCTGGTCAAGCGTTCGTTGGAGCGGTTCCGCCTGCCTTATATCACGATCACGCCGACTTTCTCGATTTGCCCGACACACGGCTATCTGGATGGGGAGCACAAATTCTGTCCCAAGTGCGACGAAGAAATTCTCGCCAAAAAACGTCAACAAACCGCCTAGGAGAACACCATGACCGATCTGTCCCAGCAAACCAACCTCAAACCCGAACTCGCCCTCAAGGATGAAGAGCGCCAGCCTTGCGAAGTCTGGACGCGAGTGATGGGCTACCATCGCCCGATGGCCTCTTTTAACGTGGGTAAAAAGGGTGAATTCCACGAACGCCAGTATTTCTGTGAATCCCGCGCAAATCTCGCCAACTGATAAAGCGCCGCAAGACGGCACTGCGTGCTCTTCTCCCCCTTGCGGGAGAGAGCCGGGGGAGAGGGGGGCTGAAGCCCTGCAAGTTGGCGGCCTGACGCCGCTCACTACGACCGACTATCCCGGGCAGCTTGCGGCGGTTGTTTTTTGCCAGGGCTGCCCTTGGCGTTGCGGCTATTGCCACAACCCCCATCTTATTCCACGCACCGGCGAGACAGGGGGATGGCTTGACGTCGTGTCCTTTCTGCGCAGGCGGCAGGGACTGCTGGATGCGGTGGTGTTTTCCGGCGGTGAGCCGACGCTGCAGTCCGGCTTGCCTGAAGCTTGCGCGGCTGTCCGGGAAATGGGTTTCAAGGTTGGGCTTCATACGGCCGGCCCCTATCCGGAGCGCCTGGGAGCCGTTCTGCCCCTGCTCGACTGGGTAGGGATGGATATCAAGGCGCCATTTTCGGTTTATGACCAGATCACCCAAGTGCCGGGAAGCGCTGCCCGCGCGCGCGAAAGCCTGCATCTGTTGCTCGGGAGCGGGGTCGAACATGAAATTCGTACTACCCTGCACACCGGTTTGCTGCGTCATGACCAGGTGCTGGAGCTGGCTCATGAACTGGCCGGGGCCGGCGTGCGGAATTTCGTTCTGCAGATATTTCGAACCCAGGGATGTGCCGAACCGCTTCTGTGCCGGGGTGATGGCGGGAATTTCGCATGGGATACATTACGCGCAGAGATTCAGCCCATGTTTCAGCGCTTTTCTATTCGAGGTGCTTGATCATATAATTCCGTTCGAGTTTGTATCTGCCACGGATCGGAATTGCCTTGAATAACCAAATCAAAATCCCTGCCATCCTGGCGAATATCCCCCTGTTCCGGGAGATGTCGCCCGCCGAGGTCGAGCGTATTGCCCAGGGAGCACGGGAGCAGCATTTGGCGCGCGGCGATATGCTGTTTCAGCGCGGCACGCCATCGACGGGCTTTTATGTGGTGGTTTACGGCCAGGTCAAACTGGCGCTCTCTTCGCCCCAGGGGGTGGAGAAGGTGGTGGAATTGTTCGGCCCCGGGCAAAGTTTCGGCGAGGCTGTCATGTTCATGGGCAAACCTTATCCGGTCTATGCCCAGACCCTGGCGGATTCGCTGTTGCTGCACATTTCCAAGGCCGTGGTATTCGAAGGTATCGATAACGACCCGGCCTTCTGCCGCAAGATGCTGGCTGGCCTGTCGATCCGCCTGCACCGCATGATTCATTATGTGGAGTCATTTTCCCTGCGCTCCTCCGAGCAGCGCGTGATTGGTTACCTGTTGCAGGATCTCGAGGAGATACGGGAAGGAAAGGACATTCATATTGCCCTGCCCGCCAACAAGAACGTGATTGCCTCGAACCTCAATATCACGCCCGAAACCTTTTCCCGTATCCTGCACCATCTGGCTGAAGCCGGGTTGATCGAGGTCAAGGGCAAGGACGTGTGCATCAGGGATGTGGCGAAACTGCGCGCTTATGACGAGTAATCATTGGCTTGCATGATTTCGCGAAACCATTTATATTTTTGTCCATGAACTTCCTTGCCCGCATCCAATCCGAATTCCTGCTTACAGCCGCCAGTGGTCTGGCTCTGCTGCTGCGCTTCGCGCGCTAATCACATCCCACCCCTCTCTTTAAGTTATACAATGCAGGCCTGAAACGCTGCCGTTTCCGGCTGATGATTTATAGATTTCCATTGGAGTCTGTCATGAAAGACAAATTGATCATATTCGACACCACCTTGCGTGATGGTGAGCAGAGTCCCGGCGCGTCCATGACGCGCGAAGAAAAGGTGCGCATCGCGCGGCAACTGGAGCGCATGCGGGTGGATGTCATCGAGGCCGGCTTCCCGGCAGCATCCAACGGCGATTTCGAGTCGGTCAAAGCGGTGGCCGACGCCATCAAGGACAGCACGGTGTGCGGTTTGGCACGCGCTCTGGAGCGTGATATCGACCGTGCCGGCGAGGCTTTGAAAGGCGCAAAATCCGGCCGCATCCATACCTTTATCGCGACTTCGCCCATCCACATGGAAAAGAAATTGCGCATGAGCCCCGACCAGGTGGTCGAGCAGGCGGTCAAGGCGGTGAAATGGGCGCGCAAGTGGACCGACAACGTCGAATTCTCCCCCGAGGACGCAGGCCGTTCCGACCCGGATTTTCTTTGCCGCGTGCTCGAAGCGGTAATCGATGCGGGAGCCGGCACCCTCAATATTCCCGATACCGTGGGCTACAACATGCCGCACCAGTTTGGCGCCCTGATTGCCAGCTTGCGTGAACGCATTCCCAATGCGGACAAGGCCGTTTTTTCGGTGCATTGCCACAACGACCTCGGCCTGGCCGTGGCCAATTCTCTTTCGGCCGTGCTCAACGGCGCACGCCAGGTGGAATGCACCATCAATGGCCTGGGTGAGCGCGCGGGCAATGCCTCTCTGGAGGAAATCGTGATGGCGGTGCGCACGCGCCAGGACGTGTTCAACTGCGATACCCAGATCGACACCACCCAGATCGTGCCCGCCAGCCGCCTGGTGGCGAGCGTGACCGGCTTCGCGGTGCAGCCCAACAAGGCCATCGTCGGCGCCAACGCTTTTGCGCACGAGTCCGGGATTCACCAGGACGGCGTGCTCAAACATCGCGAAACCTACGAAATCATGCGCGCCGAGGACGTGGGCTGGAGCGCCAACAAGATGGTGATGGGCAAGCATTCCGGCCGCAACGCCTTCAAGACCCGTTTGGCCGAGCTGGGCATCGAGCTGGATTCGGAAGAGGCGCTTAATGGCGCATTTGCCCGTTTCAAGGAACTGGCGGACAAGAAGCACGAAATATTCGACGAGGATTTGCAGGCGCTGGTGAGCGACGAAGCCGCCGCGCTGGAGCAGGAACACTTCAAGCTGGTGTCCTTGAAAGTGTGCTCGGAAACTGGCGAAACACCTCACGCCACGGTGGTGGTTGCCGTGAACGGGGCGGAAATACAGGCTGAAGCGGATGGCGGCGGGCCGGTGGATGCGGCCTTCAAGGCGATTGACTCGATCATCAAGAGCGGTGCCGAGCTACAGCTGTATTCGGTGAACAACATCACCAGCGGCACCGATGCGCAGGGTGAAGTGACCGTCCGGCTGTCCAGGGGCGGGCGCATCGTCAATGGCCAGGGTTCGGATACCGATATCGTGATTGCCTCGGCCAAGTCTTACCTGCACGCCCTCAACAAGCTGCACAGCAAGCTTGAGCGGGCGCACCCGCAGGTTTGAGAAAGGCCTGCAAGGCAGCGAGGGCGCTGGAAATTGGCGTCCTTTCCAGCGCCCTCGCTGACCTTCCTTTGTCCGGCACGGGCCAGCATTCTTGCAACCGCAGCAATTATTTGTGGTGTGCCTCGCTTACCGGGCCGCCGCCGTGAGTTTTGCTGAGCCGGGCGTAAAAAATCGCACTCAGATAAAACACGCTGCCCAGAAAGATTTCAATCCCGCCCAGCACCGCGCTCAGGCCTTGATCTGACCAGGCGCGCACCGCCCCCTCGGTGAGATAAAGCAGGATCAGCATCGAGGCCCACTGGTAGGTATAAACCTTGCCGCGCAGGATGCCGAACAGGGGCAGCAGGAGCGGTGCCGCCTTGATCACCAGCAGGGTTCCGCCGGGTCGCAGCGGCGCGAGCCAGCCTTCCCAGGCGAGGCATAGCATGATCAATGCGATCAGGCTGACGATAGCGGAGTAGTGAAGCGCGGTTTTCATGTGCCGGGGTTTCCGGTCAGGCCGGTCAGAGCGGACGCGACAATTTCAGTGCCGTTTCTGCCAGCCGCTTGCCGAGAGCAAGGCACAATTTGCGCTCTTCCTCAGTGAATGGTTTGTTGCCATCCACGCCAGCGACATGGCTTGCACCATAGGGGGTGCCACCGGAAGTGGTGGCGCTCAGCTCCGGGTTGGAGTAGGGCAGACCGGCAATCAGCATGCCGTGGTGCAGCAGCGGCACCATCATCGAGAAGAGCGTGCTTTCCTGCCCCCCGTGCATGCTGGCGGTCGAGGTGAACAGTGCAGCAGGCTTGCCGATCAGGGCGCCTTTCAGCCACAGCGGCGTGGTGCCGTCCCAGAAATGTTTCATTGGCGCTGCCATGTTGCCGAAACGGGTAGGGCTGCCCAACGCAAGGCCGGCGCATTCCTCCAGGTCTTTCAGTTCTGCGTAAGGCGCGCCGGAATCCGGGATGGCATCCTCCACCGCTTCGCATACCGTGGATACACGAGGCACGGTGCGAATGCGCGCCGTGGCGCCGGGCACCTGCTCCACTCCGCGCGCGATCAGTTGCGCCATTTCTTTCACCGAACCGTGCAGACTGTAATACAGCACCAGAATTTCATTCATTGCGCATTCTCAAGAACAGTTAATTTGCCTATTATACCCGGACCCACTTTTTGTATTTCTCCATGTCCCGCCCAATTCGCGAATTCCTCGGTTTCATGCGTTTTCTGGTGCAGCGCTTCGACGAAGATCGCTGCATACAGATTGCTTCCAGCCTGACATACACCACGCTGCTGTCGCTGGTGCCGTTGATGGTCATTGCGTTTACCGTGATTTCGGCGTTTCCGGTGTTTTCCGGGCTGATGGTGCAACTCAAGATTTTCCTGCTCACCAATATGGTGCCTGAAGTGGCGGGCAAGATCATCACGGTTTACATGCAGGAATTTTCCGAGAAGGCGGCGCGCCTGACCGCCGTGGGCGTCGCGGCCCTGGCGGTGACCGCCCTGATGTTGATGCAGACCATCGAGCATGCGTTTAACCTGATCTGGCGCGTGACAACGCGGCGCCGTCTGCTGCAGCGCGTGCTGACCTATTGGGCGGTACTGACCTTGGGGCCTTTGCTGCTTGGCGCCAGTCTTTCGCTGACTTCCTATCTGGTGAGTTATTCGCTGGGTTATGTGGAATTTATTCCGTCCCTGGGTGTGGGGGTTCTGAAGGTTGTGCCGCTGGTGATTACCTCTCTGGCGTTTTCCCTGCTTTATTTTGCCGTGCCCAACCGCTATGTGCCCTTTCGCCATGCCCTGGCGGGCGGGGTGGCGGCTGGGCTGGGGCTGGGGTTGATGAGCAAGGGGTTCACCGCCTATATTCTGCATTTTTCCGGCTACACGCTGGTGTACGGTGCCTTCGCCAGCCTGCCGGTATTTCTGTTGTGGGTTTATCTGTCCTGGCTGGTGGTGGTGAGCGGGGCAGTGTTGGCCGCCTCGCTTCCTTACTGGCAAGGCGGCATGTGGCAGGTCGAGCGTACTGCCGGGCGGCGTTACTTCGATGCCCTGCGTATATTGCAGGCGCTGTGTCATGCCCAGCACCGCGGCGAGATTTTGAACCTGGCCGCTTTACAGCGTGAAACCCGGGTGGCGCTGGAAGAGCTGGAAAATATTCTGCTTCGCTTGCTTGATGCCCGCTGGGTGGCACGCACGGCTGGCCAGCGCTGGCTGCTGTCGGCCCACCCGGGCGACATTGCGGTGCGGGAAGTGTTTCGCCGTTTTGTGTTCAAACCGGATGATGATCTGCCCGCCGAAAGTGATGCAAATCTTGCTGCATTGAGCGGGCGTACCGCGGCCAGCCTGGAGCTGGCCCTGGCCGGCTCGCTGGAAGATTTGTGCGCTACCTCTGCCGTCCAAGAGAAGATGTAAACGGCGTTTCACCGCAAGGGACGCAAAGGTTACGCAAGGTAAAACAGTGCAAGGTATCTGAAACCCCTCGCGCCCTTTGCGGTTCAAGGCTTTTCAGGTTTTTGAACGCCTGGTTAAGCCTGAACCTGGGTGAATTCGAACAGGTCGAAAGTGGCAGTCTGTTCCAGCAGCCGGGTGGCACGCACATTTTCCGGGGTGCCGTTCTGGTCCAGAAGAAATTCACGCTGCGGAAAAAAACCGCCGCGCAGGCAGACCAGGGTCGCGGGTTGCTTCAGGGCGGGAATCTCGGGCAGCAGCAGCGCGGGCTGAAACGGCGCGCCGCTGCTGCTGGTGATCAAAGGCCGCAGCATGACCGGGGTGGCGGTGGGCGCGAGCATCTGGGCGCCGAGTTGCAAATGGTTGGGGTTTTCGCTGCTGACCCAGCGCACCACGCCGATATTCCAGGCTTCATTGTCCTCGGGCCTGAGTCCGATGATTTCACCCACCCGTACCTGAACATCGGTTTTGGGGTCCTTGGCAAGCGCCAGTCCGCCTGCGCTTTCGTTGATGATCAGCCAGTTCCTGGATACATAAGTCTGGAGGCTGGTTTTGTCCAGCGGTGAATTCGCCAGTTCCAGGGTGATCCCCGTGGTTTCGCGCCCGGCAGCTTCGTCCGCCTTGCCAGCCACGCCGCCGCTGAGGTCTCCGCAGAGGAAGTGGTGGATGGAGCGGATGCCGGCACAGATTTCCATTTTGGCATCGTGCTGGGTGCGGTTGAACAGGCGCTTGGGCGCGATGCCCCAGTGTTTGAGCATGCGCCGCAGCAGGTTGGGATAGCCAAAATCCTTGGCGGCGTAAGGCAGAAGTAGCGTCTTGGGATTGGCGCCCGTTTCCAGCTGGTTGATCTGCTGGTGCAGCAGTCGCGCCAGTTCGAGGGTGTTGAGCAGGATGTCGGTGCGCGCATCGGTAACCGTGGAGTCATGCGCCAGCGCGCGCGGAGGTTTGTCGCTGTCCAGCCGCACCAGAAAGTAACCGGATGGGTTGCTGGTCTGCATCAGCGGTTGCAAATGCGCCTGGCCGCCAAATTGGGTGAGATACTCCAGCACCTTGTTGACTTCGCCCTGCATCAGCCGGTAGGGGTCGAGCAATGCGAGCAACAGGGCCTGCTTGTAGGCCAGATTGACGCTGCTCTGACGGCCTGGCTCGAAAATGGTTTCGTCCTGTATGCCCTGTTCCACGGCGTAGGTGAACAGGATATGCATTTCCGCCCAGACACCGGCGGGCGTCGGCGCGTAGGTCTGGTAACACACCACCAGCATCCGGCCCAGGCTACCGATAGCCCGTTCGACCACCAGCGGCAGTTGCTTGTTGCTGCCGAAGCTCAGCTTCCGGCTGGATTGCTCGAGCAGTATGATTTTGTAGCCATACGCCAGCTCGGTCTGCAACTGGCGTGCCTGGCTGGCCATGAGCCTGGATTTCTCCGGCAGCGGCAGGGGCTGGCCGGAAAACTGCGCCTCCAGTGCTGACATCTGGCTGGCGATCGCGGTGCGGTAGAGTTCGAGCAACTTGAGCCGGATGTCATCGGCAACCTTGCTGCGGTTCAGCGCGCTCAGTGCGTCCAGAATGGCGCGAGGGGTTTCATTCAGGTTGGTCAGCGGGAGTGCGGCCAGCCATTCTGCAACTTGCTTGGGCTGGGTTTCTACGGTTAAATTCTGTTCCAGTCCGGGAACCGATAGTTTAATGGCCATGAATTGCGCGTCTCCTGAATCCTGCCAGATTTATGTTTTTCTTGATTCTAGAAACAATTGCCGGGTTTGTAAAACATTAAGCAAGGTAAAATAAGCCGGAATGGCTCATTCGTGGATGAAATGGCTGTTTTTTTCATGGTGTGTTCTGGTATTGCCATTGGCGTGGCATCGCTGGATGTAGGGTGCGATTTTTGCCATCCTCTATTTTGAATATCTGCTTTAGGTGAAGCAACAACATGATGAATCTGCTTGAAAAAATTTTTGAAGGTGCTCTATGGCGCAGCCGCTACGTTGTCCTGTTTGCCGTGGTGGCGAGTTTGGCGGCGGGCTTTGCTATTTTTTACATGGCCACCGTGGATGTGTATTACCTGATCGTGCATATTTTCCACTATGCCGACCCCAGCCTCACGGGCGAGGCACGCAAGGTTCTGCACGATGACACCATTACCCACATCGTGGAGGTGGTGGATGGCTATCTTTTGGCCACGGTGATGCTGATTTTTTCCCTTGGCATGTATGAGTTGTTCATTAGCGATATCGATGAGGCGCATGGCAGCAAGACCTCGAGCAAGATACTGGTGATCGAAAGCCTGGACGATCTCAAGGCCCGCCTGGCGAAGGTAATTCTGATGATCCTGATCGTGACCCTGTTCGAGAGCGCGCTCAAGATGGAGATGAAAACCACGCTCGACCTGCTTTACCTGGGCGGCAGCCTGGCCTTGATCGGCTTGTCCTTGTACCTTACCCATGCCGCGGATTCACATGGTGGCGCGAAGCATGTGAGCGAGGCCGTGCATGAAAAATAAGCGGCTGATCCGGCTCTTGCTGGGATGCATATTGTTCGCCATGGCGGGGCTGGCCGCGGCAGCCGGCTTCACCTTCCAGGACACTCAGGGCAAGCAGCATTCCCTGGCCGGCTACAAGGGCAAATGGGTGCTGGTGAATTTCTGGGCTACCTGGTGCCCGCCTTGTGTGGAGGAAATCCCCGACCTGAGCGCCCTGCACGACAAGCACAAGGATCTGGTGGTGCTGGGGGTGGCCATGGATTACCGCAACGGGCAGGAGGTGAAGGATTTCGCCGAGCAATTGTTCGTTTCCTACCCCGTCATCCTTGGTACTCAAGCCTCTGCCTCGCAGGTGGGGCCGATCAGCGGCCTGCCGACCACGTATCTGTACAATCCCCAGGGCAAGCTGGTTGCGTACAATGTGGGCGCCATCACACGCAAGGCCGTAGAGAACTACATCACCAAGAAATAGGAGCGAGTCATGAAGAAAGTCCTTCTGGGCCTGATTTTTTGCCTGTTTGTGGCGCCAGCCTGGGCCGAGAGCCGCGATGTGCAGCAGCACTTCTTCAATCAGCATCTGGGTGATTTCAAGGCCGAGCTGGATGTGGCAAAAGCCGAGGGCAAGCAGGGCATTCTGCTGATGTTCGAGATGGAAGACTGCCCATTCTGCCATCGCATGAAGCAATCCATTCTCAACCAGTCAGAGGTGCAGGACTACTATCGCCAGCATTTCCTGATTTTCAGCGTCGATAGCGAAGGCGCCAATGCGCTGGTGGATTTTTCCGGCAAGGCGGCCACGGAAAAGCAGTTTGCCCTCGATCACCGGGTGCGTGCCACGCCGGTGTTCCTGTTCTTTGACCTCTCCGGCAAGATGCTGACCCGCTTTACTGGCGCCGCCAAGGACAGCAAGGAGTTCATGGCGCTGGGGCGCTATGTGGTGGACGGCGCATACAAGACCATGCCGTTTGCCAGATACAAGCAACAGGCCGCCAAATGAGGCGTGCGCTGCTGGCGATCGGCTTGTTGCTTGCCGGAGGCCAGGCGCTGGCGCAGCCCTTGACGCTGGAACAGGCGCTGGCCTCCGTGGCGGCAGCCCATCCTGACCTGCGCATGGCCGAAGCGGACCGCGCCATGGCGCTGGCCGAGCGCGACCTGGCCGGCGCGCGCGGCGACTGGAATCTCAACCTCGAGGCCGGCTTGCGCCAGGCAAAACCGAGCATCGGCCCGGATTCGGTGAGCGACAACACCCTGCGGCTCAGTGCGCGCAAATCCCTTTATGACTTTGGCCGCACCGCGCTGGCCGGGCAGGCAGCGGAGTCCATATTGGCGGCGCGCGAAGCGGCACTGCTGGATACCCTTTCGCGGCGTCGCCTGGATGTCATGACGCGGTTTTTCGATGTCTTGCTGGCGGACATGCAGTTTGCCGCCGACAACGAGTACATGGCCGTCGCCTACGTGAATCTGGACAACGCCCGCCATCGCCTGGAAGTGGGCCAGACCACCGCCGCCGATCTGGCCGAGGTCGAGAACGGATACCAGGACTCGCTGATGAGGCGTAATGCCAGCTTGTTGCGGCAGCGCATTTCCCGCGCACAGCTGGCCTCCGCCATGAACCGCTCCGGCCAGTTGAGTGCGGATCTGGCTGACCCGGAGCTGGCCGGGAATGATCGCCCCCTGCCCGAATATGAGGTGCTGCTGCCGCTGATGCGCGCGCACAACCCGCGCCTTGCCGCCATGCGCGCCCAGCTGGAAGGTGCCACACAGCGTATCGGGGCGGTGCGCGCGGATAAATCGCCTCTGCTCGATCTCGAACTGGAAGGCGGGGGGTACAGCCGTGAAGCCGCGACCCGCGATAATGTGCGAGCGGGTGTGGTGTTGACCTGGCCCTTCTACACCGGCCGCAGGGTGGATGCGCAGATGGCGAAGGAGCAGGCGCTGTTTCAGCGTCTTCAGGCGGAAACTGAAAAGCTGGCGCTGGAACTGGAACAGACGTTGCTGGAAAGCTGGCTGGAAATCGGCGAATTGCAGCGCACGACACGCACAGCAGCAAAAAAGCACAGCGACTATCGTGACCTGGCGCTGGAACGCGCACGCGGGCAGTACGAAGTGGAGCTGAAAACTAACCTGGGGGATGCCATGGCGGCAACCATGGTGGCGAAACTGCGTGAACGCAAAACCGAATATCAGCTTGCCCTGGCTTTTTCCAGGCTGGAGGCATTGCTCGGCCAGCCCATGGAACATGTCAGTACGGAAAATAAAGGACAAACCCAATGAAAAAATGGCTTTTGGCGGCAATCTGTTTCGCCGCTGGCGCGGCACAGGCTGCGGAAGTGACCGCAGTGTTGCAGTGGTCGCAGCGGGTCGAACTTTCTCCGCCGGTCTCGGGCGTGGTGCAGACTGTGAATGTGGTCGTGGGGGAGCGCGTGCGACAGGGGCAGGTGCTGCTCAGGCTGGATGAGCGGGTTTATGCCGGCCGGGCGGATGAAGCCGCCGCCATGGTTGCGCGTAACAAGGAAGATGCCGCCGAAGCGCAACGAGAGCTGAAGCGCGTACAGGAACTGTATGACCGCACCGTGATATCCGTCTCCGAGCTGGAGCAGGCCAGGTTGCGCCTGGCCAGGGCGGCTGCCCAGTTGAAGGAATCCCAGGCGCGTCAGCGGCAGGAGCAGAAAAACCGCGAAGATACTCAGTTGCGCGCCCCTTTCGATGCGGTAGTCGTGGTGCGTCAGGCGGAACCGGGGCAGGCCGTGGCGGCGGCATTGCAGCCGCAAAGCTTGCTGGTGGTGGCGCGGGCGGGCGAGATGCTGGCTCGGGCGCAAGTACAGGAGACGCAGCTGGCAGGCCTGAAAGCGGGCCAGGAAGTCGAAGTGAACGTAGGCAAACAGCGCTTTCGCGGCAAGGTCAGAACCATGGGGCTGGAGCCGACGACACGCGACAAGTCGGGACTGCCGCTTTATCCCCTGGATGTGATGTTTGTGCCGGGTGAAACACAATTACGCGCCGGTGCCGCGGCGACACTCAGTCTGCCTTGATTCCCCGTTCCGCGAAGTATTGGCTGATCGCCCGGTCTTCGTGCAGGATGTGATTTTCGGTGAAATCGGTGAGGAAGGCCGTGACCAGGAGGGTACGGTTGGCGTTCTCGGGCGTGATCGTTTCCATCAGATTGACGGCCTCACGCAGCAGCCTCTCATGCTCGGCCGCATGCTGTTCCACGCCGGGAAAGCCGTGTTGGCGCATCAGGTCTTCCTCGTGAGCAAAGTGTTCCGCGGCGAAATCGAGGGTTTTTTCCATCTGCCGGCGCACCTGTTCGCAATCGCAGCCATGCGCCACTGCGTCCGATAGTTCATTGACCAGATTTATCAGCCCGCGATGTTCGCTGTCCATGGAAGGGATGCCCAGTGCGTGGAGGCTTTCGTTCCAGACAAGATGAAACTTCTTCATGCTACGGACTCCTTAGGTCGTCTTCAGTAGCTTTCAGGATGCGGGACGTTTTTCGTCCTGGCTGGAGATGCGGGTGCCTGGCGTGTTGTAGGCCCAGTGATTGCGCCAGGCGCCAACCACCAGGGTAGGATACTCGGGACGGCCGAGGCTGCCATTGTAACGCCCCAGGGCGCGGTAGAGATCGCCCTTCTCGATGTCAAGATAATGGCGCAGGATGGTGCAGCCATAGCGCAGGTTGGTGCGCAGGTGAAACAGGTTGTTTTCCTCGCTCCCGATCAGCTTGACCCAGAACGGCATGATCTGCATGAAGCCGCGCGCCCCGGCACTGGACACGGCATATTTCTTGAAACCGCTTTCCACCTGGATCAGGCCCAGCACCAGTTGCGGGTCGAGCCCGGCGCGGGTGGCTTCATAATGCACGGATTTGAGAAAATTATGGCGGGTGGATTGGTCCGGCATGCGTTTTTCCAGCCGGCGCGACATCTCGCCAAGCCAGTTTGCCTCTTCCACGGCGGAAGAAAATGCCATGTGCCGCGGGATACTGTCACTCACCGCCTTGTAGAGCGAGGCTCGCACGCTGGCGGAGAGCGGCTCGTAAAGCTGCGCCCCGGCGTGAACCGTGGCCGGCAGTAGAAAGAGCAATAGCGCTATCAGCTGTAGGTCGGGCTTCAGCCCGAGAGGTCGGGCTGAAGCCCGACCTACAGCGCACGATTCCACGATCCGGGTTAATAGTCGTTGCATAACTTCGATTTTACGAATTCCAGCGCCGAATTCAAGGCGATGGCCTGCGCTTTTTCATCGCGCCGCCCCTGGTATTCCAGGTTGCCTTCCTTCAGCCCGCGCTCGCCCACCACGATGCGGTGCGGGATGCCGATCAGCTCCATGTCGGCGAACATCACGCCGGGGCGCTCGTCGCGATCGTCGAGCAGCACTTCGATGCCAGCGGCCTTGAGTTCGCCATACAATTTTTCTACAGTATCTTTCACTAGTTCGCTGCGCCCCATGCCGATGGGCACGATGGCCAGCTCGAAGGGAGCGATGGAATGCGGCCAGATGATGCCGCGTGCATCATTGTTCTGTTCGATGGCAGAAGCCACGATGCGCGATACGCCGATGCCGTAGCAGCCCATTTCCATGATGCGCTCCTTGCCCGATTCGTCGAGGAAGGCGCAGTTCATGGCGGAAGAATACTTGTTGCCGAGCTGGAAGATATGGCCGACTTCGATGCCGCGGCACAGTTCCAGGGTGCCTTTGCCGTCCGGGCTGGGGTCGCCTTCAACCGCGTTGCGGATATCCACGATCTCTTTCAGTTCCGGCAGGTCGCGGCCGAAATTCGCGCCGCTGAGGTGGAAGCCGTCCTCGTTGGCGCCGCAGACGAAATCGCTCATCACGGCCACGGCACGGTCGGCGATGACCGGGATGTTGAGTCCGACCGGACCTAATGATCCGGACTTGCAGCCGGCGGCAGCGAGAATCTGTGCATCGCTGGCAAAGCGCACCGCCTCGGGGAGCTGAAGCAGCTTGCCGGCCTTGACCTCGTTCAGCTCGTGGTCGCCGCGCAGCAGCAGCGCCACCACGCCGCCATCACGGCCTTCGACCAGCAGCGTCTTGACGGTTTTTTCCGCCGGAACCTTGAGGAAATCGCACACTTGCTCGATGCTGTGCTTGCCCGGCGTGGCGACCTTCTGCATGGACTGGCTGGGAGCGGGGCGCGGCGTGGCGGGAGAAACGGCTTCGGCCAGCTCCACGTTGGCGGCGTAATCGGAAGCAGGACAGAAGGCGATGGCATCCTCGCCGGAATCCGCCAGCACGTGGAATTCGTGCGAGCCGGAGCCGCCGATGGCGCCGGTATCCGCCGCCACGGCGCGGAATTTCAGCCCCAGGCGGGTGAAGATGCGCGCATAGGTGTCGTACATCACGGCATAGGTCTGCTCCAGCGAGGCGCGGTCGGCGTGGAAGGAGTAGGAGTCCTTCATCACGAATTCCCTGGCGCGCATCACCCCGAAGCGCGGGCGGATTTCGTCGCGGAACTTGGTCTGGATCTGGTAGAAATTGATTGGCAGCTGGCGGTAGCTCTTGATCTCGCGCCGCGCGATGTCGGTGATGACTTCCTCGTGGGTGGGGCCGAAGCAGAAATCGCGTTCGTGGCGGTCCCTGATCTTCAGCATCTGCGGCCCGAACACGTCCCAGCGTCCGGTCTCCTGCCACAATTCGGCGGGTGTGACGGCCGGCATCAAGAGCTCGATGGCGCCGCTCCGGTCCATTTCCTCGCGCACGATATTTTCCACCTTGCGCAGCACCTTGAGGCCCAGCGGCATCCAGCTGTAAAGGCCGCTGCCCAGGCGCTTGATCAGGCCGGCGCGCAGCATCAGCTTGTGGCTGACCAGCTCGGCTTCGGTCGGGGCTTCCTTGAGGGTGGAGAGGAAAAATTGGGAAACGCGCATGGTGATGTTCCGGATTCTGAAAAATCCTTAATTCTACCGCCATCGGCCCTGACATGACATCCTTAGATAGCGCATTGTCAGGACAAATGAATTCTGCTATAAAAAGACTCATCAATCCCGAATTTGCGTGCGTCATACCTTGCCTTGGTTTTATTTTGGGCGGTGGCGCATGGGTGACCTTGAATGGCCGGATCAATAATAATGCGGAAGCGCTGGCGGGCAGAAGAAAGGGAGGTGGCAATGACATGCGATGAAGCATCGGCCGGCCAGTGGCGCGGGGCGGTGTGGCTTCTGCCCGAGTTATTGTTTCTGGTGTTGCTGGGCATGATTCCGGGCCAGCTTTCCTTTGCGGCTGACATGCGGCCCACGATTACCTTGCCGCCATCGGTGACTCGGCTTCCTGGCGCAGCCCCCGCCATCAAGGCTCCGCCTCCGGCGGCACAAACCAGTGCGCCCGCCATTCAGTCGGTTGCCCCGTCCACCTTGATGCCGGGGCAGAACTACACCCTGCAATTGCTGGGACAGGATCTCCGCCCCGGCATCAAGGTGGATTTCGGCAGCGGCGTCACCCAGACTTCCCCGCTCATGTTCGCAGCCGAAGGCGGGCGCAATGCCCAGGTGAATGTCAGGGTCGAGCCGGGCGCCGCGCCGGGTGTGCGCCAGGTGATGCTCACCGCGTCATCCACTATTGCGGTTTCGGCACCGCAGCCGCAGCCTGCCCGCCTCACCATTCTGCCCGGGCCGGGCGTGGCAGGTGTAGCCGGGCTGGCCGCCCCGCTTCCCGGGATGAAGCCGCCATCCGCACCGCCGCAGACGCCGATGTCCAACCCCGTTTCGGTGATCCACTTGCAGGTCGTGCCGAATCAGTGGCAGGCCGGGAAAAACTACCAGCTCACGCTGAATGGCAGCGATTTTGTGAACGGCATGGAGCTGCGTTTTGGCGATGGCGTCAAGGTCAAAACGCCACCGAAAATCATCACTTCATCCCTCGCCCGGATGGAGGTGGAAGTCGCCTCCAATGCCCCGCCGGGGGTGCGCCTGGCCGGGGCGCGCATGGCGCCGAACCAGGCGTGGAGCATGACTTCCGCCAGCGTCCAGGTGCTGCCCGGCTTCAAGCTGATGGATGTCAAACCCAAGCTGAAGGCGTTCGATGCCAGCTTCAAACCGGGCCGGATCGAGCTGAAAACGCCGGGATGGTCTGCCACGGCCAAAACCGACCCCGCAACCGGCACCAAGATGTCCTGCGCGCGGGATGGCGTTGCGCTGAGCGGTGAATGCAACATGGCCGATAGCGCGCCGCTGCTGCAGGACGATCTGGTATTCCGCTGGCAGGAGAAAAACCCGGGTACGGCGGAGTATTTCGAGTTTCGCATTCTGAACAAGAACGGCAAGGTGCTGATGCGCAAACGTATCGAGGGCGGCACGGCGACCTGGCCGGGCAGCTCGCAACCGACCCGATTGCCGCCGCCGACCTACTACCAGCCCGACCCGGACTTCCTCGACACGCTGCTCAATCCCGCTGCCGGGCCGGTCAGTGCCGCTTCTTCGGGCATGGCCAGGAGCGGGGTCAAGGTCAAGGCCCCGGGCAGTGCAACATATTCCCCTGCCGGGTCCGGAGGGGGCGCGGCACAGCAGGAAAGCGCGCCTGCCATGAACTATCCGAGCGCAACCGAGCTGCTGTGGGAAGTGGCGGGCTATCGCGTTTACCTGAGCAACGGGGTCGAGCAGAAGGCGGCCATGGAAAGCGCGGAGCCCATTCTCCTGGCGGCTGCCAACATCCCTGTGCCGGGCATTTCGGATGCGAGCAAACAGGCCATGCCGGGTGCCCAGGCACAGCCGGGCGAGCCTGTCGAAGTCGAGATTTCCGACCGCTGGCCGCTCAGGAAGCCGAACCGGCCGAATGGATTCGGCGCCTGTCCGCTGGTGCCCCAGGCGCAGCCGGTGCTGCGTGCCCAGAATATGGACAAGGGGGGAGGCGATACGGGTGTGGCCGCAGTGGCGCACCCATTTGAGAGCTGGATACTCTCGGGCAAGGTGGCGCTGGCCAATTCGCCTTACGAATCCCATCCCGGCGTGGAACTGGAGCCGTCCAAGTCGTCCGGTTCGTCGCAATCCGGCATGGGTACGGCGACGCTTCCATCGATTGCCAAATACCGCTTCGACAATCTGTTCGTGGACTGGGGCGACGGCACGGTGGTGCCGCTGGTAGGGAAGCCGGACGACCCGCTTTACAACGATCAGGACAAGAAAGGCGTCAACGGCGATGTCGGCATGACGCTGCCGACCCAGGAGGAGTACAACACCTACTCGCATACCGTGGCGATTGGCAACAAGGAACATGCCGCGCGGCGTGAAAACTTCTTTACCCACCAGTACACGCGCACCGGCTATTTCAATATCCGCGTCTATCAGCTGGCGGAAAGGGACGTGCAGCAGGTGAATCCAGGTGATCTGGCGGATGCCTATGATCATCCCCCAGGTTCGGCAGGGCTTGGGGCTTACGGCCAGCTGCGCCGCACCGGCAGCGCATTGCAGGCCGGGGATAATGACGCCAGGGCAAAGGATATCGCCGAGCGCGCCTATGTGATGATGTGCCAGACCGTCAACATCATGCCCTACCTGGACCCGGTGGCTTATGGGCCGCTGCACCTGGAGTCGGTTGACATCGTGTCGTTCGGCCCGCCGCAGCGGGCTCAGTCGCCAGGCGGCAAGATCAGCGCCAAATCCGGATTGACCAAGAGCAATGCGGCGCTCAAGAGCAAAACCGCGGCATCGCTGTCTGCTTCCGGCCCGGGCAATGTCAAACTGGTCAGCAATTCCGCTGCCCAGGCAGTGCTTCAGCTTGACGATGGGGTGGACGCCACGTGCAGCGGCTGCAACAAGGCATTTACCGCCCACGCGGTGCTGAATTATTTTGGCAGCGGCGCGGTGGATGCCGTCTGGAAGGTGAAGCTCAAGAGCAAGGGGGGCGTGCAATCCTTCCCGGCAACCGGCCCCGGCACGGTCGAGCGTTCGCCGGCACGGGAAGGGAACCCCAAGGACTGGAAAGATCCCCTGCCCGGTACGCATGACCTGTATTCGCCGGCGCTGCCCGTGGACCCGGCGGATGTCTATGAAATCTGGGTCGAGGTCAAGGTCAAGCCGGAACCCTTGTTCGATCTTGCTGCCAGGCTTCAGGGCCGGGGCGGCGTGGCGGATGTGAATGCGCTGGCGGCGCGGAGAGGCGAGAAAGCGGTCAAGGTGGGCTTCCTGCGGCCAAGCCGGGAGGGCGGAAAATCCTCGCCGCCGGTGCTGTATGCCAACGATGCCAAAATCTCTCCGGCCATGGTAGCGGCAAGCCCGAAATTCTCGGCCACGCCCTTGCGCCTGGCGGGTGACCTGGTCCTGGATGGCCAGCAGGTGAAATCGCCGAGCAAGAAGTACAAGGTGGTGGCGATTGACCCGAGCAAACCGTGCGAATTCTATTTCGCTGGCGAGCAGGGCGACAAGTTCAGCATTTACCTCGACCAGCAGAACCTGCCCAAGGAATCCGGCGGATCATATAGCGGCAGCGGGACGCTGGATCTCAGGCTGACCAGTTCCAGCAGTGGGGCGACATTGATTCCGAATGTCGGTGTTTCCTTCCAGAACTGGCAGGTGGACAAGGCCAATAACGTCGCGCCGGGCACCAAGCTGTCCCAGGCAGTGTCTTCCGGACCTATTTCGGCCATGGGGCTGACCGACGTGTCGGTGACGAAGATCGAAGGTACGGCAGGGCAGGAAATGAAGGCCACCCTGAATGCCAAGCTGGGCGACAGCTTCTTGCTGTTTGCCGACAGCGGTGAGGTGCCGTCATGGAAGGCCACTTCCAGCCTGCGGCAAAGCGGCGACTGGAGCGCCAAAACCAAGCTCGACAAGAAAGTGGCGCTGGGCTGGAGCGGCTTTTTCCTGAAATCCAGTGAGGTCACCCTCGATCTGGACCGCAGCAGCGGAACCGGTCCGGATGCCTGCAAGGGCGGCGCCTCGGGCGGCGACTGGGTGGGGGTGAATTTTGGCGCGGCGGATATCGAGATCAATACCTCCGACCTGGCTCCGGTCACCATCCAGAGCAGCAACTGGGGGGTGACCAACCATGCCTGCGGCAAATTCTCGCTGGTGAATGATCCGCGCCTGACGAACCTGAGTGTCGGCAAGGGCACCATCAGTTTCAACAAGGTTTCGCTGGAAGCCAAGGCGAGCGGGACATTCGAGGCGCATTACAACATCGATGTCCAGTTGCCCTTCCTGAATGCCCTGCTGCACAGCGATGACGTGCAAGTCCTCTCCAGCAACCAGAAGGAAGGCAGCTTCGAATTCGCCAGCGTGAAGCCGAAAGAAACCGTGCAGCGCGATTTCGGCCCGATCCACCTGAGCGCCAAGCCGGACAGTTTCCGCTTCGGTTTTGACAAGGCTGGCGGCTGGCGTGCCATCGTCAATCCGGAGCTGAGCTTCAAGGCCGAGGGAAAAGCCTTCACTTCCGAGCCGGTGACCGTGCCGGATATGCGCTTCAGCATGAACGGACGCGCCTATTTCGACGAGAACGGCACGGCCACCCGCGATATTCCCATGGGCGGATTTGCCGATCTCGGCAAGTCCAGGCTGGAATTGAAGTCGCTGCATCTGGCCGGCGGCGCCAGCGGCAACGAGCGGCTGAAAATGGCCTTCAACGGCCAGGTGCGCCTCTCTCCCTCCCTGCCGGCCGCGGATGTGCAGGCGACCTACCGGATCAGCGGCGACAGCTATGAGGGCAGCGGGCCGGTGAGCTCTCCCTTCAACCTCAAGGTGGCATTCCCGGCCGGCCAGCCGGTGACCGAGGCCAGCATCGACCCGGTTTATGACCCGAAACCCAATCCCGGTACGCGCTACACCGGCAGTGTCGACATCGGCATGTTCGGCGGGCCACCGATCAAGGGCGAATTCCTGCTCGGTTACGAGGGCAGCACGGATTACTGGCTGACGCGGCTTGAAGTTCCGCTGGGTGCCAGCGGAGTGTCGCTGTCGCCGGTGCCGTTGAGCCTGTACAGGATACGTGGCGGGCTGGGCTATCACGTTAGCGGCGATTCCCTGCAGGGTGGGAAACCGATTGGCCAGGCCGCATTTTCTTCCAGTGCCGACACCTCGTTCATGGTCGGCATGCGGGTCGGGACCTCGGACAAATTCACGGTCATGATGGATGGCGATTTTACCGTGACCACCGGTGCCAGCGCCGGCGCGCGCATGGATTTCCGTGCCTGGCTGCTCAAGGCCAGCCAGAGCGGGGACGGCGATTTCACCGGCTTCTTCAAGTATGGCGGCGGCAATTTCGACGGGCGGCTGTGGGGCAACCTGGACATGCTCAGCGGCGCCATCCGTTTCGATCTGGGCAACAGCGAAAATAATGCCGCGGTGGACCTGCATGTCGGCGGCGGCAGCTGGCACGTATTTGCAGGCAAGAATACCGGCCCGCGCATCCGGGGGCACATTCTGGTTGCGGATGCGGATTCCTACCTGATGCTGGGCTCGGAGACCGGGCTCGCGGTGGGTGGGGCGCAACACGTCTATCTCGGCGTGGGGGCCTCCTCGGTGGCATCGGCGTATGTGAAGGGCTACATGGACATGGGCCTGCAGATCACCACGCAACCCAGGGTGGTTGGCGATTTTGCCGCCGGGGTCGAGGCCGGGGCCTGCATCGCCGGCGGCTGTTACGACGCGGGCGTCACCGCCGCCGTGCATGCCGAAGCCTTTCCGGTGGACGTCCGGGCCAAGGCCAAGATCGAAATACCGCTGGCGCCGGATATCAGCTTCACGGTGCATTTGTAAGGGGCAGCAAAGATGGCACGAATTTTCTCATTCTGGCTGGCCATGCTGGCGCTGCTGCTGGCGGGCCCGGCCTGGGCGGTGGATGCCAAGGATGCGACGGGCGGCATGTTTGCCGCATCCGACGGCAAGGGCGAGGTCAGGCTATGGTGGTTTCCGCCTGTTGGCCGCTGGCCTGCCGGCGGCTGGCGCCTGCTCGACGCCGCCAGCGGACAGGTGCTGGCGGAGCGCATTGCTCCCGGCGAGGCGGAAGCGCTTGCCGCCCTGCCGCAGAAGGATGCCGAAAGCGTGCGCCAGTTGCAGGATGTGCTCGCCAAGGCCAGCAAGCCCGAGGACGTGAATCTGGTCTACGGGCTGCTGGGCGCCCGCGCCATGGCGGACTGGCCGTATGCGCGTGCCCTCGGCTTGAACTGGGTGCTGCCGCAGGCCGCGCCGGGCAAGCGGGCCTACCGGGTGCTTGGCCTGGAGCGCAACGGCAAGCCAGGGAATGTCTCCTTTACCAGCTCTCCCGTGGATGGCGCGGTTGCCAGCCCTCTTGCCGCCGCGCCAGTCGAGCTCAAGGCCACCGCACAGGAGGGAGGCGTGGCGCTGTACTGGTCTCCGGCCCGTGCCGAGCGCAATCTGCCGGTCATTGCCTATGTCGTTGAGCGGGATGAGACACTTGTTACACTTAAGCCGCTGGTGCGCGGCCTGCGCTGGAATGTGTTGCAGCCGGCGCTGCTGGACCGCAACGCGCCGCTCGAGAACGAGCTGACTTATCGTGTTTTTGCCGTGGATGCGCTCGGCCGCAGGAGCGAGCCGGCCAGCGTCAAGCTGTTTGCCGCCGATTTCAGGGCGCTTGAGCCGCCATTCGAATTCAATGCCGCAGCCGACCGGGACGAGGTCACCCTGCGCTGGAAAGGCAGCGGCAACCCCCATACCGCGGGATATGTGATCGAGCGCGCCTATCTTCACGATGGTCCCTATGAAACCCTGACGCCCCAGGGATTGCGCGCCGACGTCGCGCGCCACACCGACCGCAACCTGCGCCCCGGCACGGCCTACTACTACCGCATGCGCGCCATGGGGCCGCGCGGCGATCTGGGAAACCCTTCGCGCGTGGTGATGGTGCAGACCGCCGGGCGCCAGGCGCCGCCAGCCGTTTCCGGGCTGAAGGCGGAGGTGGGACGCACTCGCGTGCATCTGGCCTGGGAGCCGGTCAGTGCGGCGGTGGCCGGCTATTTCATCGAGCGGCGCGGCGAGGGCGAGGACCAGTGGCTGCGCCTCAATGGCCTGGTGCGCCCCGAGCCGTTCTACGATGACTATTACGGTCCGGGCAGAAGCGGGGAGTTCCGTTACCGCATCGTCGCGGTCGGCTACGACAATCAGGAAAGCCGCCCCGGCCGGGATGTGAGCGCGGCCCTGCCTGACACGGTGCCGCCTCCTGCGCCCCACATTACCTCGGTTGATGGCAGCAACGGCAAGGTGACGCTGGGCTTTGCCCCGGCGGGGCGTGAAGAGGATACGGAGCAGTTTCTGGTGCTGCGCGCCCTTGCGCCGCGCGAGCCCGCCCTGGTGCTGGGCGATCCCTTGCCGCGCAAGGCGCGCAGCTTCGAGGACACGCTGGTCGAGGCCGGAAAAGTCTACTGGTATCAGCTGGTGGCGCTGGACAAGAGCGGCAACCGCAGCGATCCGGGCAGCGCGGTGGCGGTGCGGGTGGGCAATGCGGAAATCCCGCCGGCCCGCAAGCCGGAAGTGACGCGGGTATCCGAACCCTTCCCCCATGCACTGGTACGCTTCGCCGCCCCCCCGGCTGGCCTGGAGGTGGTGATACAATTCAAGACAGCGGCTGCCGATGCCTGGATCGTTCTGGCCGGGCCGGTGGCGGAGGGCGGGGAGGCAACCCATGCCAACCTGCCGCGCGGCCGGAGCGAATACCGGGCGGTTTACCAGGCAGCCAACGGCGTCCAGGGGAAACCTTCGGAGGCGGCTGAAATTACACAGCCATGAACAAGTTTGAAAAAAGGCACGGGATCATGACATTCAGGCGAGGTAGCAAGGGAAAGGGTTTCCAGCGTGGCTTGTTGCTGGCGCTGGCGGCGGGGTGCGGCACGGCGGCCGCGGCTGATCTGGGCAATACCGCCGTCCTGGCGGGTAACAGCGAGGCGTTGCAGGCCTGGCAGCAGGGCACTGGCGGCCAGACGCCGGACCTGGTGCAGCAGGCGGATGGCGGCACCACCATCGAATGGCATGGCGGGATCACGCTGGACAAGTATGTGAACAGCTCTTCCGGCGGCAACACCTTGACGCCCACCAGGGGTGGCAGCTACTACAAGGCGGAAGTGCAAGGCGATCTGCGCGGGACCGCCGCCGATGGCGATCTGAGTTACCTGCAGCTTTCCCTGACCAATACCGATGACCGTTCCGTGCTCTCATCCCATCCCACCCAGATCAACAGCCTGCTGATGGGCCGTGCGGGGAAGGATTATCAGGTCACGCTGGGCGACGTGGTGGCGAGCTATTCCCAGCTGGGCACCAGCCTTGGCCTGCGCGGTATCGGGGGGCAGAAGATGTTCGGACAGTCATCCATGTTCTCCGCCAGCGCCGGGGTGCTGGCGCAAAGCTGGGAGGCGCTGACCAACACGGTGCCGCGCACCCAGTTTTTGCGCAATGTTTATGCGGGCAAGGCTGAAACCGCGTTCGGCGAGACCTGGCGCGGTTACGTGACCACTCAGGGTTATTCCGACGACACCGGCAGCCTGGGGCAGGGCATGTCGCTGCTTGCACCCGCATCCGCGCGCACCACCACGGCCGGCTTTGCCTACCAGCAGGGGCAGCTCGGCGTGCAGGGCGAAGCCGGTGTGAGCCGCTGGCAGGAAGAGGGGCAGCAGGAACACGATGACAATGCTTTCATTGTCGATGCCAACTGGCGGGTGGAAAGCGTGGGTTTGCGTGCGGGCCATCACAATATCGGCAGGTACTATAGTTCCCTTTCAGGCATGGCGGCTCCGGGCGTCCAGGAAACTTATGTCGCGGGTGACTGGTCCGCCGCGCAGTGGGTGACGTTTACCGCCGATGCCCGCCATTCGGTCAATGAAGGCGCCATGAATACCATCAATGCGCAAAAAACCGATGCGCTGCTGGCGGGTGCATTCATCAACTTCGGCCAGGACTGGCCGGGCTGGGGCATGATGCTGAACCACTCCGAATCCAGGGGCGAAAGCGCCAATAATGGCGCCAGCACCGAAAATAAAGGCAATGGCGTTTCGCTGTTTTACTATGGGCAAGTCTGGAATGGCAGCCTCGGATATAACGAGCAAAATGTCAGCAGCAATGCGGCGCCCGGCGCGAATGCCCAGGCCACCGGCTGGGTGGGAACGGTGGGCAGAAACTGGAGCGATGATTCCGGTGTGGCCGGCGGCATGTGGATGCTGGGTACGAACCTTACGGCTTCAATGCAGGAGCAGCGCCTCGATAGCGGGGGCAGTACCCGTTCCACCATATTCGGTCTGGGCGTGTCAGCCCAGCGTAGCGGCTGGGGCTCGCTGAATGCCAGCCTGTCGGACGGGACGACAACGCAGACCACGGGCGGGCCGGATTTGCGCATGAGAACCTATCAGGTCGATGCAGCCTATCCGTTCAAGGGTCAGAATTCACTGCGGTTCTATCTCAGAAGCAACCGCAATGGCGGCAGCACGGCTGCCACCTATAACGACAGGACGGTCGGCTTGCAGCTGGTCTACATGCTATGAACCGGGAAGGGAGTCTATCCATGAGAAAAAAATTGCTGGCGAGTGGTCTGGGTTTGCTGTTGCTGGCGGGTGCCGGTTTTATTCAAAGCGTATCGGCGGCGGAGGAGATTGCGAGCGAGCCAAAGCCTGCTGTCGTAAAGCCGGTCGCCGATCTGGCCGAGGCACAGAAGGCGCAGCTTGCACTGGACGAAGTTATCCGCGCCTACGAGATGGGTAACGTCAACCTGATTCGCACCCGGCTGGACCCTGCCATGATCGGCTATCAGCGCCTGATCGACGGCATCATCCAGGACGGCAATGCGTTCAAGCAGATCCGTCTGCACCTGTTCGATACCCAGGTGGTGGCGGGGCCGGATGTCGCGGTGATCCAGACCAGCTGGGAGAAGCGTTTTCTCTCCGTCACCAGTTTTCAGCCGGGCATCTTCAGCGGGCGCAGCATGTTCCTGATGCATCGCGGCAAGGAAGGCTGGCGCATGGCGGCGGTTTCGGGCGATAACCCCTTCTCCAGCCAGAGCGGTGTGCTGGGGCAGCTTACTTTTGGGCCGGCCATGATTCCGGGGGCAACCATCCCGACCGCCTTGGCTGCGCCAGGATTTATTCCAGTGCAAATTGCGGTGACCGACCCTGATCTTGCCGGCCAGAATACGCTGACCGTGGAAATTGCGAGCGCGCAGGGTGACCGCATAAATGTCACGTTGACGGCGGCCAGCCCCGGCTACTTCATCTACAACGGGCCAGTCTCGATGCAAAAATCGCCCAGCAACAATTTCGCTGATCAGGTTCTGCAGATCATTACCGTGCCGACCATGCTGAGCGTGCGTTACCTCGACAACAACCCCGGCAGCAATCGTCCTCCCAGCATGCTGACCAGAAGCATCGCTGTCCAGTAAGCGTGGGATTTCTTTCCAAATGGCGCGCCCGCAAGGGGGCGGACGAGCCGGGCGCGGTCGATGTGAGCGAGCGCGACGGCGTGCGCTATCTGCATCTGGGCGGCGTCACGGTGCAGAGCGCAATGCGCGTCAATGCGCCAAACGGGCTGGAGCTGGCCTATACCCGGGCCATGATGGGCTTTCTGCTGTTCCATCCCGAGCCCCGCAATATCCTGATGATCGGTCTGGGTGGCGGCTCGGTGGCCAAGTTCGTGTATCACAAGCTGCCCGCGGTCCAGACCCGCGTGGTGGAAATCAGTCCCCAGGTAGTGACGGCGGCACGCAACCATTTCTTTGTGCCGGAAGCGGACGAGCGTCTACAGATCGATATTGGCGACGGCGAGGATTACGTGCGCAATCACCCTGCCGGCTGCGACGTGCTGATGGTCGATGGCTATGACGACCGCAGCCTGGTGGAAGCACTGGCGAGCCAGCGCTTTTTTGACGATTGCGCGGCAGCACTGACGCCGGACGGGGTACTGGTGGTGAACCTGTGGGGTAGCGACAAGCTGTTTGATGTGTACTTCAAGCGCATCGAAGCCAGCTTCGACGGCCTGGCGCTCTCGATGCCTACCGGAAGAATGAGCAATATCATCGTGTTCGGGTTCAAGCGCAGCCCGGGCAATCCGCGCTGGCAGGAGCTCAGGGAGAGGGCCAAAAGTCTGGAGGAGGAATATGGCCTGGAGTTCCCCGACTTCGTCACTGCCCTGCGCAGCCTCAATGTCCACAGCGAAAAGCGTTTATTGATCTGAACACCAGAGAACCGGGCAGCGCGTTCCGGCTTTCCTGACACCGGGAGGGTTTGTTTTCAGGGGGCTTCGGGTTCCATATTCCAGATACATACCAGGTTACGGCCATTGGCTTTGGCGCATAACAGGGCGTGGTCGGCGTGCTCGATCGTGCTGGCAATATTTTCATCCGGATTCATCGTGGCGAGGCCAAACGAAGCGCTGACATGGAGCGTACCCTTGCCCTTCAGTTTGATCGGAAGCGCCGCCAGTTCACTGCGCAAGCGCTCCATCAGGGCCTGTGCGTCTTCTATCGTGGTGCTGGGAAGACACAACAGAAACTCCTCACCCCCATAGCGGAAGACCGAGTCGTATTTCCGCAATCCGTTATTCAGGAGCTGGGTCGCAGCCTGCAATACCATATCCCCTGCCGGGTGGCCGTAGGCGTCATTAACCTGTTTGAAGTTATCCAGATCCATCATGCATATGCAGCATGACTGATCGTTGCGCTTCATGCGCTCGTGCTCTTCCTCGAGCTTGTGCTGCATGCTGCTGCGGTTCCACACGCCTGTCAGGTGGTCCACCACACAAACCTGGTTAATGATGTTTGCCTGAAGTTTGCCCACTTCAAACTTGAACTGAAGCGCCGCATCCATGAACTGATTGTATTCGTCGGGCGAAATCATCTGGCCATCCCGGCTCTTGAGCAGAAGCGCGCGGGCATGGTCGTGAACGGATTGATGCAGCGTACCGATTGTCTCGAAACCGCCCTCTTCCTGAAGTTCGGGATGAGGCTGGCCGTAATACCATAGCCCAAACTGGCAACGGCAATGGGCGTCAGCCAACGTGTCTTCCCTGTTGGATGCGCTGTTGCAGACCAGGGAACGATGCAAGGCCTTGAGCCAGGAGGAGTGCTTGTGGATGCCTGCGTCGAGTTCGCGCAAGGCGTTTAACAACTCGGCAGTGTTGGCGGGCAAGGAAGTCTGCATGGAGGGGGGCTTCAGCAAGTGAGCCCTGAATTATAGGCGCGCATGCAGGATATTGGCTATTTCCGGATCAGATAGGACAACGGGATTGGTCTTCATGCTGCTGCCACGGCTGTTGGTGACGATGTGCGCTACATCGGTTTCGGTCACGCCAAATTTGCCCAGGCGCGGCAAGTGCATGCGCCCGGTCCACTCAGCCAGGGCCTGCAGCAGAAACCTGCGCGCCCCGGCATCGTCCATATGGGCCATGCCGTGCAGCAGGCGCCCGGCACGGGCATATTTCACCAGCGCCGGATTGGCTGGTTCGCGAGCTTCCATGACTTCGATATTTACGCGCGTTGCCGCTTCAAGCAGGGTGCCGCAGGCCACGCCGTGGGGAATGGGGAAAAATGCGCCCAGCGGGGCAGCCAGCCCGTGCACCGAGCCCAGCCCGGTCTGGGCCAGGGTGATGCCGGAAAGCAGTGCGGCATAAGCCATTTTTTCGCGTCCCGCCGCAGCCCCTGCCCCGCCCTCATACCAGGCCAGCAGCCCGTCGCGCACAGCCTCCATGCCGGACCACGCGAGCGCATCGGTAAACGGGTTGGCCTTGCTGGAAACCCAGGACTCCAGCAGCTGGGTGAAGGCATCCATGCCATTGGCGGCGATCAGGTGGGCCGGACAGGAGGCGAGCAGGTCCGGGTCAACCACCGCATACTCCGGCACCAGCTGTTCGTCGCGGAAGGATTTCTTGAAGCCATCCGGGCCATGCGTGGAAAGCACCGCGTTCCTGGTGGCCTCCGAGCCGGTGCCCGCCGTGGTGGGCACCGCGATAAAGGGCGTGGACGGGCCGTGAAAGGGTAGTTCCGGGCCCACGCCTTCAAGGTGGTTCATCACCGAATTGCCCGGCCCGAGCAGGCCGGCTATGGCCTTGGCCGCATCCAGCACGCTGCCTCCGCCAATCCCCAGTACCACGTCAAACCGGCTGCCTCGCAAGGCGGCTACCCCATCGTCCACCAGCTGGGGAGAGGGCTCGCCGACGACCCTGAAAATTTCCCAGGCAAACCCCTGCTCCCGCAGCACCGCACTCAATGCCGCCCACTGGGGCGTGGCGCAGAAAGAAGCGCCGCCGGTCACCAGCAACACCCGCTTGCCGTACCTGGCCAGCAGGGCAGGCAGTTTCATGATGCTGCCGGCGCCAAACTCGATGCGCGGCAGACGGGCGATGGAAAATAGGTCAGACATGCAGACTCCCTGATTTGCTGAAAACAAGCGTGATAATTACCCTGAAAACATCAGCTCTACAACCACGGAGGGCACGGAGAGCACAGAGCAAGGCTGTTTGCGAAAAAACCATGGCCTTACCCAACGGATGAATGCCAAATCTCATGCAATCTATTGCTCTTGCTCCGTGTTCTCCGTGCCCTCCGTGGTTACTGCTTTTTCAAGTTCATTCGGAGCGCAGCGCTTCCACCGGGTCCAGCATGGCGGCGCGACGCGCTGGTATCACCCCGGCCAGCAGGCCGATTATGACCGCAACCGCTTCGGCCAGCAGGACGTAGGACCAGGGCGTATGCACGGGCAGGGCGGAAAATGTCACGTGCAGCAATTGCGCCAGGCCTACGCCCAGCACCAGGCCGGCCGCTCCGCCCGCTGCGGCCAGCAAGGCGGCTTCAGCGAGGAAAAGCGCGAGAATCTGGCCGCGTCTCGCGCCCAGGGAGCGCAGCAGGCCGATTTCGCTGGTGCGTTCGGTGACGGCCATGGTCATGATGGTCAGGATGCCGACGCCGCCCACCAGCAGGGAAATTCCACCCAGCGCTCCTACCGCAAAAGTCAGAACGTCCAGCACCGAGCCCATGACTTCGAGCATTTGCTGCTGCGGCGTAATGGTGAAATCCTCGCGCCCGTGGCGTGCCAGCAGAACTTTGTTGATTCCCTCCACCACGGCATCCAGCGGCGCATTGCTGTGATAGGTGAGGTGGATTTCCATCAAACCGGCACGATTGAACAATTCCAGCGCGCGGGAAACGGGGATATATACCGTATCGTCCAGATCGAAGCCCAGCACCTGTCCCTTGGCTTCCATCACGCCGATCACGCGATATCGTTCGCTGCCGATGCGAATGCGGCTGCCGAGGGGGTTTGCCGCGCCGAACAGCTCCTGCTTTACTTTCGCGCCCAGCACCACGAAGGCGCGCGCCGCGCGCGGGTCGTCGGGCGGCAGAAAATTGCCGGACTGCACCTTCATGCGAAAGGTTTCCGCCATTTCGTGGCCAACGCCATACACCGTCACGCGCCGCGACTTGCCTCCGGCTTCCACGTCGGCATTGCCCTGGGCGCTGGGGTCCACATGTTCGACGTGGGGCACGCGCCGCAAAGCCTCCGCATCCTCGATGCTGAGCGGGCGCACCGAGCTGATGATGCCGGCAGAAGGCCCGCCGCGCGTGGAAGACTTGCCTGGCGCAATGTTGATGAGGTTGGTGCCGAACTGGGTAAATTCGGCAAGCACAAAGCGGTGAATGCCTTCGCCGATGGAGGTCAGCAGAATGACGGCCGCGATGCCGACGGCAATCCCCAGGGCGGTGAGAAAGCTGCGCATGCGATGCGCGATGATGGAACTCGCAGTGAAGGGCAAAAAATCCTGAATCAGCATATCCGCTTCCTGCTAGTGCCGTGCCAGCGATTCGACCGGGTCCAGCCGGGAAGCACGGCGTGCCGGTGCCACGCTGAACAGAATGCCCGTGACCAGGGCGGTGCCGAACGCGGCCACCACTGCCCACCACGGCGGCATGAGCGGCAGCACCGGGTAAATCCGCCCCACGATATAACTGCCGGCCATGCCGAGCACCAGTCCAGCCATCGCGCCAGCACTGGACAATACTGCCGCTTCGGCAAAGAACAGTGCGCGAATCTGTGCCGGGGCAGCCCCGATTGCCTTGAGCAGGCCGATTTCCTGCCTGCGCTGCGACACCGCGATCAGCATCACATTCATGATCAGAATGCCGGCCACTGCCAGGCTGATGGCGGCAATCCCCGCGACGGCCAGGGTCAGCGCACGCAGAATCCGGTCGAAGGTGGCGAGAACCGCATCCTGGGTGATGACGGTCACATCGCGCTCGCCATCATGGCGTTTCGCCAGGATTTCCTCGGTATCGCTCCTGGCGCGGGCTATGTCTTCCCTGCTCCTGGCTTCGACCAGAATGCGAAACAGGGACGAAGTGTTGAACAGTATCTGGGCCGAAGCAACGGGAATGATCACCAGTTCATCGGTGTCGAAGCCCATGGATTGTCCTTGCGACGCCAGCACGCCGATCACGCGGAAGCGCCGGTCGCCGATGCGCAGCCACTCGCCCACCGCCTGCCGGGTGCCGAAAAGCTCCGCCTTGACCTTGGCGCCCAGCACGCACACCGGCGTGGCCTGGCGCGGATCGCCGCCGGGCAGGAAACGGCCTTGCCCCATGCTCATGTGGCGGATTTCCAGCATTTCCGCAGTAGAACCCAGCACCGGGGTTTCCCGGTTACGGCGATGCGTGGTCACCAGCGCCGAGCCCACGGTAAGCGGGGCAATCCGGCGGATGGCGCGGCTGCGGGTCAGGGTCAGCGCGTCATCGAGCGTGAGATCGCGCGGGGTCTCCCCCAGCAGCATGCCGGGATTGCCCGTGGTCTCGGAACGCCCGGGAAACACGATCACCAGATTGGTTCCGAGAGAGGAAAACTGGCCGACGACATAGCCCCGCGCGCCCTCTCCCAGCGAGGTCAGGACCACGACCGCCGCTACGCCGATGGACATGGCCAGCACCATCAAGAGGGTGCGGGTACGGGCGCCGGCCAGGCTGGCAAAGGAAAAGCGCAGCACATCGGCGAGGTTCATGTCCGCTGATCCGCGACGATTTTACCGTCCACCATGCGCAATTTTCGCGTGGCGCGGTTGCCGATTTCCGGATCGTGGGTGACGAGAATCAGGGTTACGCCCCGCGCCGCAAGGCCTTCCAGAATGTTCATCACCTCCTGGCCGGTTGCGCGATCGAGGTTGCCGGTGGGTTCATCCGCCAGAATCACCGCCGGGTTCATCACCGTGGCGCGGGCAATCGCAACACGCTGGCGCTGTCCGCCAGAGAGCTGGTCGGGACGGTGAGTGTCCCGGCCGGTCAGCCCGAAATCCTCGATCAGACGTGACACCCGGCTTTTGCGCTGATCCGCCGGTACACCCGCCAGAAGCAGGGGCAACTCGATATTTGCAGCCGCTGAAAGCCGGGGGATGAGATGAAAAAACTGGAACACGAAGCCGATTTTCTCGCGCCGCACCTGAGCTTGTTCTTCGTCGGAAAGCCCGGTCACATCACGCTCGTCGAGCCGGTAAAGACCCGCGCTGGGGCGATCCAGCAGGCCGATCAAATTGAGCAGGGTGGATTTTCCGGAGCCTGATGGCCCCATCAGGGAGAGATATTCACCCGCGCCAATGGACAAGTTGATATCGCGCAGGGCGCGCACTTCCTGATCGCCCACCTGGAAAACGCGCTGAATGCCCTCGAGGCGGATCATGGCTGGACTTTGCTTGCCTGCTCCACCACGACACGCGCGCCCGCCTTGACGCCGGGCCGGTCCAGGGAGGTCACGATCCTGTCGCCTTCCTTCAGGCCATCAGCCACTTCGGTGTATTCCCAGTTGGAAAGGCCGGTCCGGACCTGGCGTTCTTTCACGATGCTTTCCCCCGCGCCGGCCACCAGCACCTTGTTGCCCTCCAGCAAGGCTGCGGTCGGAATGCGGATCACGTTGGCACGGCGCGTATGAACGATCTCGACATCGGCGCTGTAGCCCACCAGCAGACCTTTTGCCGTCGCGGGGTCGTCAAACTGAACTTCGACTTCCACCGTTCGCGCCTGTTTTTCCAGGTCCAGCACATACGGTGCGATACGCCGCACCTTGCCGGGGAAATGACGCCCGGCAATGGCATCCAGGGTAATGCGTCCTTCCATCCCGACCTGCACCTGCGGCGCATCCACCTCGTCAATCGGGGCGCTGACGTACAGGCAGGAATCATCGATCAGGTCAATCGCGGGCGGCGTCGGGATGCCAGGTGGCGAAGGCGTGGTAAATTCGCCCAGCTCACCGGTTACTTCGGCCACGATGCCGGCAAACGGTGCGCGCAACTGGGTTCGATCCAGCATGGCCCGGGCAACGGCAATGCGCTCCTTCGCCTGCCCCGCATCGGCACGGGCCGCCTCGCAAGTGGCCTGGCGCGCGCGGGCTTCGGACTGAACCTGATCCAGACGCGCCTCGGAGATAAAGCCGCGCGACTTGAGCTGGCGTGAACGCGCCGCCTCGCGCTCGAACTGCGCGGCAACGGTGCAGGCTTCGTGAATTCTGGCCTGGGCGGTATTGAGCTGTTGCCGTGACAATTTTTCCTGCGCCACCAGATCTTCGCTCCACAACTCGAGCAGTACTTGCCCTGCGCTGACGCGCTCGCCCTCGTGCACCATCAGGCGCACGATCTGCCCGCCTGCCGCGGGCGCCAGGCGGGCGCGGCGGCAGGCTTTCACCGTGCCGGCACGGGTGTTGGCCACGTTGGCCTCAACCGTGCCGCGCTCCGCCGGCGAAACCAGAACAGCAACAGGCTTCGGGCGTGTCCAGTACCAGGCGGCGAGCGCCAGCAGAATCACCGTTACAAGGAAAAGAACCAGGCGAAAGGGAAAAGCGCGGGGTTTTATGGGGGCGGTCATGCTGCAAAAATACCCCAAGCCCGCGGTGATAACAAGACAAAACGGGGCCGAAGCCCCGTTTTTAAATGATAATTGGCGGCTCTGTCAGGCGCTTGCCAGCAGGGCCTCGATTTCGGCGAAAGTCTGGGCAATTTCGGTCGTGGGGATGTCGATATCCAGCTGTCGCGCGATCTGCGATGCGGAGATGATGCCGCGTATCACCTGCCGGTTTTCCTTTTCGTTGAAGTCCACCACCAGGGCATGGGCGCGGCCCGTCTGCTTCAGAGTGGCGGCGATATTGCCAACACGGCTCCGGTTGATGTCGTCCATGCGGATCACTTCAAGCTTGTTCTGGGATGTCATGATGTCCTGCACCAGGATGTCATGGTAGGTGCCGCCATGCTTCTGGATATGCTGGATCGGCTTGGCGCCATAAGTGTCCGTGGAGGTGATCAGGCCCACCACGGTGTCATCGTCATCCACCACCAGCAACAGACGCACGCCACGGTGCTTCATGCGCGAATTGGCGGCATCGATGGGCGCTTTTTGGGCAATCGTCACCGCACTCACCTTTTTCAGATCTGTCATCACGGCGATGGCAGGATCATCCAGCCGGATCAGATTGAAAACCCGGTCGGTACTGTGGAAAGAGGTTCCATTTTCCAGCGTGGTTGAGGCAATCGGGGTGTATTCGATATTGTTCACGCGCATCTCCTCTGGTGATTTCATGACAAATGTCAGGTACCGCTTTGGGCCTTATCCTACTCGAATGGCTTTGTGCGTTTAATCAAAAGATTTGATGATGGAAGTTTAATATTCTTATCTTTAAGCATGAAACAACGCGAAGCGCTGTTTCATGATCCGGGGCGGCGCTTTGCCATGGCCGTTAGCCGGAGAGGGTGTCTGCCTGCCGGTCAGCCTCAAGGAAGGCGGACAGTTCGTTCAGCGCCAGGCGGTAGACATTCCGCTTGAACTCGATCACTGATTCAAGCGGAATCCAGTAATGATGCCAGCGCCAGGCGTCGAATTCGGGGTGGCTGGTGGCGCGCAGCCGGACATCGCAATCCCGCCCGACCAGACGCAGCAGATACCAGATCTGTTTCTGCCCCTTGTAGCTGCCGCGCCATTCGCGCTTGACCCAATGCTGTGGCACGTCATAGTGCAGCCAATCCTGAGTGCGGCCGAGAATCCGCACGTGCTCCGGCATCAGTCCTACTTCCTCGTGCAACTCGCGATACATCGCCTGGTCCGGCGCCTCGCCGGACTTGATGCCGCCTTGCGGGAACTGCCAGGAATGTTCCCGGATGCGCTTGCCCCAGAATACCTCGTTCCTGGCATTGCATAGCACAATGCCAACGTTAGGGCGGTAACCGTCCTGGTCTATCATTTTACTTCACTCTGAATTCGTCTGATTGCTGCAATTTTTTCACATTTTGCCCCGCATTGAAAGCCGCAGTGCCTGGGCGATTACTTAAGGACGGGGCGGGCAATCAAATCAGTGCCTTAGTTTGCTGCAAATACAATTGCTCCACTTTTTTGCGCGCCCACGGCGTTCTGCGTAAAAACTTCAGACTGGATTTGATGCTGGGATCATGCGTAAAGCAGCGTACTGGCACGGCGGCACCCATCGCTTCCCAACCCATGGTCCCGGCTAGCCGCGTGACGATCGCTTCAAGGGTAACGCCGTCCAGGGCGGGAAGGCTGGCTGATTTTTTGACGGTATCCATGTTTGCATTTTACAGGTGGCAGCCCGGCTTGCGCGTTTACAATGCGGTTCTTTAGTTTCAGGTTGAATTTTTCATGACAGACTCCGTTCGTCTTGCAAAACGCCTCGCCGAATTAGTCCCCTGCTCCCGCCGGGAGGCTGAGCTATATATTACGGGCGGCTGGGTGACGGTTGACGGTCAGGTGGTGGAAGAGCCGCAGTTCAGAGTCTTGCAGCAAAAGGTTGAGCTCCACCCGGAAGCCAGCCTCACGCCGATTGAGCCGGCGACCTTTTTGTTGCACCAGCCGCCGGATACCGGCTCCGGGCAGCAACTGATCTGTGCCACTACGCGGGCGATTGACGACCCCTCCGGCATCCACATGCTGAAGCAGCACTTTGCCCGGCTGACGCAGGGCGCGCCATTGGAGAGCAATGCCTGCGGCTTGTCGGTATTTACCCAGGACTGGCGAGTGGCGCGCAAGCTGATCGACGATGCCGCCACGCTTGAGCAGGAATTCATTGTGGAAGTCGCGGGGGATATTCGCCCTGATGGCCTCAAGCTTCTCAACCACGGACTCGATTTTAATGGCCGGGCACTGCCCCCGATCAAGGTCAGCTGGCAAAATGAAACCCGGCTGCGTTTTGCCCTCAAGGGCATGCAACCCGGCCAGATCGTCCATATGTGCAAGCAGGCCGGGCTACAGGTGTTATCCATGAAACGGATCAGGATCGGACGTGTGTCGATGGGAAAGTTGCCGCCGGGGCAATGGCGTTATCTGATGCCGCGCGAGCGGTTTTAACCCGGATAGGCGCACCATGAACAAGGGCATGCATTGTGCATGCCTTTGTTATTTGCAAAGCCGGGGTGCGTGGCCGGGACAGCATGCCTGATCGCTTGCACCCCGGTGCGGCAAGAGACTCTTTTTCGCTACTTTGCGAACCTTCGCGTCCCTGGCGGTGAAATGCCGTTTCAAGTTTATATCCCTGCCAAAGCTTTGAACCAAGGGAAATTCCGGCCTGTCTAATACGATTGTTTTGCCCGGATTCATTTCGTGGCCGATTGTGTATAAAAATTAATTTGACCTAGATAAGTTATTTTTATACATTGCCGTTACGTAATCGTATTGCAATGCAAATCGTATTAAATTCTGATAATCGCATGCATTTCTTTTTGCGTCGCCAAAGCGGCTTCTTTTGCATGTAATGGCAACAGGAAGAAAGTCTCGTTCCTGATGTCCCGGGCTGGTTTTTGCTGATTATCATCGAATGGTCACTTGTCAGTTATGAGCGAGGAGGAACAAAGGTATGCCCAGCTATCTACATCCCGGCGTCTATATTGAAGAAATCCCCAGCGGTTCCAAGCCGATTGAAGGTGTGGCTACCTCCAATGCGCTGTTCGCGGGGTACACCAACAAGGGGCCGATCGGGGAGGCCTCGCTTATATCCAAATGGGATGATTATGTCGATTCCTATGGCGGCATCGCGTCCGAGAGCGACGCCATGGGTCTGTCGGTCAACATGTTCTATCTCAACGGGGGGCAGGCGGCCTACATCGCCCGCCTTGCGGCTAACGCTCTTGGCTCGGCTCTGGGCGCGGCCCAGATGCTGGGGCGTGCGACCGGACCGGCAGCGGGCATCAATGTCCTGACGGTGAGCGCAAGCAGCGCCGGGGCCTGGGGTGATGACGTTCGCGTCAAATCGGTCAATGCCGGCGACAATTACCGCTTCAAGCTGGAAGTGGGCGGCATGGAAGATGGCTCCTTTGTTCCTGGAGAGGTATTCGACGGGCTGAGCATGGACAGCAGCGACAGCCGCTATGTGCTGACCGTGGTCAATGCCCAGTCGAAGCTGATCCGGGTGGACCTGGCCGGACCGCTCAAGAGCAACCCCAATACCTATTACCGGAAAGGCAGCAGCGAATCCGGCGATCTGGCCGCCATCACCTGGACCGATGTGCATCAGGGCATGAAGCTGACGCTGAACATCGACAACCTGGGGGCGCGCACCATCACGCTTGGCCCGCCGCCGGGCGGGTCGTACAGCACCTCGACCAAGGTGCGCGATGAATTGCAGCGCTGCATCCGCGAGCTGGGTTCGGAAAATGCCTATCAGAACGCGGGCGCCGCTTTCGCCGCCAACAAGCTGACGATCACGTCGGGGACGCAGGGCGCGGATTCCGCGGTGGTGGTGCGCCCCGGCGAGCTGGCAACGCTGCTCAAGCTGGGCGTAGGCGCGGGTGGCACGGAAATCCACGGCAGC
Organism: Sulfuricella sp.; assembly: GCA_041651995.1. Classification (NCBI taxonomy): domain Bacteria; kingdom Pseudomonadati; phylum Pseudomonadota; class Betaproteobacteria; order Nitrosomonadales; family Sulfuricellaceae; genus Sulfuricella; species Sulfuricella sp. The sequence goes on along the minus strand of JBAZID010000001.1, from coordinate 380,558 downwards.
TTCGACGTGATTCCGGTCACCATGGCAGCCGATGTGGCGCTGGCTGGCGGCGACGATGGCGATCCGCCGGGCCTGGCCGACTACCAGGCCTTCTTCAGCAAAATGAAGAAAGTGCGCGATGCCAGCATCGTGGTGCTGCCTGGGCAGTATCTGCCCAAGGATGGTTCGGGCAATGTCATCATCGACGCGGCGATCGCCCATGCCGAGGATACCAAGAACCGGATGGTGGTCATCGACCCCGAGCCTGGTTTCGAGCTCGATCAGGCAGGCAAGGCCAATACCCTGATCACCACCACTTCTACCTACGCCGCCATGTACTACCCATGGGCCAAGGTGCGCAACCCGTTCTATAACGCCGACACCAATCCGGCTGCACCGGCGACGCTGCTGGCGGCGCCATCGGCCATTGCCGCTGGCGTGTGGGCGCGCATCGACGGCACGCGCGGGGTATGGAAGGCGCCGGCGGGGGTCGAAACCGGCCTGCGCGGCCTGGTGGGGCTGGAATACGTTGTCGACGATAGCGACCAGGACCAGCTCAACCCGCTCGGGGTGAACTGCCTGCGCCGCTTTCCCAATTACGGATCGGTGGTATGGGGGACGCGTTCCCTGTCGACCAAGGCCAATCCCGAATGGCGCTATGTGCCGGTGCGACGTACCGCGATCTTTATCGAGGAGAGCCTCTACAACGGCATCCAGTGGGCGGTGTTCGAGCCCAACGATCATCGGCTGTGGGGTTCGCTGCGCGCCAATATCGGCGGTTTCATGAATGGCCTGTTCCGCGCTGGCGCATTCCAGGGCGAGAAGGCCAACGACGCCTACTTCGTGCGTTGCGGGCTCGGCGACACCATGACCCAGGACGATATCGACCGCGGGCAGGTGATCGTGATCGTCGGATTCGCGCCACTGAAGCCGGCGGAATTCGTGATCGTGCGCATCCAGCAGAAAGTGGCGCAGCAGTAATCACCCTGGACAACCAGGCCGCCGTTCTGTGCCAGGGCGTCCCTCTCCAGTCGAGAGAGACAGCGTGAGGGGGCCGCATGCTTTTGCAGTGTGCCCCCCTTCATCCCCAGCCCTTTTCCTGATGGAAGAGGGGGCAAGAGGACGAATTCAAGTCAAGGAGGAGAAGAAACATGGCCGCACCGACATTTCCGGTTAACACCCACCGTTACGATCCGTACCGTACCTTCAAGTTTCAGGTCATCATCGATGGCCGTCCCGTCGCCGGTCTGACCAAGATGGGCGCGCTCAAGAAAAAGACCGAGGCGGTCAAATGGCGCAGCGCGGGTGATCCCTCGCACGAGCGCATCATGCCCGGCGGCACCAGCTACGAAGCGGTAACGCTGGAGCAGGGCCTGACCCACGACCCGGTTTTCGAGAAATGGGCCAATCTGGTGAACAGCATTCAGGGCGATGCCGGGATGTCGCTCAAGAACTACCGCAAGGATATTGTCATCAATGTGCTCAATCTGCAGGGCCAGGTGGCGATCTCCTACAAGCTGTACCGCGCCTGGGTATCGGACTACCAGGCGCTGCCGGAGCTGAACGCCACCAGCATGAACACGGTCGGCATCCAGACGCTCACGCTGCAGCACGAGGGCTGGGAGCGCGATACCTCCGTGCCGGAACCGGTTGAGTCGTAATGCTTCCGGGAGGCGTACAGTACCAGGACAGCCTCCGCCGTGATTATGATTTTCGCCCGCTGACCGGTGAGGTCGAGATGGGCCTGGCGGAGGCGGTGGCGCGCGCGCGCGACCTGCCCGGCCAGGTGACGCTGGCCTTGCAGGCGACGTTGGCGCATGTCGGCGGACGGCTGCCCGATACCGCCGTGATCGACGGCATGAGCGTGGGCGATCGCCAGTTCCTGATGACGCGGCTGGCGGGAGTGCTGGGCCTGGATCAGGTCTGGCTGACGGCGAGTTGCCGCCACTGCGGCGAGTCTTTCGACTTCCCGCTGAATTACGCCCAATTGCCGGTCAAAGAGGCAGGCAGCGGCTTCCCCGGCGCGCATATCAGCACCGCTCAGGGCATGCTGACCCTGCGCGTGCCCAACGGCATGGACCAGCGCGTCGTGCTGGGAATTGCCGGCCTGCAGCTGGCGCGGCAAACCCTGGCGAAACGCTGCGTGACAGCCTGGGATGGCGGCAATCTCTCCTCGCTTGAATTGAACGCCGGTCAGGTGGCGGCCATTGAAGCGGCGCTGGAATCGGTTGCTCCCGAAATCGCCACCGAGGTCATGGCGCCGTGTCCGGAGTGTGGCGCCAACAACCGGGTAGGCATCGATCCGTATTTCTGCCTCAGCCGCGTCAGCCAGGATCTGTTCGCTGATGTCCATCGCCTGGCGTCGCGCTATCACTGGAGCGAGGCCGAAATTCTCGCCCTGCCGCGCTGGCGCCGCCAGCGTTATCTGGCGCTGATCGACCGCAGCCGCGGCATGACGCAGTAGGGGAACAGCATGGGATTTTTCAGCGACATCATCAGCGACGCGCAGCGGGCACCCACGGCGGCATTCCGGCCCGGTTCCGGGCCAGGGGGAGAGAATGTTCTGGAACATTCGCTTGATGATCCCGGCCATGTTGTGACTGAAGCGCACCCGCAATATCAGGCTGAAGAGATGGCCGCTGCGCCGCGGCCTGATGCGAGCCATGGGGCCCGGAATCCGGATGGCGCCGTCCAGCCGCCAGCGATACCTGATTCCGGCCGGAGCGGGAGAGAGGCGGTTGTAGCGGCTCGCGGCAGGGTTGCAGAACCGGATTCATTAACTTCCGTGGCTATCCTTGCCACGGGCGGAAAAAAGACCGTGCCATGCATCGAGCCCCAGAACCCGCAGGTACATATCGAGGCTGAGCCAGCAGGGTTTGCCATGGCCGATGCAAGCGCCCCGACGCAGAGGCCGGCTCCTGGCAGTGGCATCGTGGCTGTACCGGATCTGGCCGTGAAGGCCGGAGACGGACCCCTTGAGCAGGAACAGCGGCAAGTCGCAATGCCGCGGCAGCCGGAAGGAATGGATTTGCAGCTTGTTGCGCCACAACGCGCCGCTGCCGGAGTTGAGGCGGTTGCTGCCGCACCTGTAAGTCGAGTGGCAACAGAGGCGGCATCATCACCAGACATTGCAGAATATTCCACGCTGGCACAGCAGGAAGCCGCGATTCAGGGCAGCGTCGAGTCGCGTCCAGTGACGCCTGCGCCAGCGGCAATGGACGTCTCGCCTGCGCGGCGCCCCGGGCCGGGCCAGGGTGCAACCTTGAATACCGGACCCCAGGTGCATATCGGCCATATCGATATCGTGGTGCTGGCGCCCGAGCAGGCGGCACGGCCACTACAGCCGCCTGCGTCCGCGGACCTTGCCAGCCGCCACTATTTGCGGAGATTGTGAGCGATGGCCCTGCCTCAATCTACCCTCTCGCGCGTCTGCCGCAGCATTGCCGACTTCCTGGCAACGGCCATGAATGCCAACTCCAACAACATCCGGGTCCTGATCGGCAACCCGGCATCGGCGGCCCAGGCGTCGGCGAACGATCATCGGCTCAACCTGTTTTTCTACCGCATCGAACCCGCCGGCATGTTCAATGTTGCCGCACCCGATGAAATCTGGCGCATGCGCATGTATTGCCTCATCACCGCCTTTGGCCGTGCCGAGAATCAGGTCAGCGCGGGAGAGAACGACATGCGCCTGATCGGAGAAGTGGTGCGCATTTTTCACGAGCAGCCGCTGATGGGCGTCCTGAACCTGGAGGGCGAGCAGGTGCGCATGGAAGTGCTGCACAACCCCATCGGCCTGGACGACCTCAACCACCTGTGGGGCACGCAGGGCGATGTGGCGCTGCGGCCGTCGGTTGCATACGAGCTGTCGCTGGCGCCGATCATCCCGCATCAGCGCGATAGCGGCAGCCCGCTGGTGGGTAGCACCGGCGCCCAGGTGTACGGCAACATGGATGCGCGCCACGCGCCCTTCAGCGCCGACGGGCAGGTGTGGGAGCCGGAAGTTGCAGCACGCCGCGTCAATGGCGTGCTGGAAGACTGGGTGCCTTCGATCTGCCTGGTCTATCAGGGCCGCTGCGTGGAGAGCCTGAGCTTTGCCCTGGGCAGCCCGGCGCTGGCGGGCTTTACGCCCCGGGTATGGATCGCGGGGCCGGCGGGCAGCGCGGTGACGCTGCGCTGGGAGACTTGGGACAGCGGCAGCGGCTGGGCTGTCAATGGCGCAGAGGTGAATGCCAGCGCGAGCGGCGAAATGCTCGACCCGGCACAGGCCGCAACCGCCACGACCCACCCGGTCGCCCTGCCGTTCAACAATCACACCGGCCAGGCGGTGCTTTATGCCGAGCGCAGCTATGTGCGCGGCAGCGACGGCGCCAATCTCACCGTGCGCAGCAACCCCGTGCTGATCAATCTGTATCAATCATGAACGCCGTCGTCGAACAACTCGCCCTGCCCAGTCTGCGCCCCGAGTGGGAGCGGATCGAGCTGCTGGCCTACAGCCTGGGCCAGGAACGTCAGGGCAAGGCGCTGACGGAAGCCCTGCTGGAGCGCCTGAAACAGCTGCAGGGCGAGGTGGAGCGGCTGCGCCGCCATGCGCATTCGCCCTGGCGCGCCCTGGCGAGCGAGGAATGGGAGCCGCTGGCCTACGACCTGGCGGCGCTGGTCCTGGGGCCGGAGATCGAACCCCGCATCGGCTGGCTGTACCAGCAATTGCAGGCGGGAACCCAGCACAGTTATCCCAGCGTGGCCCTGGTGCGCGAACTGCTGGCGCTGGACGAGGACGAAACCCGTGATTTGCTGGGCTGGCTCGAAGAAAGCTCACCCTTGCGCCGGGCGCATGTGATCCGTAGCGAGGGGCAGGGGTGGTACGCCGCGCTCATGGCCGGGCCCGGCATGACCGCACGCCTGATGGGCTGGCCTGAGCCGCAAGCGGCGCCGCCCGGCGCCACGCGGGTATGGCAGGCGGCGCGCTGGGAGGACCTCATCCTGCCGGCCGAGGTGATGGTCCAGCTGCATGAATTCCTCTACTGGATCGAGCAGCGCGACACCGTTGGCCGCCAGTGGGGCGGGGACGTCGGCGGCGGGCCGCTGGCGCTGTTCTGCGGCCCCTCCGGCACGGGCAAGACATTCGCCGCGGCGGTGATCGCCAACCAGCTGGGCTGGCCGCTGTACCGCGTCGATCTGGGGCGGCTGGTGAGCAAATACATCGGCGAGACGGAAAAGAACCTCAATCGCCTGTTCGATGCGGCTCATGGCAAGGCGCTGGTGTTGCAGTTCGACGAGGCCGACAGCCTGTTCGGCCAGCGCGCCGAGATCAAGGATGCGCGCGACCGCTACGCCAACATGGAGGTGAGCCACCTGCTGGCGCGTATCGAGGCGCACCAGGGGCCAGTAATCCTCACCACCAATCTGCGCCAGAACATCGACCCCGCCTTCATGCGCCGCTTCCAGGTGGTGGTGGAATTCCCGCGCCCGGATGCGGCTGGCCGCGCGCTGCTGTGGTCCCACCTGCTGCCGCCGCGCGCGCCGCGCCTGCCCGATGTCGACCCGCTGTTTCTCGGGGCGGCGCTGAGCCTGACCGGCGGCTCGATCCGCAACGCCGCCCTGCATGCCGCGTTTGTCGCCGCGGGCACGCAGCGGCCGATCGGCTTGCCCGAGATCGCCCTGGCGGTGTGGCGCGAGCTGGCCAAGGACGGGCGCGAACTCAACCCTGCGGACCTGGGCGCCCTGGCGCCTTGGCTGCCCGAGGAGGCGACATGGAATTCATGAATCTCACCATCGACCGCATCCGCCTGCAATTGCCGCCCGGCCTGGAACATCGCGCCGATGCCATCGCCCGCCGCCTGGGAGATGAACTCGCCCGCCTGCCCTGGAGCGGCAGCTTGAACGTGTCGCAGGTGAATCTCCCGGCGCAGAGCGTGCAGCCGGCCTGGAGCGACCAGCAGATCGCGCGCCATCTGGCGGTGGCGGTGCAGGGGCAAATCGCGAGGCAGGGGGGGGAATCATGCTGAAGGTGAGCAAGGCGGCGCTGGTGGAATATGGCCTGTCGCTGCCGCCGCTGGCGCTGGTGTTCGATTTCAATCCCAGGACCCTGTCGCGCACCCGCACCATCCAGCTGCGCAGCGGCAATGCGCCGGGCACGCGCGGCGGCTACGATTTCTTTCTGCCGACCGAAACACCCCGCGCCTCGCAGGGGGTCACGGTGCAGCCCGAGACATTCAGCATCGAGATTCTCATCGATGCCACCGACCGCCTGATGGAAGGCGGCATGGCCGAGACGGTCGGCATCGAGCCGGAACTGGCGACCCTGCGCTCCATGCTCGAACCCAAGTCGCAGGGGCCGGGGGGATTGCAGATGCTGTCCAGCCTGGGCCTGGGCGGCGGGCGCGCCTTCCAGCGCGACGAATCGGCCTCGGTGCTGCTGTTCGTGTGGGGCACGCACATCCTGCCGGTATTTCTCACCAGCGTGCGGGTGGAAGAAAACGCGCACCTGCCGTCGCTGGTGCCCTACCGCGCCAACGTGTCGCTCACCATGCAGGTGATCGAGGGCAACAATCCCTTCTTCAAGACGGAGAAGGTGCGCCAGTTGGCGATGGCGGCCCTGAATACCGGGAATACCATCGCTACGGCGATAGGAGGAGGGTTCTAGATGTTTCTCAAAGGCTCGCGTTATGAAAATGCCAGGGCGTTCGAGGCTGGCGAGGATGGCAGCCGTTTTCCCGGCGTGCGGCCGCGCGTCATCGGCGCGGCAAGCGGCGTGGTCGAGCATGTGGTCAAGAGCGGCGACCGCCTCGATCACCTGGCGCGCCACTACTACAACGATGACCGGCTGTGGTGGCGCATTGCCGATGCCAATCCGGAATTCGCCCATGCGGCCATGCTGCTGGCCGAGGAGCAGGTGGGCCGGATCATCCTGATTCCGCGCGCGAGGGAGTAGCCGATGCTGCTCGACATGCTCAGCGGCAAGAAGCGCGAACCGGCCGAATGCATCATCACGGTGATGGGCCGGGAGATCGCCGATTTTTACCCCTTCCTCAGCGAGGTGACGGTGGCGGCATCGCGCAATGCCGCTGCCACCGCCCGGCTGCGCTTCGAGACGCGGCGCGACGAGCATGGCCGCTGGTCGGTGCAGGATGCGGGCGTGTTCGCGAGCTGGGCCACGCTCAGGATCGAGGCCGCTTTCGGGTCACGCCGCGAAGAGGTGTTCCGCGGCTACGTGCGCGAGGTGGCGGCCGACTATCCGCGCAATGCCGGCGAGGCCAGCGTCACGGTGGAATGCCAGGATGATTCGCTGGCGCTGGACCGTGAACAGCGCCGCCGCAACTGGGGCGCGGATGCGCCGGCGACCGACCTGCTGATTCTCGCCGCCATCGCCGGGGATTACGGCCTTGCCCCCCATCCGGATTCGGGCAGCGGCCAGTCCGGCCTGGTGCTGAACCAGGACGCGACGGACATCGCCTTCCTGCGCGAACGCGCCGAGGCCAATGGCTACGAGCTGATTTTCCATGCCGGCCAGATCTACTTCGGCCCGCTGCGGGTGAGCGCGGCGCCGCAGGAAACCGTTCTGGTCTATGCCGGGCCGGACACCCACTGCAGCCGTTTTTCGGCGCGTTCGGACGGCCACCGGCCGGAGCGGGTGATGCTGCAGCTCGCCGCCAGCGAAGGGGACGCGGTCAGCGAGCAGACGGTCGCGCCAGACCTGCCTCTCATGGGCACGCAGAGCGCCGAGAGCCAGGGTGCCGGACTGCGCGACTTCACCTGGCGCATGAGCCGCCAGGGCGGGCGCAACGAATCCGAGCTACAGGCCCGCGCCCAGCGCCAGGCCAACGAGAATGCCCTGCGCGTGCGCGCCGAGGGCGATCTCGACGGCACCCAGTACGGCCATGTGCTGCAGGTGGGCCTGCCGGTGGCGGTGGACGGCGTGGGCGACTGGCTGGCTGGAACGTATTACGTGGATAGCGTGAACCACCGTTTTTCGGCGGATGGCTACAACCAGGGCTTCACCCTGCTGCGCAATGCCTACGGCGACAACGTGCCGACGGCGGGCAGCGTACTGGCCGGGGTGCTGTGAAGGAATCATGATGGATGAACTGCTGCAACAACTGGCACGCCAGATCCAGAACAAGTACTACGGCAAATACCGGGGCTTTGTCGTGGACAACAGCGATCCGGAGCAGCTGGGCCGGATCAAGCTGCGCGTGCCCTCGATCCTGGGCGACAGCGTCACCGGCTGGGCCTTGCCGTGCCTGCCGTTTGGCGGCCTGGCCGATCAGGGGCTGTTCATGGTGCCCGAGGCCGGTGCCCAGGTGTGGGTGGAATTCGAGGAAGGCGAACTGTCGCATCCGATCTGGACCGGCACCTTCTGGCAGGCCGGCGGCGACGTGCCGTCCGAGGCGGCGCTGGCGCCGCCGACCACGCGCCTGCTCAAGACGCCGTCCGGCCACCGCCTGCAGTTCGACGATGCCTCCGGCCAGGAAAAATTCATTCTGCACCACCCCGCCGGGAGCGAGATGAGCATTGATTCGCAAGGCACGATCCTGCTTACCGACGCCAACGGCGCCAAGGTCACGCTGGATGTCCAGGGCAGCAAGGTCGAAGTGCAGGATGCCAGCGGCAACAAGCTGACCATGACGGCGAGCGGCACCACGGTGCAGGACGCCAATGGCAACAAGATCGAAATGAGCGCGTCCGGCGTCAACGTCAAGGCCTCGGCCACGGTGACGGTGGAAGGCTCGGCGGTGATGCTGGGCGGCCAGGGCGGCGAACCGGTGATCAAGGGGCCGAGTTTTCTGGCCCTGTTCGCCACCCATATCCACCCCACGGGCATGGGGCCCTCGGGGCCGCCCATCCCGCAGGGCGAGATGAGCAGCCTGTCCAGCAAGGTGATGACGAGTTGAAAGGAGATTAGCCATGCCGCGCCTGATCGATCCGTCCTATCTGGCTTTTCCGCTGCGCATCGGCGCGGCAGGGGCGGCCACGTCCAGCCGCCGCGATCACGTGCGCGAGCAGATCGTGCAGGTGCTGTTCACCGATCCGGGGGAGCGCGTGTTCCGTCCGGAGTTCGGCGCGGGCATCCGCGCCGTGATCTTCGAGCCGAATGACTCGGTGCTGGCAGAGATCCTGCGCAAGCGCCTCACCGATTCTCTCGGCGATGCCCTGCGCGGCGAGGTCGATCCGAAATCCCTGCAAGTCGAGCTGCGCCGCGAGGAGGAAAAAATGTTTGCAGTGATCAGCTACGCCCTGTCCACCATCGGGCAGGGCGAGTCCTATGAAATTGCGTTGACGTGAGGCAGCCATGGCCGAGACTCCAGTTCCGCTATTGAATTTCGCGGGCGTCTGCCCCGATTGCGGGGAGCGCAAGGTATCCCTGCCGCTGCCTTTGCCCAGGGTGGGCGATGACTTCGACTGGTCTGTGCGCGATTACGACGGCTTCCGCCTGTTCATGCTGGAAGAGCTGGCGGCGCGTTTCCCCGAGCGCACGCGCTGGACGCCGGCGGACATGGAAGTGGTGCTGGTCGAGCAGCTGGCGGCAATGCTCGACCAGCTCTCCGACATGCTCGACCGCGTTGCCGGCGAGGGCTATCTGGCGACAGCCCGCCGCCCCGAATCGGTGCGGCGCCTGTTGTCGATGATCGCCTACGATGCCATCCGCCTGGCCCAGGCCCATGGCGAGATCGACCCCGGCGAAGCCGACCCGGTCGAACAGAGAAAACTGCTGGAGGCCTACTGGTTCAGCAATCCGGCAGCGATGGAGCAGGCCCGCCGCGCCGGTCCGCGCGAGATATTCACCCAGCGCCGCATGGTGACGCTGGAGGATTACGCCCATCGCCTGGAAGATCATCCGCTGGTGCTGCGGGCCGCGGCCTCGCAGCAGTGGGGAGGATCGTGGTTTGTGGTGCGCGTGGCGCTGATCAACTGGCGCAATACCCCGCTCGATGTCACGCCGCCCGGGCTGCCCGGCAAGCTGAAAAGCGAAGTCGAAATCTTTCACGCCGAGCGCGGCCTGTGCGTGCCGGACTGGGATGCCAATCCGAGCTTCCGCTCCATCCTGCGCCCCTTCCTGGATGCCTATCGCATGGTGGGGCAGGAGGTGCTGTTGCTGGACGCGATCCCGGTGGGGATCAGTCTCTCTGTCTCGCTGCGCGTCAAGCCGGAGTTTTTCCAGTCCGAGGTGCGCGAGAGCGCCCGCCAGGCGCTGGGCATGGAACCGGGCGGCTTCTTCGAGCCCGGCAGGCTGCGCTTTGGCGAGGATCTGCATGCCAGCGATCTGGTGCAGGCGCTGATGGCCCTGGATGGCGTGGCCCATGTGTGCGTCAACCGCTTCAAGCGCATCGGCAGCCAGTTCGCCGATCAGACCGAGACCGGCCATGTCGAACTCAAGGGCCTGAAGATCGCCGTGTGCGACAACGACCCCGCCCGCCCCGAACGCGGTTATTACCGGCTGGTCATGCATGGAGGACGCCTGGGATGAGCTACGACCTGACCCGCTGGAACCGCGCCGGCCTGAAGAAATTCCGCTACGTGGACGGCAACGCGGCGACTTATCTCGAGGATCTGCGCCAGGAGCTGCTGGCGCGCTTCCCCGCCTGGAGCGCGCTGGATACCGGCATCCCGGCCAGCGAGACCACGGCGCAGCGCAATGCCCGCCTGGAGGCGCAATATGGCGCGCTGCAACGCGAGTGGGGCTGGGAGATCGGGCGCAGTTTCGCCCGTGCCGCGCATGTGCTGACGGAATACCTCGACGCCTGTGCCAACGAGGGCTACCTCGGCACGGCCACGCAATGGGAAAACGTGCGCCGGCTGGTGGAGATGATCGGCTACCACCCGGCTCCACCGGCCTCGGCCAGCACGCCGCTGGTGCTCCTGGCCAAGCCCGGCCAGGGCGGCACGCTGGCCAGGGGCTTCCAGGTCAGTCACACCCCCAAAACAGGTGCGCCCATCCTGTTCGAGACCCTGGACGATATCGAGGCCGCTGCATCCCTGAATGAACTGCATCCGCATCACTGGGACTGGTCGCCGGCGCCCTTGTCCGGCGCGCAGTGGCAGCTGGGCGGGAAGCAGGAAGTATCGGCCGGCGCGCTGGCATTGCTCCACAATGCGGCGACGGGCACATGCCATGTGGTGAAGGCAGGCGCAGTCAGCGCCAGCGGCCAGCTCACCCTGGCGGCCGTCAATACCGGCGACGACTGGAGTGGCTGGCACAGCGGCGATGCCTGGCTGTGGTTCAATCCGGCCAGCATCCACAAACCCAGCCTCAACGGCAGCGGCGTGATCCGCCTGCCAGAAGGGCATGGGCTGGCAGCCGGCGAGCGCATCGCCTGGCAGCAGGGCGGCTGGCGCTACGACACCGTCGCGGCAGTGGATGGACAGAGCGTGAAACTGGCCGGTACATCGTTGCCTGGCGCGGGCACGGCGCTCTATCGCGTGCAGAAAATCAGTGCCGACAGCACCGCTGTCTTGCGTTTTCCGGCGCAGTATCTCGACATCAGCACGACGGCGAGCGGCGCTTCCAGCCCGCCTTCCAGCGCGCTCATCAGCACCCACAGTTCCTCTGAATACGGATTCACCAGCAGCTACAAGCAGATCGAGGCCACGGCTGGCATTGGTGCACTCTACATGGTGCCGCAGGGCGCGGCGGCGGCTGCCAGCGTCGCGGCGGCGCTGCCGGCAGGCGATTTCGTGTTTCCCGGCAGCCCGGGCGATCTTGCCGGCGGCGACCGGGTGATCGGCGAAACCGCTCCCGGCCAGTACAGCGTGCTGGTGGTGAAGGAAGTCCTCAGGCGCGAGGCCGATTTCACCCTCCGCTTCGTGACTGCCCCCGTTACGCTGCTGCGCCTCTATGGCCCGATGCAGGACAGCCTTCGCCCGCAGGATTACAACGTCAATGCCACGGCCCTCGCCTCGCCATTGCTGCTGGAAATGCCCGCCAGCGGCACTTGGCCTGTCCTGCTCAAGGCAGGCCGCCGCGTGGTGCTGGAACAGCTCGACGGCAGCGGTGCCAGCCTCAAGGGCTGGGCGGCGAAACTGAGCGCCGTGGACCCCGCCAGCGGCGCCATCACGCTCGACGGCATGCCTCCTGGCGCTGACGGCTACACCCTGGGCAATACCGTGGTGCGCGCCAACGTGGCGATGGCCGGGCACGGCGAGGGCAAGCCGGCAAAAATCCTGGGCAGCGGGGATGCCACCCGCAGCTTCCAGGATTTCACGCTGGCCGAGAAGGATGTCGCCTTCATTGCCGACAGCGCCATGGCGGCAGGCGTGGCGGCCGCCATCGAAGTAAAGGTTGGCGAGCAGGCCTGGCAGCAAGTCTCCGCCCTGGACGATTCGGAGCCCACGGATGCGCATTACACCGCCCGTCTCAGCGAGCAAGGCCATGTCCAGATCGCCTTTGGCGACGGACAGCATGGCCGCCGTCTGCCCACCGGCTCCAGCAACATCCGGGTGAGCTACCGCAGCGGCGCCGGGCTGGGCGGCAACCTTGCCGCCGGCAGCCTGGAAAAACCGGTCAAGCCGCATGTGCTGATCGACAAGGTGCGCCAGCCAGTCGCGGCCAGCGGCGGCAATGACCGCGAGCCGGTCGCTTCGCTGCGCAGCAATGCCCCGGCAGCGCTGTTTACGCTGGAGCGGGCCGTTTCGGTGGAGGATTACGGACGCCTGGCCGAGCGCAACAGCAGCGTGTGGCAGGCCCGCGCCCTGCGCCTGCCCAACCAGGGCGCGCAACAGGAGCGCATCCGCGTCGTGGTGGTGCCCGCCGGTGGCGGCGCGCTGGGCGAGCTGGCCACCACGCTGCGGGATTTTCTCGAAGCCCACGATCTGCCGGGCACGCGGGTCGAGGTGGTCAACCATGTGGCGGTGCCGTTCGATCTCGACATCTCCGTTCAGGTGGACAGCAGCCAGTATGTGCCCGAGGAGGTGCAGGCTGATGTTCAGGCCGCGCTCCTTGCTGCTTTTGCCCTCAAGCAGAGACGGCTGGGACAGCCGCTCTACCCCAGCGAGGTGATCGCGGTGGTGGAGGCGGTGGAAGGCGTGCTCAATTCCCAATGCCTGATCGGCGGCTCGGCCTTCGCCGCCATCACCCCGCAGCCGCGCGTGCTCAAAAGCGCTGGCGGCCAGATCCGGCTCGTTCAGCCCGCGCCTGAACAGGTGCTGATCCTGGACGCGGCCCTTTCGAGCGTGACGGTACAGACCAGGGAGTTCGTATTATGACCACCACAGTGCACGGCTCCCGCCTCTATCAGTCCCTGCCGGCGATCTACCGCGAGCGCGACAACGGCGATCTGGAAAATTACCTGGACGCGTTTGGCGGCCTGCTCGATGCCATCCAGCACACCCTGGAGCAATTGCACGCCGACAGCTTCCCTGATACGCCGCCCGAGGGCCTGGCCTGCCAGGACTGGGTGCTGCCGTATTTTGCCCGGCTGCTGGATGTGCGCCTGGTCTCGCACGAGGCCAAGGGACGCCGCGAGGAAATCGCCCGTGGCGTGGCGTGGCGTCAGGGCAAGGGCACGCCGTGGGTGGTGGAGGAGATTGCCGAAGCGGTGGGCGATGTGGAGGTGGAGATCGCCGAGGGCTGGCAAAGGGTGGCCACCACGGCCCGGCTGAACATGCCCTTGCTGCCGGCGCGCGATTTCGGCGTCAGCCCCGAGCCGGACATGAACATTCCGTCGGAGGCCGCGCGCCACCCCGGCCTGGCTGCGCTGACGCTGGATCTGCGGCATCCTTCGCGGGCGGTTCAACATCCGGCGGCCTGCCTGGGCGGCAGGGACTGGGTGCAGGGCACCCCGCAGGGCATGCCGTGTTTCCCCGGCAGCTACGACGATGCCGCGCGCCGCACGGTGGACTTCCGCACCCCGGACTGGCGCCAGGGGCATCATCACCCGCGCACCCTGCTGCTGTACGCCGAGCCCCAGCCGGGTTTCTTCCCCGGCGACATCACCGAGATCAAGTGGGCAGACCGCGCCAAACCGGAATATCAGGCGCTGGTGGAAATTACCGAGGATGCCGCCAGCTATCGCATCCGCAACAGGAGCAAGCAGGCGATCCGCTTCACCGGCCCGGCCACCCTGTCAGCGCACAAGGATTACCACATCGAGGGCTTTGCCTTTTCCGCCACCGTCAATTGCCAGCATGGCCGCCTGTTTCTCCGCAACGTGGCCGCGCCCAGAGTGGTGGCGCAGTTTTCCGGCTCCGCCGTGGCGGCGCTGAGCGCGCGCGATTGCCTGTTCCGCGATGTCAGCACTGCCACCGGCCTGATGCGGCTGGAGTATTGCACCGTGCTGCGCAAGACCGTGTGCGAGTGGCTCGATGCCAGCGACTGCATTTTTGCCGGCATCGTGCAGAAGGATCATCCGACCCAGGAAAAACCACCCCAGGCCGGCTGCATCCGCTACTCGCGCCTGTCGAAAACGGACATGGGCGCCGTGGCGGTGTTCCGCTGCAGCACCGCCAAGCCGCTGTTTTTCACCAGCCATTACGGCGATCGCCCCTGCGGCGTATTGCACCCGGCCTGCCTGGCGGAGATTCGCCACGGTGCCGAGGACGGCGGCGAGATGGGCGCGTTCCACAGCCGCGGCTACGTGCTGCAGTGGGAGGCGATGGTGAGCAAGTTGCAGGATTTTCTGCCGGTAGGGATCGAGGCGGTGGTGATTCCGGCCACCAGCCTGGCCTGTCCGGCGCCGCTGAAGAAACAGGGCTAGTGTCTGAACCCATTGATTACGCAACATGCGCTGCAAAGGTGTAGGTTGGGTTAGCGGCTTTATCGCGTAACCCAACAAACCCAATCTTCAACACCGATGCTTGGATGATTTGGGTTTGTTGGGTTACGGCGCAAAAAACCGCGCCTAACCCAACCTACATGACTGCAGGAATAGGGCAAGCCGCCTGACGCCGCCGAAAGCGGCGCCGACCGAATGCAATAACACCGGCCACGGAACGTGGCCGGGCAGAGAGAGGAAAAGAGGATGAAAACGCAGATTTCCCGCAACACCTTCAAGCCCGGGCAGCGTTATTCCGGCGTCTATCAGCAACAGGGGCGCATGCTCACCGATGCCGACTGGAACGAGCTGATGGACGTGATGAAAACGCGCGTCGACGAGGCCATTCGCGACGCCATCGGCAGCGGTGCGCCGCGCGACCGGGGGCTCGCGGTGCTGGATAACTTCAGGCTGCAACCGGGCCATCTCTACGTGGACGGCATTCATGCCGAATTGCCCGGTACGGCGGCGCTCGATTTTGCCGCGCAGCCGGATTTCAGCCAGGCGCAGGCGCTGCCCTTGAGCGGTGGCTCGGCGCCGAGCGGCTACGTGCTGTATGCCGATGTGTGGGAGCGCCCGGTGCTCGCGCTCGAAGATGGCGAACTGCTGGACCCCGGCCTGCACGGTGCGGATACCTGCACCCGCACGCGCACCATGCTGCAGGTGAAATGGTGCCCGGCCGGGGTCGATCCTGCCGACCCGGCGGTCAATCCGCCGCACGGCAATGCGCCGCTCACCCTGGCCCTGTGGCGTTCGACCTCCGCCGCCGACCCGTGCGACCCCTGCGCCAGCGAGGTGGCCCTCGATGCGCGCGTGGGCAATTACCTGTTCCGCGTCGAGGTGCACGACTGGCAGGGAAATAACGACGGCAGCGGCGAGCTGACCCTCAAGTGGTCGGGCGAGAATGGCGCCGAGCAGCACAAGACCGGCCAGCTGCCCATGGACTTCGATCAGGGCGGCTGGATCTACGAATTTTTCAACCTTGCCTGCGAACAGAATCCCGGCGTGCATCTGGCCACCGGCTTCAGCGCCAGCCGGGGCCAGCTGCTTGCGCCCTATCCGGCGGCCGCGCCCGCGGGCTGTCCCTGGGTGCGGCGCTGGGACGGCTACTGCGTGCTGGCACGTTCCAGCGGCGGGGCATGGTCGTTCACGGAAGGCAAGGACAAGGGCGTTTCCCTCTCCACCGGGCTGGGAGAGGAGGCCCACGGCCACGTGGCGCTGGGCGCCGGGCTCGAGCTCAACCTGATGTCGATGGCGCTGGCGCTGGAGCTCGGCAGCCGGGCCTTCGTCGCCGGAGATTACTGGCTCGCGGCCGTGCGCGAGGCGGTGCACCAGCCGGGCGATGTCCTGCTCGACGGTGCCGCGCCAGAGGGCATCGTGCATCACTATCTGTGGCTGGCCGGCGTGGATGCCGGCGGCCAGGTGCAGGATTTTGCCAGCGACCAGGCGCGCCGCCGCTTCGAGTTTCCGCCCCTGGCCGATCTGTGGGCCGAAAATGTGGGCTATGAAAACACCGGCTGCAAGGAAACCCCCGCCGAGAACGTGCAGGAGGCGCTGGACTGGCTGTGCCAGCAGCGCGATCTGCGCTTCCACAACAAGCATCTGCACGGCTGGGGCATTGTCTGCGGCCTGCAGGTGGAATGCGGTCCTGACACGCTTCCCGATGCTGGCGAGGACGAAGGCCGCCGCCGCAAGGTGTCGGTGCGCAAGGGTTACGCCATCGATTGCGATGGCCACGACGTGGTCATGGAAGGGCCGGACAGTTTCGATCTTCTCGCCCTGGTCGAGGCGCACGATAGCGCCAGCCCCGCCAAAGCCATCCTGAAAAACGGCGAGGGCAGCGTCGCGCTGACGGTGGCCCGTGGCGCCGATGGCGAGGTCGAATTCAAGGTCGAGAAATACGACCCCAAGAAGGAGAACAACTGGGAGGCCCTGCTCGACGGCACCCTGCTGATGGATTTCTACCAGCACTGCGTCAAGGACCTGGTGGAGGCTTTGCAGGACGAGCTGAGCGCCGACCCCGAGGAGAAGAATGCCCTGGTGGGCCCCACCCTGCGCCGCTGGATCACCTTGCTGAACCTGGCCATCCAGATCTTCAATTACGACAACGGCCGCTATGTGTTCCTTTCGCACAAGGAGCACGAAATCCTCCGGAAATTCTACCTGCGCCTGCAGGAGCTGCTGCGCAGCAAGACCTTCTGCGCCATGTTCGAGGGCGACGTGTTTCCGGATTATCCCTTCCCAGAAACCAGGCTCTCCACCATTTTCGCCAAGGGCTGGCACACCCGCCTGCGCCTCGCGCCGGAAGGCAGGCAGGCCTTCACCTGCGGCGCCGCCAACAACACCATCCATGAATTCAATCTGGAAAAGGAGGAAATGACCCAGATCATCGAAATGCCGGCCGGAGAAGGCGCGCGGGTGGTGGATGTGGCGGTTCACCCCGAGGGCAAGCTGCTGGTCGCCATCGCCAGCCTGGCCAGCGGCGACACCGTGATCGGCATGGCGGATATTGAAGGCGAGGGCAAATACGCCTGGCGGCCGGTGCGCGTATTGTGCGGGTTGAAGATGTCCAGTCTGGCGTTCTCCGCCAAGGGCGACGAGCTGTGGATGATCGGCATGGGCGCTGGCCTGTTTGCCTTCAAGACTGATGCGATCCTGAGCGAAACCGGGCGCCCGGAGCCGAGGTACCAGTTCAACGCCTGCGGCCATGTCAGCATCGACCTCGCCTCGCAGCGCGCCGTCGCCACTGCGAGTTCGGGCACTGCCGTGGGCGGGATTTACAACCGCGTGGTCGGCATGAAGCTGGACGTCGCCGGCAGCAATCTTGCACCGCAGTTTTCCCGGGCCCTGACGCGGCCCGATACCGGCGCGGTCGTTTATGGCAGCGACGATGTGCTGCTGGTCCCCGCCAAGGATTCCGGCGCTGGCGCCATGCTGTGCGTGGTCACCAATCCCTGGGACAACAAGGACGAGAACAAGCACATCCTGGTCTATGACTTTTCCGAGAACGCCCTGGAAAGCATCCCGTTCCACAATCTGCTGGTGGAAAAAACTATCGTGCGCCTGGCCTGGCACATGCCTTCCAGCCGTCTGCTGGCGAGCCTGGAAGACGGCTATCGCCTGCAATTGTTCAACCTCGCCAACGGCCAGACCTCCACCCTGCGCCATCCGCTGCAGATCTCGCCGGTGTCCATCGCCGTCAATGCGCCGAGCGACCGGGTTTATGCGCTCAACGGCCTCAGCAACACCATCAGCGTGATTCCCGGCGATGAGCTTGAAACCAGCCAGGACTTTCTCGACAAGCTGGAAGGGTATCGTGGCGAGGCGCTGGCGGCATTCTGGGGGCTGTCCGGCAGCCTGCTGCAATACCTCAAGGACTGCTTCTGCCACCACCTGCTGATCAAGTGCCCGGAGTGCGAGGACGACGACAGGCTCTACCTCGCCGGTATCGAGGTACGCGAAAACAGGATCTACAAGGTGTGCAATTTCGCCAAGCGCAAATACGTCAAGAGCTTCCCGGCCATGTCCTACTGGCTGTCGCTGGTGCCGGTCGCCCCCTTGCTGAAGAAAGGCGTGGAGGAGCTGTGCTGCCTGGTGTTTCCCGACCTGTTCGACAAGCTCTATCAGAAACATGCCATCGGCAGTTATACCCATGCCTATGCCAAGACCGGCAATCAGGTCGAAAGCAGCGTGCTGCGCAAGGGCATCCAGATGTTCCAGGGCGCCGATTTCAAGACCCTGTGGAGCGCCGAGAAGAAGAACCTCAATGTCTACAAACTGCTGGCCAGGGATTCGATACTGAACCGGGTCGAGGCAAGCGCCATTACCCAGCCGGGCCTGGACCGCACCCAGGTGCTCGAAACCGATGTCGACGATGCGCAGCAGCGCCTGGAGCGCCAGGGCGTGCAGGTGGAGTCGGTGAAAACCTATGACCGCATGCAGGACGCAGGCAAATTTGCCGCCTACCGCCAGGCCCCGGTGCATCTGCCGCCGGACGCCAGAGTCACGCTGTATGAGCAGGACGGCAAGGTCATGTTCTATACCCTGGCCGAGGAAAAGGGCGTCGCCGGCATTTCGCCGGAGGCCATGGCCGAGATCGACAGTTACGAGCGGCGCAAGGCGGCGCTGCGCGATCTTGCGGAGGTCAACGCGGAATACGCCAGGGTGGAGGCGCGCCGGGCCGAGATGGCCAATCTGGGGAGCAGCCGCGAGGAACTGGAGGCGCTGGAAAAGCACAAGGGCCAGATGCAGCAGGAAGTCGGCGCGCTCAAGGTCGAGCTCGCCGGGCTTCAGGCCCAGCGCAGCGAGCTTTCCGGCGCCGTGGCGGGCATGCGCGGCGAGATGGAAACCCTGGTCGTCCGGCAGAAGGAAATACTGACCGAGCTGGTCAGGGCGCAGCCGGTGCGCGCCCTGCCCGAGGTCGATGCCGACACCGCCAAGCGCCTGACCGAGGCGGGCGTCCTGACCTTGGCGGACCTGGCCAGGGCCGACACGGCGACCTTCAACCGTGCCAATATCGATGCTGCCACGGCCAAGCAGCTGGTCAAGGCGGCTGAGCTCAAACTGACCCTGCGCTGAGCGGCCAGGCGTTTTTTGCGCGAGGACTTGCACCATGGCTGACCTGCACTGCACGGCAAACCGCACCCCCGTCACGACCGGGGGCGCGCCAACTGGATACAACCAGCGTTTCCGGGTGCGGAATGCGCTGCGCGGCGTCCAGGCCAAGCTCAGGGTAAGCCAGCCGGGCGATGCGGCCGAGCGCGAGGCCGACACCATCGCCAACGCTATTACGGCCACGCCCGGGGCGATGGTCCAGTTGAAATGCAGCGCCTGCGAGGAAGAGGAAAAGCGCGAAATCCGGAGGAAAGGCAGCAGCCCGGAAAGCGCTGCGCCGGCGGCCGGAGAGGATGTCGTTTCCGTCCTCGGCCCGGGGCAGCCGCTCGATGCGGTAGCGCGGGATTTCTTCGAGCCGAGGTTCGGCATGGCGTTCCGCGCCGTGCGGGTGCACACCGGCGCGGCGGCGGCCGAATCCGCCCGCGCGCTCAACGCCCGCGCCTATACGCTGGGCAAGGATATCGTGTTCGGCGCGGGCGAATACCAGGCGCAGACCGAAGAAGGCAAGCACCTGCTGGCCCACGAGCTCACGCATGTGGTGCAGCAGCAAGGCGGTGACGCCGCCATCATGCGTCAGGCAAGCGCCCCTCCGGGCCCCGAGGCAAGTTTCCCGGCAACCGTATTTACGCCAGGCATCAGTCATGATCACCTGCCAACAGGTAAATGGGCGGATGTGCAAAAGGATTCGAGCGCCTTTACTCCCATGGGTTTTGCCTGTTCCTTTTATTCGCCAGCCAAGGTGCTGTCATTGGCGCGCGATCATGAGATGAGCGATTGGCCTTTGGCACAAAAACACCTGGATCACTTCCTGACTGGTGGAGGAGTGGACCTTCCTGTGGATATCGCCGATATTGTCCGCCGGGATGTGGGCGTGCAGGGCGCCATCGCCGGGGCAATGACATCCTCGCCGCTGTCGGGGTCGCTCAAGATCGAGCAATATCACTATGACGTTGAGGATTTTCAGTATGCGCTGGGCGCGATTGACATCCTGCAATATGAAGTGGATAGCGCGAGTGGCATGGTTCACGTCTGGTTCAAGGACCGTTATGAGTTTCATCCTTCCGGTTATGGCTATTCTGCCCTGCCCGGCGATTTCAAGCGTGACACCAACTGTGTGCATGCTGCCGCGGTCGAAATGAAATCCAGCGGCGCCGCTGATTACTGGATGGTGGGTGATGCGCTGGTGCCGCTCAGCCTGTTTGGCGGGAAGAAAACCTATAGTTTCGGCACCAGCGAACGACAGGAGTCGAGCAGCTAGCTCACGAGTATTAACCCAGCTAGTTCATTAGCCGTTTGGGTATCGGAAAATCAAAGAGTTGTAGGTCGGGTTTTAACCCGACATGTCGGGCTGAAGCCCGACCTACGCCCAAATGGATTATCTGGGTTAACGGCACAACGGGCCGGGAAGACTGATGTTTTTCTTGGCGGGGGGTCTCCATCATGGCTGACGAACACTGCACGAAAATCCGCATTTCTGCGGTGGCTGGCGCCCTCATTGGTTTCGCGCAGCGCCCCCGCGTGCGAGGCGCCCTGCGCGGCGCTCAGGCCAGGCTCGCTGTCAGCCAGCCACACGATCCGCTCGAACGCGAGGCCGACCGGGTGGCCGATGAGGTGGTTCATGGGGTGGCAGGCGCAAATATCCATCCGGCTGGCGCCGAAGTGCAGCGCACGTGCAAGGAGTGCGAGGATGAGTTGCGCGAGAAAAAAATTCAGGCCAGGCCCATTGCCGGGAATATGCCCGCTGTGGCGGATGAGCTTACGGAGGGCATGGCCAGCCTGCAGGGTCGCGGCGTGCCACTGCCGCCCTCGGCGCGCGGCTTTTTTGAGCCCCGTTTCGGCCGTGATTTTTCTGCTGTAAGCATCCACAGCGGTGAACCGGCGGCGCGCCTGGCCCGCTCGGTGGGCGCGCGCGCCTTTACCCTGGGGCGCGATATTGTTTTCGGCGCGGGCGAATACGCTCCCAGCTCCACGGCTGGGCAGCACCTGCTGGCGCACGAGCTCACCCATGTGGTGCAGCAGTCATCGGGCAGCGCCCCATCCACCCTGCAGCGCGACGCGCTTCCGGCGCAACCGGACGAGCGCGTCACGGCCTGTCTGAGTCAGACGGATGACATCCTGCCCGGGCGGGTCGGGTTGCTGATGCATCTCGATCGCTCGATCCAGCTCTTGGACGCGCTGGGGCCGGAATATCAACCCCTGGAACGGCAGATCCGCCAGAGCCCGGAGGCGCGGCGCTTCGTGTGCGAAGCGGGGGTGCCGGGGGTCGTGGCGCTGTGGGACACGCGCAGCGCCCAGGGCGCGCTGGATGTGGCCGCCGCCCGCCAGGCGCTGCGCAGCCAGCCCGGAAGATACGACAGCTTCGTCATGCCGCGGCGGC
Source organism: Sulfuricella sp. (assembly GCA_041651995.1). Taxonomy (NCBI): domain Bacteria; kingdom Pseudomonadati; phylum Pseudomonadota; class Betaproteobacteria; order Nitrosomonadales; family Sulfuricellaceae; genus Sulfuricella; species Sulfuricella sp. The sequence continues at coordinate 358,838 of JBAZID010000001.1, read as the reverse complement.
GCCAGGAACGGCGGCTGGCCGAGGCCGGGCAGGGCGCGCGCGCAGTGGGCGAGTGGGCTGGGGACACTACCCGCAGCCAGAACCTGGCCAGCTCAATACTGATACCCACCCTGCCCGCGCCGCAGCGCGGCAATCTGCAACAGTCCGTCACCCGCCTGCAGGAGGCGCTGCCGCACATGGAGACCGCCGCCACGCGCAGCAGCGGCTTGTCCGGCAATCTCAACGCGCTGGACAATCATCTCAGCGCCGCGCGCCGCGAAATCAACGGCGAGTACGGGGTGATGCGGGCGCGCATTGCCCTGCGCCAGGCCGATACCGAGATGGGAACGATCATGACGGGCCTGCGCGACACGCAGGCCCGCGCCAATATCGACGCGCTGGCCAATGAAGGCGACCGGGTGCAGCGCGATTTGACCGCGCTGATCGCGCTTGGCGAGGGCATCAGCCAGGAGGCTATCGATACCGTGCGCGAACAGGCCCGCCGCCTGCGCACCCATGTGCGCGATAGCGCGAGGGAATTGGGGCTGTGGCCGGGTTCAGCGCGCAAGGTGATGTTCCTGCTGCGTTACCTGATTGCATTCAGCAGCCAGGGCTTTGCCAATGCGCCCGGCGCCGCCGACATCGGGCTGCACCGGGCCCAGCTCGACTTGATCGGCGAGGACCTGGAACGCCTGTTCGGTAGCGGCCCGATGGATCGCGGGCTGGAATTCATCGCCGCTGCCGCCCGGCGCATCAAGGCGCAGCTGGATGTGCGTGGCGGCATGGATCAGGCCCTGGGGCGAGCTACCGCCCTGGTGCCGTCCCAGACGGACACACAGGCTTATTTCACGAGCCTGAGAGAGCAGCCCAATGCCGCTGTCCGCCAGACCTATGAACGATTTGCCGGCGCTTTCTTCGAGCATGGCGTCGTCACGCGCATGGGGGACCTCGCCGTGGCCAATATCGACGACATCTTTGCCCGCCCACCCGGAGCCGTTGGCGTGCGCAGCCTGGTGTGCAGCGGTTATGCGCTTCTCGGCGCGCGCCTGCTTGAACTGGCGGGCGGCCGGGTCGAGCGCTTCATCATTGGCGTGCGCGCCAGCGATCAACAGCTCCGGGCCGGCAATACGCTGGACGATGCCCATGCGCTGGCGCAGATAAGGCGCAAAGGGGAGCGGTTCTTCGTTTCCAACGACTCCGTGGTGAACCGGGAGCAGGATGGCATCGGCCCCAATGCCGTGGCCTGGACGCGGCCCGACAACCCGATTTACACCGGTCGCGGCAACACCCTCGCTGCTGCGGTCCGAAGCGCCCAGCAGAGGCTGAGCCAGCGTATCCGGCAGCTGGGGCCGTGAGCGCTGCCTGTACTGGCGCGAACCATGACCAGCTTATGCAAGAGGAGCAGGAGTAATCATGCACACCACGCAATTTGCCAATGCCCGCGCCACGACAGCTGCCGTGGCGGCCAGCCCGGCCTTGTCCCCGCGTTCGCCGGTGCGCCAGGCATTGCGCGGCATTCAGGCCAAGCTCAGCGTCAGCCAGCCGCATGATCCGCTGGAACGCGAGGCCGACCGGGTCGCCGATGAGGTGATGCATGGGGTGGCCGGGTCCGGCATCCATGCAGCAGGGGATGAAGTGCAGCGGATGTGCACCGAGTGCGAGGAAGAGCTGCGCGAGAAAAAATTACAGGCCAAGCGCATGCCCGGAGACCTGCCCGCTGTGACGGATGGCTTCGCGGCGGACATGGCCGGGCTGCAGGGGCGTGGCATGCCACTGCCTCCCTCGGCGCGCGGTTTTTTTGAACCCCGCTTCGGCCACGATTTCTCGGCTGTGAGCATCCATAGCGGCGAACCGGCGGCGCGACTGGCCCGTTCGGTGGGCGCGCGCGCCTTTACCCTGGGCAGCGATATCGTGTTCGGCGCGGGCGAATACCAGACGCAGACCGAAGAAGGCAGGCACCTGCTGGCGCACGAACTCACCCATGTGGTGCAGCAGGCCGGCCCGGGTGTCACGCCACAGGTGCAGCGCCAGTGCGACCCGACAGTGCTCGCCGGGCGCGCCGTGCCGGTGTTTTTTCCACAGCAGCTCACCATTATGCAGGTGTTCAATGGAACCTACTCCTTGCGCCGCTGGAGCGACTGCCCGGCGGCCATCGGGCTGATCCAGCAGGCACTGGCCGATCTCGGCTACGATCTCGGCAGCTACGGCCCGAATAGCGACGGTGTCGACAAGATATTCGGGCCGGTGACGGAACAGGCGGTGATCGATTTCCAGACCGCGGAGTCGATTGCCGTGCCTGAGCCCGGGGTGGTCGAGCAGGCCACCCTGCGCTGCCTCGACGAGGTGCGCTCGCATCTGACGGTGCCAGTGCGGCTGGCGGGAAGCGTGCCGGAAGAGCAGTACCAGGTCGGCGGGGAGGTCACTGGCGGGCGCGACGAGGACATCTTTTTTGCCCGCGGCTCGTCCTCGCTCGACGCGACCGATACGGCCAAGGTCCAGCGCCTGACCGGCAGCCATCGCGGCTGCACCCTGACCCTGCGCGGCTTCATCAGCGAGGATGAGCGCATCGACTTCGGCGACCTCTTGGCGACTGCGCGCATCAATGCCGTGGATGCCGCTTTCGCCGCCGCCGGGCATGGCAACCCCGGCGTATGCACGCCGCCCGCGGCTGTGCTGCGCATTCCGGACCCGCAGCCCGGCGCCAGCGGCCGGGTGCTGATCTACCAGACCCGGCGCAAGGTCGAGGTCGTGCCACCGGGCGCCGCCCCCACCACGCAGGTATGCTGTTCGCCCACCGTCACCACCAATTGCGTGCAGGCGAACCCGCCCCTGACGCCGGCGGAAACGACCCAGCTCAACGCTGCCATCACAGACGGCCTGGGTCTGATGGACACGGCCATCGCCAAGCTGGTACCGGGCGACGCCGACGGCGATAGCGCCCTGACCACGTTTTTCGGCACGCCTGCCCGGCGTGACCAGGTGCGCGGCAAGCTGCGCACCTGGCGGCGCCACATCGATGGCGTGGTGCGCGTGCGCCGCCAGCGCGGCACGGATTGCGATGGGGGCTGCTCCAATACCATCGCCTACAACAATGGCGTGGGCGCGACTTCGAACAAGACCTTCTGCGACCTGTTCTTCGATCCGGCCATTGACGAATACGCGGGGCTGACCCCGGCGCAGAACCGGGCCCTGATCCTGGTCCACGAATCCGGCCACGGCTCGCTCGATACGGTGGACTATGCCTATGACGCCAACCGGCTGATTTCCTTCATCGGCCCATCGAGCCTGGCGCTGGAAAACACCGACAGCTTCGTGTTCCTGATCCGCTGCCTGGCGGGCTTGCCGGATAGTTGCGCGCCGCCAGTGCGCGGCGACACCGCGCCGGGGATGAGCGATGCGGAGCGAACCCGGGCGCAGGAAGGCCTGGCCTGGCTGGAGTCCTGGCTGATCTGGGCGGAGCAGGATGCCAGCAATGCCTACGACACCATGGACACCTCGCGCAGCAGCGGAGGCTGGACCAATTCCTATTACGAGCAGGTGTTCTACCTGCTGGCCGGGGCCTTCGACATCCGCCGCCCGCGCCGCGCCCTGCCGACCATGCGCGAGCAGACCACGGTGGCCGCCATCTGGAACCGCCTGGCAATCATGGAGGCCGCCGCCGGGCGCGATCTCCAGATCCGCAAGGATATCGCGCCGGTGCCCTGGCAGCGCTGGGTGCCGGGTGCTCGTGGCCCCAGCCAGGCGCTGTTCCTGACCGACCAGTACCTGTCCCTGGCGACGCCGCGCGCCCGTGTCGAGATGCTGCTGCCCATGATCATCGAGGCGACGCCAGCGATCGATGCCGCCCTGCGCCTTGCCTACGCCACATTCATCCGCAACACCGTGCGCGACAACTGGAGCAACCAGCCATGAAACGCGACCCCCCCCCGCTGGGCGGGCCGTGCCTGCCGCTGCCGCAGGTGAAGGGCATCGTCGTCAGCCGCGATGGCCGGTTGAGCTGGGAGGTGGCGACGCATGTGGTAACGGAACTGGATCTGGATGGGTGCAGCTCGCCCGTGATGTTGGTGCCATGTAATGAACCCGGCCTCCATCCCGACACCATGCGCTGGGATATTTATGTCCTGCGCGGAGAGTGCGCCCACCCGGTTGGAACGATCGATGGCCTGAACGACCCATTTGAATTGCCAGGCTGGTCTTGTGGGTTGAGAAATATCGGCACCATGCAGCCGAGCCTGCTGGCTGCCGGCCAAAACCATGGACAGGTCATGACACGTTACGCTTTTGATGGAAAAGGATATCGCGCTGGCAGGCGCGAGCGCAGGTAAGAGGCCAAACAATTTCCGGCTGTGGCGCGTTATCCATGAAGTTTGCGGTCACTCTCTCAAATATCCACACGATACCTTATGAATGGCTTCCGGTTTGACAGGTAAATCAGGTGGTTTTGTTGGTGAACGGCATGGTTGTCATGAGAATGCCCTTGAAATATGAAGATGCAATCCCTATTATTAGCACTCGCCAGACGTGAGTGCTAACAACTCCGTCGCCATGGAATTTCAAAAAGTTAAACCAACAGGAGATTCAAGCAATGAAAATTCGTCCTTTGCATGACCGCGTGATCGTCAAGCGCCTGGAAGCCGAAGAAAAAACCTCGTCCGGTATTGTGCTGCCCGGCAATGCGGCAGAGAAGCCGGACATGGGTCTGGTTCAGGCCGTGGGCGAAGGCAAGGTGCTGGATAACGGGACACTGCGCGCGCTGTCCCTGAAAGTGGGCGACAAGGTGATTTTCGGCAAATACTCCGGCCAGGCCGTCAAGGTTGACGGCGAAGAGCTGCTGGTGATGCGCGAAGAAGACGTGATGGGTGTGATCGAAGGCTAAATAACCGCGTAGCCCGGGTTAGGCCGCAGGCCGTGAACCGGCACATCGCAACATGGCGGGTTACGCTGCTACGCAGCTAACCCACCCTACATTTAAGATCAGGAGATTTAGAACATGGCAGCTAAAGACGTAAAATTTGGTGATGACGTACGTCACCGCATGGTGGCAGGTGTCAACATTCTGGCTAACGCAGTCAAGGTAACCCTCGGTCCTAAAGGCCGCAACGTGGTTCTGGAGCGTTCTTTCGGCGCCCCCACCATCACCAAGGACGGCGTTTCCGTGGCCAAGGAAATCGAGCTGAAAGACCGCTTCGAGAACATGGGCGCACAGATGGTGAAGGAAGTGGCTTCCAAGACTTCCGACGTGGCCGGCGACGGCACCACCACTGCAACCGTGCTGGCTCAGGCCATCCTCAAGGAAGGCATGAAGTATGTGGCTGCCGGCATGAATCCGATGGATCTGAAGCGCGGTATCGACAAGGCCGTCGCTGCGACCGTTGAAGAGCTGAAGAAAATTTCCAAGCCTTGCACCACCACCAAGGAAATCGCTCAGGTGGGCAGCATTTCCGCCAACTCCGACGCATCTATTGGCGAGCGTATCGCCGAGGCGATGGACAAGGTAGGCAAGGAAGGCGTGATTACCGTGGAAGACGGTTCCGGCCTGGCTGACGAACTGGAAGTTGTGGAAGGCATGCAGTTCGATCGCGGTTACCTGTCTCCTTACTTCATCAACAATCCGGACCGTCAACTTGCTTTGCTGGAAAATCCCTTCGTCCTGCTGCACGACAAGAAAATTTCCAACATCCGTGATCTGCTGCCGGTACTGGAGCAAGTCGCCAAGGCTGGCCGTCCGCTGCTGATCATCGCTGAAGACGTGGACGGCGAAGCGCTGGCCACCCTGGTGGTGAACAACATTCGCGGCATCCTCAAGACTGTTGCGGTCAAGGCGCCGGGCTTCGGCGACCGCCGCAAGGCCATGCTGGAAGACATCGCCATCCTCACCGGCGGCACCGTGATCGCTGAAGAAGTGGGCCTGACCCTGGAAAAAGCCACGCTGACCGATCTGGGCCAAGCCAAGCGTATCGAAGTGGGCAAGGAAGAGACCATCATCATTGACGGCCATGGCGACACCGAGAATATCGAAGGCCGCGTCAAGCAGATCCGCAAGCAGATCGAAGAGTCCACCAGCGATTACGACCGCGAGAAGCTGCAGGAACGCGTGGCCAAGATGGCCGGTGGCGTGGCACTGATCAAAGTCGGCGCCGCGACCGAAATGGAAATGAAAGAGAAGAAAGCCCGCGTGGAAGACGCACTGCACGCTACCCGTGCAGCCGTTGAAGAAGGCATTGTTGCTGGCGGCGGTGTTGCCCTGCTGCGTGCCCGTGCCGCGATTGCCGGACTCAAGGGCGCCAACGCCGAACAGGATGCCGGCATCAAGATCGTGATGCGCGCCCTGGAAGAGCCGCTGCGCCAGATCGTTGCCAACTGTGGTGACGAACCTTCCGTCGTGGTCAACAAGGTTATGGAAGGCAAGGGTAACTACGGTTACAACGCCGGTACCGGCGAATACGGCGACATGGTGGAAATGGGCGTGCTCGATCCAACCAAGGTCACCCGCTATGCGTTGCAGAATGCTGCTTCCGTATCCGGCCTGATGCTGACCACCGATTGCATGGTCGCCGAACTGCCGAAGGACGACTCCGCCGGTGGTGGCATGGGCGGCGGCATGGGTGGGATGGGCGGCATGGAAGGCATGATGTAATTTCCGTTTCGACTCAGCAGCAAGCGTAAGTGACAAGGGCCGCAAATCATGCGGCCCTTGTTTATTGTATAAAGCAGCGATCAGGGTTTGGAAAAACAGGCTCACTCTGTTAGAATCTCCGCTTTTCCCATTTAATTTCTGTCGAGAAAGACTGATATGCCAAGTGTCCGCGTAAAAGAAGGCGAACCGTTTGACGTCGCATTGCGCCGTTTTCGCCGTACCATCGAACGTTCCGGTCTGCTCAACGAACTGCGTGCCCGCGAGTTCTACGAGAAGCCCACTGCCGAGCGCAAGCGCAAAGGCGCAGCTGCCGTGAAGCGCCACTACAAGCGCCTGCGCAGCCAGATGCTGCCGACCAAGCTGTACTAAGCAAGACTTCTCCCGCTCATGAGTCTCAGAGAGCGCATCACCGAAGACATGAAAGCGGCGATGCGCGCCAAGGATGTGCCGCGTCTGTCGGCTATCCGTCTGCTCCAGGCCGCCATCAAGCAGCGCGAAGTGGATGAGCGCATCGAGCTGGATGATGCGCAAGTGGTTGCGGTGATCGAGAAGATGCTCAAACAGCGCCGCGATTCGATTTCCCAGTATGAAGCCGCCAAGCGCAACGATCTGGCGGATGTCGAGAAATTTGAAGTATCGGTGCTTCAGGCCTACATGCCGCAGGCCCTGTCCGATGCCGAAGTGGAGCAGCTGGTGGTGAACGCAATTGCCGCCTCCGGTGCTGCTGGCGTAAAAGACATGGGCAAGGTGATGGCCGCTGTGAAGCCGCAAGTGGCGGGCCGGGCCGACATGGGCCAGGTCTCCGCCCTGATCAAGGCAAAACTGGGCGCTTGATTGCTCTTTTTGCGGTTTAGGGCTTGATTCAAAAGCGCCAGGATTGTTCCTGGCGTTTTCCATTTTCAGGGTTTGCGCCAGCTTTTGATTCCTCAGTCTTTCATACAGGATCTGCTGAACCGCCTCGATATCGTGGATGTGGTCGAGCGCTATGTGCCGCTGAAAAAGGCGGGCGCGAACTACATGGCCTGCTGCCCGTTCCACGGCGAAAAAACCCCTTCCTTCAGCATTAGCCCCACCAAGCAGTTCTATCACTGCTTTGGCTGTGGCGCTCATGGCACCGCCATCAGTTTCGTCATGGAATACCAGGGGCTGGGTTTCGTGGAGGCAGTCGAGGATCTGGCGCGCAGTGCCGGCATGACGGTGCCGCAGGAGGCCGTGGCCGAAAAGCAGCGCTCAGCCCAGAGCGCGGACCTGGCGGAAGTCATGCTGCAGGCTACCAGCTATTACCGGGAAGAGCTGAAGCGCGCTCCCAAGGCGATCGAATATCTCAAGCGGCGCGGCCTTTCCGGAGAAGTTGCGGCACGTTTTGGCATCGGTTACGCGCCGCCGGGATGGCAGAACCTCAGGGATGTTTTCCCCGATTATGACGCCAAGGCCCTGGTGCAGGCCGGGCTGGTGATCGAGGGCGAAAACGGCAAGCGCTACGACCGCTTCCGCGACCGCATCATGTTCCCCATCATCAACCCGCGCGGCGCGGTGATCGGTTTCGGCGGGCGCGTGCTGGATCAGGGCGAGCCCAAATACCTCAATTCCCCGGAAACGCCGCTGTTCGAAAAAGGGCAGGAACTGTACGGCCTCTACCAGGCGCGCAAGGCGATTCGCGAGGCCGATCGCGTGCTGGTGGTGGAAGGCTACATGGATGTGGTGGCGCTGGCGCAGAACGGCATCGAGTATGCGGTGGCGACGCTGGGTACGGCGACGACGCCGACCCATGTGCAAAAGCTGCTGCGCCAGAGCGACAGCATCGTGTTCTGTTTCGATGGCGACGCCGCAGGCAGAAAAGCGGCCTGGCGCGCGCTGGAAAACAGTCTCGGGCAAGTGGCGGACGGCAAGCATCTGAGCTTTCTGTTCCTGCCCCAGGGCGAGGATCCGGATTCGTACGTGCGCAGTGCGGGCAAGGCGGCATTCGAGGCCATGCTGGGCGAGGCGCTGCCTTTGTCGCAGTTCCTGCTGCGCGAGTTGACGGCGCAAGTAGACATGCAGACCCAGGAAGGCCGCGCTCATTTGCTGCAACAGGCCCGTCCGCTGCTCTCGCAGGTCGCCGCGCCAGCCTTGAGCCTGATGCTGCGCAAGCGCTTGGCGGAACTGGCGGGCATTTCCCAGGCGGAGCTTGAGGATCTGTTCCAGATTAAAACCGTGCAAACGCCCAGGGCGCTGCCGAGGGCGAAGCGAAATCCGCCTTCCCTGGTGCGGCAGATGCTCCAGCTGCTGCTGGTGCGGCCGCAACTGGCTCAGGGGGTGGAGCCTGAACAGGTGGAGCGTGAGGGCGATGAAGCCACTTTGCGGGCTTTGCTTGATTTTCTTGCCGAGAGCCCGCAATTAAAGGATGCGGCTCCGGTTATCGAGCATTTCCGGGGTTCTGCCCATGAAATGAAGCTGCGCGACGCCGCAGCGGAAGTCATGAAATGGGAAGACCGCTTCGCGGAAGGCGAAATCGAGGCGGAATTTTCCGGTGCGCTAGCGCAACTGAAGCAGAAGGTTGAGCTAAAGGAACTCGAGGCATTAAAAGCTTTGGCACGCGATCAGGGTCTGAATGAAACACAGAAAGCGCGACTGCTGCAATTATTGCAGCGCGGCCGCGAGTGAAAATTGATACGGAAGTAGGGTATAATGCCCTGTTTTGTTAAACGCTTTTTCGGGACTAGGTATGGCGACAGAAAATGACAATGTTGATAACCGCGTGAATGATGCAGACGCGCGGCGCATGCGCTTGAAAAGCCTGATTGTACTGGGCAAGGAGCGTGGTTATCTGACCTACGCCGAGATCAACGATCACCTGCCTGACGATATGCTCGATGCCGAGCAGATCGAGGGCATCATCAGCATGATCGGCGACATGGGCATTGCCGTTTATGACGAGGCTCCCGATGCAGAAACCCTGCTCATGTCGGATGCCACTCCCGCCGTTGCCGACGAAGATGCGGTAGAAGAGGCCGAAGCGGCGCTCTCCACGGTAGATTCCGAATTTGGCCGGACGACCGACCCGGTGCGCATGTACATGCGCGAAATGGGTACGGTTGACCTCTTGACCCGCGAAGGTGAAATCGAGATTGCCAAGCGTATCGAGGATGGCCTCAAGCACATGGTGCAGGCCATTTCCGCCTGCCCCACCACGATCGCTGAAATCCTGCGCCTGGTGGACATGGTCGAGCGCGAGGAAATGCGTATTGATGAACTCGTCGATGGCGTCCTGAATGGCCAGAGTGCGGATGAATTCAGCGAAGAAATAGCTGAAGCGGCCGAAGCGACAGAAGAGAAAGAAGGCAAGGAAGAAGAGGGTAATAACGACGAAGACGAAGATGGAGACGAGGGCGCCGCCATTGCAGCCGCTAATCTGGCCCAGCTCAAAGTCGATGCGCTGGAGCGCTTTGCCGTGATTCGCGAAGCCTTTGCCAAGATGCAGCTGGTGCTGCAGAAAAAAGGCTCCCGCAACAAGGCTTACAAGGAAGTCCAGGAGCAGATTTCCAATGAATTGATGGCGATCCGCTTTTCCGTCAAGCAGGTGGAGGCGCTGTGCGACGGTTTGCGTGGGCTGGTGGAAGAAGTGCGCAACCACGAACGCACCATCATGGATTTTGCCATCAGCAAGGGTGACATGCCCCGCGCCCACTTCATCAAGGTATTTCCCGGCAATGAAAGCAACCTGGAATGGGTAGTGGAAGAAATCGCAGCCGGAAAGGCTTACAGCGAAAAGCTCGGCCGTTTCCAGCATGCCATCGTTGACCAGCAGCAACGCCTGATTGATGTGCAGACCAGAGTTGGCATTCCGCTCAAGGAACTGAAGGAAATCAACCGTCAGATGACCACCGGCGAAGCCAAGGCGCGCCGCGCCAAACGCGAAATGATCGAGGCCAACCTGCGCCTGGTCATTTCCATTGCCAAGAAATACACCAACCGCGGCCTGCAATTCCTCGACCTGATCCAGGAAGGCAACATCGGCCTGATGAAAGCCGTGGACAAATTCGAATACCGCCGCGGCTACAAATTCTCGACCTATGCCACCTGGTGGATTCGCCAGGCCATCACCCGTTCCATCGCCGACCAGGCGCGCACCATCCGCATCCCGGTGCACATGATCGAAACCATCAACAAGATGAATCGCATCAGCCGCCAGATCCTGCAGGAAACCGGGCAGGAGCCCGATCCCGCGATCCTGGCCGAAAAGATGGAAATGCCGGAAGAAAAAATCCGCAAAATCCTCAAGATTTCCAAGGAGCCGATTTCCATGGAAACCCCGATTGGCGACGACGAGGATTCCCACCTTGGCGACTTCATCGAGGACGTGTCCACCCTTGCGCCAGCGGACGCGGCCATGTACGCCTCCCTGCGCGAAGCCACCAACGAAGTGCTGGGTTCCCTCACCCCGCGCGAAGCCAAGGTGCTGCGCATGCGTTTCGGCATTGAAATGAACACCGATCACACCCTGGAAGAAGTGGGCAAACAGTTCGACGTGACGCGTGAGCGGATTCGTCAGATCGAAGCCAAGGCGCTGCGCAAGCTGCGCCACCCCACCCGCTCCGAGCGGCTGCGCAGCTTCCTGGATAACGAAGGCTAAAGCTTACCGGGCCTGTAGCTCAGTTGGTTAGAGCAGAGGACTCATAATCCTTTGGTCCACGGTTCAAGTCCGTGCGGGCCCACCACTTTAAAAAGCCTGACCTTTATCGGTTGGGCTTTTTTCTGCCTGTCGCTCCAGTACTGGCGAGGCAGATGTCGAAGGCGGTTTGCTTGATGTTCATCGTTGGCTCCGTGATGTGATTGACGACGCCACCATGAACGCGCTGTTCAATCTGGAAGCCAAGCTATTTCCGAGTCCGGTCGATCGGAAAATCGGCCCGAAAATATTCAATTCATCCTTGAATGCGCATTTTTGTTAATGTGTAGTTGCATTGCGCGCATTACGCTGTTAGGATTTACCTCATGAGAGTATCTAAAGAAGAGCTTGTCGCCGTCCTGTCCCAGTTCAATCCCTGGTGGCGTGACGAGGCGATTTCCGATCTGCCCAAGTGGCGGCGGGCGGCGTTCCGGGAGTTATACGCGTGGACGACCAACCCGCCCGCCCCCCGGGCTGTCCTGCTTTCTGGCGCACGTCAGATCGGCAAAACCACGTTGATGTTACAGGCTGCTGATGCCTTGTTGCGCGAAGGCGTACCGCCCGCCAACATTCTTTATGCAACCTTCGACCACCCGATCCTGAAACTCGCCGGAATCGAGGCGGTGCTGGAGGCTTGGCGCGAGCGGGAGCCCAAGGTTGATGGCCCTGAATACATCTTCCTCGACGAGGCCCAGTTCATCCGCGATTGGGGCACGTGGGTCAAACACCAAGTGGACTTCGCCAAGCATCGGCGGATTGCCTTTACCGGTTCGGCGACGCCACTTGTCGAGGCCGGACAGGAATCAGGCGTCGGCCGCTGGCACACGATCCGGCTGACCACGCTCTCGTTTTACGAATACCTACAAATCAAGAATCTGTCACTCCCGGCACTGCCTCGCCTCAAGTCCCTGCGCGATCTGTTCGACTGGCCACAGCCAGACCTCTACCGCGTCACCGAATCTGCCGCGCCCTATGTCGGGCATTTCCACGAATATCTGGTACGTGGTGGATTTCCGCAGACGGCGCAAGTCGAGAGCATCACCCAGGCCCAGCGCCTGCTGCGCGAGGACATCATCGACAAGGTGCTGAAGCGCGACATGACCGCACTGTTCGGTGTGCGCCGCGTGCTGGATCTCGAGCACACCTTCCTCTACCTGTGCATGCACGATGGCGGACTGCTCGACATGGTCGATCTCTGCGCCAATCTGGAGGTCAAGCGGCCGACGGCGCAGAGTTTCATCGAATTGCTGGAGGCGACCCACCTGATATACCGCCTGCCGCCATTTGGGTACGGTAAGGATGTGCTGCGGGCGCGCTTCAAAATTTACCTGGCCGATGCCGCCATTGCACCGGCCGTCATGCTCAAGGGCAAGGCCATCCTTGAAGATCCGGCAGCGCTGGGCGTGGCAACCGAAACGGCGGTCTTCAAGCACTTATTCGCCCGCTACTATTCGCAGAACGTGCGTTTCACCTACTGGCGCGGCAAGAAAGATCGGGAAGTTGATCTCGTTGCCGAGGTGGACGGTCAGATTATTCCCTTTGAGGTGAAATACCGTGCACAACACACCGGCCTGCGCGACCTGAAAGGCCTGCTCGAACTTTGCCAGCAGAAGTCCATCGACCGTGGCTATGTGGTCACCAAGTCACTGGACGACTTCGGCACGATTCCCGACTTGCCCGATACCAACACCCGAATTCTGCGCATTCCCGCGCCGCTGCTTTGCTACTGGATGGGCGAGTCCGAACTTACCCCGGAACAACAATGAGACTGACACAACAACAACTCGAGGCTCACCTGTGGGGCGCTGCCAATATTCTGCGCGGTAAAACTGCCGGGCAGGACTACAAGAATTACATCCTGTCACTGATGTTCTACAAGCGGCTCTGCGACCAATGGGAGAACGAGGCGGACGATGCCATCGCGGTGCTCGAGCGCCAGCAGGGCAAGCAATTCACCGATGCGCAGAAGGCAGTTTTTCGGGCGCGTGGCGAGCACCGATTTTCCATTCCTGACGGCAGTCGCTGGGGTGACGTACTGGCCGAATCGGTGAACCTCGGTGAGAAACTCACGCAGGCCATGCGCGCGGTATCCAGCGCCAATGAAGAATTGAAGGGCGTATTCACCGTCGACTGGAACCAGCCGGCACCGGATGGCAGCGGCAAACCGCTGATCCCCAACGAGGTGGTGCACGCGTTGATCCAGCACTTCGAGTCACACGACCTCTCCAACGCCAGTGTTCCGCCTGACATTTTGGGGCGGGCCTATGAGTACCTGATCAAGCAGTTTGCCGACGATGCCGGTGCCAAAGCGGGCGAGTTTTTTACGCCGCCCGAGGTGGTGGATACCTTGGTGCGCATCTTGGAGCCGCACCCGGGCGATACCATTTACGACCCCACCTGCGGTAGCGGCGGCATGTTGGTGCACGCGGCGGATTACCTGCGCGAGAACAGCCACCACGCCACATCAGCCCAATATTTCGGCCAGGAGATGAATTGGGGCAATGCCGCCATCGGCAAGATCAACTCCGTGTTGCACGGTCTGGAGGCAACCATCGCTGCCGGTGTCAGCACCATCACAGACCCGGCCTTCAAGGATGGCGAAGGCAAGGTGCGCAAGTTTTCGCTGGCGCTCGCCAATTTCCCGTTCTCTGATGAGTTCTGGTGGTTGAAGCCGGAACAGCAGACGGACGACAAGAAGAAAAAGGACAAGCTCAAGAAGGAGATTTTCGGCAAGGAAGGATTCAAGGACCCGTTTGGTCGCTTCGGTCGCGGCGCTGCTTTCAAGGCCCCGCCTGCCGCTTACGGTGATTACGCTTTCATCCTGCACATCCTTGCCTCGCTGACCGATGACGGCCGCGCCGGCATCGTCTGCCCACAGGGCGTGCTTTTCAGGGGGCAGCCCGAAGTGGAGGAGGAAACCGGTGAGTTCGACGATGACGGCAATCCCATCATCAAGCGCCGCAAGGCCGACGATGAGCACCTGATCCGCAAGTCCTTGATTGAGTCGCGGCTGATTGACACTGTGATTTCCCTGCCGCTCAACGTGTTCTACGGCGCTGGCGTGCCGGCATGCCTGCTTATCCTGAAGAAGCAGCGGCCACCAGAGCGGCACGACAAGGTACTGCTGGTCTACGCCGCTCGTCATTTCCGTGAACTTTCCAATCAAAACGAATTGCGTCCGCAAGATGTGATGCGGATGTTGGTACACGTACAGGCCTATGGTGATGCAACCAAGGTGCCCGGCCTGGTGGCGAAGCAAAGCCAGCGCATTCGCGAGCAGATCAACACCCGCGAGCACGATCAGATCGAACGACTGGAAGCGGAATATGCTGATCACGCGACGCGCCTGGCCAAGCTGGAAACTCAAGTGGCGGAAACTCGGGCCGAGTTTGCCAAAATCACCGCAAAGGTAGCCAAGAATAAAGCCGAGGCGGCCTTAGCCAAGCTCGAAGGACAGCGCGACAAGGCTGCCGCCAAGGTTGCCGAACGCGATGAAAAGATCGCCGAAGCCCGGCGCCGAGCCGAGGACGACCGGCGCGATGTGGAGCAGGTCGGTACGGAATTGGGGGCGCTCTACGGCAATGCAGACGAACTGCTTAAGCATGCCCGTGTCGTTGGCATCGACGAGATACAAGAGAACGATTTCAACCTTAACATCCCACGCTACGTGGATACCTTCGAGCCGGAATCAAGGGTGGTGGTGACGGAAGCGCTGAGTTCGTTGAGAAACGCTGAGAGTTCGTTGCGAAGTGCTGAAACCGAGTTGCTCTCTTTGCTGCAAAAATCAGGCTATGTGAAAGTGCAGCCATGCTGACGCTGAAGCAAGATACGATGCTCGGTAATGTCCCACCCGATTGGGGCGTGAAGCCACTCAAGGCCCTGCTTCAATCAAACGCCCCCGGTGATTGGGGCGATGATGGCGGCCCCCATATGTTTCGCGTGCTCCGCTCCACGAATCTGACGAATGAGAGGCGACTCGACCTTTCGGATATCGCGGTGCGTGCGTTGAAACCGGAAAAGGCAGAACTGCTCGCACCGCGCAAAGGTGATCTTCTGCTGGAACGGTCAGGTGGTGGCCCCGATCAACCAGTAGGACGAATTGGCCACGTTGGCGAGGACTTGCCTGGACACGCCTTTTCCAATTTTCTGCATCTGTTGCGCCCGGATGCTTCAGCGATTTCACCAGCGTACTTGAGCTGGGTACTCTTTCGAATCAATCGGACCGGGCGCATCTTACGTTTGGAACAACAGACAACGCAGATGCGGAATCTCAACTTCCGCGACTATCTGACAATGCCACTGCCCGTTCCACCTTCCGGCGAGCAGGCCGCCATTGCCAGCGTATTGGATTCAGCAGATGATGCAATCAATCAAGCTCGTACGGCTGTTGAGCAGGCATCTACGCTAAGGCGGGCACTGATGCAGGTGGCCTTCAATTGCGAAATGACATCTGAGCCTCGCAAAAATACTGATGCAGGAAAAATTGCACAGTCCTGGGAAGCACTCAAAGGCAAACAGGCGTTTTCGGTAGTCACGGGCGGCAATAGCAGCGTTTATGCCTTGAAGCCATTGCGCGGGTCTGAGGTCGCCGATGCTTGGTTCATGAAAGTGGGCGACTTCAACCTGACTGAGAATGCGCGGTGCATCACGCGAACCAAGATTGGCTTCGTGGCTGGCAACAATCCGAGTTTCAAGCTTTTGCCCATTGGTACCATCATCATTGCCAAGCGGGGGGAGGCAATTATGAAAAATCGCGTACGCACAACAACCGTTCCCGTCGCGCTTGATCCAAATCTGATGGCGCTGAAGGTGCGCGACGACATCAGCCCTGAGTTTTTTCGCTATCAATTGGAATGGCGAAAACTGGCGCGTTACGTCGAGAGTTCCGGCGTGCCTCAACTCAACAACAAAGACCTGTATCCGCGCTGGTTTGTTCGGGCCCCGGACGACCAGCAGAAGGAAATCGTCGCGGTGCTATCGGCCGCTGAGCATCGCGAGGATGCCTTGCGCGACAAACTCTCTGCACTCGAAACGCTCAAGAAATCCTTGATGCACGACCTCCTCACCGGCACCGTGCGCGTCGATCCCGCACTGTTCAACAAGGAAGAAAGAATGATATGAGCGAAGCCGGCTACGTCGAACTCCCCGTAATCCAATGGCTGTCCGGTTACGGCAGCGCCACTCCCGGTGACAAGGGGTTGGGCTGGACCTATCGCGGCGAAGCTGAGATGTCAGCATTCGGGCGGCCATTGGAAGACCCGCTGGTGGAGAAATTGCTGATCGAGGCCGTTCTTCGCATCAATGCCCATGTGACGACGCCGGCCCAGGCCTTGCTGGCCGTGAATGCTTTGCGCAACACGATGACCAAGCCAGACAAACTCACCGCCAACCGCGAAACGCTGGACCGCCTGCGCGATGGTGTGAAAGTGGAATTGGTGCCTGGCGATGATGCGAAAACCGTTTACTTCATCGAGTTCGATCCGGCCAAGCAGCAGCTCAACGACTTCACCGCGACCAACCAATACCGCGTGCAGGGCGTCAAACAATGCCGCGACGACACGGTGCTTCTGGTGAACGGCATTCCGCTGGTAATCGCCGAATACAAAAGCTACCTCACGAGCGGCAAAGATTGGACCGAGGCGGTGCATCAGCTCCAGCGCTATCAGCGCCAGGCTCCATTGATGCTAACGCCGAACGTATTCTGCGTGGCGGCCGATGAGGATGCGTTCCGCTATGGCACGGTGCTGTTCCACGATGCCAAGAAAGAGGACATCGAGCGTCACCTCGACACTTGGGGGCCGTGGCTATCGCAGTACCCAGAGAAAAAGGGCTGGTGGAATGAGCCCGAGGCTGACAACCCTGATGATCCACTGGAAGTGCCGGTGAAGGGCTTGCTGCGTTTGAAGCCGTGTCATGTGCTCGATTTCCTGCAGCATTTTGTGGTGTTCGAGACGAAGAAAGGCAAGACCATCAAGAAGGTGGCGCGCTACCAGCAGTTCGAGGCCGTGAACGATATCGTGGATCGCACGCTGTCCCTGATCGGCGCGCGGGCCAGTGCACAGGATCGCACCGGACTCGTGTGGCACACCCAAGGCTCGGGCAAGTCGCTGACGATGGTATTCGCCGCCTACAAGCTGCGGCGTCAGGCGGCGCTGAAAAATCCGACCGTGATGATTGTCGTCGACCGGCGTGATCTGAAAACCCAGATCTCCGATGACTTCGACGCTTGCGACTATCCCAACGTCGAGAAGGCAATGGGCGTCGAAGATTTGAAGAACAAACTCAAGGCGGTGTGGCGCGGCACACTGGTGACGACGGTTCAGTCGTTCCAGAAAATGGGCGACCTCAAGCCATTGGATGAGGACAACATCATCACGCTGGTCGACGAGTGTCACCGCTCGCAGAAGGGCAATACGGCCGAGAGCTACGCCATGACAATGCGCGTGAAGCTGCCCAATGCCTTCCGCTTCGGCCTCACCGGCACACCCATCGACCGTGCGATGATCAATACCCACCGCGATTTCGGACCGGTGACCGACGGCGAGCAGGAACGCTACCTCAGCTACTACGGTATCAAGCGCGCAATCAAGGACGGCGCAACGCTCGAGGTGCATTACATCCGCGACAAGGTTCCGTTCATCGTCGCCGAGAAGGAACTCAGTCTTGGCTTCGAGCAGATGTGCGAGGAAATGGAGCTCGAGGACGAGGAGGCGAAAGACCTGATCCAGCGCCAGCGTTCGCAATGGAAGGAACTGGCCCGCCATCCGGATCGGGTGGAGATCGTGCTCGACAAGATGCTGGAGCACTTCTTGGCCTACCCGGACCCAAGCGGCTTCAAAGCGCAGTTGGTCGGTGTGGATCGGACGGCGTGCGTTCGCTTCAAGGATGCGCTGGACAAGAAACTCAAGGCGCGCGGTCTGCCGCCTGAGTGGTCAGACGTAATCATTTCCGAGGGCCAGAATGATGACGAGGATTTGGCACGCTTCCATTACGGCAAGCAGAAGCAGGATGATCTGATCGACCATTTCAAGCTCACGCCGAAGCAGTGGGAGGAATGGAACCGCGAGGCATTCGGCGAGGAACGCAGTAAATGGCGGCCGCCGCTGAAAATCCTGATCGTGTGCGACCGGCTGCTGACCGGCTTCGATGCGCCGGTGGAACAGGTGATGTACCTCGACAAACCGCTGCGCGATCACAATCTGCTGCAGGCCATCGCCCGTACCAATCGGCCACTGCCGGCAATGGACAAGCGCACCGGCGTGGTGGTGGATTATTTCGGCGTATTCGCCAATCTGGCCAAGGCACTCAACTTCGACGAGAACATCCGCGAGGAAGCGCTGATCGACTGGGATGCGTTGAAGGCGACCGTTCCGGGAGAAGTGGCGCGCTGCATGGAGAGCTTCAAGGGCATCACGATTGCCGATACGCGAGATTGTCTGCTCGCCGCGCTTCGGGCCATCAAGGACTCGGATGCGGCGAAAATATTCGAGCACAACTTCAAGAGCCTTGAGCGTCTTTGGGAAGCCGTGTCGCCCGATCCCTGCCTGTACGAACATCGCTACGTCTACAACTGGCTGTGCAGTATCTACATTGCCTATCGCCGCCGGCAACGTGGTGCCGATAAGAAAGGCACTTTCGGCGAATTGTCTGCGAAAACCCGTGAGTTGATCGAGCAGAACACGACATTCATGGACATGGCGCTGGCGCTGCCAGTGTTCAAAATCGACAAGGACTATGTCACCAAGCTCGACGAACTCCCCAGTGCGGCTGACAAGGCCGCGGCCCTGGAAGCGATTCTGACAGCGGAACTGGCCGAGGACGATCCGAGCTTCACCTACCGGCAACTCGGTGAGCGCCTGGCGCGCATCAAGGCCAAGAAGGATGCTGCCGACAAGGCTGCCGAGGAACGGCTGAAGGCCTTGCAGGAAATCGCTGATGACAAAGCCAAGTCTGACGAGGAACCGGATCGACTTGGATTGACACAGCCCGGCGAGTACGAGTTGTTCACTGTTCTGCGCGAATTTGCCACCAATAAGGATGAGCCATATCTGGCCGACTGCGCTCGACGGATGGTGGCTCACCTGCGCGACAATCAATTGCTGCTGCCAGGCTGGAGTCAATCCAAGGGAGGGCGGATGCGAGTTGAGCAGTCGCTGCTTGCTGAATCCTGGAATCCCGCCTACGCCGAACTTGGATTCAATCCGGATGACGCCAATCCGCCTTTCTTGCAGCCAGCGGTCGACGAATTGGTAAACACCGATGCCACCAGCTGAAGCGATTCGCGCCAGCACGCTGCAACACATCCTGCTCGACGGGCAGGATGTGGAGTGTCGGATTGTTTGCTCGAAAACCGCCAAGAAGCTGAGAATAAAAGTGAAGTCCGATGGGCTTGAAGTCATCGTGCCAGATGGCCGGGATGTTCACGAGGGCATCGCCTTTGTGGCCGATAACCAAGCTTGGGTAGTCGATCAACTGGAGCGCGCCAGGCAACTTCGTGCTGTGAGACGCCCGGAAAAAAGAATGCAGGGACAGGTTCTGTTTCGGGGTGAACCGGTTCCGATCAAGGTGGTCCGAATTGATAGCTGGATGGCACCCAATAAAGTAGTTCTTGAGGAAGGTGCGATTTCCATCCTCTGCGGTTCGAATGCAAGAACACCCGCGCCGAAATCGCTGGAAAACTGGTTGCGCAAGCAGGCCAGAGAGAATATCGAGAGGCACTTGGCCGACGTTGGCAAGCGTGTAAAGCGTGCGCCGAATCGCGTCTACGTGATGGGGCAGCGCACCAAGTGGGGCAACTGTTCGGCGCTTGGCAATCTGTCGTTCAACTGGCGGCTGATTATGGCTCCCGACTATGTGCTGCGTTATATCGTCACTCACGAAATGGTGCACTTGGCTATTCCGGACCATTCGCAGCGCTTCTGGCTGACCGTCCAAAGCATGTGCCCGAATGCTGACAGGGCACGGCAGTGGCTTGTAGCCAATGGTCACCGGCTGACAGTTGATCTGTCCGAACAGTTTTCGGCGCTCGGCTAACGATGGACATGCGCAAGGAAAAAACATGATCGGCGGTCTAGATATGCATCGGCGCATTCTGAGTTTCAAACAAGACCTTGTCGATCTGCAGCCTTTGGACGTAATCCGCAAGAACATCATATATGGCCACCCTGCAGCTATTGCCGATCCGGCATATTTCGCATTGCGAAGTACGGTCGCCGCAAAGTATGAAATTCATCCGAATGAGGTCTTGGTTGTAGGTTCTGCAAAGCTCGGATTCAGCATTGCGCCCAGCAAGCGCTATCGCCCATTTTGTGACGAGTCGGATATTGACGTGGTCATCGTTTCCGACAGTCTTTTCTCACGCATATGGCGAGCTGTCCATGACTATGAAAACCATGGGGGCTATTGGGAGCGTGGAAGAGAGTTCAAGGATTACCTGTTCCAGGGATGGATACGGCCGGATAAGTTGCCTCCATCGCATTCGTTCGAATTTGGAAACGACTGGTGGGAATTTTTTAATGCGCTGTCCTCATCTGGAGACTACTCATCCGTAAAGATCAGGGGAGCGTTGTACAAGGATTGGTATTTCCTCGAGGCCTACCAAATGCGGGCGGTCAGTGGTTGCGCCGATGAAATAGGGAAGGAGAAAAAATGAAGACCAGTGCGACAAATAAACGTATTCGAGAACTCCTAACTGGCATCAAGGACCAGACTCTTGTGCCGAGACCCGAGTTCCAGAGGCGACTCGTCTGGACAAACCGGCACAAGCAGGAGTTCATCAAGACGGTACTTCAGGAATATCCGTTTCCTGAGATTTACGTGGCAACTGGCGACGTCAACCCTGATACTGCAGAGGGATCTCAAATGCTGGTTGATGGCCAGCAACGGATATCAACACTCTATCAATACTTCACAGGTTCCCCTGATTTCAGGTTAGGTGACGTCCCTGCATACAGTTCGCTGCAGCAAGACACGAAGCTGGCGTTTCTCGAATACGAGGTCGTTGTACGTGACCTCGGGAAGAAAACCATCGATGAAATAAAGGAAGTGTTCACCCGAATCAACTCGACCAAGTACTCACTGAATGCAATGGAGATCCACAACGCCCGATTCGACGGCGCATTCAAACAGTTTGGCGAGATGCTGGCAGGCCATGAATTTTTTGAGCTGCATGGCGTGTTCAAGACCAACGATGTCAAGCGGATGGGCGATCTGGTTTTTTGCCTAACACTTGCAATTACGATCTTGAGCACTTACTTCAATCGGGATGATGACTTAGAGGAATACCTCGAAAAATATAATGACGAATTCCCCGGAGCGGATAAAGTCTTTTCGGAATTAGCTTCCACATTCCAGTTCGTTGCGTCTCTTCAATTGGAAGTCAACAGTCGTGCCTGGCGAAAAGCGGAATTGTTAAATCTGCTGGTTGAGACCCACAGACAGATGACAAAGGAATCGATCATCTTGGACCCAGCAAAGGTTCGTGAAGATTTGACCCAACTGTATAGTCGAGTGAATGCCGTTGGCAGCGGAACCACGGATTCCGATGAGGTGACTAGCTACTACAAGGCTGCCATCCAAGCAACAAATGACAGGTCGAATAGGATTATGCGGGGTACCGTTATAGGGACGGTCTTGAAACATGGACTTGTTTTTTGAGGGTGGCTCGACTTTTGTCACCAAACTCCCCATTCGATGGACAGACAACCGCAGTATTACCCATTGGCCCCAATAGCGAGTCGTTCGGTTGTAACTGCACACCACCAAAAAATGCATTAAGGTCACTCTTCGGGGGTGGCCTTTTTGCTTTTATGGGGCACCTCAGTGGACGGTGTAGCAAAACATGTCGATATTCTTTATGTTTGTCGACATGTTTATTGTTGATGTCGATATCAGCGACACGTTAAGCAAGTGTATTCGTATTCGTGTAAATCATCGACACGTCAGGCCACTTCCCAAGAAACCGTGAACAACCGGTTGGGTCCGGTTTTTTGGGTGAGACGGTGTTCCAGCGATTCGATCAAGGTGATGGGGCGGAACGAAAGAGATAAATACAGACTGTGAGCTGTTAATCTGATTTACAGCCTGATGTTTGTATTGCAGCAGGACTCATCGGAGGTAAAAGTGATTTATCCAATGAGGTGATAACTATGTGGCACGTAACTATTTTTTCCGCCGTCGCGAAGTAAATCCCAAGAGGGCCCAGGTCAGCTGAGCCCATTTCGTTACTGGCAATTACTTCAGGGCCTTGGCCGTCCTGTCCCACTGAATGGTGTTTTGAGCAAGGTTCCACGACCAGAACACCTTGGTGGCTTTGCCGCTAATCCTGTTTTTGCCGATAAATCCGAGAACGCGGCTGTCTATAGCAAAATTCCGGTTATCCCCCAGCGCGAAGTAGGTGTCCGCGGGGATCTGCCTGGGGCCGAATTTACTGGCTTCTTCGCCCATGTTGATTGTGCTTATCTCGTTGCTGTAATAGGCATAGGATTCAACCTGTTTTTCGCCATTCACAAGCACATCCTTGCCGCGAATTTCAAGTGTGTCACCTGGCCCGGCGATAATCCTGCTGACGACCTGATCAGCCATGATGCTCGTCAACTGGGTAGACTGCTGCCTTGCCTTCCGCTCAAGGTTGATCAGTACGATATCTCCCTTTTCCGGGGAAGCCAGCTTGTTGATGACCAGGATATCGTTTCCCAGGATAGTGGGCTCCATGCTGTCAGAAGTGACATAAAAGGCACGGACCACATTCTTGCCCACGAAGAAATCCATGAGGGGGTTTGCTGTAACGAGCAGGAGCAGAAATATTCCCGCATAAGCTTTTGCACTGTTGAACCAGGCCAGACGGTAATCCTGGGGCTGTTCTTTGGCGCAGCGAAACGCATCCAGCGCAATCAGCACGACACCGGCAAACGGAACGGACAGCAAAAGAATGCCGGCAAAGCGGTTCTCCACGTACATGAATGCGATAGCGGCCAGCCACGAGACGATGATGAGCGCGAGGTAGGAAATGACGCCTCGGGTCAGGTGGCCGGCATACACCTGGCCCAATCCGGGGCAAATCGATATCAGAAGAGCAATTTGCGGCTCGCGTGGTGCGATTGGGGAAGCTTCATTACCGCTGCGCGCGTTATTTTGCATTATGCTTTTCATGACAAACCCTTAATGGCAAATTGATTTCCGTCGCGCGGCATTATACCAAATTCATGGCGTTGCACTTTCAACCCGACGCCCCTTCCCTCGCTTGCGGGGGAAGGTTGGGAAGGGGGGGGCGCGATTGGCCGGTTGGATCAGCCCGGGGCGGGCCTCCTACATTCCGGGATATTTAAGGGCCGGGTTAATAACGCGCTCAAATTTACTCGAACAACTTGCGGTATTCCCCGTAGCCTTCCTTTTCCAGGTCTTCCCTGGCGATGAAACGCAGCGAGGCCGAGTTCATGCAGTAGCGCTGGCCGGCCGGGGCGGGGCCGTCGTCGAAGAGGTGGCCGAGATGCGAGTCGCTGTGCGTGCTGCGTACCTCGGTGCGGGTCATGAAGTGCGAGCGGTCCTGGTGCAGGGTGACGTTGGCCGGATCGAGCGCCCGGGTGAAGCTCGGCCAGCCGGTGCCGGAATCGAACTTGTCGCGCGAGCTGAACAGCGGCTTGCCCGACACGATATCGACGTAGAGGCCTTCCACCTTGTTGTCCCAGTAGGCGTTGCGGAACGCCATCTCGGTGCCGTTTTCCTGGGTGACGTGGTATTGCTCCGGGCTGAGGCGCTGCTTGAGCTCCTCGGCAGTGGGTTTGTCGCGGTTGACTGACATGGTCTATTTCTCCCTTTAATCTAAAAAACCTTTTGGAACCACGGAGCACACGGAGAGCACGGAGTAAACATACCAGATGGTTTTTCTCCGTGTTCTCCGTGGTTAACAGCCTTTCTCTGCTTGTTTGAACGGACTCCTCTCGTTGAGTTCGTCCATGTAGAAATTCATGCCGCGCGTTTCGCGCTTGAGAAAGTCGTCCACCGCCTGTGCAAAGCGGGGGTGGGCCAGCCAGTGCGCGGACCAAGTGGTTTCGGGCAGGAAGCCTCTGGACAACTTGTGCTCGCCCTGGGCGCCGCCCTCAAAGACTGGGATCCTGTTTTCGATGCAGAATTCGATGGCCTGGTAGTAGCAGGCCTCGAAGTGCAGGCCGGAGTGGTATTCCAGCGCGCCCCAGGAACGGCCATACAAGGCTTCGCGGCTGAAAAAATTGAGCGCCCCGGCGATGGGCTGGCCGTCGCGCAGGGCGATGATGAGCAGGATATTGTCCGCCATGCTGGCGCCGATGCGCCGGAAGAAATCCAGGTTGAGGGCTTGCGGCGAGTTGTATTGCAGGTGGGTGCGGGCGTAACAACGCTCGAAGAATGTCCAGTGCTCATCCTTGATCGCGTTGCCGGTCAGGCGCTCGAAAGTGATGCCCGCCTCCTTGACCTTGCGCCGCTCCTGCCGGATGCGCTTGCGCTTGTCGTGGCTCATGCCGACGAGATAGGCGTCGAAATCGGCATGGCCGGGGTTGCGCCAGTGGAACTGCACGCCCTGGCGCAGCATCATGCCCTGCTGCCGCATCTCCTCTACCTCGGATTCGGGCGGGAACAGGCAGTGCAGCGAGGAAACGCCCATTTCCTGCGCCAGCCGCAGGGCCGCGTGCAGCAAGGCTGAACGCAGCTCCGGCGTGGGCGCCAGCAGGCGCAGGCCGGTCACCGGCGTGAACGGCACGGCGCACAGCAGCTTGGGGTAGTACTCCAGGCCCGCGCGCTGGTAGGCCTCGGCCCACGCCCAGTCGAACACAAATTCACCCCACGAGTGGGTCTTGAGATAGAGCGGCATGGCGCCGACCAGATGATCCCCCTGCCACAGCGTCAGGAACTGCGCGTGCCAGCCGGTCTCGGGCGTGGCGCAGCCGCTTTCCTGCAGGGCGCTGAGAAAGGCGTGCGAGAGAAAGGGGTTGCTGCCCGCCAGCGCATTCCACTGCGAGGCGGGAATCTCGCGGATGGATTCGATAATGCGGAGGGTGGGGATTTGCGGCAATTTTGTTCAACCAATGTTAGCGAGACTTGATTCTAGCCGAATCGGACAAAGTTTACTAAATCACTAAGGTATAATTCTGTCCCATGAAAAAACTAGACCAGCTCAATTTCGAGAACAGCTTTGCGCGCCTGCCGCAGACTTTCCACAGCCGCCTCAAGCCGACCCCTTTGCCTGCGCCCTATCTGGTGAGCTTCAACGCCGATGCGGCGCGATTGATCGACATGGATCACACTGAGGCGGCGCGCGCCGATTTTGCCGAGCATTTCATCGGCAACCGCCTTCTGCCGGGCAGCGATCCGCTGGCCATGCTCTACGCCGGCCACCAGTTCGGCCACTACGTGCAGCAGCTGGGCGACGGGCGCGCCATCCTGCTGGGCGAGGTGAAAAACCGGGCCGGGGAGGCGTGGGAGATCCAGCTCAAGGGCGCCGGCACCACGCCCTATTCGCGCAGCGGCGACGGGCGCGCTGTGCTGCGTTCCAGCATCCGCGAATACCTGTGTTCGGAAGCCATGCACGGCCTGGGCATCCCGACCACGCGCGCGCTGTGCATCGTCGGCAGCGACCAGGAGGTGTACCGCGAGTCCATCGAGCGCGCCGCCGTGGTGACGCGCATGGCGCCCTCGCACGTGCGCTTCGGCTCGTTCGAGGTGTTCTACTACCGCAACCAGCATGAGCCGATCGCGCAGCTTGCGGATTACGTCATTGCCCGGCATTTCCCGCACCTTGCCGATTCTCCGGACAAGTACGCGCAATTCCTGAATGAAGTGGTCGCGCGCACCGCCCGGCTGATGGCCAAATGGCAGGCGGTGGGTTTTTCCCACGGGGTGATGAACACCGACAACATGTCCATCCTCGGGCTGACTTTCGACTACGGCCCGTTCGGCTTCATGGACAGCTACAATCCGGCTTATGTGTGCAATCACTCCGACCACGAAGGCCGTTATGCCTTCGACCAGCAGCCGCACATCGGCCTGTGGAATCTCGCCTGCCTGGCGCAGGCGCTCACGCCGATCATTTCGGTGAGTGACGCCAATGCCGCGCTGGAAGGTTACGAGCCGGTTTTCACCGCGCACTACCTGGAACTGATGCGCCACAAGCTCGGGCTGGCCACGGATCATCCGGACGACCTTGCGCTGGCCAACAGCCTGCTGGACATCATGCACGCCAGCCAGGTCGATTACACCAGCCTGTTCCGCAGCCTGGGGCAGTTCCGCTCCGAACCCGGCGCGGAAAATGCCAGGCTGCGCGACCAGTTCATCGACCGCGCCGCCTTCGATGCCTGGGCTGATACCTACCGCGCCCGCCTGCAAATGGAGCAGAGCGCGGATGCCGAACGCAAGTGGCGCATGGATGGCGTCAACCCGAAATACATCCTGCGCAATTACCTCGCCCAGGTCGCCATCGAGAAGGCCGAGCAGGCGCGCGATTTTTCCGAGGTGGAGCGCCTGCTGGCGCTGCTCAGACGCCCCTTCGACGAGCAGCCGGAGATGGAAAGCTACGCCGCCCTGCCGCCGGACTGGGCGCGGCAAATCGAAGTAAGCTGCTCGTCGTGAGCCTGAAGATCCAGAAAAACCTATTAACCACGGGGATCACGGGGAAAGATCAGAAAAATACTTGATCAATCCCAGGCATGTGCTTGGCGGTGTGTCGATTTCACAGATTCTTGTTCTTCCCCGTGCCCCCCGTGTGCCCCGTGGTTAAAATGCTATTTCTAAAATAATCAACGAACCGATACCATGAAACCCTACGCCGAATCCTGTGAACAGAACCGCGACCCCATCCTGGCCGTGTTGCGGGAGGTTTTTGCCGAGCGCAAAAACGTGCTCGAAATCGCCAGCGGCACCGGGCAGCACGCCGTGTATTTCGGCCAGGCGCTGCCGCACCTGAGCTGGCAGACCAGCGAGCTGCCCGAAAATCACCCCGGCATCCAGGCTTGGTTGGATGAAGCCCGGCTCCCCAACGTGCTGCCGCCGCTGACCATCGACCTGAATGACGCCGCCTGGCCGCTCGCAACCGCGGTTGACGCCATCTTCAACGCCAATACCGTCCACATCGTTGCGTGGCCCGCGGTGCAGCGCATGTTCGCCGGCATCGGCCGCGTGCTGGTGCCGGGCGGGCTGGTGTGCCTGTATGGCCCGTTCAACTATGGCGGAAATTTCACCTCGGAGAGCAACGCGCGTTTCGACGCCTGGCTCAAGGCGCGCGACCCTCAGAGCGGGGTGCGGGATTTCGAAGCGGTCAATCAGCTGGCTGTGAGTCAGGGCCTGACCTTGCTGCAGGATATCTCCATGCCGGCCAATAACCGCAGCCTGGTGTGGCGAAAGGTGGATGCGGGTTGACTACGCTATAGAAAAGCCCATTTTTGAATTTTTCTACAGCGACAACGTGAAGCTAAAGATCGCGCCGCAGGGAGCGAACTTGAACGCAGGTTTAGGCTGCGATTTCAAGGTACTCGACGATGCTTGACGGTTGGGGAACGGGCAGACCATCTTCAATGAGCCCCTCGATGTGGAAGCCGATGGCTTCGCGTATTTCGCGCTCAGTTTCTTCGACGGTAGCGCCGGTAGCGACACAACCGGGTAAATCCGGCACATAAGCTGAATAATTATTTTCAGCCTTCTCAACAACGATTGCGTAACGCATAGGATTAGTCCTTTAACTGAGCCTGCTTGAGGATGCTATTCAACGTACCGGGCGCCAGATCATCACTTGGTTTTCCGGGCACGGTGACACGGCCACTCTTGACGGGATGCTTGAACTGGCGATGACTGCCGCGCGTTGCTGCGAGGTACCAGCCATCTGCTTTCAACTTCGCCAAGATTTCGTTTACTTTCATGCGGGAAGAATAGCAGATTGCCGAGATGCTGCAAAAAATGCCTACCGGCTGATTTTCACCGTATTTTGCACGCACCGCCTCGATTCGCAACCCGGCTTCGCTCTTCAAGAATCATGGATAGGTGTGATTTTTCTTAATTCCTGATTTGCTGTGCCTGAACGGTTTTGGGTTTCCCTTCCAGTCGCTCTATACCGCCTCGACCCGCAACCCGGCGCGGGTAGCAGCTTCGCATTGCCGCGTATCTGCAGATATGAAAACATCGGCTTTCAGGGCCACGGCGCTGCCGATGTGTATGGCGTCCATGCCGCGCAGCACGCTGGTTTCGAGAGCGGATATCGCATGGCCCAACACTACCGGAGCCAGGTCGCAAACGGCAGCGTCCTCGATGTCAGCCAGCAGCAATGACTTCAATTGCAGATATTGCGTGCCGGTGATTTTGTCCTCACGGTGCAGCCGGCAAAAGGCCGAAATGATCTCGGGCAGAGCGATGCCGGACAAGCCGATCTCTGTTGCCCGGTCGCACCATTCAAGCACGGCATCGGTTCCTGTTTCACTGACATAGCGCTTGACGAAGGCAGAGGTGTCGAAAAAAACGCGCATCACAAGCCAGCTTCGCGCTCTTCGAGGATCATTTGGCTGATGGAAACGCCATCCAGCACCAGGGGTTGCGCCTTGCGACGTTTCCAGGAAGGCAGTTCGGCAACAACCGGGATAATGTCGGCGATGGGTTTGCCGTTGCGCAGCACGCGTACGGATTCGCCCGATGCGACAATGTCGAAATACTGCTTGGCGTGGTTGCGTACTTCGGTGAATGTCGCTAGTTTCATGGCAATCTCAATCTGTACAGAATGATGAAAGTATAGATGCACATTCCGCTGTCTGTCAGGGTTTTTTAATTAGTATTAACAAGCCCTGACTATCTGGTTTAAGATTGCAGTAACCCGTTCCTGCAACCGAGTCCATGATGGCCCCACAAGAGGTGCCGCAAGGTAGTGAAGCAAGTGCTGTCAATTCATTGCACATTGCGACCTACAACATCCACAAAGGCTTTTCCCAGTTCAATCAGCGCATGGTGCTGCACGAGCTGCGCGATCGTCTGCGCGGCATGCAGCCGGATGTGGTTTTCCTGCAGGAAGTGCAGGGGGCGCATCACCTGCACGCGGAGAACCATGAGGACTGGCCGGATGAGTCGCAGTACGAATTTCTGGCCGATTCGATCTGGCACGATTTTGCCTACGGCAAGAACGCGGTCTATCCCGAGGGGCATCATGGCAACGCGATTCTCAGCCGCTTCCCCATCGTACGCTGGGAGAATGTCGACATCTCCGCCCACCGCGCCGAGCAGCGCGGACTACTGCATGGCGAAATCCAGATTCCCGGCTGGGAACACAAGCTGCATTGCATCTGCGTGCACCTCGGCCTGTTCGCGCGCTGGCGCAGGAAACAGCTGCATTTGCTGCGCGACCATATCGAGCGCCTGGTGCCGCCGGATGAGCCGCTCATCATCGCCGGGGATTTCAACGACTGGCGCATCGAGGCGTGCCGTTTCATGCTGCGCGAGATGCATCTGAAGGAAGCTTTCGAACAGGTGCATGGCATGCCCGCGCGCAGCTATCCCGCCTCCCTTCCGGTTCTGCGCCTGGACCGCATTTATGTGCGCGGTTTGAAAGTCAAAACGGCCCAGGTGCATTTTGGCCGTCCATGGTCGCGCATTTCTGACCACGCGCCCCTGTCGGCCACGCTCACTCGCGCATGACCCAGTTCGTAGACGGCAACCGGATTACCCTGCTGCAAAACGGCACGGATTATTTCCCCGCGCTGGAAGAGGCGATTGACCGGGCAGTGCGGGAAATCTATCTGGAAACCTATATTTTCGAAAATGACGGCACCGGGCGGCAGATTGCCGCGGCACTGAAGCGCGCGGCGCGGCGCGGTGTCACTACGCACCTGCTGCTGGATGGTTACGGTGCGAAAGACCTGCCGCGCGAGATGATCGAAGACATGCGTTCCGCCGGCGTCCAGGTGCTGAGTTACCGGCCCGTGCTGGCCAAGTTCCGGCGCAGCAGCTACCGCCGCCTGCATCGCAAGATTGCGGTGGCGGACAACCGCATCGCTTTCGTCGGCGGGATCAACATCATCGACGACATGGATACGCCGGGCCAAACACCGCCCCGCTATGATTATGCCGTGGCGCTGGAAGGGCCGCTGGTGCAGGCTGTGCATGCGACGGCCAGAAAACTGTGGGGGCTGGTGGCCTGGTCCCAGCTGAAACGGCGGCGCCGCCGCCAGCAGCGCGATCCGCTGGTTTTGCCATTTGCGGATGGCGTGCGCGCGGCTTTCCTCTTGCGCGACAATATCAACCACCGGCGCGATATCGAGGACGCTTACCTGGATGCGATCAATCAGTCCGGGTCTGAAGTGATTATCGCCAATGCCTATTTTTTGCCTGGACGCCGCTTTCGCCAGGCGCTGATTGGTGCGGCAAAGCGCGGCGTGAAAGTGACCCTGTTGCTGCAGGGGCGGGTGGAATACCTGCTGCTGCACTATGCCACGCGTGCCTTGTACGGCGTTTTTCTGGATTCCGGCATCGAGATTTATGAATATCAGCGCAGCTTCATGCATGCCAAGGTGGCGGTGATCGACCGTCATTGGGCCACGGTGGGCTCTTCCAATATTGATCCCTTCAGCTTGCTGCTATCGCGCGAGGCGAACGTGATCGTGGATGATGGCGGTTTCGCCGCCGAACTGGGCGCGAGCCTGGAACAGTCCATGGCCGAGGGCTCGCGGGTCGTGACTTACGATAGCTGGAAAAAGCAGCCACTCCATTTGCGCCTGCTATCGTGGCTGAGTTATGGCGGGGTGCGTCTGTTGATGGGAATGGCGGGATATGGGCGTCGCCGTGGCTAGTGTTAACAGGCCCTAAGCTCGGGGCGTCCAGCCTTCGAGCAAGGTGGTAGTGACTATGTCGGCCTGTTCTGACAGGACGAAACGCTCCCCGCCCGTGAGTACCCAGCGTAGCGCCAGGCCCTGAACAGCGGCGATCAGCAGGCAGGCAGCCTGCTGCGGGATGAGGTCGGCGCGGATCTCGCCGGCTTCCTGCGCGGCGCTGATCATGCCGGCAATAAATCTGAGGAAAAACATCACCAGTTGATCCATGCGCTGCCGGAACAGGGGGTCTTCGTTCTGCAATTCCTCTGCAAACAGCAGGCGCGGAATGCCCGGCTGATTCTGGATGAAGTCGAGATGGGTGCGAATTACCGTTTTGATGCGTTCGAGCGGTGTCATCTTGTCCAGCGCGAGGCCCATCAGTTCTTGCTGGAGCCCTTCCTGAATGGAATCCACCAAGGCAACAAGAACATGGCTTTTGTTGCCGAAATGCAGAAATAGCGTGGGTTGGGCAATGCCTACCGCTTTTGCCAGCGAACGTGTGGTCAGCCTGGAAACGCCTTCATGACGAATAATTTCCATCGCTGCCTTGATGATGTCGTGACGGCGGATTTCAGCGGATTGGCGTTTTTTTGCAGCCATGTTTTTTCTTGCCTCGGGAAGAAAACTACTGCTAATTATAGATGGATTTTATGGGAATATCGTAATGGCAAAATAAAACCGGCAGCAGGCCGGAAGCCTGCTGCCGGAGCATTGCTCTTTCCTGGTTTCAATCTCAAGAACAGCAGCTTCCTTCCTTGACGCCGGATTTCTTGAGCATGAAAGCCATCGGGCAGAAGCCGGTTACGCCGCTTTGTGCCAGATTGGCGCCAACAAAAGCGGTGAGCCACAGCCAGGCGGGGTCGGAGAAGTGCGCCAGCGAGATGCTGATCAGCACCATCAGGCCGGCTACAAAGTGCACAATGCGGTCAACTGTCATGATTTCTCCTGATTAAAATTTGTAGCTGAGCTGGACGTTGACGATGTTCTGTTCCAGCTCGATCTTGTTGTTGGTGCCGGTGTTAGAGGTGATCTCGTTGTGGAAGGCATGGGCGTAAGAGAGCGAGGCAGATGCCTTGTCGCTAAACTTGCGCGTCACACCGAGCGAAAGGTGCTTTTCGGTGATGGCCAGCGAGCCGATGTTGCTGTCCACGTCCTCTGCCCCGATGGGTGACTTGCCATAGTTGAAACCGGCACGAATCGTGGTTTTTTCATCAATTTCCTTCTGCACCCCGATGGCGTAAACGGTCTGGTCGCTCCAGCCGAAGTTCATGGTTGCGTTGGGGTTGGTCGGCATCTGGAAGGGGACGCGGTCAAGTACGTCACTGAAGCCGATGTGCTTGACGTCCGCCTCGATCAGCAGGCCCGGCATGGGCTTGAAGGCCACGCCCAGCGCGAAAATCTGCGGCATGTCCATGGTCATGCGGTAGGTGCCGGCGTTGGTGTTCCACTCGAACTCGTCCATGCTGGTCTTGCTGGTCCAGCTCGCGCCCACTTGAACCGCGTCATTCACCTTGTAGATCATGCCCGCGTTCATGCCGTAGCCATAGACCTGGGTCTGGGGCAGGGAAAGGATGCCACTGGGGAACATGCCGTTATATATGGCCAGGCTCTGGTAGCCGATCTGTAGCGCGGCGCCGAGAGAAAGCTGGTCGCTGACCTTGTAGGCGAAGCCAGGGGCGATCTTGAAGGACTGCTTGGTGGTGACGAAGGCATGCGTTGCCGGTGCAATCGATGCATCGGCAAAATCGACGCCGCTGCCGGAAGTGCCGCCCATGCCCATGCCAAAGAACAGCCTGTCGCTGACGTTGAAGGCGACCGCGCCGGACGGCATGAGATAGTAGTCGGAATCGCTGTCCTTCCCGTTGACCTTGCGTGGCGGGTTGAGCAAGCCCACGCCCATGTCGAAACGCACTTCCTTGATACCCAGTTCAGCTATGCCGGCCGGGTTGGTCAGGATGGTTCCCGCGTCCTGCGGTGCGGCCACGACGGCGCCACCCATGCCCCACTGGGTGGCGGTAACGCCCAGCATCTGGTCACCGTTGGTGGCGTGTGCGCTGTGTGCCATGGCAAACATGATCCCGGATACGGCGCCGGCAATAATTTTTTTATTCATCATTATTTCTCCTCGGAGTGTGTATGGGTATTGGCTGGGTTATTTGCTTGCAGGGGCCGTCAGGTAAGCCGAATTGCCTGGTACGCCGCGGAATTTCTGATGGCAGGCAACGCAGCCGGTCATGATTTCACTCATGTACGATGCTGCTTTGGGCAGGTCACCCTTGTCCGCGGCATCCGCCAGTTTCAGTGCGCTGCCTTCAACGATTTCATTCATTGCCGGGAGTACGGAAAGATCGTTGGTGTTGACCTTGTCCAGAGGGAAATAAGCCAGCAGGCCGCCCTTGGGAATGCGGTGATTTGCCAGGCGGCGCGCGGCTTCGGCGGCCTGCTCGGCATTGTCGGTCGCCAGGGCGGAGGCAATGCTTTGGTATTCGGAAAGGATCTCATGCATGATCTGGCGCAGGTTGGTTTCCTTGGCGCGGCGGGTGTGGCCGGCGTGCAACTGCTGAATCGTTCCCTTGAGTTCCGGCGACAGGGCCATCACTTTCTGGCGCAGTTCTGGAGAGTAGACTTTCATCATCTGCTGCATTTCTACCGGCATGGGCGCCGCAGGCTTTGGCGATTCGGCTGATGCTTGGCTGCTCAACAGGATGCTACTTGCCAGAATGAGGCTGATGGGAAGTGTTTTTTTCATGAGGCATCTCCAGGTTTGGGTATAGTTTTGCGTTATGGACACATAATCTGATCTTATGATCACGTGTTCGAATGATTATATTGCGCGCCTGGATTTTTGTGCAAGCTAAAAAGTGTTTTTTTATTATCGTGAGCGGACGCTCAAGCCATAGGCTCATGATTCATATTGAAAATACGGCTGAGCTGCCTGGTTGCCGGTAATCCTGGTACTGGCAGGGGCGGGGTGACGCCTTATCCTGATGGCGGGATAAGGGGCTTCAGGATTTGTTTTCGGCCAGTTCCGATCCGAGTTTCCAGTACACCAGCAGAAAGGCAATGGCGGCGAAAGCGGCGGCGATGGTGAAGGTGATCTGCGGCCCCAGCACATCCCAGGTGTAGCCGGCATAGAGTCCGCCCAGCGTGCCGCCAGCACCGAAGGACACGCTGTTGTAAAGCGCTTGCCCCTTGGCCTGATGCTTGCCCCGGAACAGGCGGTGAATCACCTCGATGGCCGCTGCCTGGTAGGAGCCGAAAGTCGCTGCGTGCAGCAACTGGGCGGCAAGAACCAGCCCGAACCAGCCAATTCCCCAACCGATGACGAGAAAGCGCAACACGCCCAGGGCAAAGCTCACCAGCAGTATCTGGTTCAGGCTGAAGCGGCGCATCAGGCGTGGCATCCACAGAAAAACCAGGATCTCGCTGATAACGCCCAGCGCCCATAGCCAGCCCACGCTGCTTTTCGAATAGCCGTGGTCCACCAGGTAGATGGAGTAGAAGGTGTAGTAAGGGCCATGGGCGGCGGCATTGAAAAAGCTGGCGGCAAAAAAAGCCAGCACCACGGGTTGCTTGATGATGTGCCAGGCCGAAAATTGGTCGGTATGGTGGGGTATTACGCGGGCTTCCGGGATATGGCGGGCAAATAGCGCCAGCCCGATCATCATGCCGAGAATTGCCCATAACAGAAAGCGGATCGGCACGAAATCCAGTACGTAGCCCAGGCCCACGACGGCGAGAATGAAGCCAACCGAACCCCACAGGCGGATGCGGCCATATTTCTCGGTGCGTTCGCCCAGATGACTGAGCGTGGTGGCTTCCACCAGCGGCAGCGATGCGCTCCAGAAAAAGCTCATCAGCGACATCACCACAAACAGCCACAGGAAGCTGGTGCCGAAAAATACGCCGATATAGGACGCCAGGCTGAGCGTTGCGGCCACTTGCACGATGGCCACCCGCTTGCCGCTATGGTCTGCCGCCCAGCCCCAGATGTTGGGCGCAAACATGCGCATCACCTGCAGCAGCGACATCAGGATGCCGATCTGGAAAGCAGTGAAATCGAGCGATTTCAGGTACAGGCCCCAGAATGGCGACATGGCGCCAACGAAAGCGAAGTAAAAGAAATAGAAGCCGGACAGGCGCCAGTAGGGGAGGGGCATTTAATGCAGGTCGGCCTTCAGGCCGAGATTTCGGCCTGAAGGCCGACATGGATCAGATTCAACATGAGGGATGACTTACAGGGAGAAATCCACGTCCTGATAGGCCTCGCCAATCGGGAATGCCAGGTTCAGGCTGTGCAGGGTAACGCTTTCGCCCGCGCCATAGGGGTGCATGATCCATTCGCCGTTACCGGCGCGGCGGTAACATTCGATGCTCTCCTGTTCTGTATCCACCAGCACGTATTCCTGCAAGCCGGGCAGTTGGCGGTAGCTGGCGAATTTCTTGTCGCGGTCGAACAGGGCGGTGGAGGGCGACAGTACCTCGACCACCAGGATCGGCTCGGTCTTGATGTAGTCGCTGCGGCGGTCCGCTTCCGTGCAGGTGACCATCAGGTCGGGATAAAAATAGGCGTTGGCCGTCTCTACTCGCAGCTTGAGATCGATAGCGAATACCTGGCATGGCCCGCCGCGCAGATGGTTGCGAAAGGCTTGCGCGAGATTGAGCACAATGATGTTATGTGTCGAACTGGTGCCCACCATGGCGAATACCTCGCCCTTGAGGTACTCGTTGCGCGTGTCGCTGGCCATTTCAACCGCCAGATAGGCTTCCGGCGTGATGTAAGCGGGATTTTCCTGCGGCAGGCCCATTGCAATACTCCTTGGAATTACCCGATTCTACCCGGTAACTTTGGTGTCGCGCACACTACATCCGCATTCTGCGCTCGATGTCTCAGGGCCTGGTCCATCAGCACGATGGCCAGCATGGCCTCGGCGATGGGGGTGGCGCGGATGCCGACGCAGGGATCGTGGCGGCCGTGGGTTTCCACCATGATGGCCTCACCCGCCAGGTTGATCGAATGGCGCGGGATGCGGATGCTGGAGGTGGGCTTGATGGCGATATGGGCGACGATGTCCTGGCCGCTGGAAATTCCGCCCAGGATGCCGCCGGCGTGGTTGCTGGCAAAGCCCTGCGGGGTCAGCTCGTCGCCGTGCTCGGAGCCTTTTTGCGTCACGCAGCCGAAACCGGCGCCGATCTCCACGCCCTTCACCGCATTGATGCTCATCAGCGCGTAGGCGATGTCGGCGTCGAGGCGGTCGTACACCGGCTCGCCCCAGCCCACCGGCACGTTTTCGGCCACCACGGTGAGCTTCGCGCCGATCGAGTCGCCCGCCTTGCGCAGGGAGTCCATGTAATCTTCAAGCTGCTGGGTATAACTGCTGTCGGCGACGAAGAAGGGATTCTGGCTCACCTCATCCCAGCTTTTGAAGGGCACTTCAATTGGTCCCAGCTGGGACAGGTAGCCGCGGATCACGATGCCGTGGCGCTCCTGCAGCCATTTTTTGGCCACCGCGCCGGCGGCCACGCGCACCGCGGTTTCGCGCGCGCTGGAGCGGCCGCCGCCACGGTAATCGCGGAAGCCGTATTTCTGGGTATAGGTATAGTCGGCATGGCCGGGGCGGAAGGTCTCGGCGATGTTGCCGTAATCCTTGCTGCGCTGGTCCTCGTTGCGGATCAGGAGGGCGATCGGGGTGCCGGTGGTCTTGCCCTCGAATACGCCGGAAAGGATTTCCACCGTGTCCGACTCGCGCCGCTGGGTGACGTGGCGCGAGGTGCCGGGTTTGCGCCGGTCCAGATCGAGCTGGATGTCTTCGGCTGTGAGCGCCAGCCCCGGCGGGCAGCCATCCACCACGCAACCGATGGCCGGGCCGTGGGATTCACCGAAGGAAGTGACGCAGAACAGGGTGCCGAGAGTGTTGCCGGACATGATTCAGACTCGAAAAA
This sequence comes from Sulfuricella sp., assembly GCA_041651995.1. Classification (NCBI taxonomy): domain Bacteria; kingdom Pseudomonadati; phylum Pseudomonadota; class Betaproteobacteria; order Nitrosomonadales; family Sulfuricellaceae; genus Sulfuricella; species Sulfuricella sp. The sequence goes on along the minus strand of JBAZID010000001.1, from coordinate 321,823 downwards.
AACAGACTTCAAGTTTAACATATGCGCTTCGCCTCTGATAAATGCGCCATGAACAAGAAAGCCGCCGACCTGTTGCTGGAACTGCTGCAAAAGAAGCAGCACAAGGCGCTGCAATGGCAGCAGGTGGAAAAAACCGTGAGCAAGCTGGCGAATAAACAGAATCGCTGGCAGCGCTTCAACCGTTATGTCTGGGACAAAAAGGGCAAAGAATGAAAGCGATTTTGATGACCGCCGCAGGCGGGCCGGAAGTGTTGCAACTGGCGGATGTTCCCGTTCCGGATCTGCCCGGCCCTTTCCATCTTCGCGTGAAGCTGCATGCTGCCGGGGTGCTGGAAATCTGAAAACGGGGCTGGGAATGGACAAGAAAAGCATACTGATTACCGGCTGTTCCACTGGCATCGGCCTGTGTGTGGCGGAAGGTTTGCAGAAGCGCGGCTACCGGGTTTTCGCCACGGCGCGCAAGGCGGCGGACGTGGAGATGCTGGCGGCGCGCGGGCTGGAGAGCCTGCAACTGGATATTGCCGATTCGGCCTCGATTACTGCGGCGGTGGACGAGGTTTTGCGCCGCACCGGCGGCACGCTCCATGCCCTGTTCAATAATGCGGGCTACGGCCAGCCGGGGGCGGTGGAGGATTTGCGCCGCGAGGTGCTGCGCGCGCAGTTCGAAACCAATGTGTTCGGCACGGTCGAGCTGACCAACCGGCTGATTCCGGTAATGCGCGCCCAGGGGGGCGGGCGCATCATCATCAACAGTTCCCTGCTCGGCTATGTTTCTCTGCCGTTTCGCGGCGCCTACAACGCGAGCAAGTATGCCCTGGAGGGGATTGCGGATACCCTGCGCCTGGAGCTGCGCGGCAGCGGAATCCATGTTTCCCTGATCGAGCCCGGCCCGATCACCAGCCGCTTCCGGGCGAATGCGCACGAGATGTTCCGGCGCCATGTGGATGCGGAAGCGAGCCACTTCCGCAATACCTATCGCGCCATGGAAAAGCGGCTGACCAAGCCCGGCCCGGCCGCGCCCTTCACCCTGCCGCCGGAGGCGGTGCTGGAAAGAGTGATTCATGTCCTGGAAAACGGCAGCCCCCGCATCCGCTACCCGGTGACCTTCCCGGCCTACCTGTTCGCCATTCTTAAACGCCTGCTGCCGGGCCGCACTCTGGACCGCGTGCTGGGCAGGGTGGGCGAGGGCGAGAACAGGTAAAGGAATCTCCTTGGAGTAATGACGAATAAATCAGCGTTTCCTTTAGTTGTTTTTGATCAATTCGAAATGGCTCACCAGTTCTTTCAGGCTCACTGCTGTTTGAGCCAGTTCCCCGGTGGCTTTCCAGGCATGCTGGGCGGAGTTGGTATTCTGCTCGATGAGTGATGAAACCTGCGCCATGTTGCTGGTTACTTGCTCGCTGGCGATGGCCTGTTCCCTGGCTGCATCGGCAATGTGCCGTGCCATGCTGGTGACTTCGCCGCTGGAAGAGCTGATGCGGCCGAGGGCGGACAGGGATTCGCGCATCATGCCGGTGCCTTCATCCACTTTATGGACAGCCTGTTCCATGGACCCGACGGCCTGACGCGTAGCCTTCTGTATCTCGCTTACCATGGCGGTAATGTCGGCGGTGCTGTTGGTGGTGCGTTCGGCCAGTTTTCTTACCTCGTCCGCCACCACGGCAAAGCCGCGCCCCTGCTCGCCGGCCCGGGCTGCCTCGATCGCGGCATTGAGGGCCAGGAGGTTGGTCTGGTCGGCAATTTCCTTGATGGACTGGGTAATGGTGCCGATTTTCCCGATTGACTCATTGAGCTCGACAATGGTGGTGCTGGAGGCCTGTACCGCTTCCACCACGCGCCCCGTGGCTTCCATGCTGCTGGTCATGCTGGTGTTGCTCTCTTCCACCAGGTTTTGTGATTCGGTGGCGGAGCGTGCTGCCCCTTCCGCGCTTTCCGCCACTTCTACCACGGACTGGCTGAATTCTTCCGTGGCCGCGGCCACGGCCAGTACGCGGCTGTGCTGTTCCTCGGACTTTTTTACTACCTGCGTCATCTCGCTATTGAGGCTTTTGCACTTGGCCTCTATGGCGCGGGAAGCCACGGAGATTTCGTCCAGCATCACCTTGACGTGCACCTGCATGGTGGCCAGGCCGCTGAGAAGCTGTCCGGTTTCGTTGCGGCCGGAAATGTCGATGTTATCGGTCAGGTTGCCCTGGGCGATATGGTCGAAATAGCGGACGGCATTATGAACCTGCTTCATCGCCGAATTGACCAGCAGGGAAAATGAGCCGAATGCCAGTACGATCCATACCGAAGCGAAGGCGCCGATCTGTGCAATGGCTGTCCAGGTCAATCCCAGTACGGCCTGGCTGGCCACCAGATTCATTCCCATCAGAATAATGAGCAGCGCCAGAAAGCTGACCATGCGGCCCTGGATGGAAAGCCGCTGCCACCAGCTTCCGCTGGTATCCAGCCTGGCCTTGCTTGCGTTGAGCTGCCTGTACAGCTGTTCTGCCTCCTCAATCTGCTGCCGGCTGGGCTCGGAGCGCACCGACATGTAGCCGAGTGTCTGGTCCTTTTTGCGCACGGGTACCACGAAGGCATCAACCCAATAAAAATCTCCGTTCTTGGTCCGGTTTTTGACGACGCCGCGCCATGGACGCCCCTCCTTTACTGTTTTCCACAAATCTTCAAAAGCCTGAGGCGGCATGTCGGGGTGACGAACAATATTGTGGCTCTTGCCGATAAGTTCTTCGCCACTAAAGCCGGAAAGCTCGACAAAATCTTCGTTGGCGTAAGTGATGACGCCTTTCAGGTCGGTTTTGGAAACGAGATACTTTCCCTTGGGGTAGGTTTTTTCGGTTTGGGTGACGGGTAAATTGATTTTCATGGCTCGGGTCTATAAAGGTTTGCGTAACGAGGGCAATGCCACGTTCCGTTCAAAGAGCGTTGCGGGTTGAAGAAATAATGGAATTGAGTGGATTCTGGCCAGAAGCGGCCTGCACAACAGGCGGCAGCAGGTAATGATTAAACCTAGAAACCTCAGTTCGATAACCACGGAGGGCACAGAGAACACGGAGAAAGGCGGTTTGCGGTCACCCATCGGGTGAATGCCAAACATCATGCAATCTATGGTTTTTACTCCGTGTTCTCTGTGCCCTCCGTGGTTAACTGCTTTTTATAGGTTAAATCATGCGGTTCCATGGGGGAAACCATTGTTTTTAAGTGGGGGGGGATATTACTGAAACTTCATTATATTGACAATACTCAACTTTCTGGCGTGAATAACGCCGCTTATCGCGAGCCGTCTTGAATTGCCATTCAGTGTTTCCCTGGAGCTTACTGAATCAGCAGGGCGGTTCCCGACAGGGCCGCGCCTGATGGCAGCGCGGTGGCAGGCGCTGCATTTGCGGAGAATGTGGTCAGGGCTCCGGTGGCAGCGCTTCCGATGAATACGCCGCTGGCTTGCCCCGTGACGGTTGTCGGAACAATCGCGCCATTGACCTTGATTGAGCCATTGACCAGAGGAAGGCCGCCCGGCCCCGTGGTGGACGATTCCTGGTAGAACTGGGACAGTGCGCTTGCGGTGCTCTGGTAAGTCAGATCCCAGGAGCGGCTGGCAACCGTATCCGTGGTGACATTCAGCGTAATGCTCGCGCCACCCGCACTGACCAGCAGGCTGCCGTTCGCCAGATGATACACATTGTTCAATTCGTCGCTGACAGTGCCTGCCCCGGGCACAAGATTAAGGGTGAGGGCGCTTGTCAGGGCGGCTTGTGCCTGGGCGTAGGTGAGTGCATTGTCTGCCCACATCAGGTTCATGACCAGCGGATCGCGTGTGCCGTTGTTGTCGATGAACGAATCGCTTCCCACATATCTTCCCCATCGGACGGTGGTGCCAGCCGCGGCTGCTTGTCCGAAATCGAGCAGGGATGCCGTGCCGGAGGTGTATTGCATGCTGCCGGAAGTGTCGCTTTCCGCAATCAGCACCGGAAGACCGCTGCTGTCGAGCAGGATGGTGCGGCTGGTATTGGGCTCCAGCACCATGGAACCTCCGCCACTCATCCATCCCGTGTAGCAGCTGCCTGCGGTAAGGCATTCCGTGCGCCAGCTGATGTCTGTCCCTACACCGCCATAGCCATATGGCGCTGTATAAATGCCGCTGGATGAAACAACCGCGCCAGGAGATCCGACCAGTGTGGTGGTCGGTTCGGGCGGCGGGGGCAATACGACGCCTGCTATTGCCGTTAACTTATCCGGCGGGGGCGGGGTGGCTTCCGTGGCTGTTGTCGTGCTGGTTGCGGCATCGCCCGCACTTTCTGGTTGCTGGCTGCTCGTTGTTGCGGCTTGTGGCGCTTTGGGCGGCTCAAAAATGGGTGGCATTTGCGGCAGCAGGACCCCCGGGGTGTTCAGACTCGGTGCATAGGCCACCTGATTGGGGAATGTCACCGTCCCGTTTACGACGGTTGCTCCGGTGTTGACCCGGTTGTAGGTGCCTGCCGGCACGGTGGAAAGTTGTTCGCCAGCCGTTGTGATGTGGATGGTTTCGCTATCCGTGCCGCGGATGCCGATGGTGGCAGATGGCGTCTTGATATGGTAATTTTCCTTGTGCAGCTTGCCGACTGTGCCGGTGATGGAACGGAATCCCCCCTTGACCAGCGAAAAGAAGCTCCGCTCGCTGCCGTCCTCCTGGCCATTGAATTTGTATTCATCGATGCGCATCCGGGTGTCCTGACGGATCGCAACAATGCCGCCATCCGTCATGCGCAATTGCGCCGCCGCGCCCCTGGCGGAAATGATGGATTCGCCTTCATTGATTTCCCCGCCTTTTTGCGCCTGACGTTCGTGGCCATCTGCCGCAACGATGCGCACATTGCCGCTGACAAACTGGAATTGACCTGCCGACGCCCAGGCCGTGTTCGACAATACAGGCAGAAGAAGTGCCGGCGCCAGGAAGCAAAGCCGTTGCCACGCAGGCGGATTGAGTTTTTTCATGGTGTTTGTCGTCCAGTCGCTTGGTTTGCTATTTAAAGTCATGTCGCACGGTGGCGGAAATATCCGTGCGGTCATAATCATTCATGGCGATAGTCGATTCGTTGCGCGTGTAGCTGATCTGCGGGCGTACCGTCCAGTTCCTGACGGGCACCCAGTTCAGTCCTATATTCAGGTCGTACTGATGGTCGCGGCGGTAGTCCAGAAACAGCAGGTTGCGGCGGCTGTAGCTGCCATATTTGTACCCGGCCGAGGCGAATACGCTGCTGCTGTCGTTCAGGCGAGTCTGCCCCCCGGCGCGAAAACCGGCGAAATCCTGGTCGCCGTCGATGCGCTGTATCTGTTCAACGGCGTGTTCCGAGCCCGCATAGAGGCTGCCGAACAGGACGCTGCTCCCGCCCTCGTCGAGGGCATGCAGCCAGCCTCCGCCAATGATGGTCTGGTCGACATCATTGGACGACAGGTCATTGCCAAGCTTGTCTCGGTCATAACGCAACTGCGCGTATTGCCCAAAGATGCTGAACTGGTTGCGCGGGTCGGGAATATGGCGCCATTCACCCGTCAGGCCAGTGGTGTCGCGGTTGTAGTGGTCGTCCAGATAAAAACCGCCTTTCTGCAGGGCGAGGCGCAACACGTTTTTGTCTGCGCCGATATTCATGCCAATGCGGCCATCGATGCTGCTGGTGTTGTAGCCGTTCTGCTCGAAATTTTCGCGTTTCTTGCCCTCCAGACCAGCAAACAGGGACAGGCCCTGGCGCACCGGGATGGTCACTTCGCCGCCACCCCCGAAACTCATATAGTTATCCTGCGTGGCCTGATTGCTGGAAACCAGGGAAAATGAAGCGCCAAAGATCGGGATGTACATGGTGCTGTTGCTGCTTGCCACGTTGACGTTGGTGTCATGGCCAAAGGCGGCTTCGACATATCCGGTAAAGCGGGTCTGGGGATTGAGATGGTTTTCGATGGCGGCAAGGTATTGCTCGATAATCGTCCTGGCCAGCACGGGTGGGTTTTGCTTCATGATCTGGCCAAATTCGGTGCCGGCGCGTTCATGGTCGCCCAGCGCGTAGTAGGCACGCGCCAGATCCAGCCGGGCGCCGTAGTGGCTGGGGTTCACGGCCAGCACCCGCTCGAAGGCCAGCGTTGCCTTGTCAGGCCTGCCGCTGTCGAGGGCCGCGGTTCCGAGCAGATAATCGTAGTCCACCTTGCCGGCCATTTCGAATTCCGCCGGTGCAAGCAGGGCGTAGGCATCTCCCGCCCGGCCCGCTGCCATCAAGGACTGCGCCTTGATCATATCGGGCGGGGCCGCCATCGCGTGGCTGGCGGAATAGAGTGTAATCCCGATTATCAGTTTGCCTATGCGGTGAAAAATGGAATATTTCATTTGACCTGACATTCACAGATGGTTAATCGGGCAGTTGCGGGAGATCGTACCCATTTTGAGGTTTTTTTTCGACTGTTTCCATGTTTTCCCACCATGCGTCCTTTATTTCCGGAGGAATACGAACGTGCCGTCCCAGCCTGCAGCGGGCGGATTGGAGCGGAACCGGGCAATACGTTGCTGATACAGGGCGTACACCGCATCAAGCGGCGCAGCCTGTTGCAGGCTGCGCAGGCAGGCCTCCGCCATGTCCCATTCCTGGGCGCGGTAATGGCCTATCGCCTTCCGGAATAGCTGAAGTTCGTCCTGTTTTGATGACGTAATCTTTTCGGCCGGGCCGAGCGGTTCATAGATGCTGATGGGGATATCCTTGCCCTTGACCCTGACCCTGTCGAGTTCACGGAATGCAATGTCCGGCAGCAATGTTTTCGTATCTTCGCTCACCAGGATTCCTACCCCGTAAACCTTGGTCAAACCTTCCAGGCGCGAGCCCAGGTTGACTGCGTCGCCCATGACGGTATACGCCATGCGGAACTCGGAACCCATGTTGCCCACACTCATCATCCCGGTGTTGATGCCGATGCCGATACGGATTTCCGGCCAGCCGCGGGCGAGAAACTGCGGGCGCAAGGCCGTGAGGGTTTCCTGCATTTCCAGTGCTGCCTTTACGGCATGACGCGCATGGTCCGGGTCCGCAAGCGGCGCGCCCCAGAATGCCATGATGGCGTCGCCGATGTATTTGTCTATGGTGCCGCGGTGCTGATGAATGGCGCGCGTCATCGGTGTCATATAGTCGTTCATGAATTTCGATAATGTTTTCGGGTCCAGTCCCTCGGAGATGCTGGTGAAATTGCGCACATCCGCGAACATCACCGTCATTTCCCGGGTCTCGCCTTCCATGGTGAACGACTCGGGGTTGTCGCTCATCTCGTCCACCAGTTCCGGCGGCACATATTGCCCGAAGAGCCCGGAAATCTGGCGCTTGGCGCGCGCCTCGACAAAGAAGCCATAGGACATGCCGAGCACGAACAGTGCAGCGATCATGATGACCGTAGGCGCGAGCGGCATGACCAGGTTGGCGTATTGCCACAGCGCGAGATTGCTGCCCGTGACCCACAGCAATGCGCCCAGCACCAGCAGCGCGGCCTTGACGGGATTGAGCGCGGGCAGCAGGACGGCGAGCAGCAGGCCGAGCAGCAGCATCTGGGCGAATTCGGCACCCTGGGTGTAAGGAGGTTTTTCCTTGATATCGTGATCCAGCATGCCGGCAATCAGGTTGGCGTGAACTTCCACCCCCGGGTACACGGCGCCGACCGGCGTGGACCTCAAGTCCATCAGTCCTGGCGCCGTCGTGCCGACCAGCACGATGGCGCCGGCCATGGTCTCGCCGCTGGCTCGGCCATGCAGCACGTCGCTGGCGGAAACATAGGGATAGGCGCCCTGTTTTCCGCGATAAGGGACCAGCGCGCTGACGTTCTCGTCCACCGGGATTTTCAGCTTGCCGGCACGCAGCCATTCCAGCGCTTCGCCGCCGCTGTCCTGCTCGATCATGGCCTGAATCGGGGGCGTGCCGTAAAGCGTGCGCATGACGGCCAGGGAAAGGGCTTCGTAGTAAGCGCCGCCATGCTCGATCAGCATCGGCACGCGCCGGGCGACGCCGTCAAAGTCGGTGAGTGGATTGAAATGCCCGGCATTGTGCGCGGCGTTCTGAAATTCCGGCAGATTGGCGCCATATCCGCCGGCGGCTACGAAAGTGGAACTGCTGTTGCTGAAGGTGCCGGGTGGAAATGCCGGATCGGGCAGCACGCCGGATGTCCTGTCCCGGAAATTGGTGAAATAATAGCCCAGTACCACCGGGCGCTCAGCCAGTGCCCGGGTGAAAAGGCGATCATGATCCAACTGCGGGCGCAACTGCGCCAGCCGGGACTGGAACTGCGGTATTTCCTTCAGCTCGTTACGGCCTAGCTGTTCGAGCGTTTCAAGTCCCGAGCTGTCATCCTTCTCCGCAAATACCACGTCGAAGCCAACGACGGCTACCTGGTAGCGCTTGAAGAGCTGATCCAGCATGGCCGCCAGTTTGTCCCTGCCCCAGGGCCAGCGCCCTTCCTCGGCCAGGCTTTTTTCATCGATATCGACAATCACAATGCGCCGGTCCAGCGTTTGCGGCATGGTAAGGCGGAGGCGCGCATCGTAGCTGATGGCCTCGAGGTTCTGCATGAACGGGATGTCGATGGTTTTTGCCGCATGCAGGAGGAATGCCAGCAGGAGCAGCATGCCCAGCGAGATGGGGATGGCGTGTTTGCGTAGCGTTTTTCTCATGCTGACTTTCTGTTAAAGGCAGAATTAACTATAGCCGCCGTGCGCCGGAAATCGTGAATGCAATTGAGGCATCACTCAATGTTTTGGATCTGCTCCCGCATCTGCTCGATCAGCACTTTCAGTTCCATCGATAATTTGGATGTTTCCGTGGCAACGGATTTCGAGCCCAGGGTGTTGGCTTCGCGGTTGAGTTCCTGCATCATGAAATCCAGGCGCTTGCCTGCTGCGCCGTTCTGATTGAGGATGCGCTTTACTTCCTGCAAGTGAGCCTGAAGGCGGGAAACTTCCTCGTCTATATCGATTTTCTGGGCAAACAGCGCCATTTCCTGCCGGATGCGATCTTCATCCAGGCTGGCGGCGGCTTCCCTGAAGCGCGCTAACAGCTTTTCCTGATAAGCGGCGCGCAGGCGGGGCAGGTGGGGGAGAGCTTCGGCCACCAGCGCTTCCATTTGTCCGGCGCGTTCGAGGATCATGGCTTTGAGTTTTTCCCCTTCGCGGCCACGGGTGGCGGTGAATTCGCCCAGCGCTTGGTGCAGCAGGGTAATGGCCGCTTGCTGGAGGGCGTCGGCGGGCACGCCTTCCACTTCCATGATGCCCGGCCAGCGTAATATGTCAGCCACGCTGAGCGGCGAGCTGTGCGGGGAAAGTTCCTGCACTGCCTGGCCAAGCTGGACCAGTTGCTGCGCCAGTGTTGCGTTGAGCGCCAGTGGCTTGTGACTGCCGGTGCTGGGGGTGAAGTTCAGCCTGCATTCCGCTTTGCCTCGCTTGAGCAGACTGGCAATGGCCTCGCGCATGGCGGATTCTGCCGGGCGGAACACTTCGTCCATGCGGAACGCTACTTCAAGGTAGCGATGGTTGACGGCACGCAGTTCGAGGTGCAGAGCGCCCTGGGGTAGCTCAAGGTTCACTGCGGCGAAACCGGTCATGCTGTAAATCATGGGTGCTCCAAAAAATACATTACTTTGTTTAAACAATTGTAAAATGGCGCAAAGATTATCATAGTAAGCGTAATGAGCTCCCAACAAATCAATCAAGCGCTCTCCGAGGGCACGCAGCTACTCAATTACCGTATCGCCAAGCAGCTTTCGGGCGGCGGCTTCAGTATTGTTTACCTGGCTTATGACGAAACCGGCACGCCGGTGGCGATCAAGGAATACCTGCCCAGCGGACTGGCCTTGCGCGATGGGGGCGAGGTCGTGCAGGCCACTTCGGTGGATAACCTCAATACCTTCCGCTATGGCATGAAGTGTTTTTTTGAGGAAGGGCGCGCGCTGGCCAAGATTGCTCATCCCAACGTGGTGCGCGTGACCAATTTCTTCCGTGCCAACGAAACCGTGTACATGGTGATGCAGTACGAGCGTGGCAGGACCATGCAGGAGCATATCCAGCAGCACAAGGGACTCATCCGGGAAAGCTTCATCCGCCGTGTATTCGCGCAGCTGCTCAATGGCTTGCGCGAAGTGCATACTCACAAACTTCTGCACCTGGATATCAAGCCAGCCAATATTTACCTGCGCCTTGATGGCTCGCCGGTGTTGCTCGATTTCGGCGCCGCACGGCAGACGCTTTCGAGCGAAAAAAACAAGCTTTCGCCCATGTACACGCCGGGTTTTGCCGCGCCGGAGCAGTACAAGAATCGCGAGCGTCTGGGGCCGTGGTCGGATATCTACAGTGTCGGCGCCAGCATGTTCGCCTGCATGGCCGGTTTCGCGCCGCAGGCTGCCGATGCGCGATTGGAGGACGACAAGATGACCCCCGCCGTCAAGCTGTGGCCAGGGGAATATTCGGAAGCTTTGCTGCAATTGATCGATCAGTGCCTGCAACTGGATTACATGCAACGGCCACAGAGCGTGTTTGCCCTGCAGAGAGAATTGGTCAAGGATGTTCCGCTGGAGGAGCTGCCGCGCAAGAAAACACTGATGGGCAGCATTCGCGCCACCCTGAACAAGGATCTCTTCTGAGTTCGCCATGAAGTTCTCCATCTACCAGTCCAGCCGGCAAGGCGGACGCAAATACAATCAGGACCGGGTGGCCTATTCCTATAGCAAGGAATCCCTGTTGATGGTGGTGGCGGATGGCATGGGTGGACATTTCCATGGGGAGATCGCTGCTCAGATAACGGTGCAGTTGATCGCTGAAATGTTCCAGAAACAGGCCACCCTACCCTCAGGGATCCGCTGTTCTTCCTCGATCAGGCGATGCATGCCGTGCACGAGGCGATCTGTGATTATTCCGCCGAGAACGAATTGCTGGAAAGTCCGCGCACCACCTGCGTGGCGGTGGTGATCCAGCGTGATGTGGCTTACTGGGCCCATGTCGGTGATTCGCGCCTGTATTTTTTCCGCCGTGGGCGGCTGGTGACGCGTACCCAGGACCATTCCCGGGTGCAGCAGATGTTCGAGCAGGGGCTCATCACCGAGGCCCAGATGACCACGCACCCGGAGCGCAACAAGATCTACAATTGCCTTGGCGGCATGATTCCACCCGAGGTGGAGCTCTCCAGGCGCACGCCGGTCGAGCCGGGCGATGTTCTGCTGCTGTGCTCGGATGGTCTGTGGGGTTCTCTTAGCAGCAATGAGATTGGCTCCATTCTGAACACCTATTCGCTGGATCAGGCGATTCCGGAGTTGATGGATCATGCCGAATTTCGTGGCGGGCAGGATGGTGACAATTTGTCCGCCATTGCCATGGCCTGGGGCGGGAAGGGCGCTACTCAGCCCGCGGGCGGCGTGTCCACCGAAATGATGCCGCTGGACAGCTTTACTACCCAGCTCGATGCCTTGCATGCCCCCCGTCCGAAGGCTGGCGAAACCCTCGTGAGCGACGACGATATCGAAAAAGCAATTGCCGAAATTCAGCTCGCCATCAAGAAATATTCAAAATAGACCAATAAAAATCTTTTTCACCGCCTTCGCGGTGAAATGCCGTTTACAGGATAAACCAGGAAAATCCATGCGACCCAGCCAGCGAGGCGCCGACCAGTTGCGCGCCATCACCATTACCCGCAATTACACCAAGCACGCCGAGGGTTCGGTGCTGATCGAGTGCGGCGACACCAAGGTCATCTGTACCGCCAGCATCGACGAGAAAGTGCCGCCTTTTCTGCGCGGCAAGGGCCAGGGCTGGGTGACAGCGGAATACGGCATGCTGCCGCGCTCCACCGGCAGCCGGATGGATCGCGAAGCGGCGCGCGGCAAGCAGTCCGGGCGCACCCAGGAAATCCAGCGCCTGATCGGCCGTTCCCTGCGCTCGGTGGTGGACCTGAAAAAGCTTGGCGAGCGCACCATCCAGATCGATTGCGACGTGATCCAGGCAGATGGCGGTACGCGTACCGCCAGCATCACCGGGGCGTTTGTTGCATTGCACGATGCGGTATCCCTGCTGCTGAAAAAACAGCTGCTTGCGACTTCGCCCCTGACTGATTTCGTGGCAGCGATTTCGGTCGGTGTCTATCGCGGCGTTCCGGTGCTGGATCTGGATTATGCCGAGGACTCCGATTGCGACACCGACATGAACGTGGTGATGACCGGCAGCGGCGGTTTCGTCGAGGTGCAGGGTACGGCGGAAGGCGCGCCGTTCAGTCGCGGCGAAATGGAAGCGTTGCTCGACCTGGCGCAAAGCGGCATCGTCCAGTTGGTGGCGAAGCAGAAGGCGGCTCTGGGATTGTGACTAAAAAACAGGGCAAAGGCATTTAACCACGGAGTTCACGGAGAACACGGAGAACACGGAGTTGAAATAAATATGTGTGCATGTCGCTGGGTATTCACTTGTAGAGTAAGGCATAAAAATTCTTAGATTGCTTTCTCCGTGTGCTCCGTGTTCTCCGTGGTTTTAACTGGGATTTTTTATAAATGAAAAAAATCGTCATCGCATCAAACAACGCCGGCAAGCTGCGTGAAATCGGCGCCATCCTGGCGCCGATGGAATTCGAGGTGCTGCCGCAGTCCGCGTTCAATATTCCCGAGGCCGAAGAGCCTTACTGCACCTTCATCGAGAATTGCCTCACCAAGGCGCGCCATGCCTCCGCGCATTCCGGCCTTCCTGCCCTGGCGGATGACTCCGGAATCTGTGTCGATGCGCTGAACGGCGCGCCGGGCGTGTATTCTGCGCGCTTCGCCGGTGAGCCGAAGTCGGACCAGCGCAACAACGAGAAGCTGATCGAATTGCTGCAAGGGCACACCAACCGCAAGGCGCATTACTATTGCGTGATGGTGCTGGTGCGCTGGCCGGAAGATCCGCAGCCGATTATTGCCGAAGGTGCGATGTACGGTGAGATTATCGATACGCCGCGCGGTGAGGGCGGCTTTGGCTATGACCCTTATTTCCTGATTCCGGAATTCGGCCAGACCGGCGCCGAAATTCCCATGGATGTAAAAAACCGCATCAGCCACCGTGGCAAGGCACTGGCCTCCCTAGTGGAAAAATTGAAGGGCAATCCATGAGCGAGGGTCTGGCGATACAGGAAGGCGATGCGCTGATCGTTGTCGATGTGGTAAACAATCTTCTTTTGGGCGACAGCGCCATTCCAGCAGCGGACGAAGTGATTCCGCCTCTCAAGCGCATTATCGAAATATTTCACCCTCGCGGCCTGCCCATCTACGCTACGGAAACCGAGGGCGCCGAGTGCGCCTCTGCACTGGGCTTGCCAGCATTCACCATGATGATTTCCAGGGCGCCTGCACCGGCCAATATCTCCGGGTTTTCGGGCACCAAACTTGAATTCCAGCTCATGATGTACGGCGTGAAGCGCCTGTTGATCGGTGGCCTGGGCGATGGCGTGGCTGCAACGGCGAGTGATGCGATCAAGCGGGGGCATCAGGTGGTGGTGCTGCGAGATGCCGTGCGCGTTCACCCTGCCGATGAGCAGGCACTTTCTGACCTGGCGGCACTGGGTACGGTTTTTGTTTCTGCCGCTGAAGTAGCCTGAGGCGGTCTCGAGGTCTGTGAAAACTGCGCCGCTTCGCTTTGCCCCTGCTCCTGCCGTGAGCATCGCTGAGCCGCCCCCGCTCAGTCTGTATGTTCACATTCCCTGGTGTGTGCGCAAATGCCCCTACTGTGATTTCAATTCCCATGAAGCGCGCGGCAGCGTGCCGGAGGCGGAATACGTCGCGGCCCTGGTGAAGGATATTGAAACCGCGCTGCCGCTGGTGTGGGGGCGCCGGGTGGTGTCGGTGTTCTTCGGCGGCGGCACGCCCAGCCTGCTCTCCGCCCGCGCCGTGGACGACATTCTCACCGCCGTGCGCACCCTGCTGCCGCTGGAACCGCTGGCCGAGATCACGCTGGAAGCCAACCCCGGCACGGCTGAGGCGCAGAAATTTGCCGATTTTCGCAGCGCCGGGGTGAATCGCCTCTCGCTCGGCATCCAGAGCTTCAATTCCAGACACTTGCAGCTGCTCGGCCGCATCCACGACGGCATTGAGGCGCGCCGCGCAGTGGAGTTGGCGCAGCGCCATTTCGACAATATCAACCTCGACCTCATGTACGCCCTGCCCGAGCAGGGTATGGACGAAATGCTGGCCGACCTGCATGCGGCGATTGCTTTCGGCCCGCAGCACCTTTCCGCCTACCACCTCACCCTCGAACCCAACACGCAGTTTTACCTCACCCCGCCGAACCTGCCAGACGACGACCTGGCGGCGGAAATGCAGCTGGCGGTGGAAGCCGAACTGGCCGGCGCGGGCTACGAGCACTACGAAACCTCGGCCTTCGCGCAAAAAAACCGGCGCTGCCAGCACAACCTCAACTACTGGCTGTTCGGCGATTACCTCGGCATCGGCGCCGGGGCGCATGGCAAGCTCACGCAGCACGACCGGGTGCTGCGCCAGATGCGCTTCAAGCAGCCCAGGGCCTACCTGGAGCACGCCCTGAAAAGCGCTTCGGTGCAGGAGTCGCATACGGTGGCGGTGGAAGACCTGGGCTTCGAGTTCATGATGAACGCGCTGCGCCTGACCGAGGGTTTTCCCCTGGCCCTGTTCGAGGAGCGCACCGGTTTGCCGCCGACGGCGGTGCTGAAGGCGCTGGACGAAGCCGAAAGGCGCGGCCTGGTGGAGAGGGGGCTGGAGCGGGTCCGGCCGACGGAACTGGGACGGCGGTTCTTGAACGAGCTGCTGCAGGGGTTCCTGCCGGAGGCGTAATAAAAAATGGGTGTGCTTGAATTAAAAATTCCACTTGACGCATCCATACCGGTCGGTATGTAATGCGCCTCATGGACTCCAGACAACCCGACCTGACCCGTGACAAGCTGCTGCGCTCCGCTTTTTGCGAAATCCACCGCAAGGGTTTCCAGGCGGCGAGCATCGCCAATATCCTCGAGGATACCGGACTCACCAAGGGAGCCTTGTACCATCATTTCCCCACCAAGCAGGCGCTGGGACTGGCGGTGATCGACGAAGTCATTCGCGGGCAGTTGGACGGCCTGATTTTCAGGCGTTTGCTTGAGAGCGCGCAGCCTGTGGCAGCCTTGCTGGAGGCGATCGCCTGCATGGACCGGGATGCGACGCCCGAGTTCGTGCAGCTCGGCTGTCCCCTCAATAACCTGATGCAGGAGATGAGTCCGCTCGACGAAGCGTTCAAAAGCCGCCTCAACGGCGTGCTGATGCTGTGGAAAACTGCCGTGGAGGATGCCTTCACGCGCGGGAAGGAGCAGGGAATGATCCGCGCCGACGTGGATTGTGCCGCGGTGGCGCTGTTCGTCGTCTCGGCATGGGAAGGCTGCGGCGGGGTCGCCAAGAATTTGCAGTCGCCTGAAGCCTACCGGATGTGCATGAAGCAGCTGCATGCTTATGTGCAGGGACTGATGGTGGCGCGCCAGGCGTAAGGGTTTCATTGTTTTGTGGCAAAGCATACCGAATGGCCGGTATGGATAAAAAGGAGGAAATCATGGATGTGTCCAGGGCAATCGAACTGCGTCGTGCCGTCAAGGCTTATGACGCCGGCCAGCGCATGAGCGAGGCGGAGAAGGAAAAGCTTTTTTCCCTCGCCATGCTCTCGCCAACCGCATTCAATATCCAGAACTGGCGTTTTGTCGTTGTGGCGGCCCCCGAGTTGCGCAAGCAGATCCGCGCCGTGGCCTGGGACCAGGCTCAGGTGACAGACGCCTCATTGCTGGTGGTGCTTGCCGCCGACCTCAAGGCGTGGGAAAGAGATCCGGCACGCTACTGGAGGAATGCGCCCCAGCCTGTGCAGGACTATCTGGTGCCGGCCATTGATCAGTACTATCGCGGCCGCGAGCAGGTGCAGCGCGACGAGGCGATGCGCTCCTGCGGCATCGCCGCCATGAATCTGATGCTGGCGGCGAAGGAAATGGGTTATGACTCCTGCCCCATGGACGGCTTCGATTTCGACGCAGTGGGCAAACTCATCAACCTGCCACCGGATCACGTAATCGCCATGTTCGTGGCGATCGGCAAGGGCACCCAGGAGCCTTTCCCGCGCGGCGGGCAGCTACCCATGGGCGAGGTGGTGATCACCGACCGCTTTTGACGCCCGGCATCGGCATCCCCCGCACCGGAAAGTTCGAAGGCGAAGCATTCGAAAAGGCTGTGCGTGATCTTCTGTGTCCCCGTACACCTGGCTTCTCGTTGCGCCACTGCCAGGCTATGCTGGATAACACCAAGGGGAAAAACCGCCATCAACATAAGGCGTAGGGCGTTAATTAAGCGAAGCACATTGCGCCACATGAAAACTTCCCCGAACAGTCACCATGCCTGATTGCCGCCGTGCCGGCATCTGGACATTAAAGCCGTAGTGCCCTCAAGCAGCAAGGTGGTTGAAATAACGTGGGCAAGCGGAAAAATAGATCGAGTCGGCCTGACTGGGTTGATCAACGAACTGGCCGCCCTGGCGGAGATTGACAATGCTGCCATTTTTTCTGCTGTTGCGGTAGGCGAGGATGGCTGGTCGCTAATCTGGCCTGACGGCGCTGAAATTGGAACGGATACCCTTTGGCGCATGGCGCGCGAACAGGCTGGAGAGGCTACGCCGATTCATGAGTTCACCGCTTGGCGTGCGCGTAATCGGCTATCGCTGTCTGATGCCACTCTTGCGCTTGGCATTACCCGGCGCATGGTTTCATATTATGAAGCCGGTCGTTACCTGATTCCGCGCATGGTTGGCCTTGCTATCAAGGGCTGGGAAACTGAACATCACCACCTGAGCCACAGATAACGTGTAGAAAAATTGGGGCAACTGCCCGAAGCCGGATAGCGTTTACGAATGTGCTGGAAATGGCTGATTTGCCCCCTTCGGCAAAAGCTCAGACAAGTGACGTGGCGGCCTGATTGGTCTTCAGCAACATCTCGAATTCCTCGGCGGCTACCGGCCTGGAGAACAAAAATCCTTGCCCATGGTTGCACCCGGCATTGGCCAGCAGCTCGCGTTGCGCCTCCGTTTCCACGCCCTCGGCGACCACTGCCATGTCGAGCCGGTGCGCCATCATGATGATGGCCTCGGATAGCACCATGTTGCTTGAGCCGGGTGTCAGATTGCGGGTAAAGGACTGGTCTATCTTCAGGTAGTCGATGTCGAATTTCTGGAGATAGGACAGCGAGGAATAGCCCGTGCCGAAATCGTCGAGCGATATCTGAATGCCTGTCTCATGGAATCGCAGCAGCTTGTCCATCACGCCCTGCTCCGCTTCGAGCAACAGCCCCTCGGTGATTTCAATCACCATGCTTTGCCCCGGCAGATCAAGCGCCTGCAAGCAGGCAGACCATGCCTGGCACGGGTTGCTGGCGCTGCGGAACTGTACGGGCGACATGTTCACGCTGATCTGGAATTCCGCATCGTACAAAGTCCTCCAGCGTTTGGCCTGGCTTGCCGCTTCCCTGAAGACCCAGTCGCCGATTTCGACAATCAGCCCGGATTCCTCGGCCAGCGGAATAAACTCGGCGGGGCTGACGAAGCCGCGTTCCGGATGCTGCCAGCGGATCAGCGCCTCTGCCTTGTGAATACGGCCGGTGGCCAGTTCGACAATGGGCTGGTAATGCACCTCGAACTGGTGGCCCGCCAGCGCCCCGCGCAGGTCATTGGTCAATTTCAGCTTGGCCTGCGCCGTTTGCTGCATCGCCTGGGTGAAGTAGCTGAAGCGGTTCCGCCCGGCATTCTTGGCGGCATACATCGCCTGGTCGGCGTTCTTGACCAGCTCTTCCAGCCCGGCGGCATCGTGCGGATACAGCGTGATGCCGATGCTGGCGGTTATATAGGCCACCTCGCTGCCCAGCCGGAAAGGCTTGGCAAGCTCGTGGAGGATGTCCTGGGTCAGCGCATCGATCCGGCCGATTTCGTTGAGTTCCGTCAGCACGATGATGAATTCGTCCCCGCCCAGGCGCGCCACCGTATCGCTCTCGCGCACACAGGCGCTGATGCGGCGCGCCGCATCCACCAGCAGGACATCGCCCATGCTGTGCCCGAGCGTGTCGTTGATTTCCTTGAAATGGTCGAGGTCGATGTACAGCAAGGCCATGCTCAGGCCGGTGCGATCCGCCTTCCTGGTTTCCTGCGCCAGCCGGTCGTAGAACATGTGGCGGTTGGGCAGGCCGGTCAGTTCATCGAAGTTGGCCTGCTTCCAGACCAGGCTTTCGAATTTCTTCCTGTTGGTGATGTCGTGGATAAAAGCGCTGAACTCGTACTGGTTTGCCGTCCTGATCGGGACGACGGACAATTCGACGGGGAATTCATGCCCGTCGCGGTGCAGCGCCAGCAGCTCGACCTGTGAATTCAGGATCACCCCCTCGCCGGCGGCCAGGAAGTGTTTCAATCCCTGCGTATGTGCTTCGCGGTACTGGGGCGGGATGATCGTTTCGTCCATCGCCCGCCCTATCGCCTCTTCCCGTGGCCAGCCGAAAATCTTCTCCGCCCGGGCGTTCCAGCCGGTGATGGTGCCTTCGGTATCCATCTGCACCACGGCGTCCAGTGCGGTCTCGATAATGGTGTAAAACCGCTCCTTGCTCTCTTCCAGCTCCAGCTCCACGCGCTTGCGCTGGGTGATATCCATCCAGGAACCCACGATCTCAAGAGGGCGCCCGGCCGGGTCGCGGATGATCTGCAATTCATCGTGCACCCAGCGGTAAGCCCCGTCCTTGCGCTGGAAGCGGTATTCGTGGGCATAACGGCTGTCGCGGCCAGCCATCACGGCGGCACGAAAGGCGCCGGCGATGCCGTCGCGCTCTTCGGGATGCATGCCGGACCACCACCAGCCGTCCTCACCCAGATACTCCTCCAGGTCGTAGCCCCACAAGTCTTTTATGTTCGGGCTGGCATAGGTCGGCACCAGGCGTTCGCCGTCGATACGGCAGGCGTAATGCAGCGCGGGGGTACTGGCGAGAATATGTTGCAGGTGAGCGGACAAGCCCTTTATCTCCTGCTCCGCCCGCTTGCGCTCATCGAGCAGGGCGTTGAACCCGTCGGCCATCTTGTTGAAACTGTCGCCGATATGGCTGATCTCGTCGCGCGTATCGAGCTTGACCCGCACGTCCAGGTCGCCCGCGGCAAAGGTTTGTGCGGAATGGACCAGCGACTGGATGCTGCCGATAATGGCGTAGTAGATGCTGACCGAGATATAGACCACCAGTAAAAATATCAGCAATGCGCCGGCAACGCTCGTGAGCAGTGCGTTTTTTGCCTTGGCGATACGTCTCTCGATTAGCGTTCTGGTTGTCGGCAGCAGGGATTCATACATTTGCGCGTAGCCCCTGTCGATCTCCGCGGTGGCCATATCCAGGAAGACTTCCGGAGCGGTGGCAAAACGCCCGGTCAGGATATCCGCCTTCACCAGACCGGCCAGCGTGCGCGCCGAATCGGCGATGCCGCCATACGCCTCCAGGAGCGAATCGCGTACCGCCGGATTGTGGCGCACGGTCTTTCTGATGCTGGTCTCAAGTTCATCGAGCGAACTGTCAAGCTCGGCAATCAGGCTGTTCAGCTTGATTGCCTGGCGCCCGTCGATCTGCTTCCCGGCCAGAATGCCGGTGCCATATGCGCGGAGCTGGCCAAGATGTTCAAGCACATGGGGCAGCCTGTTAACGTTGCTATCGATCAGGTAGAGCGTGGCGAGTTCGCCGTCCAGGGTCAGCGCATAATCATCGGCGATTGACGACTTCAATGACTGGAGCTGTTCGATCATGCGGGTATGCGCGGCGAAGTTCTCATCCACCGTCCAATGGGTTCCCTCCTTGCGCAGCCGCTCCCATCCGGCCTTGAGTAGCCGGAAGTCTTCGCCCGAAGTCAGGCCGGCGGGCAGCGCCTCCTCCATCGCCCTGAATGCCGAGGCTACACTCATTTCCTTGGCGGCAAGCCGGTCTTTCATGGCCTCGTTGCCGCCGAGTAGCGCGACCGAAATCCCGCGGTGCTGCTGGATGACCTGCACGGCGCGGGAAACCGGATCGATCAGCACCAGGCCTTCCAGTTCCCGCTGCGAAGGCTGGATGACCCGATCGAGGCTGACAAACAGGCTGTACACCACAATGGCAACCGCGACCAGCGACATCAGCCACAGCAGGGTAAATTTCCTGGTGTAGCTCATGCGGTTCAGCAGGGCGATGGCGGGCGAAAAGATCAGTTGCATTGTTTTGCCAGTGTCATTATTGTTCGTCATGGCTACCCATCTCTCCCCTTTAACCCGGATTATCCATTGGAATGCATTTGCATGTAGGAGCGGTGTTTTGGCCCTAATGGATAATCCGGGTTTAATCCGTCACGACACTCGACCGGCATTATGTGATTAATCTTCATCACTAAAGGCCCCGGCGCAAGACAATCACGGGCAATTATACTCATTCCAAAGCTTGACGCCCCTCGCCGCATACGCACAAACTTGCGGCAAGAAAAAAACAGGATTCCAAAAGCCGTCTTCGGCGATTTCGTGGACGTCACCCGGCATTATCCGGAGAACAGGACAACATGAAACTCCCCTTCACCCTCGGCCTGCGCGGCCGCCTGATCCTGATCCTGCTGGCGGCGTTCGCCATGCTGCTCGGCATGATTTTCGCGCACACGCTCGACCACCGCGCCGAGAAGCTGCGCGACGCCGCGACACATCTCCAGCACAATGCGCAGCTGATCGCTGCCCGGCAGCAGCGCATCGCCGCGCAGGCCGACGCCATCTTGACCGGGCTGATGTTGCGCCCCGAGTTGCAGCCGGGCGCTTCCGCAGAGAACTGCCCGGAGATCCTTCAGGCGCTGCTCAAGCAGGAGCCGGCATTTATCAACGCCGGCTTTGCACGGCCAAACGGCGAGGCGATCTGCGCGGTGGCGCCTTCTGGCGACGGGGTCAGCTATACCGATCGCGACTGGTTCCAGCGCACCCTCCGCTCATACGAAATGGTCGTCAGCGAGGTGCTGCGGGGCCGCGTCCTAGGTAGGCCAATAATCGTCTTTGCCAAGGCCATGCGCGACGGGGGCGGGAGCACGACCGGCGTGATCTATCTGGCGCTCAACCTGAATCGGCTGCACGAGGAACTGGCGGCCACCCGCCTGCCGGATGGCGCCCGGCTGACGGTAATGGATGCCAGGGGCACTATCGCCGTGCGCCATCCCGACCCGAAAGGGCTGTCTGGAATGAGCATCGCCGATCAGCCGCTGTTCCGGCATATTGCTGCCGCCGGCGAAGGTACGCTTGTCGAGGTGGGGCTGGACGGCGTGCGCCGGATCATCGGCTTTGCCTCCTTCATGGATACGGCATCCGGCCGCATGATCATTTGGCTGAGCGTGCCGGCAGCCGTGATCGAGGCCCCGGCGCGGCAAGAGGCCCTCCTCGCCCTTGGCCTTGCGTTCGTGGTGCTGACCGTTACGCTGGCGCTGGTGGCATGGGGCAGCAACCGGCTGGTGCTGCGCCCGCTGCTGGCTATGTCGCGCGCCGCGCAACGCTTCAGCGCCGGTGATTTCAGCGTGCGCAGCGGGCTGCCATATAGCGGCGACGAGATCGGACTCCTGGCCCGGACCATGGATGAAACGGCCGCCGCCATCGAGGACCGGGAGCGCAGGCTCGTCCGCGCCAACCGCGCCTTGCGCGTCCTCTCCGCCGGCAACCGCACTCTGTTGCACGCCACGGAGGAGCAGGAACTTCTTCGGGAAATGTGCCGCGCCATTGTCGATGCCGGCGGCTACCGCCTGGCCTGGGTGGGCTATGCCGAGGATGACAGGCGCGTGCGGCTGGTGGCTTCCTGTGGCGCCGAGGCGGACTTTCTCGATAATCTGAACATGACCTGGGATGAAACCGCAGCGGGCCGCGGGCCTGCCGGGACGGCGATCCGTCAGGGTATCCCCGTCGTCTGCGGCAATGTCCAGGCCGACCCAGACTGCGTGCCGTGGCGGGAATTGGCGCAGCGTCATGCCTTTGCCTCGGTGCTGGCCCTGCCGTTGCGGCTCGACGGCACCATCATCGGCGCGCTCAGCATTTACGCTGCGGAGCCGGATGTATTCGACGAGGACGTGGTCGAACTGCTGAGCGAATCGGCGGACGACCTGGCCTACGGTATCGCCATGCAGCGCGCGCGCGCCGAGCATGAACGTACCCGGGCAGAATTGCAGCGGCTGGAAAGGCAGCACACGCTCATCCTCGCCTCGGCAGGCGAAGGTATTTTCGGCCTGGACCGGGAAGGCCGCGCCACCTTCATCAACCCGGCCGCCGTCGCGATGCTGCAATGGACGCCGGAAGAACTCGTTGGTCAGCCCATGCACGCCCTGCACCATCACACCCGCGCCGACGGCACGCCCTTCCCCAGCGAGGAATGCCCCATCTACGCGGCCTACCGCGATGGCGTGACGCACCGCGTGGCCGACGATATTTTCTGGCGCAAGGATGGCACCCGTTTCCCGGTCGAATACGTCAGCACGCCGCTGCGCGACGAAGCGGGCGCGCTGGCGGGCGCCGTGGTGAGCTTCAGCGACATGACCGAGCGCAGGCGCGCCGAAACGGCCCTGCGCACGCACGAGGCGCAGTTGCAGACGATCGTCGAGAACCTGACCGAGGGCCTGGTCGTTGCCGGCCTTGACGGGCAGGTGCTGCATTTCAACCGGGCGGCGCTGGACTTGCATGGGTTTGGCTCTCTCGACGAGTGCCGCCAGCACCTGAACAAGTTCGCCGGCACGTTCGAACTTTCGGCCCTCGACGGCACGGTCTGGCCGCTGGAACAGTGGCCGCTGGCCCGCATCCTGCGCGGCGAGAGCCTGAACAGTCTGGAGTTGCGCGTCCGCCACCTCCGGGCTGGCTGGCTGCGCATATTCAACTACGGCGGCACGCTGGTTCGTGACGCCGACGGCCAGCCGTTGATGGCGGTCGTTACCATCGGCGACATCACCGAGCGCAAGGCGGCCGAAGAACAAATGCAGTTGAGCGCGGAACTGCTCGACAGTGCCACCGACCCGATCTTCCTGGTCGATTTCGACGGCAGGTTCGTTTACGTCAACGAAGCCGCCTGGAAAACGCGCGGCTACACGCGCGACGAACTGATGGCCATGACCCTGCACGAACTGGATACGCCGGATCACGCGGAACGGATCGAGGAACGACACCGGGAACTGGCGGAAAAGGGCCATGCCGTGTTCGAAACCGCCCACCGCTGCAAGGACGGGGCCATCATGCCGGTCGAGGTCAACGCCCGTCTGATCGAGACCGGCGGGCGCAAGCTCATTCTTTCTTCGGTGCGCGACATCACCGAGCGCAAGCAGGCCGAGGACCGCATCCGCAAGCTCTCCCAAGCCGTCGAGCAGAGTCCGGAGAGCATCGTCATCACCAACCTCGACGCCGAGATCGAGTATGTCAACGAGACGTTCACCCGTAACACAGGCTACGCCAGCGAGGAAGTGATCGGCCGCAATCCGCACATCCTGCATTCCGGCAAGACGCCGCCGGAAACCTATGCGGACATGTGGGAAAACCTGGCCCACGGCCGGTCGTGGAAGGGCGAGTTCATCAACCGCCGCAAGGATGGCAGCGAATATGCCGAATTCGCCATCATCACGCCCATCCGCCAGCCCGACGGCAGCATCACCCACTACGTCGCGGTGAAGGAGGACATCACCGAGAAGAAGCGCCTCGGCCAGGAACTGGACCGTCACCGCGAGCATCTCGAAGAACTGGTGGCGAGCCGCACGGAGCAACTGACGGAGGCGCGCAAGCTGGCCGAGGCCGCCAATCAGGCCAAGAGCGCCTTCCTCGCCAATATGAGCCACGAGATCAGGACACCGATGAACGCCATTATCGGCCTCACCCACCTGATGAAGCGCGCCGGGGCGACGCCCGAGCAGGCCGAGCGGCTGGCCAAGATCGACAGCGCCGGCCAGCATCTGCTGTCCATCATCAATGATATTCTCGACCTGTCCAAGATCGAGGCTGGCCGGCTGCAGCTGGAAAGCACCGACTTTCATCTCTCCGCGATACTGGACAACGTCCGCTCGCTCATCGCCGAGCAGGCCCGCGCCAAGGGACTGACCGTCGAGGTGGACGGCGACGCCGTCCCCGTCTGGCTCAAGGGCGACCCCACGCGGCTGCGCCAGGCCTTGCTCAACTTCGCCGGCAATGCCGTCAAGTTCACCGAACGCGGCACCATTTTCCTGCGCGCCATCTTGCTGGAAGAGACCGGCGGCCAGCTCACGGTACGCTTCGAGGTGCAGGACACCGGCATCGGCATCGCTCCCGGGATCCTGCCGAAGCTTTTCGCCGCCTTCGAGCAGGCCGATGCCTCGACCACGCGCAATTATGGCGGCACCGGCCTCGGCCTGGTCATCACGCGCCGCCTGGCGAGCCTGATGGACGGAGAGGCCGGCGCCGAGAGCACGCCGGGCGCCGGCAGCACCTTCTGGTTCACGGCCCGCCTGCAACGCGGCCACGGGGTGATGCCCGCCGAGGAGTCCTCGGGCGAAACCGGTGCCGAAACCCGGCTGCGCCTGCGCCATGGCGGCACGCGGCTGCTGCTGGTCGAGGACAATGCGGTCAACCGCGAAGTGGCGCTGGAACTGCTGCATTCCGTCGGGCTGGCGGTGGATACGGCGGCGGACGGGCGCGAGGCGGTGAACAAGGCGCGGGACAACGATTACGCGCTGATCCTGATGGACATGCAGATGCCCAACATGGACGGACTCGAAGCGACGCGCGCGATCCGCGCCTTGCCGGGCTGGGAAGCAAAACCCATCCTGGCGATGACCGCCAATGCCTTCGACGAGGACCGGCGCGCCTGCGCGGACGCGGGCATGGACGATTTCATCGCCAAGCCGGTCGACCCCGAGGCGTTGTTTGCCGCGCTGGTCAAGTGGCTGCCGCGCCCCCATTCACCCTCTCCCCAGCCCTCCCCCGTCAAGGGGGAGGGAGCAGAAGCCCCTCTCCCCTCGCGGGAGAGGGGTTGGGGAGAGGGCGGAGAGGGGGAAGACGCCGTGCCGCCAGCGCCGGCTTCTACAGAAACGGCGGCAGGTGACGAGGCCGAATGGCGCCGTCGCCTGGCAGCCGTTCCCGGCCTGGATCTGGCGCGCGGGCTGGAGATCGTGCGCGGCAAGGCGGCGGAGTATATCCGGCTGCTGCGCCTTTTTGCCAGCGTCCACGCGGAAGACGCGCGGCAGATCACCGAGCGGCTGGCCGTTGGCGACCTGCCGCCGGTGAAGCGTTTGGCCCATGCGCTCAAGGGCTCCGCCGGCAGTATGGGGGCAGCCCAGGTAGCGGCGGCAGCCGAGGCGCTTCACGAGGCGATTCGCCACGACGCCGCGCGGGGCGAGCTCGCGCGCCTCGCCGGCACCCTGGCCGCCGGGCTGACGCCGCTGATCGACGGCATTCGCGGCCTGCCTGCCGATGCCAGCGAGACGCCGGCGAATGCCGATCCGGCGCACATCCGGGCCGTGCTCGCGCAACTGGAAGCCCTGCTGAAAGCCGGTGACATTGCCGCCAACGATCTGGCGCGGCAGGAGGCCGGGCTGCTGCGCACCGTGCTCGGCGCGGCGGCGGAGGATGTCCTGCGCCGCATCGCTGTTTTCGACCATGAGGGCGCGCTCGAAGCCCTGCGCGTCATCGAACCAGGGAGAGTGGCATGAACGACACAACGGATATCACGGCACGGAAATCCGCGATCCTTCTCGTTGTCGACGATAACCCGGACAACGTCGCGCTGCTCGCCGGGCTGTTGCAGGCGGACTACCGGGTGCTGGCGGCGACCTCGGGCCGGCGCGCGCTGGAACTCGCCCGGGGCGAGCTGCGGCCCGACCTGATCCTGCTCGACGTGATGATGCCCGGGATGGACGGCTATGCCGTGCTGGCCGCCCTGCGCGATGATCCCGCCACGCGCGGCATCCCGGTCGTCTTCGTCACCGCGATGAACGCCACGCAGGACGAGGAGCGCGGGCTGGAAGAGGGCGCGGTGGACTACATCACCAAACCGATCCGGTCGCCCATCGTGCTGGCGCGAGTGCGCACCCAGCTCGAGCTCAAGCGCGCGCGCGACTGGCTGGCGGACCAGAACGTTTTCCTGGAAGAGGAAGTGGCGCGGCGCATGGAGGAAAACCAGATCGTCCAGGATGTCAGCATTCACGCGCTGGGCTATCTTGCCGAGATGCGCGACCCCGAAACCGGCAACCACATCCGCCGCACCCAGGGCTACGTGGAGGCGCTGGCGCGGCATCTGCAGGACCATCCCCGTTTCGCCCCCATTCTCTCCGAACAGTTCATCCGGCTGCTGACCAAGTCGGCCCCGCTTCATGACATCGGCAAGGTCGGCATTCCCGACCACATCCTGCTCAAGCCGGGCAAGCTTACCGCCGAGGAATGGGCCGTCATGCAGACTCACGCCCAACTGGGCGCGGAGGCCATCGAACATGCCGAGCGCATCGCCGAAAAGCCGGTGGCCTTCCTCGCCCTGGCCAGGGAAATCGCCCACTGGCATCACGAGAAATGGGACGGCAGCGGTTACCCGGACGGGTTGGCGAGGGAGGCCATCCCCGCATCGGCCCGGTTGATGGCGCTGGCCGATGTATTCGACGCCCTGATCTCGCCGCGCGTCTACAAGGCGCCCATGCCGATTGAACAGGCCCACGGCATCATTTTTGAGGGCCGCGGCCGCCATTTCGATCCGGACGTGGTGGATGCTTTTATCGCCATCCTCGACGAATTCACGGCCATCGCCCAACGTTACCACGACGACGAAACCGCGAATATGGAATAGCCAGTAATGATTATGATAGCCGGCCGCTTTTGACATCCAACTGGCGTGCGTGATAAAAGTGGACCAACCCATTTCACGAGCACCACGCCATGTCCGAATGCTGCGACCACGATAGTTTCGCTTTCCCGCCCCCCGGCGGCATCGGCATCCCCCGCACCGGACAGTTCGATGGCGCAGCGTTCGAAAAGGCGGTGAGCGATCTGCTGCTGGCGTGCGGTGTAACGCCCGATTCGGCGCATACCGGCAAGACCGCCAGGCGCGTGCGCGAGTTGTGGGAAAAACGCCTGCTGGGCGGCTATGATCTCGATCCCGCGACGGTACTGGGCGAGGGCTTCGAGGATGCCCGTGAAGACATGGTGGTGGTGCGCGGCATCGCCGTGCACGGGGTGTGTCCGCACCATCTTGTGCCGTTCCGTGGCGTGGCTCATGTGGCTTACATCCCCGGCGGGCGGTTGCATGGTTTCGGCCGCATCGCGCGACTGGTGGATGCCATCGGGCATCGCTTTACTTATCAGGAATGGATGACGCGGGACATCGCGGAGGCGCTGGTGAGTTTCGGCCATGCGAAAGGCGCGGCGTGCGTGATCGAGGCGGAGCAGCTGTGTCTGTTGCTGGGCGAGGACCGGCGCGGCGATGAGCGCGTCTACACGCAGGCGTTCACCGGCTGTTTCAGGGAGAGTGAACACTTGCGCATGGAGTTCTTGCGCGCGCTCCCGCGTAGCGCGGTCTAGGGCATATCAGGCGCTGGGGCGGACCCGGACAATGATGTCCACACCTTCGGTCACCAGTCCCGCTGGCAACAGAGGAAGGCCGGTGAGGCCAATATCCTCGACATCAATATCGGTCAGTTCACCGGTGGCGGTGTTGTAAAAGTGGTGATGAGGGCGGGTGTTGGGGTCGTAGAAAACCTTGTTAGGATCCACGATTACTTCGCGTATCATCCTCTTTTCCAGGAACAGGTTGAGCGTGTTGTACACCGTTGCTTTGGAAGTTTCGCTGTGTCTGGCATTGGTGATGGACATGACCTGATCTGCACACAGATGCCCGTGATGCGAAAATAGCGCATGGGCAATTTCTATTCTCTGGTGTGTGGGGTTGATGCCGTGTTGCCGCAACCGCTCAACCATGTTGTCGCGTGTATATTCAGTTGTTCTCATACTGAAAATTCTACTCAAAGAATTGGAACGTGTCTAATTCTTCACTTATCTGTAACAATTAACCTTGATTTGCCTCAAGTTTGCCCTCACATTTCTGAAAGTACGAATTAATTCTGGAGAAATCATGCCCTATTATGTTTATAAAGTGACCGCTTTCCCTTTCAAGCAGCTCGATCTTGCCGGGCAGTTTGATGCCTTCAAGGAAGCAAGCGCTCACGCCAAGACTTTGCGCATAGCGCTTGCAGCGGACGACAAAACATCGATTAAGGTCATGTTTGGTGAGAACCAGCTACAGGCGGAAGATGTGCTGAACCAGGAGCGTGAGCCGCAACCTGTTACAGGTGAGGATTATTAGGCGGTGCTGAATGAAGGCGCTTATAAAGCTGCCTATGACGAGAAGGTGAGGCTCTCGTGCCCCTTCGAGAAGGCGATTCTCAGTCGTTGTGCCGGGTGCGATCAGGTGCGCAAGTTTAACATTGCGGAGCGTGAGGCGATTGCGTGCGAGGCAGCGGTGGAACGCGAGAAATGTGTGACCTTGCATGGTCTGCTGCATCAGAATGCTTCATTTGTGCTGAAGCTGATTCATCCGGGCGAACCCTTGCCGCATGCCAAGGAAATCAAGGTGCAATGTGGCGGCTTGCTGGGGGTTCAACGCTTGTTCGACCAAGGAGCAAGTTTGGTTGAAAATATTCATGCTCTGGCAGTTGAGGCGCAACAGCGTTTCGGTACCATGCAGGATGTGCCATATCAGGGCGTGGCCAAAGAAATCGCTGCCTATGAAGGGCGCCGCAGGCGTTAAAGCTGATTACTGGTAAATATCCATAATGCTTTTCAGTTCCGAAAGCACGGACTGAACTTCATCGCTGCTCAGACTCAGTGTTTCAGTCACGGCCTGGTGCTCTTCCAGCGTGCGGATGGTCTCCAGCACGTTCTTGCACCCTTTCTGGCAAAGTTGTTCTACGCAATGTTGTACTCTGTTTTGATCCATGAAAATAGGCTCTGATTGGCTTGCGTCAAGCTCAAGAATTTGACCGGGTAAGGCTTAAACGGTACCATGCGCGCATTTCGTGGACAAGGGGCAAGGAATGCGCGAGAAACTGGTCGCAGGAAACTGGAAGATGCACGGCAGTCTGAGCGAAAACAAGGCGCTGCTGGATGCCATTATTCCTCAGTTGGCAGATTTGAGCCGTGCTTCCTGCGCGGTGTGCGTTCCCTTCCCATATCTTTTCCAGGCGCAGTCAGTTCTGCAGGGCAGCAATGTTTCCTGGGGTGCGCAGAACATGAGCCAGCAGGAAAAAGGCGCTTACACCGGTGAAGTTTCTGCTGCGATGTTGCTGGATTTTGGATGCAAATACGTCCTTGTTGGTCACTCCGAACGTCGAGCCATGTACGGCGAAGATGATGCAGTGGTGGCCGCCAAGTTTGTTGCGGCTCAGAAAGCGGGTTTGACGCCCATCCTGTGCGTAGGGGAGACCCTTGACGAACGTGAGGCCAATATTACCGAACAAGTGGTGGCGCGGCAGCTGGATGCCGTGCTGGCCGCAGCAGGTGTGGCAGCTTTTGCCAAGGCCGTTGTGGCTTATGAGCCAGTATGGGCTATTGGCACCGGGAAAACGGCCTCAACTGAGCAGGCGCAGGCAGTGCATGCGTTCATTCGCGGAAAAATTGCCACTGCCAGTGCCGAGGTTGCTGCCGGGCTGGTAATTCAGTACGGGGGTAGCGTAAAGGCAGCTAATGCGGCACAATTGTTCTCCATGCCAGATATCGATGGCGGGCTGATCGGCGGTGCTTCCCTCAGCGCGGATGAGTTTGTTGCAATTTGCCGTGCCGCCCAGCAGGGCTAATTCGGATTCTAGAGAAGGTTTTTGGTTAAATGGAAACAGTAGTTTGGATTGTTCATGTGGTGGCTGCACTGGGTGTGGTTGGTCTGGTGCTGATGCAGCACGGTAAAGGTGCTGACATGGGCGCTGCTTTTGGTAGTGGCGCTTCTGGCAGCCTGTTTGGCTCGACAGGTTCTGCAAATTTCCTTAGCCGTGCCACGGCGATTCTGGCGGCGGTCTTTTTTGCGACCAGCCTGACCCTGACATATTTTTCTGGCGCCAAAAGCAAACCGGTAGGCGTGATGGAAAGTCAAAAGCAGGTCTTGCCAGTGAATCAACCTGCTATCCCGGTTGGCCCCGGTTCAAAAGCCAAGGATATTCCTAACTAAAAATTTGTTGTGATGCGCTGTTTTGGGCATCACTAAAATGCAATGCCGATGTGGTGAAATTGGTAGACACGCTATCTTGAGGGGGTAGTGGCGAAAGCCGTAGCAGTTCGAGTCTGCTCATCGGCACCATATAAAATATTTATACATGCATTAGTGATGATGTATAATAAGCAAAGTTTATGAAGCGCTGTTATTTAGGTGGGTTTGGGCATTGCGTTGTGACTTCTGGCGCGTTAATGTGGTCTCTCTTCTGAATTATTGAGTTATTCGCGGAGCTGCAAATGTTGGAAAACTATTTTCCAATCCTGTTGTTTGTTGCAGTAGGTCTTCTGGTTGGCGTGGGACCGATGGTGGCCGGTTTTGTTCTGGCGCCCCACCGCCCCGACAGCGAAAAACTCTCCCCCTACGAGTGTGGCTTCGAAGCGTTTGAAGATGCGCGCATGAAGTTCGATGTGCGTTACTACCTCATCGCAATCCTGTTTATTCTCTTCGATCTCGAAATTGCCTTTCTATTCCCATGGGCCGTGGTGCTTGAGGAAATCGGTTTGTTCGGATATCTGGCCATGGTGATCTTTCTCGCCATTCTGGTGGTGGGTTTTGTCTATGAGTGGAAGAAGGGAGCCCTCGAGTGGGAATAGAAGGCGTCTTTGAGAAGGGGTTTGTAACGACCACCCTGGATACGGTCATCAACTATACGCGCACAGGCTCCCTGTGGCCCATGACTTTTGGCTTGGCTTGCTGCGCGGTTGAAATGATGCAGGCGGGTGCTTCGCGTTATGATCTTGACCGTTTCGGAATTGTGTTTCGTCCCAGCCCGCGCCAGTCCGATGTGATGATCGTGGCGGGAACGCTGACCAACAAGATGGCACCAGCCTTGCGCAAGGTGTACGATCAGATGGCGGAGCCGCGCTGGGTGGTGTCGATGGGGTCCTGCGCCAATGGCGGGGGCTACTACCATTATTCGTATTCTGTGGTGCGTGGTTGTGATCGTATTGTTCCTGTCGATGTGTACGTGCCCGGCTGCCCGCCCACGGCTGAAGCGTTGTTGTATGGCCTGATTCAGTTGCAGAGCAAGATTCGCCGCACCAACACCATTGCACGCTAAAGAAAAACAAGAGTCTTAATCCATGAACGCTTTTCTCCAGGGTCTTGCCGGTTCGCTGCAAAAAGCGTTGGGCGGCAAGATTTTATCGCTCACAGAACGTATCGACGAATTGACGTTAGTGGTGCAAGACAAGGATTGGGCCGATGCGGCATTGATTTTGCGGGACCACCCAGAGCTGCGCTTCGAGCAGCTGAGCGATGCCTGTGGCATGGATTACAGCGACTACAGGGATGGCCAATGGGATGGACGTCGTTTTGCGGTGGTCTATCACCTGTTGTCAGTCAGTCTCAATCAGCGCGTGCGGGTGCGGGTTTTTGCCCAGGATGATGAATATCCGGCGGTTGATTCCGTCATGAATCTGTGGTCGACCGCCAACTGGTATGAGCGTGAGGCATTCGACCTGTATGGCATTGTTTTCAATGGTCACGACGACTTGCGCCGCATCCTGACGGACTATGGTTTTGTGGGTCATCCCTTTAGAAAGGATTTCCCGCTTTCCGGAAATGTGGAAATGCGTTATGACCCTGATCAGCATCGCGTGATTTATCAGCCAGTCACGGTTGAAGAGCGGGTGCTGGTGCCGCGTACAATTCGCGAGGACAGCTACAGTGCCTGAAATTAGAAATTACACGCTAAACTTTGGCCCCCAGCACCCGGCTGCACACGGGGTGCTGCGTATGGTGCTCGAGCTGGATGGCGAGGTTGTGATGCGTGCCGACCCGCACATCGGCCTGCTGCATCGCGGCACAGAAAAACTGGCTGAGCACAAAACCTTTCTCCAGTCACTGCCCTACATGGATCGCCTGGATTACGTGTCCATGATGAGTAACGAGCACGCCTATGTGATGGCGGTCGAGAAGCTTTTGCAGCTGGAGGTGCCGCTCCGGGCGCAGTATATCCGGGTCCTGTTCGACGAGATTACCCGTATCCTCAATCATTTGTTGTGGATCGGCGCGCATGCGCTCGACGTCGGGGCAATGACCATGTTTCTCTATGCGTTCCGTGAGCGTGAAGATCTTATGGATTGCTATGAGGCAGTGTCAGGAGCCCGTCTGCACGCAGCATATTATCGTCCTGGCGGCGTGTACCGCGACCTGCCGGATAGCATGCCGCAGTACGAGCTGGGAAAAATGCCCAAGCACAATGCCAGCGATATCAAGTTCATGAACTCCAACCGGCAGGGCTCGATGCTGGACTTCATTGAAGACTTCACTCAGCGTTTCCCCGCCTATGTTGATGAATATGAGACTTTGCTGACTGACAACCGAATCTGGAAACAGCGTACCGTCGGTATCGGGGTGATTAGTCCCGAGCGCGCCCTGGCAAAGGGGTTGACCGGCCCGATGCTGCGTGGTTCCGGCCTGGCCTGGGATATTCGCAAGCAACAGCCCTATGAGGTTTACGACAGACTGGATTTTGATATTCCAGTCGGTGTTAACGGCGACAGTTATGATCGCTATCTGGTGCGTATGGAAGAAATGCGCCAGTCCAATCGCATCATGAAGCAGTGTGTGGACTGGCTGCGCAAAAACCCTGGTCCGGTGATAACGCAAAACCACAAGGTGGCGCCGCCCGGTCGCGAAGCGATGAAATCGAACATGGAAGAATTGATCCATCACTTCAAGCTGTTCAGCGAAGGGATGCATGTTCCTGAAGGTGAGGCTTATTGTGCAGTTGAACATCCCAAGGGCGAATTCGGTATCTATATGGTTTCGGATGGCGCCAACAAGCCTTACCGCCTGAAAATCAGGGCGCCTGGCTTTGCTCACATGCAGGCCATGGATGAAATGGCACGCGGCCACATGATCGCCGATGTGGTGACGATCATGGGGACAATGGACATTGTGTTCGGTGAAATTGATCGATAAGAATTGAAATGTTAAGCCAAGAATCCCAATCTAAAATTGACCGTGAAGTTGCCAAGTACCCTGCGGGTCGCAAGCAGTCGGCGGTGATGTCTGCATTGCGCATTGCCCAGGATGAAATCGGCTGGCTATCTCCGGAAGTAATGGATTTCGTTGCCGCCTATCTCGACATGCCAACAGTTGCGGTTTACGAGGTGGCGACTTTTTACAACATGTACGATTTAAAGCCGGTCGGGAAATACAAGATAACCGTCTGTAGCAATCTCTCCTGTTCCCTGATGGGTGCGGGCGGAGTGGTCGAACATTTGCAGAACAAGCTCGGGATCGGGTTTGGCGAGACTACCGGTGATGGACGTTATACCCTGAAGGAAGGTGAATGCATGGGTGCCTGTGGTGATGGCCCCCTCTTCCTGATCAATAACAAGCGCATGTTTGGTTCTCTTTCCAGCGAAAAAGTGGACCAGATTCTGGCGGAGCTCGAATAATGGCCAATGAAGTCATCTTTCACTCCATTCACCAGCCCGAGTCGTGGAAGCTGGCCAGCTATCTCGCTACCGGCGGTTATGAAACGCTCAAAAAGGTAGTGACGGAAAAGATCGCGCCAGAAGAGATCATCAACCAGGTCAAGATTTCCGCATTGCGCGGTCGTGGTGGTGCGGGCTTTCCCACCGGTCTGAAGTGGAGCTTCATGCCGCGCCATTTTGAGGGTGACAAGTATCTCGTCTGCAATACTGACGAGGGAGAGCCGGGCACCTTCAAGGACCGGGATATTATTCGCTTTAATCCCCATCAGCTGATTGAGGGTATGGCAATCGCTGCCTATACAATGGGAGTAAAGGTCGGATATAACTATATCCACGGCGAGATCTGGGAGGCCTACGAGCGATTTGAACAGGCGCTGGATGAGGCTCGCGCAGCCGGCTTTCTTGGCGACAATCTGTTCGGCACCGATTTCTGCTTTAATCTTCATGCTCACCATGGTTATGGCGCCTATGTGTGCGGTGAGGAAACTGCGCTGCTGGAGTCCATCGAAGGCAAGAAAGGGCAGCCGCGTTTCAAGCCGCCTTTTCCCGCGAGTTTCGGTCTCTATGGCAAGCCGACTACCATCAACAACACCGAAACTTTCGCCAGCATTCCCTACATCATCCGGCATGGCGGGCAAAAATTTCTTGAACTGGGCAAGCCCAATAATGGTGGTACCAAGATATTTTCAGTGTCTGGCCATGTCAACAAACCGGGAAACTACGAAATCGGGATGGGAACTCCTTTTGCCGAATTGCTTGAAATGGCGGGTGGGGTGCGTGCCGGCCACAAACTGAAGGCGGTGATTCCAGGGGGCTCCTCGGTTCCGGTTGTGCCTGCGGAGATCATGATGGATCTTACAATGGACTACGACAGCATCGCCAAGGCGGGTTCTTTTCTTGGCGCCGGGTCGGTGATCGTGATGGACGAGACGGTGTGCATGGTAAAAGCACTGGAGCGCTTGTCCTACTTCTATTTCGAGGAATCCTGCGGTCAGTGCACTCCGTGCCGCGAGGGAACCGGTTGGTTGTACCGCGTCATTCATCGTATCGAAAACGGCCTGGGACGGCCATCCGATCTGGATCTGCTTGCCAGCGTGACACAAAATATTTCCGGGCGCACGATTTGCGCCTTGGGCGATGCTGCAGCAATGCCGGTACAGGGCATGCTGAAACACTATCGCAAGGAATTCGAATATCACATCGAGCACAAAAAGTGCATGGTGTGAGCCGCTAATAAACTAAAACGACACTGAAAAATGGCGCATATCGAAATCGACGGCAAGCAACTGGAAGTAAAAGACGGTAGTACCGTAATGGATGCTGCACGTCAGGCTGGCATTCACATTCCACATTTCTGCTATCACAAAAAGCTCTCTATCGCGGCTAATTGCCGTATGTGTCTGGTGCAGGTGGAAAAGGCGCCGAAGCCCCTTCCTGCATGCGCGACTCCAGTTACGGACGGAATGAAGGTTCAGACCCGCTCGGAATCCGCTATCCGTGCGCAGAAGGGGGTGATGGAGTTTCTTCTTATCAATCACCCGCTAGATTGCCCGATTTGCGACCAGGGTGGCGAATGCCAGTTGCAGGATCTGGCTGTGGGTTATGGCGATGTCTCCTCACGCTACCAGGAAGAAAAGCGCGTGGTTGGAAACAAGGAACTGGGCCCGCTGATTTCAACCGATATGACGCGTTGTATTCATTGCACCCGTTGCGTGCGTTTCGGGCAGGAAATCGCGGGAATCATGGAGCTTGGCCAGGCTGGACGCGGCGAGCACTCCGAGATCATGCCTTTCGTTGAGCGCACGGTAAATTCCGAGCTATCCGGCAACATGATCGATCTGTGTCCTGTGGGCGCACTCACCAGCAAGCCATTCCGCTATACCGCGCGCGCCTGGGAACTGACGCGCCGCGCTTCAATCAGTCCGCATGACAGTCTTGGCGCAAATCTTGCCGTACATGTAAAGAATAACCGCGTGATGCGCGTGGCGCCGCGCGACAACGAGTCGATCAATGAATGCTGGTTGTCCGACAAGGATCGCTATTCCTATGAGGGGCTGAATTCCGCGCAGCGTCTGACTCAGCCCATGATCAAGCGTCATGGCGAGTGGCAGGAATGTGACTGGCAATCTGCTCTGGAGTATGTGGCCAACGGACTGAAACGTATTCGTGACGACCACGGTGCAGCACAGATCGGCGCTCTGGCGACTCCACACAGCACGCTGGAAGAGTTGTACCTGTTGCAGAAATTCATGCGCGGTATTGGCAGCGGCAACGTGGATTATCGTACGCGGCAGTCCGATTTTTCTGCTGATGGCGCAATGACAGGTGCTCCATGGCTGGGACAAAGTATTGCCGGCATACAGGAGCTGGACCGCGCGCTGGTGATAGGCAGCAACTTGCGCAAGGATCATCCCCTGCTCGCACACCGTCTGCGTCAGGCAGTGAAGGCAGGGGCTGAACTGAGTCTGCTGAACCCTGTTGATGACGATCTGCTGTGCCGGGTAACAAATAAACTGATCGTGTCGCCAGCGGACATGAAGAATGCTCTGGCCCAGGTGCTCAAGGCCCTGGCGGAAATCAAACAGCTTGTGGTGCCGCAGGACATTGCGGCCGTTTCGGTTTGTCCTGCAGCGCAAGCCATTGCTGCCAGCCTGGCCGCGGGCAGCAAAAAGGCTGTGTTGCTGGGTAATCAGGTACTGCATCACCCGAGTTACCGGGAAGTGCATGCGCTGGCGCAGGAAATTGCAAATATATCTGGTGCTGCCCTGGGCATTTTGGGCGAGGCCGCTAACAGTGTTGGCGCCTGTCTTGCTGGTGCGGTTCCTTTCGCCGGAGCAATGGGAAAAACTGCAACGGTGGGAATGAATGCCGCCGAGATGTTGCAAAACCCGCGTCTGGCTTATTTGCTGCTCAATACCGAGATTGAACTGGATTGCAATGACCCCCAGCTGGCATCGAAGGCAATGGAAAATGCC
Organism: Sulfuricella sp.; assembly: GCA_041651995.1. Classification (NCBI taxonomy): domain Bacteria; kingdom Pseudomonadati; phylum Pseudomonadota; class Betaproteobacteria; order Nitrosomonadales; family Sulfuricellaceae; genus Sulfuricella; species Sulfuricella sp. Next base: position 285,177 of record JBAZID010000001.1, on the reverse strand, counting down.
GAGTTGGTCGTTGCCATGAGTGCCTATCGCCATCAGGCCATGAATTACGCTGATGTAATGCTGCCAGTGGCGCCTTTCGCCGAGACATCCGGGACATTTGTTAATACAGAAGCCTGTGCACAGAGCTTCAATGCGGTCGTGAAGCCGCAAGGCGAAGCTCGTCCAGCCTGGAAAGTGCTGCGTGTGCTGGGTAATATGTTTAATCTTAACGGGTTCGGATACAACAGTTCGGACGAGGTTCGCGCTGATATTCTTGGGCAAGGAAACTCGGCGCTGCCAGGTGCGTGTAACAATCAATTGCAAGGCACGGGCGAGATCAATGTCTCCCCCGCTGGCAGTGGAGTTCAGCGTATTGCTGAAGTACCCATTTATCAGGCAGATGCACTGGTTCGCAGGGCAGAAGCGCTACAGCGCACTGCAGATGGAGCAGCGCCAGAAGTTTCAATGAGTGGTGCACTGATGGCGCAATTGCAGCTTGAAAATGGCAGCATGGCCGTGGTGCGCCAGGGCCAGGGGAGCGCTGTAATGCGAGTCAGGCAAGACGATAAACTCCCGCTGGGTTGTGCGCGGGTTCCTGCCTCGCATCCGATGACAGCCGGGCTAGGCGCGATGTTTGGCGAAATTGTGGTAGAGAAGGCCTGATTCGATGGAATTCTTTCAATCCCTGTTGGGCCCCGCATGGCCGCTGGTGTGGACGCTGGTCAAAATCGTCGTGATCGTCGGCCCCCTGCTTCTGGCGGTTGCCTATGTCACGTATGCCGAGCGCAAGGTGATCGGTTACATGCAGGTGCGTATCGGCCCCAATCGCGTTGGGCCGCTGGGCCTGCTGCAACCAATTGCGGACGGCGTGAAGCTGATGATGAAGGAAATCATCATTCCCAGTGGCGCCAACAAGAAACTGTTCCTGCTCGGACCGGTGCTGGCGATGGCGCCAGCGCTTGCCGCTTGGGCGGTAGTTCCATTTTCACCAGAACTGGTTCTGGCGAATATCGACGCCAGCCTGCTCTATATCATGGCGATTACTTCCATGGGGGTTTATGGAATCGTGCTGGCTGGCTGGGCATCAAACTCGAAATACCCATTCCTCGGCGCCATGCGTTCTGCCGCACAGATCGTGTCTTATGAAATTGCCATGGGTTTTGCTCTGGTCGGCGTGCTGATGGCGGCGCAAAGTCTTAATCTGGTTGAAATAGTCAATGCACAGAAGGGCTCAACCTTTTTCAGCTGGTACTGGCTACCGTTGTTGCCGATGTTTCTGGTGTACCTGATTTCCTCCGTGGCAGAGATCAACCGGGCGCCATTTGACGTGGCTGAAGGTGAATCCGAGATCGTTGGCTTTCATGCCGAGTATTCAGGCATGGCGTTTGCAGTGTTCTTCCTTGCCGAATATGCAAACATGATCCTGGTAGCCACGCTGTCGTCATTGCTGTTCCTGGGCGGCTGGCTGCCACTTTTCGATATCGCGCCTTTTAACTGGATTCCAGGTTTCTTCTGGCTGATAGCGAAAATCTGTTTCGTACTGTTCCTGTTCCTGTGGTTCCGTGCGACGTTCCCCCGCTACCGTTATGACCAGATCATGCGTCTGGGCTGGAAGGTGTTTATTCCGGTATCTCTCGTTTGGCTTCTGGTGGTGGGCGCAATGATGCAGACCCCGCTGGGTTATTTGTTCCACTGAAGATCAAGACTAAATAGAAATGATGAAACGCCTTAATGCATTCTTCAAGAGTCTGCTCCTGATCGAGCTGCTTCAGGGTATGGCCGTGACCGGACGCTATCTGTTCGCACGCAAGATCACTGTGCAGTTTCCAGAGGAACGGACCCCGATATCGCCACGTTTCCGCGGGCTTCATGCCTTGCGCCGCTACCCCAATGGCGAGGAACGTTGCATCGCCTGCAAGCTCTGTGAGGCAGTGTGTCCGGCGATGGCGATTCAGATCGATATGGAAGAGCGTGCTGATGGAACCCGTCGGACAACACGTTACGATATAGATCTGACCAAGTGCATTTTCTGCGGGTTCTGCGAGGAATCCTGCCCTGTGGACTCGATTGTGGAAACCCGGGTTTTTGATTACCACGGCGAAAAGCGTGGGGATCTTTACTACACCAAACAGATGTTGCTGGCTGTGGGCGATAAACACGAAGCACAAATTGCCAAGGACAAGGCCGCTGATGCGAAATATCGCTAGTTTTTTGACAGGATTCAGTTAATGAATGCGCAAACGCTGATTTTCTACTTTTTTGCCACGATTCTGCTGGTTGCAGCAGTGCGTGTGGTGACTGCGCGCAATCCGGTGCATTCTGCCCTGTATCTTGTATTGTCGTTTTTTACTGCCGCAGCGCTATGGATCATGCTTCAGGCCGAGTTTCTCGCCATTGTGCTGGTGCTTGTGTACGTAGGCGCCGTGATGGTGCTGTTCCTGTTCGTGGTGATGATGCTGGATATCAACTACGATACATTACGCGAGGGTTTCTGGAAAAATCTTCCCTTTGCCCTGCTGGTGGCGGTTCTGATGGCGGCGGAAATGGTGGTGGTGCTGGCTGGCCGGAACTTCTGGGCAAATGGTGCGGGTGTGCCTGATCTTCATGGCCCCGGCTACAGCAATACCAAGGAATTGGGCCGGCTGATCTACACCGAGTATGTGTACCCGTTTGAAATTGCATCGGTCGTTCTTCTGGTGGCAATCGTTGCTGCGATAGCAATCACGCTGCGCCGCCGCAAGGACACGAAGTTCCAGAATCCAGCTGATCAGATCGCAGTGCGCCGCGAGGACTGTGTGCGCATGGTTTCAGTCCCGGCGGATACCAAGCTGATGCAAAAGCAGGAAGCTACACAGCAAACGGAGAAACAATCTTGAGGAACCACCTGTGCTGACTCTATCCCATTACCTGGTACTGGGTGCCATTTTGTTCACCATCAGCGTGCTGGGGATTTTCCTTAATCGCAAGAATGTAATTGTTCTGCTCATGGCCCTTGAACTCATGCTGCTGGCAGTGAACATCAATTTCGTTGCATTTTCACACTATCTCAATGATGTGGCAGGCCAGGTATTCGTTTTCTTTATTCTGACTGTGGCAGCGGCCGAAGCAGCCATTGGTCTGGCGATTTTGGTGGTGCTGTTCCGCAATTTGCGAACGATCAACGTGCAGGACCTGGACCATTTGAAAGGCTAGTTATTTAGTATTCTGCGCTCGGCTCTCGGTGAGGGTCGGGAGTTGATGGCTGAGAACTCAACACATGACTGAAATGCAAAAACTCTATCTGCTCGTGCCACTGGCCCCGCTTGTCGGGGCGGTAATTGCCGGTTTATTCGGCAAGTTGATCGGGCGAACGCTGTCTCATCTTGTGACGATTGCTGGCGTAACCGTTTCCTTTATTGCGTCCGTGTTGATTTTTCAGGATGTGCTGGCAGGTAACACCTTTAACGGCAGTGTCTATACCTGGCTGACTAGCGGCGAAATGCGGTTTGAAGTCGGCTTCCTGATTGACAGGCTGTCTGCCCTGATGATGGTGGTAGTGACTTTCGTTTCGCTCATGGTGCATATCTACACCATTGGCTATATGGCGGAAGACCCAGGCTACCAGCGTTTCTTCAGTTATATTTCGCTGTTTACTTTTTCCATGTTGATGCTGGTGATGAGCAACAACTTCCTTCAGCTGTTCTTTGGCTGGGAAGCTGTGGGTTTGGTGTCTTACCTGCTGATCGGGTTCTGGTATACCAAGCCCACTGCCATCTATGCCAACCTGAAAGCCTTCCTGGTCAACCGTGTCGGTGATTTTGGCTTTCTGCTGGGTATCGGTATGGTACTGGCTTATTTCGGCACACTTGATTACGCAGCCGTGTTTGCCCTGGCTCCGGAAATGGCGGGCCTGAGCGTCAGCCTGCTGCCAGGCGAAACCTTGAGCCTGATGACTGTAATTTGTATCCTGCTGTTTATCGGCGCCATGGGTAAGTCCGCGCAATTTCCACTGCACGTCTGGCTACCCGATTCCATGGAAGGCCCAACACCGATTTCTGCCCTGATTCATGCTGCGACCATGGTGACTGCGGGTATTTTCATGGTGTCGCGCATGTCTCCACTGTTCGAACTGTCCGAAACAGCCCTGTCCTTTGTCATTGTTATTGGCGCCATCACCGCTTTGTTCATGGCCCTGATAGCAATCGTGCAGACTGACATCAAACGTGTAGTCGCTTATTCCACCCTGTCCCAGTTGGGTTACATGACCGTCGCGCTGGGCGCCTCGGCTTACTCTGCGGCGATGTTTCACCTCATGACCCACGCATTCTTCAAGGCTGTGCTGTTCCTTGGCGCGGGTTCGGTGATCATCGCCATGCATCACCAGCAGGACATGCGCTACATGGGTGGCCTCCGCAAATACCTGCCGATTACCTATCTGACCGTGCTGATCGGCGCTATCGCCAATGCCGGCCTGCCACCATTCGCCGGTTTCTTTTCGAAGGACTCGATAATCGAGGCCGTTGCACTTTCGACCATCCCTGGAGCGGGCTTTGCCTATTTCGCCATTCTCGCGGGTGTTTTCATTGGTGGCTTTTATTCATTCCGGCTGGTGTTCTTTACATTTCATGGCGAGGAACGGTTCCGCCATGCGCCTTCCGCCGGACATGGTCATCATGACGATCACGGCCATCATGGATCGGCTGAGCCACACGAATCGCCATGGGTGGTCACGCTGCCCCTGTTGCTACTGGCGATTCCGTCTGTCGCCGCAGGCTGGCTGATTGGCCCGATGCTGTTCGGCGGCTATTTTGGCGACACGATTCATATTTCTGCCGCTCACCATGGCTTGGCCCATATGGCGGAGAATTTTCACGGTGTCCCAGGGATGATGCTGCACGCGCTGGGCACCCTGCCATTCTGGCTTGCTATTGGTGGCGCAGCAACAGCCTGGTTCCTGTATATCCGCCGCCCCGATCTGCCAGCGGTGATCAAGCGCAAATTCAGCCTGATATCCGGCATTCTGGAGAATAAATACGGCCTTGATACCTTCAACGACTTCTTCTTTGCTGGCGGAACGCGCCTGCTGGGCCGGAATTTGTGGAAAGTTGGCGATGTCTGGCTGATTGACGGATTGTTCGTCAATGGCACGGCGCGGTTGGTTGGTTGGTTTTCCGCGTTGATCAGGCATGCGCAGTCCGGCTACATTTATCACTATGCCTTTGCCATGATCATAGGCGTATTTTTGATGATCTCGCTGTTTGTCAGGTAATGAAACAAAGTAATTTAGGGAAGTTATGAGCGAAGGTTCGACATTGTTAAGCTGGGTTATCTGGTTGCCAATCATGGCTGGCGTGCTGGTGCTTGCCACGGGCAGTGACCGGAATGCCCCATTGGCTCGCGTTATTGCGCTGATCGGCGCCGCCGCAAATTTCCTGGTGAGCATACCGCTCTATACAGGATTCAATCGCCTGACCAGTGATATGCAGTTTGTCGAAAAATCGACATGGATCGAAACATTCAATGTTAATTATCACCTGGGTGTGGATGGCATTTCGATGCTGTTTATTCTCCTCACCACATTTACCACTTTGCTGGTGGTGATTGCTGGCTGGAAGGTCATAGAGAAGAAGGCCGCGCTGTACATGGCTGCATTCCTGATCATGTCCGGCTTGATGATTGGCGTATTTTCGGCCCTTGATGCTGTACTGTTCTACGTCTTCTGGGAAGCCATGCTTATTCCCATGTTCATCGCTATCGGCGTATGGGGCGGACCTAATCGGGTGTACGCGGCAATCAAGTTCTTCCTCTATACCTTGCTGGGTTCATTGTTGATGCTGGTGGCGTTCATCTACCTGTATCACAGATCAGGCGGGAGCTTCAGTATTCTCGATTACCATAAATTGCCGTTAGAACTGAACGTGCAAATCCTGTTGTTTATCGCATTCTTTACGGCATTTGCGGTCAAGGTTCCCATGTTCCCGGTCCATACCTGGTTGCCGGATGCTCACGTTGAAGCGCCAACTGGCGGCTCCGTGGTGCTTGCGGCAATCATGCTGAAACTTGGCGCCTACGGCTTCCTGCGCTTCTCCATGCCTATTCTGCCCGACGCCAGCCATGCCTTGTCAGGATTCATGATCACGCTGTCCCTGATCGCCGTGGTCTATATCGGCCTTGTGGCGCTGGCGCAAAATGACATGAAGAAGTTGATTGCGTACTCTTCCATTTCACATATGGGATTCGTGACGCTAGGATTCTTCCTTTTCAACTCGATGGGGATGGAAGGCGCGCTGGTGCAGATGATTTCCCATGGTTTCATCTCAGGCGCAATGTTCCTCTCTGTCGGTGTCATGTACGACCGGATGCATACCCGAAAAATTTCGGATTATGGTGGTGTGGTGAACACCATGCCCAAATTTGCAGCCTTCTTCATGCTCTTTGCCATGGCCAACGCAGGACTGCCCGGAACGAGTGGTTTTGTAGGTGAGTTCATGGTGATTATGGCGGCAGTCAAGGTTAACTTCTGGTACGGTTTCCTGGCCGCAAGCACACTGATTTTCGGCGCGGCCTATACCCTGTGGATGTACAAGCGCGTTGTCTTTGGTGCTATAGCCAATTCACACGTTGAACACCTGACCGATATCAGCAAGCGGGAATTTCTTGTGCTGGGATTGCTGGCTGTAGCCGTCCTCGGGATGGGGCTTTACCCCTTGCCCTTTACCGATGTGATGCATGCCTCGGTCAATAATCTGCTCGCCCACGTGGCACAAAGTAAACTTTAAAGGGCCGCTTCATGACTTTTCCAATGCCCAACCTGATCCCTGCGCTGCCAGAAATTTTTGTTCTGGTCATGGTTTCGTTGATTCTCATTCTTGACCTGTTTCTTTCAGCCAAGACACGCTTTGTAACCTATGCACTGTCTCAGATCACCCTGCTGGGTGCAGCCTGGATCACGGTTTCGACACACGGCGCAGTGCCGGAATATACCTTCAGCAATATGTTCGTGGATGATGCCATGAGCGATGTGCTCAAGTTGATGAGTTATATCGCGGTGTCCGTGGTGCTCGTATATTCACGCACTTACATCAGTTTGCGCGGCATGTTTCGCGGCGAGTTTTTTGCACTCGCGCTGTTCGCCCTGCTGGGCATGATGGTGATGATCTCCGCCAATCATTTCCTGGTGCTCTACATGGGGCTGGAACTGCTTTCCCTGAGCCTTTACGCCATGGTTGCACTGCAGCGTGATTCCGCGGTAGCCACCGAGGCAGCGATGAAATATTTTGTTCTTGGTGCGCTGGCTTCCGGGTTGCTCCTGTACGGCATGTCCATGCTGTACGGCGCGACGGGCAGCTTGAATATCAACCAGATTGCGACTGTGATTCAGCACAGCTCAGGCAACCACGTCATACTTACCTTCGGCCTGGTGTTCATTGTCGCCGGATTGGCGTTCAAGCTGGGTGTAGTGCCTTTCCACATGTGGATTCCCGATGTATACCAGGGCGCACCAACCGCGGTGACCCTGTTCATCGGCTCGGCGCCCAAGATTGCTGCGTTTGCCTTTGTTGCACGGCTTCTGGTTGAAGGTTTTCAAGGGCTTGTTCAGGACTGGCAGGGCATGCTGGTCATCATGGCTTTCCTTTCCATGGCCATCGGAAATATTACCGCCATCGCACAAACCAATATCAAGCGCATGCTGGCTTACTCGACGATTTCTCATATGGGTTTCATGCTGCTGGGCTTTCTATCCGGCACTTTGAACGGCTACAGCTCATCGATGTTTTATGTTCTGGTGTATGTGCTGATGAGCCTGGGCGGTTTCGGCATGATCATGTTGTTGTCGCGCCAGGGGTTCGAGGCCGAGAATCTGGAAGATTTCAAGGGGCTTAATCAGCGCAGTCCCTGGTATGCCTTTATGATGTTGCTGCTCATGTTCTCCATGGCGGGCATTCCACCCACAGTTGGATTCTTTGCCAAGCTTTCAGTGCTACAGGCTGCCCTGCAGGCCGGTTTCGTCTGGCTGGTCGTATCTGCCGTGCTGTTCTCGGTTATCGGCGCTTTCTATTATCTGCGCATAATCAAACTGATGTATTTCGACGCGCCGAAGGATGTAACGCCAATTCGTCCCGAAGGTGACATGGCCATGTTGATGAGTGCCAATGGATTGGGCGTGCTGGCTCTTGGTATTCTGCCTCAGCCTTTGATGGCGCTTTGTGCTTATTCGATTCAGCGCTCATTGCTGTGATAACTGGTGTGGCGGTGTTGCTGTTGCTGGCCCTGGCGGCGGCAAACCTGCCATTTATCGCTGATCGCCTGCTGTTCGTTTTCCCCCTGAAAAAACAGAAAAATATCGCATGGCACCTTCTGGAGCTTGTGGTGCTTTATTTTATCGTGGGTGGGGTGAGCATGCTGCTGGAGTCTAATGCAGCGCCTCTTCATTCCCAGAAATGGGAATTCTATGCGGTCACAACCTGCCTGTTCCTGGTTTTTGCGTTTCCCGGCTTTACCTACCGCTACCTTTGGCGTAAGCGCTAGGTTGCCATTCAATTTCGCAGCTTTCGGGTGTAGGCGCTGCCTGACCACGGCACGCGATAGACAATTTTCCCGTTACCGTTCTCGCACAAATCCAGAATCTGGCTGAACAGTGGTTGCAAGGTTTCGCAACGATGCGACTGTACGTGCTCTTCAAATAACCGCGGAGATAATAATGTCCTCATCTGATGATCTGACAGAAAGCCAGACAAGCAGCCGGACCGTTTATCAGGGTAGTTTGCTGCACGTGAAGGAAGACCAGGTTCAACTGCCAAATGGCCAGTCCGCCAAGCGCGAATACATTCTTCATCCGGGTGCGGTCGTCATTATTCCCTTGCTGGCTAATGGGCATGTAGTCATGGAGCGGCAGTTTCGATATCCGTTGCGCCGGGATGTCTATGAATTACCGGCGGGCAAGCTGGACAGTGGTGAGTCTGCTTTGCTTTGCGGGCAGCGTGAACTGCTTGAAGAGACGGGATATTGCGCTGCGAAGTGGAGATATGTTGCCACCATTCATCCCTGCATCGGTTATTCGAATGAAAGCATGAGCCTGTTTCTCGCCCAGGAATTGACCGAGGGCATGCATCAGCGCGACGGTGACGAGTTTCTCGAGGTGTTCACCATGCCATTGAACGAAGCCATTGAATGGGTACGCGTGGGGCGGATTACCGATGTAAAGACGGTGATCGGGCTTTTTTTGGCGGAAAAAATCCTTAATGGCTGGTTGCCCCCGGAATTTCCGGATATGGCTCAAGCTTAATCCTTGATCTTTTGCCTCCGTCTAAGCAGAATCGGGACATGACGAAACGAACCAGTCAGGGCGAAATTACGATAGATGAGGCGGAGGGGGTAATCCGCTGTCATGGCGCCTGGATATTGCAATTCGCCGATCACCTGAAACGGCGGGTAAGCGCACAGAGCTGGCCGGCTGACAAGGATCTTATGCTTGACTGCACCCAGCTGGAAGAAATGGATACTGCCGGTGCATGGCAGTTGTACCGGCTGGAGCGGGAAGTCAAGCGTGCCGGTTCCCGGCTGACAGTACAGGGGCTGAGCCCCGCCTTTACCGCTTTGCTGGGCATGATCGCGACACGCGCTGAAGGTGCGGAAGCGGTACAGCCTGCCCGGTATGGGCTATTCGAGCGTCTGGGGCGCAGATTTGCGGGCCACATGGCGCAGGTGGTCATGATGTTTGCCTTCGTTGGTGAAGCCACCCTGTCCGCGTTGCGGCTCATTAGACAGCCTTCCCGCATCAGGATCCGGCCACTGCTGCACAATATCCAGAGTGCCGGCTTCGAAGCTCTGCCAATCGTGGGCCTGCTTTCTTTTCTGATGGGTGTGGTGGTTTCCTATCAGGGTGCCGAGCAGTTGGCGCGCTACGGAGCGAGCATTTTCGTGGCAGACCTGGTGGGACTTTCCATGTTGCGCGAGATGTCTCCCCTGCTGACCGCCATCATCGTTGCCGGGCGTTCCGGTTCGGCCTTTACCGCCCAGATCGGTACCATGAAGGTGACCGAAGAGATCGATGCCATGCGCACCATCGGGATCGCGCCCATGGATTTTCTGGTGTTGCCCAAGATCATGGCGCTTTTTATAGCCGTTCCCTTGCTGACTGTATATGCAGACATTCTCGGCATTGCGGGTGGCATGGTGATGGCAAAGACCCAGCTTGGAATCAACTACGCGGACTTCCTGGACAGGCTGGAGGACGCAGTCAGACTTTCTTCCTTTCTTGTCGGTTTGGGCAAGGCACTGGTGTTTGCGGTTATCGTGGGGGTCGTGGGTTGTTTTCAGGGCTTTCAGGTGGGAGGCAGCGCCGATAGTGTGGGCCGGCAAACAACCATCAGTGTGGTCCAGGCGATTTTTCTGGTGATCGTGATGGACGCCGTGTTTTCCGTGCTCTTCAGCTGGCTGAAAATCTGATGGACGAACAGCCTTACATTGTCGAAGTCGATCGCATCTGCACGCGTTTTGGGGCGTTGACCGTCCACGAGAATGTCAGTCTGAACGTACGGCAGGGTGAAATATTTGCACTGGCCGGGGGGAGTGGATGCGGTAAATCGACGCTGCTGCGTGAAATCATTTTGCTGCAAAAACCCGTTTCCGGGGCTATCAAGGTATTCGGCCAGGAAGTGCTGGAGCTGGATGATGAGGGCGTACTGCCCCTGCGCCGCCGCTGGGGGGTAATGTTCGAGCGCGGTGCCCTGTTCAGTTCGCTGACCGTACTCGAGAATGTTGGCTTGCCCCTGCGCGAACATACCCGTCTGGATGATGGCTTGATCGACGAACTGGCCGCGCTGAAGATAGCGCTCACCGGCCTGCCGGCCAGTGCCGGTGCCAAATTTCCCAATGAGCTTTCCGGCGGCATGCGCAAGCGGGCCGCGCTGGCAAGGGCGCTGGCGCTGGAGCCGGAGCTGGTGTTCCTCGACGAGCCCACGGCCGGGCTGGACCCGCTCAGCGCCAGCGGCTTCGATGAACTGGTAAAGAACTTGAAAGAATCTCTCGGCTTGACCATCATGATGGTGACGCACGATCTGGACCTGCTGTGGCGGGTATCTGACCGGGTTGCCGTGCTGGGCGAGAACCGGGTATTGGGAATTGGAACCATGGAAGAGCTGTCTCAGGCGGAACACCCCATCATTCGTGAATATTTTCATGGGGCGCGTGGCCGGGCGGCGTGGGAGCAAGCGTGGAAACAAAAGTAAATTACACCATTGTCGGACTGTTCGTCACATTGCTGTTCGGCGCGCTGGTGGCCGGTATTCTGTGGCTGAGCGGCGGCGCGCAATACCGCAAGAATTACGATACCTACCTGGCCTACATGCAGGAATCGGTGGCCGGGCTGAATCTCAATGCGCCGGTCAAATACCGGGGCGTGGAAGTCGGGAGGGTCAAACGTATTTCTCTTGATCACGGCGAACGCGTGCGCCTGGAACTCGATATCGAGCAAGGCACGCCGATCAAGGAAAGCACCGTGGCCGTATTGCGGGTCCAGGGGCTGACCGGTATCGCCCAGGTTGAACTCAGCGGCGGCAATCGCGATGCGCCGGATCTGAAGGCAAAACCGGGCGAAAAATACCCTGTCATCAAGTCCATTCCTTCGTTGCTGACCCGCCTTGATACCGCAGTCACGGACCTGCTTTCCAGCCTCAACCAGATTTCCGTGGGTATCAGCACCGTTCTGGATGATGGAAACCAGCGCGCCTTCCGCAGCACGGTGGCGGATATGGCAACGCTCGCGGCCACCCTCGCTGCAAACAAGGATGCGATTGATGCCGCCATGCAGGGCGCCGCGCGCACCATGGATAACACGGCAAAAGTCAGTGCCGAATTTCCGCAATTGATCGAGCGCATGAGCAAAAGCGCAGCGGCGCTGGAAAAGATGGCCAATGATGCCTCCCGTGCCAGTGTGGCGGTACGCAAAACCGCCGATGGCGTCAGCGGAGGCATGACCCAGGTCACGGACAGCGTGGTGCCAGAGCTGGAACGTACGGTAACCGAGATGCGGGAGCTAAGCGCAACGCTCAAACGGGTCAGCGAGGAAGTCGAGCGCAGCCCCAATATATTGTTGCTGGGAAAACAGCCGGATAAGCGCGGTCCCGGAGAATGAGGAAAATGTCATGAAATGGATGCGAGCGGGAATCCTGGCTGTTGGCCTGGTATTTACAGCCGGGTGCAATACACTGCAACCGGTCAATAACGGTGAGCTCAGTACTTATATCTTGCAGGCGCAATTCCAGAATGGCCCGGCGGCAGCCAGCGGCGCCCCCATACTGCTGGTGACCCGACCACGGGCGCATCCGGGTTTCGAGAGTTCGCGCATGGCTTATGTCAGGAAGCCTCACGAACTGGAATATTTTTCCCGCAATCAGTGGGTCGATACGCCCGCGAAAATGCTCGCACCCGTACTGGTGCAGGCGCTGGAAGCGAGCGGCGCATTTGCTTCAGTGTCGCAGGCTTCTGGAGGGGTTACGGCACAGCTGCGGCTGGATAGCGAAATCGTGCGCTTGCAGCAGGAATTTACTTCCGTGCCGAGCAAGGTTCGTTTCACCCTGCGCGCGCAATTGATCGATGTGGCAGGGCGGCGCATCCTCGCAACGCGGGAATACGACATCAGCGAGAATGCCGCCAGCAATGATCCTTATGGAGGCGTGGTGGCCGCCAATCGCGCAGTACACCGCGCCCTTAGCGAAGCGGCAGGTTTTTTTGCCGCTGAGGCCCGGGCCCTCAAGCCGTGAACAATCCCGTCCCTGGACGGTGAGTTTTCTTGCGGTCGCCGCAGCGCTGGCGTCCAGCCAGTTCGAAGCCTTGCGCGCGGGTGGTCATGCTCTGGCCCATCCGCGAATGGACAGAAGCAAAACATAAGGCATGATCCTGGAAACCTCGGTTGACCGCTCTATTGAGTGCATAACGCAATGAATTTAATAAATTTCTTCATGAATCTTGGGTTCACCCGTTTGGCGACGCCGCTACATGGTGGATTGCACGGTTTTTGTGGCGCATGGCTGCGTTGCAACTCCTTGGAATGGAACGACCATTCCGCGTCGTTGCGCCTTGCCCTGCACCCCAAAAACCGCACACTCCACCATGTCCAACTGAGGTTTCCAGGATGATTTTGGATACCCAGCAGGTCAATGACTATTTGCTCAGGCTGCAAAGCAGCATCGTCGAGCGTCTGGAACAAGTGGATGGCAAATCATTCCGCCGCGATTCCTGGGTTCGCCCGGAAGGCGGCGGTGGCAGCAGTTGCGTGCTGGAGGAAGGCCGCGTTCTGGAGCGCGGCGGGGTCAACTTTTCCCACGTCCTTGGCCCCAGCCTGCCGCCTTCAGCCAGTGCCCACCGTCCCGAACTGGCCGGGCGCAGCTTCGAGGCCATGGGCGTGTCGCTGGTGCTCCATCCGCGCAATCCACATGCGCCGACCGTGCACATGAATGTGCGCTGCTTCGTTGCCAGGAAGGACGGCACTGACCCGGTGTGGTGGTTCGGCGGCGGCATGGATCTCACGCCTTATTACGGTTATGAAGATGATGCCGTGCATTTTCACCAGAGCTGTTTCGATGCCCTGCAGCCCTTTGGCGGTGCGCACTATCCGCACTTCAAGAAATGGTGCGACGATTACTTCTATCTCAGGCATCGCCAGGAACCACGCGGCATTGGGGGCATTTTTTTCGATGACTTCAGCGAGCAGGATTTTGCTTTCAGCTTCGGCCTGGTGCAGAGCGTGGGCGATCATTTTCTGCCTGCCTACATTCCCATCCTGGAGCGGCGCAAGGACCTGCCCTACGGCGAACGCGAACGGGATTTTCAGGCTTACAGGCGCGGGCGCTATGTGGAATTCAACCTGGTGTTCGATCGCGGCACCCTGTTCGGTCTTCAGTCCGGCGGCCGCACCGAGTCCATCCTGATGTCCCTGCCGCCGATCGTCAAATGGCGCTACGACTGGCAGCCCGAGGCGGGTACGGCAGAGGCCAGGCTTTACTCGGACTTCCTGATTGGCAGGGACTGGCTGGGTGATTCCTGGCGGGTTTCCGCTTAAACCCGCTTTGCCAGCTCCACGGCAATGCCGATGTAGTTGGCCGGTGTCATTTGTAACAGGCGTTCCTTCTCGGCGTCTGGTATTGCCAGCCCCTTGATGAAAACGTGCAGCGTGTCGCGGTTGATGCCGCTCTTGCCGCGCGTGAGTTCTTTCAACTGCTCGTACGGGTTGGCCACGCCGTAGCGGCGCATCACGGTCTGGATCGGTTCGGCCAGCACTTCCCAGTTGTGGTCGAGATCGTCGTCCAGGCGCTGCGGGTTCACTTCCAGCTTGCCCAGGCCGCGCAGGGCGGATTCGTAGCCCAGGAGGGTGTAGCCCAGGCCCACGCCCATGTTGCGCAGCACGGTGGAATCGGTGAGGTCGCGCTGCCAGCGCGAGATCGGCAGTTTCTCGGACATGTGGCGCAGCACTGCATTGGCCAGCCCGAGATTGCCTTCCGAGTTCTCGAAATCGATCGGATTGACCTTGTGCGGCATGGTGGAAGAGCCCACTTCACCCGCCTTGACCTTCTGCTTGAAGTAGCCGAGCGAAATATAGCCCCAGATGTCGCGGTCCATGTCGATCAGGATGGTGTTGACGCGGCCGAAGGCGTCGAACAGCTCGGCCATGTAGTCGTGCGGCTCGATCTGGATAGTGTAGGGGTTGAAGGTCAGGCCCAGTCCCTCGACGAAATGTTTGGCGAATTTTTCCCAGTCGATTTCCGGATAGGCGGAAAGATGGGCGTTGTAGTTACCCACCGCGCCGTTGATCTTGCCCTGGATTTCCACCCCGGCAATGCGCGCCTTCTGGCGTTCCAGGCGGTACACCACGTTGGCCAGTTCCTTGCCGACCGTGGAGGGCGAGGCTGGCTGGCCGTGAGTGCGCGACAGCATGGGCTGGGCGGCGAGGCCGTGCGCCAGTTCGCGCAGGCGGGCGATGACTTTGCCCAGGCCCGGCAACATCTCGCTGTCGCGCGCCGACTTAAGCATCAGGGCGTGGGACAGGTTGTTGATGTCTTCCGAAGTGCAGGCGAAATGGATGAATTCACTCACCTTCATCACCTCGGCGTTACGGGCGAGCCTGCTCTTCAGCCAGTATTCCACGGCTTTCACGTCATGGTTGGTGGTTTTCTCGATATCCTTCACTGCCTGTGCATCGGCCTCCGAGAAAACCGCAACCAGCCTGTCCAGCTCGGCCAGAGTGGCTGCGGAGAAGGGCGGTACTTCGGCGATGGCGGCGTCCCGGCTCAGGGCCTTGAGCCATTCCACTTCCACCCGCACGCGGTGGTGAATCAGCCCGAATTCGCTGAAATAGGGGCGCAGGCCTTCGATCTTGCTGTGGTAGCGCCCGTCCAGGGGTGACAGCGCGGTAAGGGTGGAAAGACTCATGAATAGCTCCTTGATCAATCGCGCAATTTTAGCATGAGCCCGGCTGCTGCCTGTCATTGCGAGCGCAGCGAAGCAATCTCGTCTTTTTGAACTCGCTCACATCAGATTGCTTCGCTGCGCTCGCAATGACAGTTGAGGTATCGATCCCGGATGGCTAACTGCTGGTGCCGTTGGTCAGCTTCGCGTAAGCCGCCAGCAGCCGCTGGTGCATGTCGCAGCCGTTCAGCGCAGTCTCCATGCCATGGCTGTGATCCAATTTCACCAGCAAATATGCTCAACCTTACCCTGAATCGCCGCCTCTTCTTCGGTTGATGGTTCGGTTACGCTGTGTTCTTCGATTTTTCTGGCTTCCCAATCATCGGCAATTTTTTGCTGATCAGCTGTCCAGCTTTGCTTTCGTTCCGGCCAAACCGTATGTCCGAGAAAATGCGAAACAAGAAGCTCCCTGACGAATTGCCCAAGAGGTACGCCGGAGGCCGTAGCCAGGCTTTCCAGATCGGCTTTCATCTTTTTGTGCAAATGCAGCTTTATTGGTGCGATGTTCTTGCCGAGTCCGGGGATGTAATCGACGGAATAGGCGCGGGAAAACAATACCCGCCGCGAGGGTGGTGCTGGGGGTGGCGCGTAATAAAGCCCCGTTTTCTCAAATTGCATGCGCAGCAGCTCGTGTGCTCCGTACAAATAGACAACCAAGAATTCCCGCAAATATTTTGCAGCGGTTATACCCATTTCTGCCGTGCATTCGTCCATCCCCGACTTGAGCGGGACAGGCAGCCACAGTCTTAATTCGGCATCGTTTTCCGCAAGGTCGTTAATGCCACGGTCACCCTCATACAGCTTGGATAAACCACTGGCACCACGTTTCCCTTTTGAAACTTTCCTGTCAAACCATTTCAATAACGTACCAAGCACAAAAATTCCCCTATTTATTTGCTTGCTGCCGAGTGCCTGCCCGAACGAGAATCAGCCAACGCATTTTACGTCCATTGACGTTCATCCGTGTTCAAGACAGGGGTGTTTTTACTTGCAGAGCGAGGGGGCAATGAATGCCGCGAAGGTGGGCCTTCTTGGCTCATCTTGATATTCGAGGAGTAACAAAATGAAAAACTTTTATAAACTGGCAATTTTCGTAGTACTTATTCAATCTGCAACAGCTTTCGCATGGGGTAACAGTTATGAGATCAAAACGGACACATATGGCAGTTCGATAGGAGGGAGCACCGACATCGAAATGCGAAAAAAGAACGACTACGATCCGTCGAATAAATACCGAGGCGAAATCGAAAGTGACGGATCTGTACGCATGAGAAACAACAACGGCGATAGGTTACGCGGCGCCGTCGATAGTGATGGCTACGGAAGGTTACGAGATCAAGATGGAAACACTTATCGAGTCAAGCCGCGTTAGATTTCTTCCCGTACCGCCGTGGGCGATGCGGCACGGAGGGCGCATTGCGCTCGTGCCCGGATTGACCGCAAATAGTGTCTGTGCCATAGTCATTTGCGATTGTTCCGCCCAATGGTTCGGTGCAGGCATCACGAAATGAATTACCATCCAAAGACCAAGGGGACAATACAGGGCAGATGCCGCCTGAGTTGGAGTCACACGCGCTACCCACCAACTACTGGGTGATAAAGCACTAACCCAGACACCTGAATTATTCGTCATGAAAGACCTATTCCTCTACCTGTTTTTCGCTGGCATTGCATGGCTGGTCTGGCAGGTTTTTTCAAGTAAAACTACGCCTCCCGCACAGCCAAGCGAATCGCCATCAAAAGAAGACCCGCAAAAACGCCACCTGCGCAACACGCTGGAATTTGCCAAAACTCAGCATAAGATTCTGTCCAAAGAGAAACGCGAGCAAGACGTGTGGCAACAGGCGTATGGCCACGCCAAGGCCAGCGATCTTGATCTGCACAGCGGCACGGAATTCGAGGAATTTCTCGCCGGATTGTTTCGTGCCCAAGGCTACTCGGCAGAACTTACCCCGGTGACTGGCGATTACGGTGCCGACCTTATTCTAAGCAAAGATGGGCGGCGCATCGCGGTGCAAGCCAAACGCTACATGGGCAGCGTCGGTGTGTCGGCCGTGCAAGAAGCATTGTCGGGACAAGCCTATTACCAATGTGATGCCGCGTGGGTCGCGACCACCGGCACTTTTACCGCCAATGCGCTGGAATTAGCGAAAAAATCCGGCGTTAAAATGATAGGCCGTAGTGACATTGGCAACCTCATGGCGCAGCAAGCTGCGCAGTCAAAAAATGACTGAGCGCGAAAATTCACCAGTCGTAATTGCCGCACAGAATCTGGTTGTGCCAACGTCACAACGCGGTAGCCTTGTGGGGCGTGGGTTGGCTGCACTGTTGAAGGATAATGATTCGCTCTACCGGCAGGCGAGAGTGGTATTTGACCGATTAGAAGGAAGCAGACATTGGAATGCCAACAATCCTGACTTATTCGCCGCTTTCAAAATCTTTCAGCGACTGGCCGATGAAAATTACGGCAAAGCCTATTACCCGCTAGCCATTCTCTACAGCGGACGTAAAGATATTGAGTATGGTGAAGGTCCCGCCCGATACTACACGCAATTGGCTTTTGAGTGGTGCATGACCAATCAAGCCAATGTTGATGCGGAGGTATGGTGCGATTTGGGGGAAATATATCAATTTTGGCACGGTGTTGAAAGAGATGGTGAACTGGCAGAGCGTTGGTATCTCAAAGCGGCTGAGTCGGGTTATGCAAGAGGTCAGTGGGCTCTAGGCTGCCTTTATTGTTTTGATGATAAAGATCATCCAGGGAGCTACTGGATGGAACTTGCTGCTAAACAAGGGAATACCCATTATCAAACAACCCTTGCTCATGCCTATGAAATTCTGTCATCACAATATCGAAAGGCTGTGTATTGGTTCCGTATGGCTGCAGAGGGGGGCGATGCAGAAGGCCAACAGCAACTTGGCAGAATGTATGAGGAAGGTCACGGCGTTGAACAAGATTATGAACTGGCCGTGTATTGGTTTCGTAAGGCCGCTGAGCAGGGGTATGAAGATGCTCAGCTTAATCTTGAAGAACTCGGTATTGATTGGAAATAATGATGCTCCCCGAAGAACAAGAACTCGCCCGCCTGGAAGGCGAACAAGCCGCGCTTGAAGAGCAGGTCACTTCGGCTGAACTGGCGCTGGAAACCGCCAAAACAGAAACCGCGCAGTTCCAGCACCGCTATTACCAAACCGTGGGGCGGCTGTATGCGCAGTTGGATGAACTGGAAGCACAAATTGCCAATGCGCACGTTGCACAATTCCCCGACGATGTCGCCGCTCAAGCCCATGCGCAGGCCGCGCAGGAGCAGGCCAGAAAATCCGCCGAGGAAGCGGGCTTGGTCGAGGCGCTACCCGTCCCACCGCCGGAGATTACGCCGGAACTCAAGCTGGCATACCGGCAAGCCGCCAAACTGATGCACCCCGACCGCGCCACCACGGAACCCGAGCGCTTACGCCGAACCTCGCTGATGGCGCAAGTGAACCGGGCTTATGAGAGCGGCGACCAGAAGGCCATAGAGAAACTAATCAAGGAATATGGCCAAGACCCCGAGGCGATTGCCGGTGCCGATGTGGCTTCGCGCATCGTTAAAGCCATCCGCCGCATCGCGCAACTACGCCGCCGTTTGAGCGAAGCGCAGCAGGAAATGGAAGCCCAACAGCAGACCGAGATTTTTCAACTCAAGCAGACCATCGAAGAAACCGAAGCCATGGGCGGCGACCCTCTAGGGGATTTGGCGCAACAATTGATGCAGGAATTGTCCGAACGGAAAATTCAGTTGGAAATTGCGCAGCAACAATAACCCTCAAAGAATGGATTGACCACCCAATGGAGGAAGACAAAATATGCAGTGCTCTAGCCGGCAAGCGCGAGTGGGAAGCAAGATTGCTATCTGCGCTATCTGATAGCACGAAATTCAACAAAATTGTTGAGGCGTTAAAAGAATTGTATGACTCTTACGAAACTGAAGCTGATCAGGTTGCCTGTTTTGAAGCACTTGGATTTCCTCTCGGAGCTAGTGTCGCGCATGAACTGAAGGCCGGATTAGTGCTTGTCAGAAAGACGGGGCCTGATGTGCTTTCTCCGGATTTTGAAACCGAAAAGTTCTGCGATTACGATAACAAACAAAAAATCTTCAAAGTCCTTAAATCAGCTGTCCCACCCGGAACACGAATCCTGATCGTAGACGACCTTTGTGAGAAAGGTGAACAGTTAAAGGCTGCCGCTGCCATATTTAAGCGTCTAGGTGCAACGGTAATTGGTGCAGTGTTCATCGGCTGTCGCCGCGTTGACAATGGTTGTGGGGTTTCCATTCGCTGCTTGAAGGACGAAGATGTTGTCGAATTGCTACCTTACTTACAGAAATAACATACTAAGGAGCACACGGGGTCGGTTCTAACATTCCAACGGGGTCCGATGCGCGGGATCAGGTCTTCGATGCGCGGGGTCAGGTCTTGCAAAATCACATGCGATGCCACGGTTTCATGCCTTGATTCGTGGCACTGAGCCACATGGTTTTGTGCGCTTCGCGAATGTTTGATGCCGGGGCCGCCCGGCTGCGGGTCCATTTCTTTTGCTTGCCCAAAAGAAAATAGACGAAAGAAAAGGGCACCCCGCTGCGCCGCCCTACGGGTTCCTTCGGATTGACAGGCAAATTGGGCGGCTGCGCAACTCGCCCTAGCAGGGCACACAAGACGTGCCCTGCCGCGGAACTCGGACAGGGCGCAGCCGACTGCCCCCAATTCGCCTGCCAATCCGAAGCGGCGCAGAGGGGAGGGGGTGGCTGCTCCACGTTGGGCATCCGGAAAAATCTTCAGCGCGATGTGCATGGTAAGGGCGCACCCTCCCCTTCAAGGGGAGGGTGTACAGACCTGATACAGGGTGGGGATAGGTTTGATGCTGATTCCCCTCGGTCCACCGCCGAGCAGCACAGGCTAGCCGGGGGCAGTCGGCGAGCACTGTCTGAGCGCGCAGCCGCCCGGCTTGGCGAGCAGCGCAGGGTACCCCGAAGGGGCGGTGGATGGGGGTCGCCTTCTTTGGTTTACCTTTCTTGGCGAAGCAAGAAAGGTAAACAGCCGCCGGGCTGCCCCCGGCAATCAAACAAACAACCAAACACCCGTTTCCCCATCCACCACCCAATCAACCTACTCGCAATCACGGGTTCAGACCTTGATTCATGCCACTGACCCCAAGTGTGCGTGTATAAATAAAAATGTGGATGGTGCGGCGTTCACCGAATTGCGGGTTCGCGTGGATTTAGACACATGACAATTCGCTGCAGCGGACGGACCCGATGGGCCGCCGCTGAGCTCAGACGTAAGACACCACAAACCCTGCCACGCTAGAGCGACCGGTTCTCACCTGGCTAGCTCCATCGACATGCGACAAGCACCTTCATTGCGCCTGCCGAAGTGTTTGTGTTAATAAAGCAGGCTTTTGAATTAGAGATGGATTGGGAATGACTCAAGGATTCGTGTTCACCCTGCTGGCCCTGCTGCTTTATGGCGTATGGGGATTTTCCTACAAGCTGCTGTCCATCAAAGAAATCCAGGGGGAGTGGGTGGTTGCGCTGGTCATGCTCTGTGGCGCGGTCATCTCCGCTTCGATTGCCGTGTCCCGCTCGGACCCTTTTCCTGTCGACAAGATCAGTGGAAATATGACATGGCTTTTACTCGCAGCCCTGAGTGGCGCCGTGGGGAACATATTACTGGTAAAAGCCATGTCATTCCCGGGCCTTAGCTCCGGCGTCGTCCTGGCCATTACCGGAGCCTATCCCTTGGTGGCTGCGCTCCTCGCCTATTTCTTTCTGGGGGAGCAACTCACGGGCGTACAAGCCACAGGCACTGCTGCGATTGTCTTTGGTGTGGGGCTGCTCATGTTCAAGTGAACCCCGGCTGCACATCATCACTGCGGGCAACTGTGGGAACTACGTAGCTGCATCAATCATTGCCGCGAGAATCGGGGGTCAGGTCTAGATAAGATGCAAAGTGACACTCCATCCGCATCACCTCCCGCCCCCTGCCACAATGCCGTATTTCCGTCTGGCGCGTGATGCTTGATTTCCGCCAATGGTGATGTTTGGCCGGGTTAAAATTGCGGTCAGTTATTCTCACTTGGCAATACCCAAAAACACCGCCAGGCAACGCTCAACCTCAACCATCGTATCCGCATCAATGCGTCCGAAGGCCTGTCCCAGCTTGTCACGTTTCATGGTCATTGCCTTGTCCACCATGACCTGCGAAGGCTTCTGCAAACCGTTTTCCACGCTTGGCTGAACCGTAATACGGAACAACGGTGCATTGACCAAAGTGCTGGAAACCAGCAAAACAGTCACCGTTGCCTGTTCGTCGAACTGGTCGGCCTGAATCACCAGCGCCGGTCTTGGTTTGCCAAAATCGCCCTGCATGGCGATCGTCACCAAGTCGCCCCGCATCATTCCGTCCAGCCGTCCACGTCCGCCAACGCTTCATCCATGAAGTGCAACATGTCCGTGTCGGCCATGTCTGCCTGAGCGGCCAGGCGTGATTGGCGGCGACATTCCTCCGCGAAGTCTGGGCGGCGCGTATCCGGCACCCAAATCTGAACTGGGCGAAGACCCGCCATCCGTAGTGCATCGCGGTGCTTCTGAACCCGTGCATTAATATGTGTAGATGCCATATGAACTCTCCTCGATGTATGTTACATGCAACAATGTACGCGCATTTATCGTTACATGCAACAAGCGTTTGGCGAATCAACAGGGTCTACCATTGAATTTGCAGATGACGCCCGTTGGGATAAAGGGGACGCAACCTTTAATTGCTAAAAAAACTAGCGATGACGAATAAAAGGGTAGCGTCCCCTTTTTCTTCCTAATTTGTTGAATTCCTTTGCGTTCCTTCGCGCCCTTGGCGGTTCATCTGCTTGATGGAGACTGGCCTCCAGGTGCGGTAGCTGTTCAGCCCTGCTTCGTTCCGCCCGCGTACAGCGCCGCGATCAGGTCGGACTGGGTGACCATGCCCACCAGCCGCCGTTCGGCGTTGACGATGGGGACATGGTGCAGGCCGTGGTCGGAGAGCAGGGGCACCAGTTCCAGGATGTGCATGTCCTCTCCCGCCGTGAAAGCGGGCGTGGCCATGATCTGGCCCACTACTTCGGGTTTTTCCGAAGTCAGGCCGGGGGTACGGCGGATGAACTTGATCAGCTTGTCTTCGAAGGTTTCGTAGGTCTTGAGGTTGGCGCGCTTGAGGAAATCCACCAGCGAGATGATGCCGATCACGCGCCGTGCCGGGTCCAGCACCGGGATGGCGCCGATCTTGTGGAAGCGCAGTTGCGCCCAGGCTTCCTCCAGTTCGGTGCCGAATTCGACCGAGGTGATGTCGCGCGACATGATGTCACCGCAGGTGATCTCGCCCATCTTGCGCCGGTAGGCGTGCATGTCGGCCCGGCGGTAGACCTGGTTCAGGTCCGCCTCGCTGACGTCGAGGTAAACGTCCATGTCGCGCAGGGCCTGCTGCAGGTCGTTCTTGTCGATGCCGATGCGGTCGAGCGGCCTGGGATCGTCGTGCTGGTGTTTCTTGTCCCGGGCCGGGAAGGCGCGGGCGGGGTAGCGGCGCCCCAGCAGGTTGTTGAGTATCAGCGCCATGAGCAGCATCAGCAGGGCATTGAGCCCCACCGGCGCAAGCACGAAGGAAAAGTCGCTGGCCAGGCCGTGATTGCTGCCCAGCACGGCCATCAGGGCAATCGCGCCGCCCGGCGGATGCAGGCTGTGGGTGAGATGCATGGCGAGGATGGAGAGGGAAACCGCCAGCGCGGTGGCGATCCACAAGTCCGGCACCAGTTTGGCGCAGGCGATGCCGATGAAGGCGGAGATCAGGTGCCCGCCGACCAGCGGCCAGGGCTGGGTGAGCGGGCTGTGGGGGGCGGCGAACAGCAGCACCGCCGAAGCGCCCATGGAGGTGACCATGATGTGCAAGCCGCTGCCCTGCAGGAACTGGCTGCTGACCAGCCCCACGACAAGGGTGGCGGCAAAGGCGGCAAAGGTGGCGCGTAGCTTCTCGCCCAGGCTAAGAGGCGTGGATTCCGAAATCAGGTAGGGCAGGAATTTTTTCAGCATCGTGGCGTAGGCGGCTTGTCTGGTTTCCTCATCTTAGCCGATGTCGGGTTTGAATGGTTTACCGTGCGCGTTGAAATGGCTCGCTCTGCAGGGCATTCAACCCCTAACCCCCCCCAGGGGGGTGTGGACAGGGGAGGAGGCAAGCGGCTTCCCCCCTGACAAGGGGGGACTGAGGGGGGTTGGAGGCCGGGAGGGGTTGGGCGGCATCAAGCCGGGCAGGCGACGGGTTCGGGCAAATCCCCGAATACCCGGGTGCAGTTGCGTCCTTCCTGCTTGGCGCGATAGAGCACCTTGTCCGCATTCGCAACAATCTCTCCGGCGGAATAGCCGCTGTCGGGATGCCCGCAGACGCCGATGCTCACCGTCACGCCGATGCTCTCGCCGTTGGGGAGCGGGATTCTGGATTGTTCCATGGCACGCCGGATCCTCTCTGCAACACAGTAGGCGCCGGCCTTGTCGGTTTCGGGCAGCAGGATGGCGAACTCCTCGCCGCCGAAGCGCGCCACCATGTCCACGGTGGTCCGTACCTGGCAACGCAACAGGCCGGCCAGAAAGCGCAGCACCGCGTCTCCGGCCGGGTGGCCGTAGGCGTCGTTGACCCGCTTGAAGTGGTCCACGTCCAGCATCAGCATGGAGTAGCGGTTCTGGTAGCGCGTGCTGCGCGCGGTCTCGATGCTCAGGCGCTCGTCGAAGGTGCGCCGGTTGCTGAGCCCGGTCAGGCCGTCCATGCTGGCCAGGTCTGTCATCCTGGCGTGCAGGCGGGCGTTGTTGACCGCGCCCGCCGCCAGGTTGGCGAAAGTGGTGAGCAGTTCGATCTCGTCATTGCGGAAATCGTCGCGGTCATCGCGATACACATACAGCACGCCCAAGTGCTGGTCGTGGAAGGTCAGCGGCAGGCAGGCGAAGGAACGGATCCCCTCTTCCCGCGCCAGATCGCTGAGCGGGTAGCGGGTGCCGGGCTGGTCGTTGCTGAGCACATGGGCGCCGGAGGTGAATGCCTGATCTGCCAGGCCGCCGCGCCGGAAAGCCATGCGGCTGACGAAGCGCTCGGACAGCCCCTGGGTCACCCAGTCCTTGAACAGGCCTTCGGCCTGGTCGTAAAAGGCGATGCAGGAAGCGCGCGAATGGGTGAAGGCGATGGCGCAGCGCATCACTTCGTCGAGGACTTCGCGCAGGCTGAGCGAAGAGGTGAGTGCGGCGGCCACCTGGTTGAGCGCAGCCAGTTGCGACATCTTGAAGCTGATGTTCTTTTGCCGGTCGTGGATATAGGTATCGATGGCGATGCCCATGTCGAAGAAGACCACCTTGAGCAGGGCGCGCATGTTCTCCAGGGTGGCGTGATCGGCAAGGCCGCCCGCCTTCCACAGATGGGGAAAAAGCATGGAAAGATATTTGTGGTAGGCGCCAAGATACCATTTGGGCCCCAGTCCGATGCGCTGATGCGCGATGCCGATGCGCAGGCGGTCGCGGGCATAGCTGCCGCCGTATTCACCCGCGGTCAGGCCGTCGAGATACTGGCTCTGGGTTTGCTTGAGGCGCTCGACATAGCTGTCATCGCCGAGCAGTGCGCGGGTCTCGCCGAAGGAAAGGAGGTGGTCGTAAAAGGCATCGACCACCTCCGCGCGCGCATCCTTCAGTTCCTCGTGCAATATCCTGAGGCGCGCGATGTCGGTGTCGTCGAACTCCAGGAAAGCCTTGCGCGCCTTGACTTCTTCATCGGTAATGCCCATTTCGATGGCGAGTTCATATAGTGCCGGGTCATCAATTTGCATGCGGTATCACTCCAAAATTGCCGCGCCATTATAGCAGCATCAATTTTATTTATGAGTTAGCAAGAGCAGATTTATCAGTAGTGAGATGCTGAGGGGGGTGCTTAAGCTAATCCACGCAACCCTTGCCAGCGTGGTAGGCCCGGAATAACGCGTTTTTGAGCGCCTGATGCTGTTCAAGATGGTCAATGCCCAATTCACTTGCGGCAATTGCCTGCAAACGGACCAGGATCCGGTTTTCCCGCCAGTGAGCGGCAAATGCCTCGGCATCAAACACCCCGCTGCTCAGGAACCCGGCAGCCAGCCCCTGGGCGTTATCGAAAACAATCTCCGCCTGCTCCATGACTTCGTAGAGATAGGAGTAGGTGTCGATGCCATGTTTTTCAGCCAGGATCGCATGCAGCGGCGGAATGGACCCGTGATGTTCGAGTAATTCGTCCAGGGCTATTGTCGCAAATGGAGCATATGACTCTCCCTGGAAAGAAAATTCGACATGGGCATCGATGCTGTTTTTCATGTTGTTTGCCAGTGCTGATTATTAATGGAGAAGTGCGCGCCCGGCTTGCTGCATTCTCTGGAATGGCGCGGAAATGAAAAGGGGTTACAGTTTCCTGTAACCCCTTTTTTTCATCTGGTAGGACGTGGCAGATTCGAACCGCCGACCAACGGATTAAAAGTCCGCTGCTCTACCGACTGAGCTAACGTCCCAAACGAAGCGCGCATTTTACTTTATTTATCCCCTTTGTCAATCAGGATGTAGAATATGGCGCTTATTTCAGCCTTGGAAATTGCCTTGGAAAACCGGGATAGTCTGCAACGATTCATGTTTGAACACGCCGCCGTGCGTGGCGAAATTGTCCATCTGGATACGGCTTGGCAGGCGGTGCTGGAGCGTCGCGAATACCCGCCCGTGTTGCGCGGGATGCTGGGTGAGTTGATGGCTGCCGCAGCCCTGCTGGCGGCGTCACTCAAGTTTTCCGGCTCCATAATTTTGCAGATGCAGGGCGACGGGCCGGTCAAGTTGCTGGTGGTCGAGTGCATGAGCGATCTGACCATGCGCGCGATGGCACACTGGGAGGGCGAGGTCGCTGGCGGCTCGCTGGCGGAATTGCTGGGCCAGGGGCGCTTTGTCATGACCATTGACCCGCGCGACGGGCGCAAGACCTATCAGGGCGTTGTCGACCTGGTGGGGCAGTCGGTGGCGGATGCGCTGGAAGATTACATGAGCCGTTCCGAACAACTGGATACTCGTCTCTGGCTGGGTGCGGATGAGCAGTGTGCGGCCGGCATGCTGTTGCAGAAGATGCCGGAAAAAAACGAAGGCGATCCGGATTCATGGCAGCGAGCGGTGCATTTTGCCTCTACGATGACGCGCAAGGAATTGCTGGGTCTGCCGGCACAGCAGATTATACATCGCCTCTATCACGAAGAAGATGTGCGTGTGTTCGATCCCCAGGAGGTGAGTTTCCATTGTCCCTGCTCCCGCGAGCGCGTGGCTGGAATGCTGCGCATGCTCGGGCATGAGGAAGTGCGGGCGATGTTGCAGGAGCAGGATGCGATCGAGGTGGATTGCGAGTTCTGCAACAAGCATTACGTCTTTGACAAGGTGGATGCCGAGCAGGCGTTTGCCATGGATGCGCCCGCCTAGGCGTCGCAGAACCTGCATTGATGTCCCATGCCCCGGCAGAAGCCAAGGTCCGCATCGATAAATGGCTGTGGGCCGCACGTTTTTTCAAGACGCGCTCGCTGGCCTCGCAGGCGGTGGATGGCGGCAAGGTGCATTGCAATGGCGAGCGCATCAAGCCAGCGCGAGCCGTGCATGCCGGCGATGAATTGAGTATTCGCCAGGGCCCTTATGAAATCACGGTCAAGGTGCGCGCCCTGTCGGAGCGCCGTGGCCCGGCCAGCGAAGCGGCGCTGCTGTACGAGGAAACCCCTGAAAGCATTGCGGCGCGCGCTGTCCTCAAGGAACAATTAAGAGTCGAGCCCGTTTTCGAACACAAGGGCCGTCCTACCAAGCGGGATCGCCGCCATATCATCCGCTTTACCGAAGGTCATTGAAATGTCAGTTTTACCGGAAAAATCCCAGCAAATCCTGCAAATCCATGCGGCTCTGATTCATCGCGTGGTGATGGCGTGCCACCAGCGTGATTTGATCCCCACGCTGGCGCCGCTCATCAAGGTGTCGGAGGAAAATGGCTGGGTCGCGCTCATGAAGGCAATACGCCAGATACTTGACGGCAAGCGGGACACGAGCTTGCTGAATGGCCTGGATGAAGAGGATCTCATCATTGCCGGGGCGATTCTGGAGGGCATCAAAAACCCGGCCACGCTCCCGGACCCACAGGCCAGGGCGGATTCTGGCGCAGCCGCTCCGGGGCTGGCGGCAATAATCAAGGCTTCGGCCAGCGGGGATGCGCAGGCTTTGCAATTGCTTGCCAGCATGGCTGAGCAGATGAGTGGCGCCGGTGGAGATATGGCGCGCCTGGCAGCAATCATGCGCCGCCTGGTGAATGGAGAGCGCGATGCGGATTTGCTGACTCGGGGCATGGAGGCTCAAGGCAAGGGGCTGGTGATGTCGATACTCAAAGAGCTGGAAAAGCCTGCTTGAATAGACTGAACCCTGCCACTCCTGGGGCCCGTTCCAAAACACCAAATTTTGTGAGCGTCTGATTGTTAATGGGCCCATTTTTAGATTTTATCCAGTACAATTGCTCCTTTTTTGGCGGCTTGCCGGCAGGACGCTGGTTCAAGATTAGGGTGTTTATTGATGCTGGAAGGGAAAGACCTCGCCTGTGTTCGAGGCGAGCGTACGCTGTTCAGCCACCTGAATTTTATTTTGCGCGAGGGTGAACTGTTGCTGGTGCAAGGCACTAACGGCAGTGGCAAAACCAGCTTGCTGCGCATGGTGTGTGGCTTACTGGCGCCGGAATTCGGCGATATTCTGTGGCGCGGCGAAAAAATTGACGCGGCACGCGAAAGCTATCACGCCGAGATGGCCTATTTCGGGCATGCCCCGGCGGTCAAGGAGGATCTGAGCGCTTTCGAAAACCTCGATTTTTCCTGCCGGCTGGCCGGGGTTCCTTTGGGCCGGGACGAAGTCGAGGGTGCGCTTGGCTATCTTGGTTTGGGCCATTGCCTGAACCTCCCCGCGAAATCGCTGTCCCAAGGGCAGCGTCGGCGCGTTGGGCTTGCCCGGATGCTGCTGGTCAAGGCTAAATTGTGGATTCTGGACGAGCCGCTGACCGCGCTTGACCAGGCTGCGCTGCAATTGGTGCAGTCCCTGATTGGTGAGCATTTGCAGCGCGGTGGCATGGTTCTGCTGACCACTCACCAGCCAGTCATGATTCCGGGTATTGAGCCCAGAATCTTGCAGTTGGCGTAATAAATATATGATGCAAACAGCTTTTGCTTTATTGCGGCGCGAGTTGATGCTGGCCATGAGGCGGCGCGGGGATGTGCTTACCGTGCTGTTTTTTTTCGTGATCGTTGCCAGCCTGTTTCCGCTTGGCGTGGGGCCTGACACCCAGCTGCTGCGCCTGATGGGCGGCGGCGTGGTGTGGGTGTCGGCGCTGCTTGCGGCCATGCTTTCGCTGGGCCGGCTGTTCGCCAGCGACTACGCCGATGGCACGCTGGAGCAACTGGTTTTAACGCCGACACCGCCTGTGGTCTGGATCACCGTTAAAGTACTGGCGCACTGGCTGGTGAGCGGGGTGCCGCTGATTCTCGTGGCGCCGGTGCTGGGAATCCAGTTCGGTTTGTCGACCGAGGCACTGGGCGTGCTGATATTTTCGCTGTTGCTCGGTACGCCGGTGCTGTCCCTGATTGGTGCGGTCGGGGCGGCCTTGACCCTGGGTTTGCGTGGCGGCGGCGTGCTGGTTTCTCTGCTGGTGCTGCCGCTCTATATCCCGGTGCTGATTTTTGGCGCTGGCGCGGTGGATGGTGCAATGTCTGGGCTGGGCGCGGAAGCGCACCTGTCATTGCTGGGTGGTATTTTGATTTTGGCCTTCTTGCTGACGCCTTGGGCGGTGGCGGCGGCATTGCGGATTTCGATTGAATAATGAACAGCATTAACTGGTACAAATATTCTTCTCCGGCGACTTTTTACAACCTTGCCGGCAGGTTGGCCCCATGGTTTTATGCCGCAGCCGCTTTGCTCTCGGTGGCCGGGCTGTACATCGGGTTCGTTCTTGCCCCCACGGATTTTCAGCAGGGCGAATCCTACCGCATCATCTTCATCCATGTGCCCGCCTCCTGGATGTCGATGTTCATCTATGTGGTGATGGCCGTCTGGGCGGCGATCGGGCTGGCATTCAATACGCGCCTGTCTTTCATGATGATGAGCGCGC
This sequence comes from Sulfuricella sp., assembly GCA_041651995.1. Classification (NCBI taxonomy): domain Bacteria; kingdom Pseudomonadati; phylum Pseudomonadota; class Betaproteobacteria; order Nitrosomonadales; family Sulfuricellaceae; genus Sulfuricella; species Sulfuricella sp. Next base: position 255,540 of record JBAZID010000001.1, on the reverse strand, counting down.
TGGCGCCCACCGGGGCCATGCTGACTTTCGTCGCGTTGTGGACGGGAGCCTTGTGGGGCAAGCCGACCTGGGGCGCATGGTGGGTATGGGATGCGCGCCTGACTTCGGAATTGATCCTGTTCTTTCTCTACATCGGCTTCATGGCCCTGCAGGCCGCGATTGACGATCCGCGCCGCGCCGACCGCGCCGGCGCCCTGATCGCGCTGGTAGGCGTGGTCAACGTGCCGATCATCTATTTTTCCGTCAGATGGTGGAATACCCTGCATCAGGGCGCTTCGGTAAGCGTGGCCAAGGCGCCGAGCATGGCCACCATCATGCTGACAGGCATGCTGGTGATGGCATTCGCGGTATGGATGTATGCCATTGCGGCGGCGCTGTCACGGGCACGAAGCATCATTCTGGAGCGTGAACGAAATAGCCAGTGGGTTGCCCAAATGCTGGAGTCCAAGGTATGAACTGGAATAGCTGGTCCGAGTTTTTCCACATGGGCGGATATGCCCTCTACGTGTGGGGGTCTTATGCAGCGGCAGCCGTCCTGGTCGCCGGCGAGGTACTGCTCCTGAGGGCGCGGCGGCAAAATGCCTTGAAGCAGGCGCTGCGCGCGGTGAAATATGGCAAGGCTGAAAAGGATACAGATAGCCAATGAAGTCACGACATAAAAAACTGATTCTGATTGCCGTGGTGTTGCTGGCGCTGGGCGCGGTGGCAGCGCTGGTCCTCAACGCCTTCCAGAGCAATCTGGTGTTTTTCTTCTCCCCGACCCAGGTTGCCAACGGCGAGGCGCCGCTCGAGCGGGCATTCCGAATTGGCGGGCTGGTCGAGGATGGCAGCTTGCGCCGCGAGCCTGACGGCGTGACCGCGCATTTCCGCATCACCGATACGGCGAAGACCATTCCCGTGACTTACAAGGGACTCCTGCCCGACCTGTTCAAGGAAGGCAAGGGCGTGGTGGCGGAAGGGCGCATGAATCCCGGCGGCGTGTTCGTGGCCGAGCAGGTGTTGGCCAAGCACGACGAGAACTACATGCCACCCGAGGCCGCAGACGCCCTCGAACAGGCGCAAAAATCCCAGAAAACCCTGATCACTCCACAAGACTCAGCTTCAACGCAGAAAGGTAAACAATGATTCCAGAACTTGGCCATTTCGCATTAATTCTGGCGCTGCTGCTGGCGCTGGTTCAAGGCGTCCTGCCGCTGGTGGGGGCTGCGCGCAATAATCCGGCCTGGATCGCGGTCGCCAGGCCGGCTGCGCGAGCGCAGTTCCTGTTTGTCGCCATCGCTTTTTGCGCTTTGGCCTGGTCGTTTCTGAGCAACGATTTTTCAGTCATAAACGTAACCCGCAACTCCCATTCCCGCCTCCCCGAAATTTACCGTTTCACCGCCACCTGGGGTTCGCATGAAGGCTCGATGCTGCTGTGGACCTTTATCCTCGGCATGTGGACCGTGGCGGTCACCCTGTTCAGCCGTCATCTGTCCGATGACATGGTGGCGCGGGTGGTTGGCGTGATGGGCCTGGTCAGCTTCGGCTTCCTGCTGTTCATGCTGGCGACTTCAAATCCTTTCCTGCGCATGGATATGGCCATGGACGGTTCCGATCTTAACCCGCTGCTACAGGACCCGGGCATGGTGGTTCATCCGCCGATTCTGTATATGGGTTATGTCGGATTTTCCGTGGCATTTGCCTTCGCGATAGCCGCGCTGCTGTCCGGCAAGCTGGACGCCAGCTGGGCGCGCTGGTCGCGTCCCTGGACCACGGCGGCATGGGCGTTTCTGACCATCGGCATCATGATGGGCAGCTGGTGGGCTTATTATGAACTGGGCTGGGGCGGCTGGTGGTTCTGGGATCCGGTAGAGAATGCTTCGCTGATGCCCTGGCTGGTTGGCACGGCGCTGATCCATTCCCTGGCCGTGACCGAGAAGCGTGGCAGCTTCAAGGCGTGGACGGTGTTTCTGGCCATCGGCGCATTTTCCCTGAGCTTGCTCGGCACCTTCCTGGTCCGTTCCGGTGTGCTGTCCTCGGTCCACTCCTTCGCCACTGACCCGACACGCGGCCTGTTCATTCTGATATTCCTGGCTTCGGTGATTGGCAGCTCACTGTTCCTGTTTGCCATGCGCGCTTCCAAGGTCGGTCTGGGCGGCCGTTTCGCACTGATTTCACGTGAATCGTTCCTGATGGTGAACAATATCCTGCTCCTGACGGCGACCGGTTCGGTGCTGCTGGGCACACTTTACCCGCTGTTCCTCGATGCGCTGGGGCTGGGCAAAATCTCGGTCGGGCCACCCTATTTCAACTCCGTATTCATTCCTTTGGTCACGCCGCTGATTTTCCTCGCGGGCGTCGGACCGCTGACGCGCTGGAAGCAGGTGAATGTGCCTGAGCTGGCTCACCGTCTGAAGTGGGGCTTCGGCGCCAGCGTGGTGGCGGCATTGCTGTTGCCGTTTACGCAGGGTACGTGGCAGCCGATGGTTTCCCTCGGGATTCTGCTGGCTCTCTGGATCGTTGTGACCGTGGCCATCGGCGTGCGTGCCCGGGTGCGCACCAGCGCAGGCTGGTCGGCGAACTTTTACGGCATGCATCTGGCTCACCTGGGGGTGGCGGTGACCGTCATAGGCGTGACCATGGTGTCGTCCTATCAGGTCGAGCGCAATATGCGCATGGCCGTTGGCGAAACAGTCACGGTGCAGGGCTACACCTTCCGCTTCGACGGCGTCACGGATATAACCGGGCCGAATTACACGGGTGCGCGCGGCACGCTTGAGGTAAGCCAGAACGGCAAGCCATTCACCACGCTGCACCCGGAAAAACGCATTTACGTGGCTTCCGGCATGCCGTTCACCGAATCGGCGATCGATTACGGCTTGACGCGCGACCTGTATACCGCCCTTGGCGAGCGCCTGGAAGACGGCGCCTGGAGCGTGCGCTTGTTCCACAAGCCGTTTGTGGTGTGGATCTGGATCGGCTCGGTGCTGATGGCCCTGGGCGGTTTCATGGCGATTACCGACCGGCGTTACCGCGCCTCGCGCAAGAAGGGGAGGGCCGCAGCATGAAGCGTTTTCTGATTCCACTGGGTATTTTTATCGTGCTGGTGATTTTTCTCGGCATCGGTCTCAAGCTCAATCCGCGTGAAGTGCCATCGCCGCTGATCGGCAAGCCTGCACCCGATTTCAAGCTCGCCCTGTTGTCCGACCCGGCCAAACAACTGAGTCCGGCGGATCTGCATGGCAAGGTCTGGCTGTTTAATGTCTGGGCTTCATGGTGCGGTTCCTGCCGCCAGGAGCACGATCTTCTGCTCAGCCTGGCGCGGCAGGGCAGCGTGCCGATCTACGGCATGGATTACAAGGATCAGGCCAGCGATGCGCGTGCCGTGCTGGCGCGTTTTGGGAACCCCTATGTCGAGACGGTTATGGATACCGATGGGCGGACGGGGATGAATTATGGCGTGTATGGGGTGCCAGAGACCTATCTGGTCGATAAAAAAGGCGTCATCCGCCTCAAGCATACCGGCCCCCTGACACCGGAAATCCTGGACAAAAAAATTCTTCCCCTGGCGAAGGAGTTGCAGCAATGACACTTGTAATGAAACTCGCGCAGCGAGCCGGGATGGTCGCGCTTGCACTCTGGCTTCCCTTGTTTGCCGTTGCTGGCGAGGCCGTGCCGATTGCCGAAGACCCCGTGCTGGAGCAGCGCATGATCACTCTTTCCGAGGATTTGCGCTGCCTGGTGTGCCAGAACGAATCGCTGGCGGGCTCCCGCTCGGACCTGGCACAGGATCTGCGCCAGGAAATCCGTGACCAGCTGAGAGCCGGTAAAAGCAATGACCAGGTGATCGAATATCTCACCGATCGCTATGGCGATTTCGTGCTTTACAAACCGCCGCTCAAGCCTTTGACCTGGCTGTTGTGGTTTGGCCCCTTCGTGCTGCTGGCTGGCGCTGGAGGCGGTTTCTATTTTTACCTTAAACGGCGCGGCGTGCGCCTTGCCGGTGAATCCTTGTCCGCGGAAGAAAAGAAACGCGTGGAAGCTCTCCTTGGCAACAACGGAAACAAATCATGAGCAATTTCTGGGCTATTTCACTGTTCTGGGTACTCTTTCTCCTGTTCATCGGGGTTGCGCTGGCATTCATTCTGCCCTCTCTGTTGCGGCGCCATATCCAGTCAGATCACGTCGACCGCAAGGCTGCCAACATTGCCATCTACCATGATCAGTTGGCGGAACTGAAGGCCGATCTCGAAAGCGGCGAACTTGAGCAACAACTCTACGACGATGCACGGCTTGAAATCGAGAAACGTCTGAGCGAGGACGTCCCGGTGGAAGCCGCTCCGGTGGCAGCCAGCCAGACGGGCCGTGGCTTGGGCTATGCGCTTGCCGGGGCGATCCCGTTGCTGGCGATCGGGATTTATGTTGCCCTGGGCAACCCCGATGCGGCCATGATGCAGCGCAGTGCCCCGCCCCCAATGGCCGAAAAAGGGCAGCACGATGCCGCCCCCATGATTGCCGCGCTTGAAGACCGGCTGAAAAAAAATCCTGATGATATTCCTGGCTGGCACATGCTGGCGCGCAGCTATGGCGCAACCGGGCAATATGGCGAGGCGGCGCGGATTTTCGCTAAAATCAGCGAGCTCCTTCCCGGTGATGCCGGCGTGCTGGCGGACTACGCCGACGCATATGCCATGACGCAGGGCGGAAACTTGCAGGGCAAGCCGCAGGAGTTGATTAATCAGGCGCTGAAGCTGAACCCGCGGGAAGGGAAGGCGCTGAATCTTGCAGGAAGCGCTGCATATCAGGCCCAGGACTTCTCCAAGGCAGCGGCCTATTGGCGCAGCTTGCTTCAGCTCATGTCTCCGGATGATGCTTATGGCGATCAAATCAGGGCGGCAATCCGGGATGCCGAGAGGGCCGGCGGTTTGGCCGGGCTGGACAACCTGTCTGTGGCAAGCGCCCAAAGCTCTCCCGCACAAGCCGTTGAAACAAAGACCGGAACGGCTGCGGCCATTTCAGGTACGGTTTCGCTGAGCGGTGAATTTGCCGGCAAGGTAGCCCCTGGCGATGCGGTGTTCATTTACGCACAGATGCCTAAAGGCCCGAAAATGCCGATAGCCAGTCTGAAAATCGAAGCCAGACAGCTTCCCTATCGTTTCACGCTGGACGATTCGCTTGCCATGACGCCCAATGACAAACTTTCAAATCACGCCGAAGTCATGCTTAGCGCGCGCGTATCGAAGTCGGGGCAGGCCATGACGCAAAGCGGCGATCTGCTTGGCCGGGTCAGCCCCGTCAAGCTCGGACAGCAGGACGTCGCGATCGTCATCGACAAGGTTCTGCCTTAACTGTCATGGCGAATCGCCGCCTTAGATCATGAACCAAAAGTAGGCGTCTCTAGGCGACAGGTGAAATGTGAAACCGCTCGGGCTTTGCCCTTGCTGTGAAGCGTGAAATGTAATACCCGATGAAGCTGGGTACGAGGAGCAGGCATCTGCGATGCACTGAGCTTGTCGAAGTGCGGGTGTTTTTACATTTCACGCTTCACAAACAAAGCGTAGCGAGTGACTTCACGCTTCAACAAAACGTGTTTTACGTTAACGCCCCAGCAGCATTCTTCCCACTGCATCCGGATCGCGCTCGGTGCGCAAGGTCTGGTGCAGCATGTCTGCCTCCGGGTAGGCGCTGCGCAGCATGCCCAGCCACTGTTTGAGCCGCCCTGGCGCGTGTTTTGCCTCCACCCGGCAACGCAGGCGCTGATAGTAATCCACCACCCACGGGAGCAAGGCGGGCCAGGGCATGGCCGCCTCTCCTGTCCTGATGCGTAGCATCAGGTCCGGGCGGACGATGGCGCCGCGCCCGATCATCACGTCGCTGCAACCGCTGACCTGGCGAATGTTTTCCCAATCCTCCGGCGACCACACTTCTCCATTCGCCACCAGCGGCAGTTTCACGGCCTCGCGGATGCGGGCCAGCCACTCCCAGTGCGCGGGCGGGCGATAGCCGTCGGTCTTGGTGCGGGCGTGGACGGTGAGCTCGTCGGCGCCAGCTGCTTCGATGGCGCGGGCGCAGTCCAGCGTCAGCGAGGTATCCGTCAGCCCAAGGCGCATCTTGGCAGTGACGGGGATGTGTTGCGGCACGGCGCGGCGCGTGGCGGCGACGATGGTGTGTATGGTTTCCGGATATTGCAGGAGGGCCGCGCCGCCACCGTGACGATTGACCATGGGGGCAGGGCAGCCAAAATTGAGATCGATGCCCGGTGCGCCAAGAGCCGCGATGTGTGCGGCATTTTCAGCCAGGCATACCGGGTCGCTGCCCAGTAACTGCACGCGTACCGGCACCCCGGCACGCGTGCAGCCGCCGTTGGCCAGCTCCGGCACCGTGCGCAGGAGCACGCGCTCGGTCAGCAGATGGTGGGTGACGCGCACGAACTCGGCAACGCACAGGTCAATGCCGCCCAGGCGGGTCAATACATCACGCATGTCCTGGTCAGCAAGCCCCTCCATCGGGGCGAGAATCAGTCGCATGGCTTTGTTCGGAAGTTGCAAGGCGCTCATTCTAGAAGAAAAGCACACGGCTTGCTGGACGGATTCCGGAGATAAATACATGGGCGGTTCCACGTCGGGCTGCATTACCGGGCAATGAAACATCTTGTTACGCTTTGTTACCCGCGTGATATAGCCCGGAAACCTATTTTCCCTACCATGCATCACATCGACGGTCACAACAGCGTTTCAGCCATTTGGCGGGTGAACGCGACGGGTTGAATGATTCGTTGATTACTTTCTTAATTTTACAGGAATTGATTTATGAAAAAAGCACTTCAAGTTGCTGTACTTGCCTCCCTGCTGACTTCATTTTCGGCTTTTGCACACCATCCTGCCGAAGACATCGTCGATGCGGATACTTGGGAGATGATTGACCAGAATCTGGTGGATGTGGATTCTCCTCATCTGGATCTGGATTTCACGGATATGGGCAGTTAATCAGGGGAAGCCGGGGTGAAATCCCGGTTTTTTTCCATAACGCCCGTCGAAGGATGGGCGTTTTTGTTTCCAGGCCGGACTCATGCCCGGAAATGTCAAAGGTCGTGCAGCGGGTGAAATATGGTATTTCGTATGGCGCCTTCCAGAAACTGAAGCTTTGCATCCGTACCGGGCGAATTTTCCAACGCTGAGCGAATGGTGTAGGAGAATGTCGCCAATCGTACGTGTTGCGGCGGAATCGGGCGTGCAACGTACCACCAGTAATGCGTAACAGCCTGACCCTGCTCGGTAGTGCGCTCGATAATTTTTGCTATTGCATTTCCATTCGGCAGATTATCGACTTCGGAGGACTTGATGTCTTTCAGAATACACAGCGCCTTGGCCCCTGAATTTGCTGTAACCATTTTGGGCAAATTCACGGTGATCACATTGATCCGCAGCTTTCCAGTGTTTTCGCCTTTCTCATAGAATATCCCGTCGCCCTCGGGTTCGTATTCCTCTACCCAGTGTTTGGGAATAGAAAAAGTAATAATGCCGTCGCGATACTTGATTTCCTTGGTTTTTACGGCTTCGCCACCCACAGTGGCCGCGGATGCATGAGATAGGGCAAACCCTGCCAGAACGCAGAAAATGCCAAACCGCAGCGTTCGCGCGGCATTTTTTTCAATAAAATCATGCGAAAACATAATTCTTGACCTTAAGAAAATTGAAGGCATAGCGCAGTGTATGCCTCATTTGTCATGATGCCGGATAAAGTGGCGCAATGCGACGGTCCGTTTGCTGCATTGCATTATCGTGGTCGTGCGGCCATGCTGTCAGAATTACGCATATCCATTTGCATGGCAAGCCACATTAACCTCGCTCCCCATGAGTCTTGATAATTTACTGGAAAAAATCCGCGCCTGCCGCTTGTGCGAGGCGCATCTGCCGCTCGGGCCGAAGCCGGTTCTGCGTGCGGCTGGCAGCGCGCGGCTGATGATCGTGGGGCAGGCGCCGGGGCGGCGGGTACATGAGTCGGGGATTCCGTGGAACGATCCTTCCGGAGATCGCTTGCGTCTGTGGCTGAACATGTCGCGCGAGGAGTTTTACAACGAGCAACGCATCGCCATCATCCCGGCGGCTTTCTGCTATCCGGGTACCGGCGCCAATGGCGACCTGCCGCCGCGCCCGGAATGCGCGCCGCTGTGGCACCCGCAGTTGCGTGCCCAGTTGCCGCAGGTGCGGCTGACCTTGTTGATCGGCAGCTACGCGCAGGCCTATTACCTCGGCAAGCATGCCCAAAAGACCCTTGGCGCCACGGTGCAGGCCTGGCAGGAATACCTGCCGGAATTTCTTCCCCTGCCGCATCCCAGCCCGCGCAATCAGCGCTGGTTTGCACTCAACCCCTGGTTCGAGCAGGACGTTTTGCCGGCTTTGCGGCAGCACGTGGACGCGCTGTGGCAGGCGTAGGCTTTTTCGCCGCCTGAGCCTGCTGGCCGGGGCGGCGCGTGCCTTCCGCTGCGATCCCGGTGCCGGCGGGTTGCCAGTGCGGCACCAGGTGCCGCTTGCCGTTGCCGATCAGGTCGCTGCGCCCCATGCGCTTCAGGGCTTCGCGCAGCAGCGGCCAGTTGTTGGCATCGTGGTAGCGCAGGAAAGCCTTGTGCAGGCGGCGCTGGCGCTCGCCCATGGGAATGGGCACTTCCTCGCTCTTTCGCGTGACTTTCTTCAGCGGGTTGCGATGGGTGTGGTACATGGTCGAGGCCAGCGCCATCGGGGTGGGCAGGAATGCCTGTACCTGGTCCGGGCGGAAGCCGTTGGCCTTGAGCCATAGCGCCAGGTTGAGCATGTCCTCGTCGGTGGTGCCGGGGTGGGCGGCGATGAAGTAGGGGATGAGGTACTGTTCCTTGCCCGCTTCCTTGGAAAACTTCTCGAACATCGCCTTGAACTTGTCATAGGTGCCGATGCCCGGCTTCATCATTTTCGACAGCGGGCCGGGTTCGGTGTGCTCGGGGGCGATCTTGAGGTAGCCGCCGACGTGGTGGGTCACCAGTTCCCTGACGTATTCCGGGCTTTTCACCGCCAGGTCGTAGCGCACGCCGGAGCCGATCAGCACGCGCTTGACGCCGGGAATGGCGCGTGCCTTGCGGTAGAGCTGCACCAGCGGGCCGTGGTCGGTGCCCATGTTGACGCAGATGTCCGGGAACACGCAGGACAGGCGGCGGCAGGCGGATTCGATTTTCGGGTCGCGGCACTTGAGCCGGTACATGTTGGCGGTCGGGCCGCCCAGGTCGGAAATCGTCCCGGTGAAGCCCGGCGTCTTGTCGCGGATTTCCTCGATCTCGTGCAGGATCGAGGCTTCCGAGCGGCTCTGGATGATGCGCCCCTCGTGCTCGGTGATGGAGCAGAAAGTGCAGCCGCCGAAGCAGCCGCGCATGATGTTGATCGAGAAGCGGATCATCTCGAAGGCCGGGATGCGCGCCTCGCCATAGGACGGGTGCGGGCGGCGGGCGTAGGGCAGGCCGTAGACGTGGTCCATTTCCGCCGTGGTGAGCGGAAGCGGCGGCGGGTTGAGCCACACCTCGCGCTCGCCATGCCCCTGCACCAGGGCGCGCGCGTTGCCAGGGTTGGATTCGAGATGCAGGATGCGCGAGGCATGGGCGTAGAGCACTGCGTCGTCCTTGACCTGTTCGTAGGAGGGGATGCGGACGAAGGTGTGGGTGCGGTCGAGTTTGGGCTTGGGGTGGAAGTGCATGGGTGCTTCAACCCCTAACCCCCCTCGATCCCCCCTTGTCAGGGGGGAGGCGACGGTTTTCTCCTCCCCGGTCCACCCCCCCCTGATAAGGGGGGATGGGGGGGTTGGGAGGCCGGGAGGGGTTGGGCTTGGTTTTTCGTCGTAAGGATTGGGATGCGCCGCCACTGGCCCCGGCATGTCGAGATGGCTCGAATCCATCTCCGTCCAGCCCTCGGGTATTTCCTTGCGCATGAAGGCGGTGCCGCGCAGGTCGGTGATGTCGGCGATCGCTTCCCCGGCAGCGAGGCGGTGGGAAAGATCCACCAGCGCGCGCTCGGCGTTGCCGTAGATCAGCATGTCTGCCTTGGAATCGGGCAGCACCGAGCGTCGTACCTTGTCCGACCAGTAGTCGTAATGGGCGATACGGCGCAAGCTGGCCTCGATGCTGCCGACCACGATATTGGCCTTGGGATAGGCCTCGCGGCAGCGCTGCGAATAGACGATCACCGCGCGGTCGGGACGTTTGTTGGGCTCTGCGTTGGCGGTGTAGGCGTCGTCGGAGCGGATCTTGCGGTCCGAGGTGTAGCGGTTGACCATGGAATCCATGTTGCCGGCGGTGACGCCGAAGAACAGGTTGGGCTTGCCCAGCTGCTTGAAGGCCGCCGGGCCGTGCCAGTCGGGCTGGCTGAGGATGCCGACGCGGAAGCCCTGGTCCTCCAGCAGCCGCCCCACCAGCGCCATGCCGAAGCTGGGGTGGTCGATGTAGGCGTCGCCGGTGACGATGATGATGTCGCAGCTGTCCCAGCCAAGCGCGTCCATCTCCGCGCGCGAGGTGGGCAGGAAAGGCGCGGTGCCGAAGCGTTTGGCCCAGTATTTGCGGTGGGAGGTGATGCTGGGGGCGGTTTGCATGGATGCCATTTTACCCTTAAAAAACCATTGAACCGCAAAGGACGCAAAGGGGCGCAAAGGAATTCGAGTGCTTGAATATATGAGCGGCCTGGCTGGCGAGGCCATTCATAAATGGTGTTCCCTTGCGAACCTTTGCGTCCTTGGCGCTGAAATGCCTTTTTTGCCCGGTCACAAAAACTTAAGCTGGCTGTCACTTATCTGTCACTGCCTCTGTTTATCGTTCGCTCATACAAAATTGGAGAGGAGAGAACGAGATGTTGCTGAGTCAACAGACAGAAGTGGTGAAGCGCCGCGAGGCCAAGTTGTTTTACTGCTTTGCCCGGAGTGAAGCCGATATCGAGGAAGCGCAGCGCCTGCGCTATAAGGTCTTCGCCGAGGAGATGGGGGCGCGTCTGCCTACCCGCAAGGCCGGCGTTGATCAGGATATGTTCGACCCCTACTGCGACCACCTGCTGGTGCGCGATAGCGACAGCAACGAAGTGGTCGGCACCTACCGCATCCTGAGCCCGGAGCAGGCGAAGAAAATCGGCGGTTTCTATTCCCAGAGCGAATTCGATCTGACCCGCATCGCCCATCTCAGCGATCGCATGGCGGAAGTCGGCCGCTCCTGCGTGCATCCCGATTACCGCAGCGGCGCCGCGATCACCCTGCTGTGGGCCGGCCTGGCTGAGTACATGATCACCCGGGGTTACGACTATCTGATTGGCTGCGCCAGCATCAGCATGGCGGACGGCGGTCACAGCGCCGCGAGCCTGTATCACCGCATCAGCGTGGACAACATGTGCCCGGTGGAGTGGCGCGTGTTTCCGCGTCACCCGCTGCCGCTGGATGCCCTCAACCGCGACCTGAACCCGCCCATGCCGCCGCTGATCAAGGGTTATCTGCGTACCGGCGCCTATATTTGCGGCGAGCCGGCCTGGGATCCCGATTTCAATACCGCCGATGTGCTGGTGCTGCTGCCACTGGCGCGCCTGAACCAGCGTTACGCGCGTCACTTCATGGGTCAGAAGGCGGCCTGAACGATGGAATTTTCTGACGCTTCAGGCGCGACGCCACAAGGTCTCGCCACCGGGCTTGTCTTCGAGGACGATGCCAGCCTGCAGGAGATTGTCGCGGATGCGATCCGACTCGGCGAAATTCCGTGTTTTGCGAGCTTCAGCACGGGCGGCAATCTGCTCCTCGATCTCCTGTGGCGTTAAGCCGCTGCCGGATTCACCACCCAGGCCGCCTTGCAGGAACTCGCTGGGGTCGCGCTGCAGCAGGCCCAGTACTCCGCCTAGCGACTTCAGCAGTGCAGTGTTCACGGGGTCGCCGGATTTGTTGGCTTCCGTCGCCAAATCAAAAAGTTCGGCAATGGCCTCGGGCGTGTTGAAATCGTCCTCCATTGCTGCCCGAAACTTGGCTGCAAAAGGGTCGCTCCAGTCTACTTGGTGAGGAGTAAGGAGTGAGGAGTGAGGAGGGGTGTTGCTGAGCGCGGTATAAAGCCGCGTCAGCGCGCCTCTGGCATCGTCCAGGTGCTGGTCGGAGTAGTTCAGCGGGCTGCGGTAATGGGCGCGCAGGATGAAGAAGCGCACCACTTCCGGATCGTATTTCTGCAGCACTTCGCGGATGGTGAAGAAGTTGCCCAGCGACTTCGACATCTTCTCGTTGTCGATCCGCACGAAGCCGTTGTGAATCCAGTAGTTGACGTGCTGGTGGCCGTGCGCGCCCTCGGACTGGGCAATCTCGTTCTCGTGGTGCGGGAACTGCAGGTCCGCGCCGCCACCGTGGATATCGAAATGTTCACCCAGCAGCGCGTCGCTCATCACCGAGCACTCGATGTGCCAGCCCGGCCGTCCCGGTCCCCACGGCGAATCCCAGTTTGGTTCGCCGGGCTTGGCCGATTTCCACAGCACAAAATCAAGCGGGTCGCGCTTGCCTGCCGCCACGTCCACCCGTTCCCCGGCGCGCAGGTCGTCCAGCGACTTGCCCGAAAGCTTGCCGTAGCCGGGAAAGGCATGCACCGCATAGCACACGTCGCCATTGTCCGCGACATAAGCCAGCTGGTTTGCGATCAGCTGCGAAATCATCGCGATCATGCCCGGCACGTACTGGGTGGCGCGCGGTTCGTGCGCCGGCTTCTGCACCCCCAGCGCGGCGGCATCCTCGTCCATGGCGGCAATGAAGCGCCCCGTCAGCGCGGAAATGTCCTCGCCGTTTTCGGCGGCACGCCGGATGATCTTGTCGTCGATGTCGGTGATGTTGCGCACATAAGTGACGTCCAGCCCTTCCGCCCCGAGCCAGCGCTGGATCATGTCGAACACCACCAGCACCCGGGCATGGCCGAGGTGGCAATAGTCGTACACCGTCATGCCGCACACATACATGCGGGCCTTGCCGGGTTCGATGGGGATGAAGTCCTGCTTGGCGCGGGCGAGGGTGTTGTAGATTTTCAGCATTTTATTTATGAAAAATTCGGGTTGATTCTGTCAGGAAAAAGGAAATGGGGCCGGTCAACGCTCGCTTAGCCAGTTTTCCGGTGTCATGGCATGGGCGCCTGCCGGCGCGCGCGCCAGAAGTTCCCTGTCCCAGGATACCAGTGGAGCTCCCAGCTGGTTCGCCAGCGCGGCATAGATTGCATCGGCGCCCCGGATGAAACATTCCAGCGCGACGTGCTCCGCTGCCAGCGCCAACGATTCGTCAACCGGGTAGATGCGGATAGGTGTCCAGACCCGGATTTGCTCCATTATCCGGGAAGCAAGCGGCGAATTCCTGCCCGGGCGGGAAAAGGCCGCCGCCATTTCGGGAAACAGGATGGCGGGTGCGCAAAGATGCACACTGCGTTCAATCGCCACGCGCAGGAATTCCAGGCTTGTTGCGTGCTGCTCTTCATCCGCCTTGAATGCGGAAACGAGCACGGAAGCGTCAATAATTGCGAGCACTGCGGTCTTCAAAAAGCTGTTGCATGGCCGGTTTGCCGCACTTCCAGTCGGTTGCGTTGTCCTGTGCCAGACGCCCGATTTCAGCGGCAAAGCGCAGCGCCCGCTGGCGTGCGGTTGCCTGGTCGTCTATGTCCACGGCCTGGCCCAGCTCGTGCACTACTGCTCCGGTGATCAACTGCTTCAAAGTCATGCCACGGGCAACGGCTGCCGCCTTGGCCTGACGAAAGAGATCGTCGGGTATTTCAATGGTGGTTTTCATGGCCGGATATTTTAGGGGAAAGACAATTCATCATACCCATAAATATGGGTGGCGGCAAGGCGAGGGAGCGATTCACCCGGCCCCCCCGGCGGACGTGATTCCGCGGTTTCCCCCGCTATTCCGCCCCGCGTTTCACGAAATCCCGGGGCTTTACCCCCACCAGCCACAGCGCCGCGAAATAGGCGCTTGCCCCGGCAATGACCACCCATCCCAGGTGCAGCGCCCGGGTTACGATGCTGCCGCCTAGCCAGGCGGCTTCCGGGCCCATGGCGAACCACAGGGTGGCGGCCATGACCGCCAGGGCGATGGCGACCCGGAAAAGGAAGGCGGTCCAGCCGGGCTGGGGCTGGTAAATCCTGTGCTTGCGCAGATGGTAGTACAGCAGGCCGGCATTGAGGCAGGCACCCAGGCCAATGGCCAGCGCCAGCCCGGCGTGCTGGAGTTTCCAGACGAAGGCGAGGTTCATGAGCTGGGTGGCGAACAGGGTGAAAATTGCGATCTTGACCGGGGTGCGGATGTTCTGCCGCGCATAGAATCCCGGGGCCAGCACCTTCACCATGATCAGGCCGAGCAGGCCGGCGCTGTAGGCGACCAGCGCCTCGCGCGTCATCCACAGGTCGTGGGCGGAAAATTTGCCATAATAAAACAGCGTTGAAATCAGCGGCACCGCCAGCATCGCCAGCGCCAGTGCCGCGGGCAGGGCCAGCATCAGGGTCAGGCGCAGCCCCCAGTCGAGCAGGCTGGAGAACTTTTCGGGAGAGTCGTCGGAGTAATGCTTGGCCAGCGAGGGCAGCAGGATGGTGCCGAGCGCCACGCCCAGCATGCCGGTGGGGAATTCCATCAGGCGGTCGGCGTAATAGAGCCAGGACACGCTGCCGGTTTCGAGGAAGGAGGCGAAGATGGTGTTGATCAGCAGGCTGATCTGGGCGATGGAGACGCCGAACACCGCTGGGCCCATCAGTTTCAGGATGCGCCATACGCCTTCGTCTTTCAGGTTCAGGCGGAAGCGCGGCAAGAGACCGATTCTGGCCAGAAAAGGGAGCTGAAAGCCAAGCTGCAGCACGCCGCCGAGCAGTACCGCCGCCGCCAGCGCCATCACCGGCGGATGCAGGTAAGGCGCGAGCCACAGCGCGCAGCCGATGAAGGAGAGGTTGAGCAGCACCGGGGTGAAAGCGGGCACGGAGAATTTGCTGTAGGTGTTGAGGATGCCGCCCGCCAGAGATACCAGCGAGATGAAGAAGATGTAGGGGAAGATCCAGCGCAGCATTTGCACGGTGAGGTCGAATTTCTCCGGCGTGGCGGCAAAGCCGGGCGCGCTGATCCAGATCACCACTGGCGCGGCGAGAATGCCGATGACGCTCACGCCCAGCAGGATCAGCGCCAGCAGGGTGGCGACATGATCCACCAGGTCGCGCGTGGCATCGTGGCCGCGGCGTGTCTTGTACTCGGCCAGGATGGGCACGAAGGCCTGGGAGAAGGCGCCCTCGGCGAACAGACGGCGCAGCAGGTTGGGCAGCTTGAAGGCGACGAAAAAGGCGTCGGTTGCGATCCCTGCACCGAAGGCGCGGGCGATGATGGCGTCGCGCAGGAAGCCGAGAATACGCGACAGCAGGGTCATGCCGCCAACGGCGGCGAGGGCTTTGAGCAGGTTCATGCGTCAGGCGGGAAAGATGCCGGTGGAGAGGTAGCGGTCACCCCGGTCGCAGACGATGGAAACGATGATGGCGTTCTCGGCCTGGGCGGATACTTCGAGTGCCGCCGCCAGCGCGCCGCCCGACGAGATACCGGCAAAAATACCTTCCTCCCTGGCGAGGCGGCGAGTCATGTCTTCCGCCGCGTTCTGGTGGACTTCGATGATCTGGTCCACCAGGCTGAAATCGCAGATGCTGGGCAGGTATTCCGACGGCCATTTGCGAATGCCCGGAATCTGCGAGCCCGCCGCCGGTTGGGCTCCGATGATCCGGATATCCGGATTCTGTTCCTTGAGATAGCGCGAGCAGCCCATGATGGTGCCGGTGGTGCCCATGCTGCTGACGAAATGGGTGATTTTCCCCTCCGTGTCGCGCCAGATTTCCGGGCCGGTGCCCTCGTAGTGTGCGAGCGGGTTGTCGGGGTTGGAAAACTGGTCGAGGATGATACCCCTGCCTTCGTCCCGGAGCCGGTGAGCGGTATCGATGGCCGCTTCCATGCTGCCTTCCCGTGGTGTAAGCACAATCTCGGCGCCAAAGGCGCGCATCACCTGACGCCGCTCCATGCTCATGTGTTCCGGCATTACCAGCACCATTTTGTAGCCGCGCATTGCCGCCGCCATCGCCAGGGCGATGCCGGTGTTGCCGCTGGTGGCCTCGATCAGGGTGTCGCCGGGCCTGATTTCACCTCGTGCCTCGGCGCGCATGATCATGGACAGGGCCGGGCGGTCTTTTACCGACCCCGCCGGATTGTTGCCTTCAAGTTTGACCAGGATAGTGTTCGAGGTGTTGCCGGGGATGCGTTTGAGCCTGACCAGCGGGGTGTTGCCGACAAAATCTTCAATGGTTTTGAAATTCATGTTGATCCATTCTTTCAGAAATAATTAAGCGCGCATTGCTATGTTTGCACTGGAGGCTCCTGCTCCCTGGCAGTATTCTGGTAGAGATGGTCGAGTTCGGCATCTATCCCGGCCATGGCGATGCAATTCTTGCCATGTTCCTTGGCATGTTTTACCGCGCGCCCGGCACGGGCGTAGTAGGTTTCACGCTTTTCGTCCGGTTGCAGCAGGGCAACGCCGAAACTCGCGGTGAGGGGGCGCAGCAGTGGCAGGATGAGCAGGGATTCCATATCCATGCGCAGACGCTCGGCCACGATCATGGCACCCATTTCATTGGTTTCCGGCAGCAACACGGCAAATTCCTGGCCGCCATAGCGCGCGACCAGGTCCAGGGTCCTGGTCGCGCCGTTAAGGATGGTGGCCACATGCTGTAGCAGTTCGTCGCCGGTTTTCCGCCCGAACTGGTCATTGATGCTGTCAAAGTTGTCCAGGTCCAGCAACACCAGGGCAAGCGGGCGGCGGTAGCGCTCCCAGCGGAGGATTTCCTCGTTCACGCGCGAATCGAGCAGCTTCAGGTTGGCCAGGCCGGTAAGCCCGTCATTGCGCTTGATGGCTTCAACTTCCTCTTTCATTTTCTGCAAGGTGTGGTTGCGCCTGGAGAGCAGTTTGCGGTTTTCTTCCAGTTCCTGGTTGAGGCGCTCGTTTTCGCTGCTGAGAGACTCGAAAGCGGAGATGTCCAGTTCCGCTGCGAGCATGAATAACTGGTTGCGGCGGAAAATCGAACCGGCAAAGGCCCGGGTCAAGCCCTGTCCGATATTGAGGGTGATCAGTCCGGTGTAAAGCAGGCCTGTTTCGTCCGGCTGCATTTTCACCAGTTGGTCGAGCGACGGTTCGACAAGGCGATGTGCCACGTTCTCGCTTGTTCCGGGCGTCAGGCTAAAGCGAAATCCTTCGTTGGCCTCGATGATGTCGCCGTTGCTGTCGAACATGGCCACGGCAATCGCGCGTAGTGGATCAAGCCAGGGCGGGATGAAAGCGAAGCGGGCCGAATTCACGCTGGAATGCTTCTCGAGGAAATCATGGTTGCTTATTATGCACGTTTTTTCCGTCGGACCTCAGCGCGGCTGCGCTGGCTTTGCTGACAGTGAGTTCGGCACGCATCCTGGCAACGGTTTTTGGGCCGAATCCAGTCACTTTTTTCAGGTCGTCCACGTTGCGGAACGGCCCCATCTTGCGGCGGTAGTCGATGATGGCCCGGGCTTTCGCCGGGCCGATGCCTTTCACCGATTCGAGCTGCGCCTGGGTGGCGCTGTTGAGATCCACCAGCACGCCTGCCCGTGCCGTGCCCATGAAAGCCAGGCAGGCCAGCAAAACGATCAGGAATCTTTTCAATCTGAGGCTCCCGCCGGGTTGAGGTGCTCAGCGCTGTTTCAGCAGGTGCTCGACGTAGCGTTCCACACCCTGTTCCACGGTGTAGAGCGGGGTTTCGTACCCGGCCTGGCGCAGGGCCGAGATATCGGCCTGGGTGAAGCTCTGGTACTTGCCCTTGAGCGCTTCCGGGAAGGTGACATATTCGATGATGCCCTGCTGCTGCAATTGCTCCAGGGTCAGCGAGGCTTCGCCTTTTGCCTTGCGGCAGGCGTTGACGGCGGCCACGGCAACGTCGTTGAAAGCCTGGCTGCGGCCGGTGCCGAGGTTGAAAATGCCGGACTGGTCCGGGTGGTCGAGGAACCACATGTTGATCTTGACCACGTCCTCAACCGACACGAAATCGCGCCGCTGCTCGCCGTGGCCATAGCCTTCGCAGCCCTCGAACAGCTTGACCTTGCCCTCGGCCTGGTACTGGTTGAAGAAATGGAAGGCGACCGAGGCCATGCGCCCCTTGTGCTGCTCGCGCGGGCCGTACACGTTGAAGTAGCGGAAGCCCACGATCTGGCCGGTTTTTTCTTCCCACATCCGGCGCACGTACTGATCGAACAGGAACTTGGAATAGCCGTAGACGTTGAGCGGGCTTTCGTGTTCGCGCGACTCGCTGAAAATGCTGCCGCCGCCGTAGACGCTGGCGGATGAGGCGTAGAGGAAAGGAATTTCCTCGTTCTGGCAGTGTTCCAGCAGGGTGATGGAATAACGGTAGTTGTTCTCCATCATGTAGCGGCCGTCGGTTTCCATGGTGTCGGAGCAGGCGCCCTCGTGGAACACGGCTGTCATGGAGTCGTCGAACGCCCCGTCCAGTACGGCGTCGAGGAAATCTTCCTTGTCCATGTAATCGGCAATTTCGCAGTCCACCAGATTCTTGAACTTGTCGGCCTTCTTCAGGTTGTCCACCGCGATGATGTTGGTCTCGCCGCGATCATTGAGGGCCTTGACGATATTGGCGCCGATGAATCCCATGGCGCCGGTGACGATGGTGTACATGATTCTTCCTTATTCAATAATATGAACCACGGCGCACGGAGGGCACGGAGAAATTAACGCCCAATTTCACTGACATGCAATCTCCGTGTTCTCCGTGCGCTCCGTGGTTAAATGTTTTCATCCAAACAATTCCTCGTGACTCACCACCGCCGTGCCCAGCTTGCCGACCACGATGCCGGCGGCGCGGTTGGCGAGCTGCACCGCTTCTGGCAAATCCGCCCCGGCAGCGAGCATGGTGCCGAGGGTGGCGATTACCGTATCCCCGGCGCCGCTGACGTCGAATACTTCGCGCGCCTGGGTGGGTTCGTGCAAAGTCTCTCCTTCGCGGTACAGCGTCATGCCTTCCTCGCTGCGCGTGACCAGCAGGGCGGCAAGGTCAAGCTGGCTGCGCAGGGCCTGGGCCTTGCGCGTCAGTTCTTCCTCGTTGTGCCAGCTGCCCGCGACCTGCCTGAATTCGCTGCGGTTGGGCGTCAGCAGGGTGGCGCCGCGGTAGCGCTCGTAGTCTTCCCCCTTGGGGTCCACCAGAACCGGTTTGCCGCAAGCACGGGCCAGTTCGATCATGCGCCGGATGTGCGTCAGGCCGCCCTTGCCGTAATCGGAAAGGATCACCACGTCGGAGTCCGCCAGCATGCGTTCGAAATCGGCCAGCTTGTTCTGCAGCACCTCGTGGCCCGGCCAGGTTTCGAAATCAATGCGCAGCAACTGCTGCTGGCGGCCAATGACGCGCAGCTTGATGGTGGTGTCGAGTTCCGCATCGCGGTGCAGCACCACCTTGATATTCTCATGCTCCAGCAGCCGGGCCAGGCAGTCACCCGCTTCGTCGGTGCCCGCCACCGAGAGCAGCGCCACCTGCGCGCCCAGGGCAGCGGCATTGCGCGCCACGTTGGCCGCGCCACCAGGGCGCTCCTCGGTCTTGCCGACATGCACCACCGGCACCGGCGCTTCCGGCGAGATGCGGCTGACCTCGCCGAACCAGTAGCGGTCGAGCATGACGTCGCCGACCACCAGGACGCGAGCGCGTTTTAGCTCCTCACTCCTCACTCTTCACTCCTCATATACGATCTTTCACGCGATGTATCGCGAAGAAAGTCGGAATCCCGCGCAAGCGGGACCCTCACCTTTTACAGCCGTCCAATCGGGAAATATTCCAACCCCTGTTCGCGTACCGCTTTCGGCTCGT
The DNA here is from genome assembly GCA_041651995.1 of Sulfuricella sp. Classification (NCBI taxonomy): domain Bacteria; kingdom Pseudomonadati; phylum Pseudomonadota; class Betaproteobacteria; order Nitrosomonadales; family Sulfuricellaceae; genus Sulfuricella; species Sulfuricella sp. The sequence continues at coordinate 235,654 of JBAZID010000001.1, read as the reverse complement.
ACAGGTTGCGGCCATCGAAAATGACCGGGTTTTTCAGGCTGGACTTGATGGCGGCAAAGTCCGGGGCGCGGAATACTTTCCATTCCGTGGCAATAGCCAGCGCGTCGGCCCCGACCATGGTTGCCATGGGCGAGTCGCACAGGGTGAGGCGTTTGTCGTCGCCATAGATGCGGTGGGTTTCTTCCATCGCCGCCGGGTCGTAGGCGGCAACCGTGGCGCCACGCTGCCACAGGCCTTCGATCAGCACGCGGCTGGGCGCCTCGCGCATGTCGTCGGTGTTGGGCTTGAATGCCAGGCCCCAGAGCGCGAAACGCTTGCCGGACAGATCGTTGCCGAAGCGCTCGGTGATTTTCTTGAGCAGGATGTGCTTTTGCAGGTCGTTGGCATCTTCCACTGCTTTCAATACCTGCAGCTCCAGTCCGTTGGCACGCGAGGTACGTTGCAGCGCCTGCACGTCCTTGGGGAAGCAGGAGCCGCCGTAGCCGCAACCGGGGTAGAGGAAGTGGTAGCCGATGCGCGGGTCGGATCCGATGCCGTGACGTACATGTTCGATGTCGGCACCAAGGATTTCCGCCAGGTTGGCAAGCTCGTTCATGAACGAGATGCGCGTTGCCAGCATGGCGTTGGCGGCGTACTTGGTCAGCTCGGCGGATTTGACGTCCATCACGATCAGGCGTTCGTGGTTGCGCTGGAACGGGGCGTAGAGGGCGCGCATCAGTTCCGTCGCCTTGGCATTGTCGGTGCCGACCACGATGCGGTCAGGGCGCATGAAGTCTTCCACCGCAGCGCCTTCCTTGAGGAATTCGGGATTGGAAACCACGCTGAAATCGAGGCCCGAAGCGCGTTTCTGCAGTTCTTCCTGCACCGCGGCGCGCACCTTGTCGGCGGTACCGACCGGCACGGTGGACTTGTCGACTATGACCTTGTATTCGTTCATGTGCTGGCCGATGGCGCGGGCCGCAGCGACCACATATTGCAGATCGGCGGAACCGTCCTCGTCCGGCGGCGTGCCCACGGCGATGAACTGGATCACGCCATGGGCGGCGCTTTCCGCGACATCAGTGGTGAAGCGCAGGCGCCCGGCAGCCTGGTTGCGCTGAACCATGTCTTCCAGGCCGGGTTCGTAAATGGGGATCTGGCCCTGTTTGAGCATGCCGATCTTGCGTTCATCCAGATCCAGGCACACCACGTCATTGCCCACTTCCGCCAGGCAGGTGCCGGTCACCAGTCCGACATAGCCGGTTCCAATAATGCTGACTTTCACTTCAGTTCTCCAATGTTTGCAATCTCTTGTCCGATCGCCTGCAATGCCTGCAAGGGATCTGCTGCCTGGGTGATGGGGCGTCCGATCACCAGATAGTGCGCGCCCGCGCGCAGCGCATCGGCCGGTGTCATGATGCGTTTCTGGTCGTCCTGGCTGGCGCTGGCCGGGCGTATGCCGGGCGTAACCAGACAGAACCCCGCGCCCAGTTCCTGCCGCAACATGGCCGCTTCCTGCGCCGAACAGACCACGCCGTCGAGATGGCAATCATGGGCCAGTGCGGCCAGGCGGCGCACCAGTTGCTGCGGTTCCTCGCTGATTCCCAAATCGGCCAGGTCGCTTGAACCCATGCTGGTCAGTACCGTGACCGCGATCAGCTTGGGCCGCTGCGGCACGCTTTCCAGCGCTTCGCGCGCGGCGTTCATCATAGCACGGCCACCAAGGGCATGAACATTGACCATCCATACGCCGAGGCCGGCCGCAGCCTTGCATGCCTGGGCGACGGTATGGGGAATATCATGGAATTTGAGATCGAGAAAAACGCCATATCCCTGGCTGACAAGTTGCTCCACCCAGGCCGGGCCGGCCGCGGTAAACAGTTCCTTGCCCACCTTGAGTTTGCACAGGGTGGGGTCGAGGCGCGCCACCAGTTGCGATGCGGCTGCGGCGCTGGAGTAATCCAGTGCGACAATGATTCTGGGGTCTGTGATTTGTTGCGCGTTTGTCATGATGGAGTGTCCTGATCTTCCTTGCGCTTGGGTGGCAGTGTTTCCCAGCCACCGCAGGCGGGGCAGCGCCAGTGAAAAAGCCGTGCCTTGAAGCCGCAGCTTTCGCAGCGGTAGAGGGCGAGGCGCAGGCTGTGCTGGTGAATCAGATTTTTTACCAGTGAAATGTCCTGCCTGCGCTCGGCTGGGGCATCCAGCAGCGCAGCTTCCAGCAGCTTGTCCAGTCCCAGCAGGCTGGGGTTGCGGCGCAACTCGTCGCGAACCAGCTCATAGGCGGCGCGCGGGCCCTCAAGTTCAAGCACGGCCTGGAATGTGGTATTGAGCAAATCGATGGAAGTATGATGGGTCAGATAGCCGCGCAGCAGAATCAGGGCTTCGTTGCTTTGTCCCAGCGTACGGTAATTGTCGAGCAGTTTTGCAGCGGTGAGCGTCAGGTATTCCGGGTTCTGGGTTTCGATTCGCTTCCAGAACTGAATGGCCTCTGCATGGCGTCCCGCCTGTGCTTCCAGGTCGCCCAGCATGATATTTGCGCGGGCACAGCTACGGGAACTTTGCAATGCCTGGTTGAGGTGAGCGCGAGCGGCATCCGGATTGCTCTGGGCGGTTTCATTTGCTGCCAGCTCGCAGAAAAATTGCGCAATTTCCTTGTTGAAAGAAGTGGGCGATGTCGCACTCAGTTGTCCCGCAATGGCAATGGCGTTATTCCAGTCCCGTTCGGTTTCATAAATTTCCAGTAAAAACTTGAGCGCCTGTTCGGCGTAGGCTGTTTGGCGCAAGTCGCTGAAAATTTGCTCGGCACGATCCAGCAGCCCCGCTTTCAGATAGTCCTGGCCCAGTTCGAAGCTTGCGCTAAGTCTTTTTTCGCTGTCCAGCCCCGTGCGGTCAACCAGGGTCTGGTGCATGCGGATGGCGCGTTCGATTTCTCCGCGGCGGCGAAACAGGCTGCCGAGGGCGAAATGAAGTTCCACGGTTTCCGGATCGGCGCGCACAACTTCAATGAAAGACTCGATCGCCTTGTCCTGCTGTTCGTTGAGGAGAAAGTTCAGCCCCCTGAAATAGGAAGCCGGAAGGCGGCGGGATTCGGACTGCAGATGTTTGATGTCAATCCGTGCGGCCAGCCAGCCGAGGCTAAAGAACAGGGGGAGCGCCAGTAGCCACCAGAATTCGAATTCCATCGTCAGCTTGCCCTAGGGGTTGGGCTGGACGGGGGCGTCCAGGGTGGTGGTTGTGAAGGTCTGCGAGAGAGCCTTGGCTTCTCGCCGCAATTTCTGGATTTCGCGCCGCTGTCTGAATACCAGTCCGAGCGTCGCGGCAATGCCGGATGCCGCGCCAAGGCTGAATGCCGTCACCAGGATCAGCGCCAGCGGCGCTTGCCACTGATAGCCAAGAAAATAATGCATGGTGATGCTATTGCTGTTCTTGAAAGCAAAACCGAGGGCCAGCAGAAATAGTGCAATGCCAGAAATCAAGGACAAATAACGCATGTCTTAAATCTTCATCAAGAAAAAAGCGGCATGATCTTGCGATTATGCCGCCATATTGGCTGACCGGTCAGGAGCCGGGAAATTACTTTATTCCGGGTAGTCCACACGTTCACGCAGTTCTTTGCCTGCCTTGAAGTGGGGGACATATTTTTCCGGCACACTTACCTTGCCGCCGGTTTTTGGATTGCGCCCGACGCGTGGCGGGCGGTAGTTCAGACTGAAGCTGCCAAACCCGCGAATTTCTATGCGTTCACCCTGGGCCAGGCTGGTCGCCATGGCTTCGAGTACAGTCTTGACCGCAAGCTCTGCGTCTTTTGCTACAAGCTGGGGGTAGCGAGCCGCCAGCTTATTAATCAATTCTGACTTGGTCATGAGTTTTCCCTGCGAGGACGGTCCGGCCAGGGCGAACCCCAGCCGGATTTACCCGATTGTTACTGACCGCTGTTTTTATTGTCCAGCTTGGCTTTCAGCAGGGCACCCAGGTTGGTGGTACCGGCGCTGGCCGCACTTTGCTCGCTGGCCATTTTGCTCATTGCGTCGGTTTCATCCGCCATGTCCTTGGCCTTGATGGACAGGCTGATGTTACGGTTCTTGCGGTCCACGCTGATGATCTTGGTCTCGACTTCGTCGCCTTCCTTCAGGTGGCTGCGAATATCTTCAACGCGATCACGGGAAACTTCAGAGGCGCGCAGGTAGCCTTCCACTTCGCCGTCCAGTGCGATGACCGCGCCTTTGGCGTCAATGGTCTTGACCGTGCCATTGACGATGTCGCCCTTGTCATGGGTGGAAACATAGTTGGAGAAGGGGTCGCCATCCATCTGCTTGATGCCCAGGGAGATGCGCTCTTTCTCGGCGTCGATGGCCAGCACCACGGCTTCCACTTCGTCGCCTTTCTTGTAGTTGCGCACGGCTTCTTCACCCGGCATGTTCCAGGACAGGTCGGACAGGTGTACCAGGCCATCGATGCCACCAGGCAGGCCGATGAAGATGCCGAAGTCGGTGATCGACTTGATCTGGCCCTGAACTTTGTTGCCCTTCTTCTGGCCAGCGGCAAATTCGTCCCAGGGATTCGGTTTGCATTGCTTCATGCCCAGGGAGATACGGCGGCGCTCTTCGTCGATTTCCAGAATCATGACTTCGACTTCGTCACCCAGGCTCACAACCTTGGCGGGGTGTACGTTCTTGTTGGTCCAGTCCATTTCGGAAACGTGTACCAGGCCTTCGATGCCCTGCTCGATTTCCACGAATGCACCGTAGTCGGTGAGGTTGGTAACCTTGCCGAACATGCGGGTGCCTTGCGGGTAGCGGCGCGACAGGTTGACCCATGGGTCGTCGCCCAGTTGCTTGATGCCCAGGGAGACGCGGTTCTTTTCCTGGTCGAACTTGAGAATCTTGGCTTCCACTTCGTCACCCACGGTGAGGACTTCGGAAGGATGCTTGACGCGGCGCCAGGCCAGGTCGGTGATGTGCAGCAGGCCGTCGATGCCGCCCAGATCCACGAATGCGCCGTAGTCGGTGATGTTCTTGACGATGCCCTTGACCACTGCGCCTTCTTTCAGGTTTTCCAGCAGAGCCTGACGCTCGGCGCCCTGGCTGGCTTCCAGCACGGCACGGCGCGATACCACCACGTTGTTGCGCTTGCGGTCGAGCTTGATGACCTTGAATTCCATCTGCTTGCCCTGGTAGGGCGTGGTGTCCTTGACCGGGCGGATGTCCACCAGCGAGCCGGGCAGGAAGGCGCGGATGCCGTTCACGGTGACGGTCAGGCCACCCTTGACGGAGCCGCTGATGACGCCGCTGACCAGTGTGCCTTCTTCCATTGCCTTGTCGAGGTCGTTCCAGGCGGCCATGCGCTTGGCTTTTTCGCGCGACAGTTTGGTCGAACCGTAGCCGTCTTCCATGGCTTCGATGCAAACGCTGACGAAATCGCCAGGCTGAACTTCGATTTCGCCCAGGTCGTTCTTGAATTCGTTGGCGTCGATCACGCTTTCGGACTTGAGGCCGGCATTGACGATCACCACGTCGTTGTCCACGGACACGACTTCAGCGGTAATCAGTTCACCTGAACGCATTTCCTGGCGTTGCAGGCTTTCTTCAAACAGGGCGGCAAAACTTTCGGAGGAGGCAGGAGCAGCAGTAGTCATAAAAAATAAAATCCACTAACCCGTAATGAGCCACGGGGCAAGTTGTTGATTGTCAGAATCGGCAGTATTTACAAAAAGATAAAACGGCGCGTCTGGTTCGGCTTTCAAGCCGATAAACGCGCCGCTTAGAATTCCGCAAAACCTAAATTCATGACGCCTGACGGACGCTATCCTGATATTGCGCCAGAACTTCGGTCACCGCTTCGGCGATGTTGATAGAACTGGTTTCAAGCAGGTGGGCATCCGCAAATTTCTGCAGGGGGGCAACACTACGGGCACTGTCGCGCGCATCGCGTTGTTGCAGATCCTGCAAAATCTGCGAAAGATTAGCATGCATTCCTTTTCCCATCAACTGTTTATAGCGCCGTTCCGCTCTAACCTCGGCGCTGGCGGTGAGGAAAATTTTGAGCGTGGCGTCAGGAAACACTACCGAGCCCATGTCGCGTCCATCCGCCACCAGGCCTGGCGCCGTGCGGAAGCTGCGCTGGAACTCCAGCAAGGCCTGGCGCAGGCGGGGCAGTGTAGCGATGCGGGAAGCTGCATTGCCGGAGGCCTCGGAACGCACGTCATCGCCCACTTTTTCACCGGCGAGCCAGATTTCGCCATTGTCGAAACGCACATCGAGCTGGCTGGCGAGCTGAGCCAGTGCGGCTTCGTCCTCCAGGGCGATGCCGGCGCGCAGCGCCGCCAGGGCGGTAACGCGGTAAATGGCGCCGCTGTCGAGATAGTGAAATCCCAGTTCTTTTGCTACCAGTGCGGCAACGGTGCCCTTGCCCGAAGCGGAGGGACCGTCGATGGCGATGACGGGAATGGGTGAGGGGTGAGGAGTGAGGAGTGAGGAGTGGTGCATTTGTGGCTCAAGAATTATGGGCAATGGATTGCAGGCTGTTGAAGTAGTCCGGGAAGGTCTTGGCCACGCACTTCGGGTCGTTGATGCGCACCGGCACACCGCCTAGCGAGATCAGCCCAAAACACATCGCCATGCGGTGGTCGTCATAGGTGTCGATGACTGCATTCGGCGTCAGGGTGGCGGGGGGGGTGACGCGGATAAAGTCCGGACCTTCCTCCACAGTCGCGCCGACCTTACGCAATTCGTTTGCCATGGCAACGATGCGGTCGGTTTCCTTGACGCGCCAGCTGGCGATGTTGCGCAGGGTGGTGGTGCCGTCGGCGAACAGGGCGGCTACCGCCAGGGTCATGGCGGCGTCGGGGATGTGGTTGCAGTCGAGGTCGATGGCCCGGAGTTTGCCCGTGCCGCTGGATTCGATCCAGTTGTCGCCCATCGTGATGGTGGCGCCCATCTGTTCCAAGGCTTCGGCAAAGCGCACGTCGCCCTGGATGCTGGTCCTGCCCACGCCCTCGACGCGCACCGGGCCTTTGCCGATGGCTCCGGCGGCGAGGAAGTAGGAGGCGCTGGAGGCATCGCCTTCGACATGAATCTCGCCCGGACTGGTGTATTTCTGCCCGGCGCGGATGGTGAACACCTGCCAGCCCTGGCGCTCCACTTCGACGCCGAAACGGCGCATCAGGTTGAGTGTGATTTCGATGTAGGGCTTGGAAATCAGTTCGCCGATCACTTCGATGTTCACGTCCTGCCCGGCCAGCGGCGCAGCCATCAGCAGCGCGGTGAGGAACTGGCTGGAGACATTGCCGCGAATTTTGACTAGCCCTCTCCCCAGCCCTCCCCCGGAAGCGGGGGAGGGGGTCTTGGTTCCCTCTCCCGCTTGCGGGAGAGGGTTAGGGAGAGGGTTGGCCGGCTTGATGTTCAGCGGCGGGAAGCCTTCGTTGCCGAGATAGCGGATATCGGCGCCGAGCTGGCGCAGGCCGTCCACCAGGTCGCCGATGGGGCGCTCGTGCATGCGCGCCACGCCGCTGAGCTGGTAGTCGCCCTGGCACAGGGCCAGGACGGCAGTCAGCGGGCGGAAGGCGGTGCCGGCATTGCCCAGGAACAGGGCGGCACTTTTGACGGGAAACGCGCCGCCCACGCCGTGCACGCGATAGTCGCGGCTGGCGCCGTGCTGTTCCCATTGCACGCCGAGCTTCTTCAGTGCTTCCAGCATGTGGCCGGTGTCGTCGGACGCCAGCAGTGCCTTGACCTCGGTCACCCCTTCGGCCAGCGCGGCCAGCAGCAGGGTGCGGTTGGAAATGCTTTTTGAGCCGGGCAGGGTGATGCTGCCGCTGACGCGGGCGATGGGAGAGAGATCGAGGTATTCCATGTCGTGATGAGCTTATCGTAGGATGGGTTGAGCGCAGCGAAACCCATCGGTTGCGTTATCGGGAATGGCATGCAGGATGGGTTTCGCTGCGCTCAACCCATCCTACTCCTTGCCGGCCAGCCATTCGGCGCGGGCGGTGCGGGCGTGGCCGAATACTTCTTCCAGTGCTTTGCCGTCACCCTGTTCCAGCATGCCGCGCAGGCGGTCGAGCTGGGACTGGTAGGTGTCGATTTCCCGGATCAGCGCATCCCGGTTGGCCAGGCAGATGTCGCGCCACATTTCCGGGTGGCTGCCGGCTATCCGGGTGAAGTCGCGGAATCCGCCCGCCGCATAGCTGAACAGCTCCCTGGCATTGGCGCGGAAGGCGATGTCTTCCACCAGGGCAAAAGACAGCAGATGGGGAAGATGGGAGACTGCGGCGAAAATCTCGTCATGCTTTTGCGCAGGCATGGTGTTGACGATGGCGCCGCAGGTCTGCCACATGCGGGCAATCCGGGACACGGCTTCGGCATCGTTTTCAGGCAGAGGCGTAACCACGACATTACGACCCTGGAACAGATCGGCAAAGGCCGCGGCGGCGCCGCTCTTTTCTGCGCCGGCGATGGGGTGCCCGGGAATGAAACGGCTCAGATGCTCCGGCAGATGCTGCCGGGCGCAGGCGATGACATCGCGCTTGGTGCTGCCGGCATCGGTCACGATGGTGCCGGGCGCCAGATGGGGCGAGAGTTCCTGCATGGTCGGCTGCATGGCGGCAACCGGCACGGCCAGCACAATCACGTCGGCCTCATGCGCGGCAGCGGCCAGGCTGGTTTCAATCCGGTCGATGATGCCAAGCGTGCGCGCGGTTTCGAGGTTTTCCCGGCTGCGCCCGACGCCGACGATCTCCCCGACGGCACCGGCCTGGCGCAAGGCCAGCGCCAGCGAGCCGCCGATCAGGCCGACACCGATGATGACGAGTTTGTTGATCATTTAGAAGCGATTAACCACGGAGGGCACGGAGGGCACGGAGACTGGAAAAGATTTTCTCTGTGTGCTCCGTGCACTCCGTGGTTCATTTTTAGATGGTCCGCCCGATCGCGTTGGCAATCAAGCCCAGCGTGCCCATCAGGTCTTTCAGTTCCTGCGGGGTGAGGGCCTGGTCGGCGTCACACCAGGCTTCACACGGGGCCGGGTGCATTTCCACCAGCAGGCCGTCCGCGCCCGCGGCAATGGCGGCACGCGACAGGGCTGGCACCATCCACGCCTTGCCGCCGGCATGGGAGGGGTCGACGATGACTGGCAGATGGGTTTCCTTTTTCAAAACTGGAATCGCGGTGACGTCCAGCACGTTGCGGTAGTAGGTTTCAAAGGTGCGGATGCCGCGTTCGCAGAAGATGATGTTGTGGTTGCCGCCGGCGGCGATGTATTCCGCTGCCATGAGCCACTCGGAAATGGTGGCGGACATGCCGCGCTTGAGAATCACCGGTTTGTTGACCTTGCCGACTTCCTTGAGCAGATCGAAGTTCTGCATGCTGCGGGTGCCGATCTGGATCACGTCCACATCGTGTTTCATGAAAGTTTCCAGTTGGCGGGCATCCATCAACTCGGTGACCATGGGCAGGTTGTAGCGTTCCGCGGCCTTGCGGAACATGGTCAGGCCTTCCTCGCCGTGGCCCTGAAAAGCGTAGGGGCTGGTGCGGGGCTTGAAGGCGCCGCCGCGCATCAGGCGGCAACCGGCTTCATGGACGTATTGGGCTGCGGCATCCATCTGCGGCTGGGTTTCCACCGAGCACGGGCCGGCGATGATCTGCACCTGGTTGCCGCCCAGCTTGATTCCCTTGATGTCGATAACCGAATCCTGTTTGTGCCATTCGCGTGCCACGATCTTGTAGGGTTTGACGATGTGCATGGACTGTTCCACGCCGGGCAGGGCGTCGATCAGCTCCTGATCCAGCTTGCGCTCGTTGCCGATGGCGCCGATCACGGTGCGTTCCGTGCCGCGTGAAATATTGACTTCGAGGCCCGATTCGTGGATTTTTTTGACGACGCCCTCGATTTGTTCTTCTGTGGCGCCATTGTTCATGACGATGATCATTTTGTTTCTCCGTTAGCTGTATTCGTTATAACTTGGGTTCGGTTATGCACTATTCAATCAAGTGCCGCGAGTGAATGTTCGAGTGCCTGCAGGAATCGGGCATTCTCCGCTTCCAGGCCGATGCTGACGCGCAGGTATTCCGCCATGCCGTAGTTGGCAATGGGGCGCACGATGACGCCCTGTTTCAGCAGGCTATGGTTGATGGCGGCCGCATTGCCTACCTTGACTGCCACGAAATTGCCCGCGGACGGGATATGGCTCAAGCCCAGGCGACCGAGGCCGGCGGTGATCTGCTCCATGCCCTTGCGGTTGATCTCCACGCATTCCGCCAGAAACGCTTCGTCCTGCATCGCCGCCACCGCGGCTGCCTGCGCCATGCAGTTGACGTTGAAGGGCTGGCGCACGCGGTTGAGCAGGTCCACCACTTCCGGGTGGGCCAGCGCGAAGCCGACGCGCAGGCCGGCCAGCCCATAGGCCTTGGAAAAAGTACGGGTGATGAGCAGGTTGGGGTATTTTTTCAGCCAGGCTATCGAGTTGCTGCGCTCTGCTTCAGGCAGGTATTCGGTATAGGCCTCGTCCAGCACCACCAGCACGGTGTGGGGAACCTGGCCGAGGAAGTGCTCCAGCTCCGCGCTGCCCAGCAGCGTGCCGGTGGGGTTGTTGGGATTGGCGATGAAGATGACGCGCGTATCGTCGCCAATCGCTTCCAGCATGGCCTTGAGATCGTGGCCATGTTCGCGCGCCGGGGTTTCGATGCCGCGCGCGCCGGCAGCCTGGGTGGCCAGCGGATAGACGGCAAAGGCGTACTGCGAATAGATGGCGGAAGTGCCGGGCGCGAGGAAGGCGCGCGCAGCCAGTTCCAGCAGGTCGTTGGAGCCGTTGCCGAGCACGATCTGGTTCAGCGCCACGGCGTATTTTTCCGCCAGCGCCGATTTGAGCAGGAAGCCGTTGCCGTCCGGGTAGCGCGCGATTTCCATCAGCACGTTTTCCATCGCGGCCAGGGCGCGCGGGCTGGCGCCGAGCGGGTTCTCGTTGGACGCGAGCTTGACGATGTCTTCTTCCGCCAGGTGCATTTCCCGCGCCAGCTCGGCGATCGGTTTGCCGGGCTGGTAGGGCGCAATGGCGCGCACGTAGGAGGGTGAAAGGTTACAGAGTTCCATGGTGGCCTTTACAGGACAGCGGCCGGGTAGGAGCCGAGAATCTTCAGGAAGGCAGCTTTGTCGCGCAATTCCAGCAGCGCCCTGGCGACTTTTTCGTCCTGGTGGTGGCCCTCGATATCGACAAAAAACATGTATTCCCACAGGCCGGTGCGCGAAGGCCGGGATTCCAGCTTGCTCATGCTGACGCCGTGATGGGCGAGCGGCGCCAGCAGTTCGTAGACGGCGCCGGGCATGTTTTTCGAAGACAGCACCAGGGAAGTCTTGTCCTTGCCCGAAGGGGCCGCGTCATGCCCGGCGATCACCAGGAAGCGGGTGGTGTTGTTGGGCTCGTCCTCAATGTTCTCCGCCACTTTTTCCAGGCCGTAAACCTCGGCTGCGGCCTCACCGGCAATGGCAGCGGCGTTCTCGTCCTCGGCCGCCAGTTTTGCCGCCTTGGCATTGCTTACCACCGGAATGCGTTCCGCCCCGGGCAGGTGCTGGTTGAGCCACTCATGGCACTGGGCAAGGGACTGGGCATGGGAATAGACCTTGACCGTCTTGGCCGTGGCGCCGGGCTTGCGCAGCAGAAACTGGTGTACGCGCAGGTCGACCTCGCCGCACACCTTGAGCGGGGATTCCAGCAGCAGGTCCAGCGTGGTGCCCACCGCGCCGCCGGTGGAATTCTCCACCGGCACCACGCCGTAATCGGCCGTGCAGGCCTCGACGTTGCGGAACACCTCGTCGATAGAAGCGCAGGCGTCCGTTTGTGCGGCGTGGCCGAAATGCTTGACCGCCGCGGCCTGGGTGAAGGTGCCCTCGGGCCCGAGAAAGGCCACCTTGAGCGGTTTTTCCAGCGCCAGGCAGGCGGACATGATTTCGCGGAACAGCTTGGCGACCGATTCTCCCGCCAGCGGGCCGGGATTGTTTTCCTTCACCCGGCGCAATATCTGCGCCTCGCGCTCGGGGCGGTAGACCAGCCCGCCGCCCTTGAGCGCGCCGATGGCCTGGGCATGCCGGGCGCGGTCGTTGATGAGCTTGAGCATCTCGTCGTCGATGGCGTCGATGGCATCGCGGTGCTGGCGCAGTTCCTTATCCATGCTGATCACCCATGTTGGCGCTCGAAATCCTGCATGAAGGAAACCAGTGCCTGCACGCCTTCCAGCGGCATGGCGTTGTAGATCGAGGCGCGCATGCCGCCGACCATCTTGTGGCCCTTGATGGAAACGATGCCCTGTTTTTTTGCCTCGGCGATGAATGTCTCGTCCAGGCCCTGCCTGTTCAGGGTGAAAGGCACGTTCATGCGCGAGCGGCAGGAGACCTCAACCGGATTGTGGTAGAGGCTGCTCTCGTCGATGGTCTGGTAAATCAGCCTGGCCTTGGCGATGTTGGCCTGCTCGATGGCGGCGAGGCCGCCCTGTTTCTTCAGCCATTGGAATACCAGTCCCGCCACGTAGATCGAGTAGGTCGGCGGGGTATTGAGCATGGAGCCGTTGTCGGCCTGCACCTTATAGTCGAGCATGGTCGGGATGCTGGCTGGTGCCTTGTCGAGCAGATCCTCGCGCACGATCACCAGGGTCAGTCCGGCCGGGCCGATATTTTTTTGTGCGCCGCCGTAGATCAGGCCGTATTGGGATACATCGACCGGGCGCGACAGGATGTGCGAGCTCATGTCGGCGACCAGCGGGGCAGATGCGCCCAGCGTGGCGATGTCGTGCATTTCCACGCCATGCACGGTCTCGTTGGTGCAGACGTGCAGGTAGGCCGCATCCGCTGACAGGCTGATTTCTTCGGCGCCGGGCAGACGGGTGAAGTTGCTGGCCTCGGTGGTGGCGGCAAGACGCGCGCTGCCGACCTTGCCGGCTTCCTTGAAAGCCTTTTTCGACCAGGCGCCGGTGACGATGTAGTCGGCCGAGCGTCCGGCGAGCAGATTCAGCGGGATCTGGGCGAACTGCATGGTCGCGCCGCCCTGCAGGAACAGAACGCGATAATTGGCGGGAATGTTCAGCAGCTCGCGCAGGTCGGCTTCAGCCTCGGCGATGATGCCGGAGAAATCCTTGCCGCGATGGGTCATTTCCATCACCGACATGCCGCTGCCGTGCCAGTTCAGGAGTTCGTCGCGCGCCTGCTCCAGAACGGGCTGGGGCAACATGGCGGGACCGGCGCTGAAATTGTAGAGTCGTTGCATATTTGGATTAAAAATCTAAAAACAATTGAACCACGGAGGGCACGGAGGACACGGAGCTAAGTCTTAAATATTTTCTCCGTGCTCTCCGTGAGCTCCGTGGTTAATAAATCACTCTTCCTCTGCTTCGCCAGCCTCGTCGGACTCTTCCGATTCGACCACTTTCTGCAATCCGGTCAGTTTCTCGCCCTTGTCCAGGTTGATCAGCGTCACGCCCTGGGTGGCGCGGCCCATTTCGCGGATTTCGCGCACACGGGTGCGGATCAGCACACCACCGGTGGTGATCAGCATCAGTTCATCGCTTTCTTCCACCAGCGTGGCGGCAACCACCTTGCCGTTGCGTTCCGATGTCTGGATCGCCATGATGCCCTGGGTGCCGCGCCCGTGGCGGGTGTATTCGGTGATCGGGGTGCGTTTGCCGTAGCCGTTTTCAGTGGCGGTCAGGACCGACTGGTTCTCGTTTTCCGCCACCAGCAGGGAAATGACTTTCTGTTCCTTCTGCAGGCGCATGCCGATCACGCCGCGCGAATTGCGGCCGGTATCGCGCACGTCACTTTCCTCGAAGCGCACCGCCTTGCCGCCGTCGGAGAACAGCATCACGTCGTGCTGGCCGTCGGTGATGGCAACGCCGATGAGGAAGTCGCTCTCGTCCAGATTGATGGCGATGATGCCGCGCTTCATCGGGCGCGAGAAGTTGGTCAGTGGCGTCTTCTTGACGATGCCGCTGGAAGTGGCCATGAAGATGAAATGATTTTCGTCGAATTCCTTGACCGGCAGGATGGCGTTGATTTTCTCGCCTTCTTCCAGTTGCAGAAGGTTGACGATGGGACGGCCGCGCGAGATGCGGCTGCCCTGCGGGACTTCATATACCTTGATCCAGTACACCCGGCCATGGTTGGAGAAGCACAGGATGTAGTCGTGGGTATTGGCGACGAAAAGGTTGTCGATGAAATCCTCTTCCTTCATCGCCGTCGCCTGCTTGCCGCGTCCGCCGCGTTTCTGCGCCTTGTAGTCGTCGAGCGGCTGGGATTTGATGTAGCCGGTATGTGAGAGCGTGACCACCACGTCCTCCGGTGTGATCAGGTCTTCCATGCTCAAGTCCTGGGCATGGGCGATGATCTCGCTGCGGCGGCGGTCGCCGAACTGGGCCTTGACGGCATTCAGTTCGGTGACGATGATTTCGGTGACGCGCTCCGGCCGCGCCAGGATGTCCAGCAGGTCGGCGATCTTCAGCATCACGTCCTTGTACTCGCCGACGATTTTGTCCTGCTCCAGCCCGGTCAGGCGTTGCAGGCGCAGTTCCAGGATGGCCTGGGCCTGGGCTTCCGACAGGCGGTAGCCCTGGGCGGAAAAGCCGAATTCCGGCGCCAGGCCTTGCGGGCGGGAGGCATCGGCGGAGGCGCGCAGCAGCATTTCTTCCACCAGCGGCGAGCGCCAGGTGCGCTCCATCAGGCCCTGTTTGGCGATGGCCGGAGTGGCCGCGGCCTTGATCAGGGCGATGATCTCGTCCACGTTGGACAGCGCCACGGCCAGACCTTCCAGGATGTGGCCGCGCTCGCGGGCCTTGCGCAGTTCGAACACGGTACGGCGCGTGACCACTTCGCGGCGGTGGCGCAGGAAGGCATCGAGCATCTGCTTGAGGTTCAGCAGGCGCGGCTGGCCATCCACCAGGGCCACCATGTTCATGCCGAAGGTGTCCTGCATCTGGGTGTCTTTGTACAGCTGGTTGAGGATCACTTCCGGCACTTCGCCGCGTTTCAGCTCGATCACCACGCGCATGCCGGACTTGTCCGACTCGTCGCGCAGGTCGGAAATACCCTCGATTTTCTTCTCGCGCACCAGTTCGCCGATCTTGATGCATAGATTGGCCTTGTTCACCTGGTAGGGCAGTTCGTCGACGATGATGGCCTGGCGCTCGCCCTTTCCGATGTCCTCGAAATGGCAGCGCGCGCGCATCACCACCCGGCCGCGGCCGGTGCGGTAGCCTTCCTTGACGCCCACGGTGCCGTAAATAATTCCGGCAGTGGGGAAGTCCGGCGCGGGGACGATCTCGATCAGCTCCTCTATGCCGGTTTCCGGTTCGGCCAGCAGCTTGAGACAGGCATCCACTACTTCGTCCAGGTTGTGGGGCGGGATGTTGGTTGCCATGCCGACTGCGATGCCTGAGGAGCCGTTGATCAGCAGGTTGGGTATCTTGGCTGGCAGCACCAGCGGTTCGAATTCCGAGCCGTCATAGTTGGGTCCGAAATCGACGGTTTCCTTGTCGAGGTCCGCCAGCAACTCATGGGCGATTTTCGTCATGCGGATTTCGGTGTAACGCATCGCGGCGGCGTTGTCGCCGTCCACCGAACCGAAGTTGCCCTGGCCGTCCACCAGCGGGTAGCGCAGCGAGAAAGGCTGCGCCATGCGGACGATGGTGTCATATACCGCGGTGTCACCGTGGGGATGGTATTTACCGATTACGTCGCCGACGATACGCGCCGATTTTTTATAGGCCTTGTTCCAGTCGTTGGATAGTTCGTGCATGGAGAACAGCGCACGGCGGTGCACCGGTTTCAGTCCGTCGCGCACGTCCGGCAGGGCGCGCCCCACGATCACGCTCATGGCGTAATCGAGGTAGGAACGGCGCATCTCTTCTTCAAGGCTGACCGGGATTGTTTCTTTGGCGAATTGATCCATAAATTTTAAGTGTTTGCTCTATCAGACGGCAGAATTTGAACTCGCGATATTAGCACGCGAGGGTGTTTCAGGCCATATTCAATGGCGAAGTGGCGCTACGCAAAGTAATTGGTGGAGTTTTCAGAGTATATAGCCTGCATCAATGTCTCGGGCGTGGTGCAGCGTCCGAATAATCAGTAACCCATCTTCATCCGGCACATACTGCTTTCTCCGTGCGCCCCGCAGTTGAAAAGCTTGTGTTGCGTTATGTCCGTTATCAAGTGTTGCGCGCACGCAACAATTTGAGCTGGAATGCTGACGGCACGCTTGTCTGGTGTGGTTTTTTATGTAACATTGACGCAACAAAAAAAGCGGCACCAAAGTTGATACAGAAACCGTTACACAGCATCAACAATAAACTTTTCTCAATCACGAGGGGATAACAGCATGAAACTTAAAAAAATTGTGGGTGTACTGGCCGCTATCGGAATTGCAGCACCGGGCGTTGCCCTGGCAACCAACGGCATGTTGATGGAAGGCTACGGCCCGATTGCAACCGGTATGGGTGGCGCATCCATGGCCTATGACAACGGCGCTGGCGGCATGGCAAACAACCCTGCAACCATCGGCCTGATGGCTAATGGCACCAGCCGTCTGGATGTCGCGATTGGTGGTTTGCACCCTGATATTACTTCGACTTGTACGACTGCCCCGTGCGCCGGCGCGAAAGCCAAATCTGGTGGTGATGCCTACTATATGCCGGCTGCAGGCTGGGTGAAGAAAGACGGCAAGCTGGCATATGGCGTTGGCGTGTTTGCGCAGGGTGGCATGGGTACGGAATATGGTACGAGCACTTGGGTGAGCGGCGGCACAGGCTTGCCCAGCCGCTCCGAAGTTGGCGTGGGTAGCCTGATTGTACCGATTGCTTACGATGTGACTCCCGACCTGAATATCGCTGGCTCGCTGGATTTCGTCTGGGCGGGCATGGATCTGCAAATGGCAATGTCTGCGGCCCAAATGGGTGCCCTGGCAGCTGGGGGCAATTTGACGGGAGCCCCAATGGCAACTCTTGGCGCTTTTATGGGTGGTGCGAACAACGTCGGATACTTTGATTTCTCAAATAGTGACGATTTTAGCGGCAGGGCGCATTCCACTGGCTGGGCCGGGAAACTGGGCATGACCTACAAGGTCAACAAGCAGATGACCATCGGCGCAACCTATCACTCCCAAACCAGCTTGAATGACATGGAAGCTGACGGCGCGCAGATGCGAATGATCGATAATTCTGGATCAATGGGGCCTGCAGGAACAACCTATACTTTGACAGGCAAGGTCAAAATCGTTGACTTCCAGTTCCCGGAAACTTTTGGTTTTGGCGTCGCTTTCCAGGCTAATGACAAGCTGATGATCGCAGCTGATTATAAGCGTATTGGCTGGGAAAAGGTCATGAAAAACATGCACATGACGTTCGCTAGCTCGGACATGGGTGGCGTTACCATGGACATGAAGCTGCCGCAAAACTGGAAAGATCAGGATGTGTTCCAGCTGGGTGTGGCATATAAGGCAACCGATGCGCTGACCCTGCGCGCCGGCGTGAATATTTCCGACAACCCGGTTCCGGAGGCTTATGTCAATCCGCTGTTCCCTGCAACCATCAAGGAGCATTACACCCTGGGTGCTGGCTATGCGTTCAACAAGGTGTCCGAAGTGAATGCTTCGTACTCCTATGCGCCTAAAGTGACTGTGACCTCTCCGGCAGTAGCAGGCGTTTCGAACGGCTACAGTATCGAGCACGCGCAAAACAACTGGCAACTGATGTACAGCCACCGTTTCTAAGGTCCAGCTGAACACCTTGTTGTGTTGAACTGAAAGGGCTGAGCAGTTACACTGTTTCAGCCCTTTTTTTATGCGGCTATTGAATAGAATAAACATGGAGAACTATCAACATGAAAAAAATATTAGGGGCTTTGTTGTTGACTGTGTGGGCGCCGCTGGCGTTCGCGATTACACCTTATATTTCCGGCGATAAGGTGACGGGCGGTGATGTGAATGCCGTGATGGGCCAGGTGGAGAAGAAACTGACTGCGGAAGGTTTTACCGTGGTGGGCAAGTACTCCCCCAAAGGTGTGAGCACGCATGGCGTGGTGGTGGTGACCGATAAGGGCATGCTGGATGCGATTCATGGTATTGGTGGGGCGGCCGTTGCGGGTGCTGCCGTGCGCGTGGGTGTAAAGGCCGATGGCTCGGTCAGCTACATGAACCCTGATTACTGGTATCGTGCCTTCTTGCGCAAGCAGTTCAGCTCCGCCGAGCCGGCCGTAAAAGCGCTGCAGGCAAAATTGCAGAAGTCGCTGGGTGCCGGCAAGGGTTTCGGCGGTGATGAGCCAGCAGGCGATCTGCCCAGCTATCGTTACATGATCGGCATGGAGCGCTTCGAATCCGACAAGAACGAACTGAAATCACATGCCAGCTTCGAAGCAGCGGTAAAAACCATTCAGGATAATCTGGCCTCCGGCAAAAACAAGACTTCCAAGGTGTATGAAGTCGTTCTGGCCGACAAGAAAATTGCTGTGTTCGGTGTTGCCATGAATGACGCCAAGACCGGCGAAGGTGTCTGGCTGAACAAGATCGGTACCGACAACATTGCAGCGATGCCATATGAAATCTATGTGGTAGGCGGCAAGGCGAATGCCCTGTATGGCCGCTATCGCATCGCGTTGGGCTGGCCTACGCTTGGCATGGGTTCTTTCATGAAAATCAGCGATTCCCCGGATGAAATTCTGGAAACTCTGACTGGTGTTGCCGGTGGCACGTACGAGAAGTCCGGTGCTTTTTAAGCTTTAATTTTTCCTGTTGGCTTTGGCCGCTAGGTAAAGCTCCGCGAAAGCGGGGCTTTTTTATTGAAAAAATGAGGTTGGTATGCAACAAAAAAAATTGGTTGTGGCTATGGTATTCATGGCAATTCCGGGGGTCGCATGCGCCACCAACGGGATGAACATGGAAGGCTATGGTCCAATTGCGCTGGGCATGGGGGGCGCATCAATAGCCTACGATAACGGCTCTGCTGCAATGATGAATAACCCCGCCACCCTGGGGTTGATGGAGGATAACCATCGGCTGGATCTGGCGCTGGGTATTCTTGCTCCTGATGTGAATGCCAGCATGAGCGGTAATTCTGCCCATTCTTCCGCAGATTCATTTGGTGGTCCCGCTCTGGGGTGGAGCCGCCGGCATGACAAGCTGACCTTTGGCATGGGTGTTTATGGTCAGGGGGGCATGGGGACTGAATATGGCGCAAACAGCTTTATGAGCATGGGCACTGGACTTGCGACACGCAGCGAACTCGGGGTTGGTCGTGTGCTTTTACCCATAGCCTACAATGTTTCTCCTGATTTCACCGTGGGCGGGTCGATTGATTTTGTTTGGGCGGGACTGGATCTGCAAATGGCGATGCCTGCACCTCAGATGACGAGCCTGGCTACAAGTGGAAATCTGTCCGCTAGTGGTAATGGCGCTCCAGGTCTTAACCCTTGGATGGGTGTTGCAAGCAACGTAGGGTACTTCGATTTTTCCAATAGCAATGATTTTTCCGGTAAAGCGCATTCCACTGGCTGGGCCGGGAAGCTGGGGATGACTTACCAGGTCAACAAGCAGCTGACCCTCGGTGCGACTTATCACTCTAAAACCGATTTGGGTGATATGGAAGCTGATGGCGCCAAAATGTTGATGGTTGACACACTTGGGGTAAATCCAACGGCGACTTTGACAGGCAAGATCAAAATCGTGGATTTCCAGTGGCCTGAAACCTACGGCGTGGGTTTGGCATATCAGGCAACCGGCAAGCTGATGGTCGCTGCGGACTACAAGCGCATCAGCTGGGCAAGCGTAATGCAGAACTTCCACATGGTGTTCTCCACTACTGACTTGAATGGCATCACCCTGGACATGAAACTGCCACAGGAGTGGAAGGACCAGGATGTCTGGATGTTGGGCCTCGCATATCAGGCTACCGATGCGATGACCTTGCGCGCCGGTGTCAATATTGCCGATAATCCTGTGCCTGATGCCTTAATGCATCCTTTGTTCCCGGCGATTGTCAAGAATCACTATACGGCCGGGTTTGGCTACCGTTTCAGCAAAGTATCCACGATTGATTTCGCTTACAGCTATGCGCCGGAAGTGACCAGTACTAATAGTTCTGGGGTAACTGTGAGCCACGGGCAAAATAACATGCAGTTTATCTATAGCTACCGTTATTGAGTATTGAGTATGCTATCCAGAGAAAAAAACCGGCTTGTTGCCGGTTTTTTTTACTTGTCAGCTATAGAAATTGTTTATCTTTGAATTAAATGGCAAGAGCTTGACAGAATGCTTTATTCACACCCTCTTCCTGAAAAGATATTGTCATGCCGCACGTAAGGGCGGGCGCAGAATCGTTACGACAAGCCATTGTTTATAAAGGAGTAATAAATTGTTCATTTACTGCGCGATGTAGAAAAAAACGTATTCGCTCAATGGGTTTAGATGTTCTGTTGAAGACTATCCACAGAGTTATCCACAGATTCTGTGGGTAACAAAATAAGTCTATTTAATTGAGTGGCTTGCCGTCTATTCCGTAAGATTACTTTAACGTTGAGTGCTAACTGGCAATTTATTCTTTTGAGGCTGCTTCCCATTGTTTTTCAAGCCTTTTTACGGAGATTGGCTGGATGGTTTTGAGTTCCTGGGCAAACAGCGATACGCGTAGTTCTTCCAGCATCCAGCGGAAGTCCTGGAGCGACTGGCTGTTTGCTTCCCCTTTTTTTTCATTTTGCGCTGTTTTTTCCAGGTAACGGCGGTACAGAGGGGCAAGTTGCTCGCGGTTCAGCCTGTCGCGCTCTGTTGTGCTGGAAAGTTTATCCAGCCGTAAAGAGATGGCCTTGAGGTAGCGCGGATAGTGACGCAGCCAATTAAGCGGTGTGTGCGTGAGGAAGCCAGGATAAATCAGTTGAGCCAGTTGAGCTTTCATATCCGAGATGGCCTCTGCCCATTGCTTTGCGGTTTGCAACTTGTGCAATAAAACGTGGTACTCGGCGAGAATTTCGCTTGCAAGTTTGCAGATCTGGTTGGCTCCAGTCACCAGCAGGGGGCGAGTTTCGTCACGTCGCTGATTGAACTGGGCTTCATTGCGGACCGGTGGTTTGTCACCGGTCAGGATATGTTCCGCAATGGCTTGCTGTAACGAGTGCTTGAGTTCGTCACATGAACCCAATGGCAAATAGTGCAGGCAGGTGGCTTTATTGACGGGTAGTGATTTCTCGAGAAAACGGGCCTGTTCTGGCATCTGTAGCAGGAGCAGGCGTGCCAGCCCAGTCTGCATGGCCTGTGCGGCTTTGGCCTCGGTGTCGAACAGACGTAGCGAGATATGGTCATCTTGCGCCTGCAGAGCCGGGTAGCCGAGCAGCGTCTGGCCTTGGCGCTGGAATTCCAGTCTTTCCGGTAGTTCACCGAAATCCCAGCAGGTAACTGAATCGCGCTCGAAAGACGATGACATTGCTGTGACGAAGCATTTCTCTGCCTTGCTGCCCAGGCGTTGCCGCAGTTCCGCGAGGTTACGGCCACTGGCGATTTCATCTCCATTTTCGGAGATGATGCTGAAATTCATTTGCAAATGCGTTGGCAGCAATTCCTGTGGCCATGCTTCAGGCGGTATGCTGATTTTCTTGCGGCGCGCCAGAAATTCAGTCAGGGCAACGGTCAATGCCTGGTCGCGGGAGGTGATCTGATTCAGTGCTGCAGTGGCAAATTCAGGCACAGGCACACAGGCGCTGCGAAGCTTGTGCGGCAGGCCGCGAATCAGCCAGGTGATTTTCTCGCGCAGCAAACCCGGCACCAGCCATTCGCAGCGCGCCGCGCTGATCTGGTTAAGCGCTGGCAGCGGAATGGCAAGAGTCACGCCATCAAGGGGGTGGCCATGCTCGAAGCGGTAGGACAGGTTGAACGTACTGCCGCCGAGATTGAGCGTGGGTGGAAACAAGTCTTCCGTGATATGCCCAGCTTCATGGCGCATCAGTTGTTCGCGGCTGAGATAAAGCAGGCGAGGCAGTTGGCGTTCCGCTTCATGGCGCCACTTGTCAAATGCTGCGCCGTTGTGAATGCCGGGCGGAATCAGAGCGTCGTAGAACTCGCATATACGTTGTTCGTCCACCAGAATGTCCTGCCTGCGCGCCTTGTGCTCCAGTTCCTCGATTTCTTCAACCAGCTTTCGATTGTGAATGAAGAAAGGTGCCTTGCTATGGAATTCCCCCTCCACCAGGGCGGCGCGGATAAAAATCTCGCGTGCTTCCGAGGGATGGATGGGTCCGTAATGGACTTTGCGCCTGGGCTCGATCACCAGGCCGTAGAGTGTGACACGCTCATAGGCAGAAACACGTGCGGCTTTCTTTTCCCAGTGCGGGTCGAAATAATTGCGCTTGATGAGGTGCCCCGCCAGCGGTTCGATCCATTCCGGCTCGATGCGGGCAAGAGTGCGCCCATAGAGGCGAGTGGTTTCGGTAAGTTCGGCGGCCATCAGCCATTTTGGGTTAGCCCCTCCCGGCCTCCCCTTGTCAGGAGGAGAATCCACCGCTTCCCCCCTGACAAGGGGAGATTGAGGGGAGGTGGGTTTGAACAGCACCGAGCCCGGAAAAATGGAAAATTTGATGCCGCGCGCGCCCAGATACTCGCGGCCCTCGCTTTTCTGGCCAATATTGCCGAGCAGGCCGGTGAGCAGGGCGCGGTGGATCTGGCCGTAATCAGCTTCGATCTCGTTGGGGCGCATGCCCATTTCCTTGATCATCACCGCCAGCTGGCCGTGGATGTCGCGCCACTCGCGCATGCGCAGTGCGGACAGGAAGTTGTCGCGGCAGAGCTGGGCCAGCTTGCGGCTTGACTTCTTGTGGATCAGGGCTGCTTCGTAAAAGCGCCACAGTTTGAGAAAGCCGAGGAAGTCCGAGCGCTCGTCCTGGAAACGCCGGTGCGCCGTGTCTGCGGCTTCCTGAGTTGCCAGCGGGCGCTCACGCGGGTCCTGGCTGGATAGCGCGGCGGCGATGATCAGCACTTCGGCGAGACTGTTTTCTTTTTGCGCGGCCAGGATCATGCGCGCAATGCGCGGATCGATTGGAAGCTGGGCCAGCTGTTTGCCCAGGGGCGTCAGCTGACGCGCTTCATCCATGGCACCGAGTTCTTCCAGCAACTGGAATCCGTCTGATATGGCGCGCGGATCAGGGGCTTCGAGGAAGGGGAAGGCATCGACGTCGCCTAGCCCCAGCGCCTGCATGCGCAGGATCACGGCTGCCAGGTTGCTGCGGCGGATTTCCGGATCGGTGAATGCCAGGCGGGCGTTGAAATCCTCCTCGCTGTAAAGGCGAATACAGATGCCCGCGGCCACGCGCCCACAGCGCCCGGCGCGCTGAGAAGCGGAGGCTCGCGAGGTTTTTTCCACCTGCAGGCGTTCCACCTTGGCGCGTACGCTGTAGCGGCGAATGCGGGCATAACCAGGGTCGATCACATAGCGGATGCCTGGCACGGTGAGAGAGGTTTCCGCCACATTGGTTGCCAGTATGATGCGTCGCCCACCGCCAGATTTGAAAATCTGGTCCTGCTCTGCGCTGGACAAACGGGCGAACAGCGGCAAAATATCCGTATCGGGGAGGTGGTGCTTGCGCAGCGCTTCCGCCACGTCGCGAATCTCGCGCTCACCCGGCAGAAAAATCAGGATGTCCCCGCCGTGTGATCCAGTCTCATCCACCGCATGGAGGATGGCCAGTTCCAGCGCTTCTTCTCTGCCGTTATCTTCCTCGACCTGAAGCGGGCGATAACGGACCTCGACCGGATAGGTTCTGCCTGATACTTCAATTACGGGTGCGCCATCAAAATGATTCGAAAAACGTTCCGCATCGATAGTCGCGGAGGTGATGATGAGCTTCAGGTCGGGACGGCGGGGCAGGATGCGTTTGAGGTAACCAAGCAGGAAGTCGATGTTGAGGCTGCGCTCGTGAGCTTCGTCGATAATGATCGTATCGTAGGCATCGAGAAATCGGTCGCCCTGAGTTTCGGCAAGCAGGATGCCGTCGGTCATGACTTTGATGTAATTGTGTTCACTGACATGATCGTGAAAGCGAACCTGGTAGCCAACCGCATTCCCGGTCTCGGATTTCAGCTCAGCCGAAATGCGCGTGGCTACGCTGCGGGCTGCAATTCGCCTTGGTTGCGTGTGGCCGATCAGTCCAGCAACGCCGCGCTTGAGTTCGAGGCAGATTTGCGGCAACTGGGTGGTTTTGCCGGAGCCGGTTTCGCCGCAGACGATGACAACCTGATTGGCTGCAATTGCAGCAGCGATGTCATGGCGCTTTTCGTTTACAGGTAGTTCGGCGGTGAAAGAGGGAACAGGGATGCATTCAAGCCGGCTGATTCGCCTTGCAGCTGAAGCCTGAATGCGGGCGCTGAGACTGGTCAGTGCGTTATCTTGTAATTTTCCGCTGCGCAGAGCAGTTTCAAGCTGATTGAGTTCGCGCCTGAAACGGTGCCGGTCACGCTGCATGCATTTTGCGATTTCGGTGGAAAGGGTGCGGAAGTCAGGTGGCACGGAAGGTAAGCTGAACTAGATCGGTGCAATTATACATTGAACATGAAACCCTATTGTTGACTATTTCAATCAGGTATGTTTTAATGATTACACATTTTATTCAATGTCTAAGTTATAGATCGTCTTTGTTTTATATGGCGAGATCAAGGCAAAATTCAGTAACTTTATTAAGGGGTATTAAACATGGAACTTCCTGTACGAGATGGTGATGGTTATTTGACGGACATGAATGTCTGGACCGAGGATATTGGCCGCGCAATGGCAGAGGCTGACGGCGTTGAGCTTGATGATGTGAAATGGAACCACATCATGAAAGCGCGTGAATATTTCGAGGAAACCAGTTCGGTGCCACCGATCCGGAAATTTGCCAAATATATCGATGAAGACCAGAAGGTGATTTTCAGCACCTGGATGACGGGCCCAATGAAGCCTATCACCAAATATGGCGGTTTGCCCAAACCTACCGGCTGCGTTTAAGTTAGCTGTTGCCCGCACAAAGGCCCGGGATGCTTTGCTTTCCGGGCCTTTGCTTTTTTACGATAGAATAGGCCCATCTGGATATATTGGAAGGGTCATGAAATGATTGCCATTGAGCATCACGATCGGGTCGTCAAGGTTTCCGTGTTTGGTGAATTCACTCTCGCCGATTACAAACAGATGGAAGATGCGGTTACTTTTGAGACGAAATTCAAGGGCAAGGTCAACCTGCTGGTGGATTTACGCGACATGGCTGATTTTACACTCGATGTGGCGTGGGAAGATGCGCGCTTCAACTGGCAGCATGCCCATGATTTTCAGAAAATCGCGGTTGTCACCAATGGCCGGTTGGTGGCGTGGAGTGCCTGGCTGGCGCGCGCCTTCGTCGATGCCGAGATTCAGATCTTCGAAAACTATGATCTTGCCAGCGACTGGGTGGACGCGGAAAGCTGAAATATTGAAACTTTATAATGTCTTCTATAGTCTTACCGGCTGAATTTCCCGTATCAACCAAGGAGAGTATTTAATGCAACCTGAATTACGCATGCCTACCCAAACGGCTGGTCTGTCGCTAACTACCCACAGGGTATTGCGCAATACCTACATGATGCTTGGCCTGACCATGGTCCCAACGGTGATCGGTGCAGTCATCGGCATGAGCATGAATTTTTCTTTTATGGCTCAAAGCCCGATTCTGGGAATGATAGTCATGCTGGCAGTCATGTTCGGCCTGTTCTGGGGTATTTCCAAGAACCGCGATAGCGGCGTGGGCGTGGCCTTGCTGCTGGCGCTGACTTTTTTCATGGGGCTGATGCTGGGCCCGATCCTGCAGGTAGCCCTGCACCTGAAAAACGGTGCGCAACTGGTGGGCCTGGCGGCGGGAGGCACGGGCGTGATTTTCCTCGCGCTGGCTTCCTATGCCACGGTATCAAAGAAGGACTTCAGCTTCCTGGGGAATTTCCTCTTCGTCGGCCTGATTCTTTTGATCATCGCCTCCCTGGCCAACATGTTCTTCCAGGTTCCGGCGGCTTCCCTGGCCATTTCCTCGATCGCGGTGCTGATTTTCTCCGGCTTTATCCTGTTTGACGTGAGCCGCATCGTGCAGGGCGGCGAGACCAACTACATCATGGCAACCCTGGCCCTGTACCTGGACATCTACAACCTCTTCGTCAACCTGCTGCAATTGCTGATGGCGTTGAGCGGCGAGAAGGATTGAGCGTATCCCGCATCAACAAAAAGGGCAGCCTCGGCTGCCCTTTTTGTTGATGCCTCGTCGTGCTAAAGCAGTACCAGATTATCTCTGTGGATCAGTTCCAGTTCGTCCACGTAGCCCAGGATAGATTCGATCTCGCTGCTGGGGTGACGCATGATTTTCCTTGCTTCTCCGGAGGCGTAGTTGACCAGGCCGCGGGCAATTTCCTGGCCATTCTGGTCAATGCAGGTCACCACTTCGCCGCGATCAAAGTCACCGCTCAGATCGCACACGCCGATGGGCAGCAGGCTTTTGCCTTCCTGGCGCAATGCCCTGGCGGCGCCTTCATCCAGCATCACCTTGCCGCGCACCTGCAGATGATCGGCGAGCCACTGCTTTCTTGCGGCAATGGGCATGGTTTCGGCAATCAATTGCGTACCGATGGCTTCGCCGCGCGCAAGGCGTACCAGTACTTCCTGTTCGCGCCCGGAAGCGATGATGGTGTGGGCGCCGCTGCGGATAGCCCGTTTTGCGGCGAGGATCTTGGTCAGCATGCCGCCGCGGCCGATATCGCTGCCCGCCCCCCCGGCCATTTTTTCCAGTTCCGGATCGCCCGCGCGGGCTTCCTGAATCAGGGTTGCGGTCGGATCCTTGCGCGGGTCTGCACTGAACAGGCCGGATTGGTCGGTCAGGATTACCAGGGTGTCGGCTTCGATCAGGTTGGTGACCAGGGCGCCCAGGGTGTCATTGTCGCCAAAACGGATTTCATCGGTGACCACCGTGTCGTTCTCGTTGATGATGGGGATGACATTGAGTTCCAGCAGCGTGCGTAAGGTGGTGCGGGCGTTGAGGTAACGCTTGCGGTCAGAAAGGTCATCATGAGTGAGCAAAATCTGCGCGGTGTGCAGTCCATGCTGGCGGAAGCAGCTTTCATAAACCTGCACCAGCCCCATCTGGCCGACGGCGGCGGCAGCCTGCAATTCGTGCATGGCGCTGGGGCGCTTCTTCCAGCCCAGGCGCTGCATACCTTCGGCTACCGCACCGGAGGAGACGAGCACCACCTCCCGCCCCATTTTCTTGAGTTCTGCGATCTGTGCTGCCCAGTTGGCAATGGCGACATGGTCGAGGCCTGCGCCGCTGTTGGTGACCAGGCTGCTGCCGACCTTGACGACCAGACGCCGGGAATTTTCAAGTATGGATTTCATGTTTTATTCGGTTGCGGCGGGTGTTTGTTGTTCTGAGCCGGGCGATTCCGTGCTCTTCTCGGTTTGTTCTTCCGTGTTGTCCAGCGGAGGGCGATTCTGCTCCAGATGTTCCATGATGGCGTAAGTCAGTTCCCTGCAACCTTCGCCTGTCAGAGCTGAAATCATGAAACTTTTTTCTTGTCCGCCAAATTCGCGCAGGAATTTCTGCAGGCGCTCGCTACGTTCATCGGTATGGATTGCATCCATTTTGTTTAATACCAGCCAGCGGGGCTTCTGGTAAAGACCTTCATCGTATTTGCGCAATTCCTCGATAATCGCGTGCGCTTCCCGCACTGGGTCAACCGCTTCGTCGAAGGGGGCAATGTCCACCAGATGCAACAACAGACGGGTGCGTGCCAGATGGCGCAAAAATTGATGTCCCAAGCCAGCGCCTTCGGCGGCGCCTTCGATCAGGCCGGGAATGTCGGCAATGACAAAGCTGCGCTCGCTATCCACGCGCACCACGCCGAGGTTGGGATGCAGTGTGGTAAAAGGATAATCCGCAACTTTGGGCTTGGCGGCGGAAACGGCGCGAATGAAGGTGGATTTGCCGGCGTTGGGCATGCCTAGCAGGCCCACATCGGCCAATACCTTGAGTTCAAGCGCCAGTTCAAATGTTTCACCTTGCTCTCCTGGGGTGCACTGGCGCGGAGCACGGTTGGTGCTTGACTTGAAGTGCAGATTTCCAAGGCCGCCTTGCCCGCCTTTGGCAATCCGTGCTTTCTGACCGTCGCTGGAAAGGTCGGCAATGGTTTGCCCGGTTTCGAAGTCGGAAATAACCGTGCCCACCGGTACGCGCAAGATCATATCCTCTCCGCCCTTGCCATAGCGATCGCTGCCATGGCCGTTCTCGCCGCGCTCTGCGCGGTAGACGCGCTTGTAGCGATAGTCGATCAGAGTATTGATGTTGCGGTCTGCAATAGCATAGACGCTGCCGCCCCGGCCGCCGTCACCACCGTCAGGCCCGCCATTGGGAATATACTTTTCACGCCTGAAACTGGAGGCGCCGTTGCCGCCGTTGCCCGCGTGGACCTCAATCTTGGCTTCATCTATGAATTTCATGTAAATACCGTAGGGCGTATTAGCTGCTGGCGTAATACGCAGGGTGGAGCCAAAAACAAAAAGGCCCTATCTTTTCCGATAGGGCCGTATCGCATCGCCTGGTGCCTGTTAAATCAGACAGCCGGGATGATGCTCACCATGGTGCGACGCAGTGCGCCTTTGACCGCAAAGTGCACGTGACCGTCAATTTTGGCAAACAGGGTATGATCCTTGCCAATACCAACGTTGTCGCCAGGATGCATCTGGGTGCCGCGCTGGCGCACAATAATGCTGCCGCCGGAAACCAGTTCACCACCGAAGCGTTTTACGCCGAGGCGTTTGGAATGGGAGTCGCGGCCGTTACGTGAACTGCCGCCTGCTTTTTTATGTGCCATGAGTTTTCTCCTTGAGCAGAGCTTTTAGTGCCAGCTCTTACTGGGCGATTTGGTCGATACGGATTTCGGTGAAATTCTGCCGATGTCCCTGGGTTTTACGGTAGTGCTTGCGACGGCGCATTTTGAAAATAATTACTTTTTTCGCACGTCCCTGGCTCAGAACGGTAGCCTTCACCGTTGCACCTGCTACCAGAGGAGCCCCTACCGTTACCGCTTCGCCATCCGCGACCATCAATACTTGATCCAGTACGATTTCGCTGCCGATGTCTGCCGGTATCTGTTCTATTTTAAGTTTTTCGCCAGCGACGACGCGATATTGCTTGCCGCCGGTTTTTATGACCGCATACATGTTTAGCTCCATTGCTTCACTTTTGAAATGAACCCGGAATTATGCCTAAGCTTATGATAGCGGTCAAGATTTGTTTGCTATTCGTGGTTACGCCATGGCTGGGAACGATATCCCCTCTTGACACTTTATTGTGAACATT
The DNA here is from genome assembly GCA_041651995.1 of Sulfuricella sp. NCBI lineage: Bacteria > Pseudomonadati > Pseudomonadota > Betaproteobacteria > Nitrosomonadales > Sulfuricellaceae > Sulfuricella > Sulfuricella sp. The sequence continues at coordinate 206,329 of JBAZID010000001.1, read as the reverse complement.
CCTAACATTCGTATTTTTCGGACTATTTCGTGCCAATCGAAGCCATACGCGGCTGCATCGAAGCAGATATGCATGCTGTAGACGCGGTTATCCGCCAGCGTCTCCATTCTGAAGTCGTGCTGGTCCGCCAGATCAGCGAATACATCATCAATAGCGGCGGCAAGCGCTTGCGTCCGGCCCTGGTGCTTTTGTCCGCGGGTGCATTTGACTATCGCGGCACAAACCATCATGAACTGGCTGCGGTGGTTGAGTTTATCCATACTGCGACTTTGCTACATGATGATGTGGTCGACGAATCCAGCCTGCGACGCGGGCGGGCAACCGCCAATGCCATGTTCGGCAATGCCGCCAGCGTGCTTGTGGGTGATTTTCTTTACTCGCGCGCATTTCAGATGATGGTAGGGACGAACAATGTACGCGTAATGACGGTAATTTCCGATGCGACCAATGTCATTGCGGAGGGCGAGGTCCTGCAACTGCTCAATTGTCATGATCCGGATATTGATGAAGATCGCTATTTACGGGTGATCCATTATAAAACCGCCAAGCTGTTCGAGACGGCGAGCCGTCTGGGTGCGATTCTGGGTAGTGCAACACGTGAGGTCGAGGATGCCATGGCCGAATACGGCATGCGTCTGGGGACCGCATTCCAGTTGATCGATGATGTGCTCGACTATTCAGGCGATCATCATGAGACAGGTAAAAATGTGGGCGATGATCTGGCCGAGGGCAAGCCGACGCTGCCGCTGATCTATGCAATCAAGCATGGCGATGCGGCGCAGGCGGGTGTGGTGCGCCATGCGATTGAACAGGGCGGTCTGGACGACCTGCAGGGCGTGCTGCAGGCGATTCGCGATACCGGCGCGCTTGACTATACGCGCCAGCAGGCTGAGCGCGAAGTGCAGGCAGCCTGCGCGGCAATTTCTGGTCTGCCCGATTCAAAGTACAAGGATTCTTTGCTACAATTGGCGAAATTTTCGGTTACGCGAAATCACTAGCGTACCGCTGCCATTTCGGGGTGTAGCTTAGCCTGGTAGAGCGCTACGTTCGGGACGTAGAGGCCGGAGGTTCGAATCCTCTCACCCCGACCAATCTGGTTTTAAGCCTCCGTTGAATCCAGATAATCCATTTGGGCGTAGGTCGGGCTTCAGCCCGACATGTCGGGTTAAAACCCGACCTGCAACTCATTGATTTTCCGATACCCAAACGGCTAATGAACTATCTGGGTTGATCAACTTCGCAAGCCGTAGCGAATCAGTTTCCTGTACAGGGTTCGCTCACTAATTCCCAGAATTTCCGCCACCATGCGCCGGTGGCCCTGGTATTGTTCCAGCAGTCTTGCAATATGGCCCGATTCCAGCTCGGAGATCGATGCTAGCCGGGTGAGCGCTCTTCCGCTGTCCGGGCGGGCGCTTGAGGGTCTGGGCGAAGCGCCGTCAGTCCACTGTCCGTTTGTGTCAAAGCGAATGTTGTCAGCCGTAATAAGTCCGTTATCGCTCAATATCAGGGCTTTTTGCAAAATATTGCGAAGCTCCCGTACGTTGCCGGGGTAGTCGTATTCCAGCAGACGGGCCGCAGCGTCGTCACGCAGATGATAATTTTTCCCGCCATTCATGTTGGACAGCAAGGCCTTGGCAAGGGGAGGGATATCGCTGCGTCTTTCCCTCAGAGCGGGCAGCGTCACGTCTATACCTGCAATGCGGTAGTAGAGATCGAGCCGGAATTGGCCCTGGTCGACCATGTCCAGCAGATCCCGGTTGGTGGCGCTGACAATGCGTACATCGGCGCGCAGGGTTTCGGTTCCGCCAACGCGACGGTATTCTCCGCTTTCAAGAACGCGTAGCAGTTTTGCCTGCATCGAGAGCGGAATTTCGCCGATTTCATCGAGGAATAGTGTGCCGCCATCAGCCAGCTCGAATAATCCAAGTTTGCGGCCCACACTCCCGGTAAATGCGCCGCGCTCATGGCCGAAAAGTTCGCTTTCAAATACAGACTCGGCGATGGACGTGCAATCCACGGTGATAAATGGCTTGGCTTCCCGGCTGGAGCGGCGGTGAACGTATTGGGCGGCCAGTTCCTTGCCTACCCCGCTTTCGCCATACAGCAGAATCGATGCTTCCGACTCGGCTACGCGGGTCAGGTTGTCCACGCAGGCGAGAAAAGCCGGGGATTTTCCGATCATGCGCATTTCGTTGCAGTCCATGGCAGTGGAAGGCGCAAAGGGATAGATCGCTTCTCCCAGGTACAGTTCGCCGTTCAGGCCGTGTATCGGGTGGCCCTGAATGCGCACGTGTTCAGGCCGGTTGTGGAGGTCGTAGTGTGTGTGCAGTGCTTGCTGCCCCTCGCCGGTGGCGAATACCTGCTGGTGCGGGCAGGCTTCGCCATTGAGATGGCAGGGTGCAGAGGAGTGATGCGATATCTCGTGACAGGTGTGCCCGACTACCGGTTTGTCGCTGGTGCCGTAGCGTGTGCGGTAAGCGCGGTTTGCGGCGACGATGCGGTAGTTCCGGTCGATCAGGACGAAGGGGTTTTCCTGGGCGTCGATCAGGGATTGTAGCTGGACTGGAATATGGTTCATGGGGCGTGTCATGTCATTATGTCATGACAGTATACGTTAAGCTTCGCACGTCGGGGTATGGGTATTTTGATTTGTTTTTATATTAAACAACAGGTTGTTATTTTGTGGCGGGCATTGTGCTTTCTTGTTGGCGCATATTTTTTTGCTTAATAACATATTAAACAGTGAGTTACCTGGTGTCATGTCATTCTGGCATGAAATTCTTTTCTGCTGTGTCAGTATTTTTTATAAATATCAATGAATACATATTGTTAGTTCTCTGGCATGTTGATTGCTATACATCACGGACTGCTTCTTGTTTTTAATCGCTAATCCGAATTGGAGAATGATCAAATGGCACATATCGTAATTATGGGTGCGGGCCTCGGCGGCATGCCGATGGCTTATGAAATGCGCGAGCAGTTGCGTCCGGAAGACAAACTGACGGTCATTTCCAATACCGGCAGCTTCCACTTTGTGCCATCCAATCCATGGGTCGCGGTTAACTGGCGCACGCGAGAGGATATTCAGTTCCCGATCGCCCCCTATTTTGAACGCAAAAATATTGCCTTTGTCCCTACTGCGGCCAAAAGGGTTCATCCTGAGAAAAATCAGGTGGAATTGGCTGATGGAAAGATGGTCGACTATGACTTCCTGGTGATAGCCACCGGCCCCAAGCTGGCGTTTGATGAAATTGAAGGCCTGGGCCCAGAGGGGCACACTCAATCCATTTGCCATGTGGATCACGCGGTCAAGGCGGGAGAGGCCTGGGATCAATTCGTCAGGGACCCCGGCCCAATCGTGGTGGGTGCGGCTCAGGGGGCCTCCTGCTACGGCCCGGCTTATGAGTTTGCCTTTATCATGGACACTGACTTGCGCCGTCGCCGCATCCGGGACAAGGTTCCCATGACATTCATTACTGCCGAGCCTTATATCGGCCACCTCGGTTTAGGTGGTGTGGGTGACTCAAAAGGTTTGATGGAATCCGCCATGCGCGACCGGCACGTCAAGTGGATCACCAATGCCAAGGTGACCAAGGTCGAGGCCGGCAAGATGTTTGTGGCTGAGCATGACGATCTGGGCAACATCAAGAAGGAGCATGAGTTACCGTTCAAATTCGGCATGATGCTACCGGCTTTCAAGGGGGTCGATGCCGTGTTTGGAATCGAAGGTCTGACCAATCCCCGTGGCTTTATCCTGATCGATCCCTACCAGCGCAACCCGAAATACCAGAATATCTATTCGGTGGGCGTATGCGTGGCGATTCCGCCAGTAGAGGTAACCCCTGTGCCAACCGGCGCGCCCAAGACCGGCTACATGATCGAGACCATGGTGACGGCGGCAGCTCACAATATCCGTGCCGTGCTTGATGGCAAGGAGCCGGATCAGAAGGCTACCTGGAACGCCATCTGCCTGGCTGATTTCGGTGATACCGGCGCGGCTTTCGTGGCCCTGCCACAGATTCCGCCGCGCAACGTGAACTGGTTCAAGGAAGGCAAATGGGTGCATCTGGCCAAGATTGCTTTCGAGAAATACTTTATTCGCAAGATGAAGAAAGGTACGACCGAGCCGCTTTACGAAAAATATGTACTTGGCGCTCTGGGCATCAAAAAACTGAAGGACAAGTAATTGGTTAGGAAAAACGGATAGGAATAAGGACTTGATTGGTATGTATGTACCATTGCTTGCCCGGGTCTGACAGGTAGAATCCAGATAGCTGTTGTAATTAATCAAGATTAATAATTGGCAACCACAGGAGCATGGAATGAAAAAAATTCTGACAATTATATTTTTGGCCTTGGGCCTCTTCGCGATGCCGGTCGTGCATGCAGCGGACGAAGCGCCTGCGGATCCGAAGAAGGAACAGAAAGCGACCGGTGACAAGAAAGATGGCAAAGCCGGAGAATCGGGTGAAAAGAAAGAAGAGAAGAAAGGTGGGGGTGGGGGCGCAGCTGAGCCCGAGTGCAGTTAAATTATAAAAAGTTGTACCTTGCATTAAAACCAATAGGAGGATGGAAATGACTGTTAATAAACTGCTTGCTTCGACCGCTTTGCTGGCCAGCTTCATGCTGCCTGGTATGTCGCTTGCGCTGGATGTGAATATCACTGCTGACATGCCATCGGTGGAGGTCATGCACAATGGCAAGAAGGTGGCCATTCAGCGTAACCAGAATCAGGATAACAATGTTAATCCGGCCTTTGGCAAGACATCGCGCAAATGTCCTCCGTTTTGCATCCAGCCTGGTGAGCTGGCTCCCGGCGTGAGCACCATCGGTGAACTGGAGATGATGAGCTACCTGAAGAAAATGAGCGATGGCGACAAGAGCATCATGGTGATCGATTCGCGTACGCCTGACTGGGTTGCCAAGGGCACCATTCCTGGTGCGGTGAATATCCCTTGGGACAAGCTCAACATCGGCAAATCCGACCCGATCACGGTGCAGGAAATTCTGGAAAAGCAACTGGGTGCCAGGCAGCAGGATGGTTTCTGGAATTTTGATGGCGCCAAGACCCTGGTGATGTTCTGCAATGGATCCTGGTGCGGCCAGTCTCCTACCAACATCAAGGGCCTGCTCAAGATTGGTTACCCCGCGCACAAACTGATCTGGTACCGCGGTGGCATGCAGGATTGGGAGTTGTTGGGCCTGACCACAATCAAGCAATAACCTGGCAATCATAACTATACAAAATTCGCAGGAGTGACGTTTATGAAGAAGAATCTGCTCAAGTTTTCAGGCCTTACCTTTGCCTTGGTTGCCACGCTCGGCATGTCCGGTTGCGCTTCCACCGGCGGCAATACCGCCGCATCCGGCAAACCGCTTGCGGTTGCCATTGCCGACGGCATGCCCTCGGTGGATGTGATGCATAACGGCCAGATGGTGACTATCCAGCGCAACCAGAATCAGGATAACAATATCAATCCTGCATTCGGGAAAACCTCGCGCAAATGCCCGCCGTTCTGCATCCAGCCGGGTGAACTGGCTCCCGGCGTAAAGACCATCGGCGAGCTGGAGATGCTGCAATACTTGCAAAAGGTCAGTGCAGGCGACAAGACCGTGATGGTGATCGATTCGCGTACGCCGGACTGGGTCGCCAAGGGGGCCATCCCTGGTGCGGTGAACATTCCATGGGACAAGCTGAATATCGGCAAGTCAGATCCGATAACGGTGCAGGACATTCTTGAGAAACAACTCGGTGCCAAGCAGCAGGATGGCTTCTGGGATTTCTCCAATGCCAAGACACTGGTGATGTTCTGTAATGGCCAGTGGTGCGGCCAGTCCCCCACCAACATCAAGGGCCTGCTCAGGATCGGCTATCCTGCGCACAAACTGGTGTGGTATCGCGGTGGCATGCAGGAGTGGGAAACGCTTGGGCTGACCACGGTCAAGTAATAAATTCGAATGCTGGCGTCTCTTTCAAGGGCGGCGAAAGCTGCCCTTTTTTAATGTATTGATATGATTGATGGATTAGGGAGGGTCATGATGAAATATTTGATGGCATTAATGATCATGCTGCTGGGAATGCCTGCCAGTGCAGCGGAGCGTCTGCTATTCGGGGTCAATACAGGGGTTCCGGCCCGGGATGAGCAGCAGGATCTTGCCGACAAGTACAAGCCGCTGGCGGACTATCTGGGCACAGTGCTGAAACGTCAGGTCAAGCTGGAGGTTAGTCAAAGCCTGTCTGCCTCGGAGCGGCGCCTGAAAAAAGATGCTTTTGACGTTTTTCTTGGGCCGCCCCAGGTCATTGCCCACGCCATGAAAAGTGCCAACTATGTGCCGGTTGCCCGTTATCCCGGCAAGCTCAAGGCGGCATTCGTGGCTATGGATTCCAGCGGCATCAAAAGCCTGAACGATACCAGGGGAAAGCGGCTGGGCCTGCCGGACAAGGATAGTCTGGCGGCCAATCTGGCGCTGGCCAAGCTGCGGTTTTCGCGGATTACGCCCGAGAGTCATTTTTCCGAGATTTTTTACCAGCGTTTCCAGGATGCGGCGCTTAACGCCCTGCTGATCGGACGTGTCGATGTGGTGGCAGTCACTTCCGGGTTTGCCAAGAGTTGGGTGGCTGAACACCCGGGCTCGCGGGTGATCGAGGAAAGCTACGAAGTGCCGCATTTTGCTTTTGCCCTGCGTGAAGATCTGGGTGAGGCGGAATCCCGGCTGATTCGCCAGGCTTTGCTGGATGCGCCCAATACTCCGGAAGGCCGCGTCATGCTGGAAAAAATGGGCCGCAAGGATGGGTTCATCGCGACCAGCAAGGACGATTATGCGCCCTTGATACGGCTGTTCGGGTTTTAACCCGGATGGTTTGACATGGGTTTCCATACGCAAGTTTGACCCAGGTCATAACCTGCGAGGGCCGGATCGCTTACAATACCGTGCCTTCATGAATTCACCAGCCCAACCGGATTGTACCGCCGGGGAATGTTTCCACTGCGGTCAGCCCATTCCTCAAAATGCCCGCTACCCGGTGGAAATCGAGCATGTTTCGCGCGAAATGTGCTGCCGCGGCTGCCAGGCGGTAGCCCGGGCAATCGTGGATGGCGGGCTGGCGGATTATTACCGCCACCGCACCGCCAAATCCGGCACGGCAGCGCTGGACGCATCCGAAGTCGTGCCGGAATGGCTGCGCCAGGCCAGGCTCTACGATTTGCCGGAAGTGCAGCACAGCTTTGTGCGCCAGGAAGCAGGGGAGGTGCGTGAAGCTTCCCTGATTCTCGAAGGTATCGTCTGCGCAGCCTGTGTCTGGCTGAACGAGCATCATATTTCCAGCCTGCCGGGGGTGCTTTCGGTCGAGGTCAACTATTCCACCCATCGCGCACGGGTGCGTTGGGATAATGCGCGCATCCAGTTATCTGAAATTCTCCATGCGGTAGCAGCCATCGGCTATACCGCGCACCCCTTTGATCCCGGACGTCAGGAGCAGCTTTTTCAGAAAGAGCGCCAGGCTGCCCTGCGCCGCCTGTTTATTGCCGGCATCGGCATGATGCAGGTGATGATGTATGCAGTGCCGATGTACCTGGCCACGGGTGACGGCAGCATGCCTGCGTGGATCGCGAGCATGATGCGCTGGGCGAGCCTGGTGCTGACATTGCCTGTAGTGGCTTATTCTGCGTGGCCTTTCTTCCTGGGCGCCTGGCGTGATTTGAAATTACGTCAGGCCGGCATGGACGTGCCGGTGGCCCTGGGTGTCGGTGCCGCCTTTCTCGCCAGCGTTTATTCGACCTTGACCGGGGAAGGCGAGGTGTATTTCGACTCCGTCAGCATGTTCGTGTTTTTCCTTCTCTCCGGCCGCTTTCTCGAGATGGGGGCGCGACGCAAGGCTGCGGATGCCGCCGAGAGATTGGTCAAGCTGCAACCGGCGATGGCCAATCGTCTCGTGGCCTATCCCGAATCCTGGAAAGATGAGCTGGTGGCGGTGAGTGCTCTGAGCCTGGGCGAACATGTCCTGATCCGGCCCGGCGAGGCTGTGCCGGCAGATGGGTTGGTGACGCAGGGGGCAAGCCAGGTGGATGAATCCCTGCTGACCGGCGAAAGCAGGCCCGTTGCCAAGGATGCCGGGGAGCGCCTGATTGCGGGCACGGTCAATGTGGATAGTTCGCTGGTGATGCGTGTGGATGGTCTGGGTCAGGATACGGTGCTTTCAGGGATTGTTCGCCTGCTGGACCAGGCCATGGCCGAGAAACCGGCGCTGGCTCAATTGGCGGACCGGGTGGCGGGCTGGTTCGTGCTGGCATTGCTGCTGATTGCGGCTCTTACCGGTACGATCTGGTATTTCATCGAACCGGCGCGGGCATTCTGGATCACGGTGGCGGTTCTGGTCGTGAGCTGCCCCTGCGCCTTGTCGCTGGCCACGCCTGCCGCGCTTACGGCCGCCACCGGCAGCCTGACCCGCCTGGGTTTGTTGGCGACGCGAGGCCACGCGCTGGAAACGCTAGCCCGGGCGACACATTTCGTATTCGATAAAACGGGCACTCTGACCCTCGGCAAGATGAGCTTGCTGGAAACGGTTCCTCTTGGGGCATTTTCCGGGACGCAGTGTCTGCGGATTGCCGCTCAGCTGGAGCATGCCTCGGAACATGCCATTGCCCGCGCAATTTCCGCTGCTGCGGAAGGGGATGGCCTGACATTGCTGGCCGGCGAAACGGTCAATATTCCAGGAAGCGGGGTGGAAGGGGTCGTTGGCGGGCAGCGCTACCGCCTTGGCCGCTTGAATTTTGCCGCGGAGCTGTGTGGAGGGGCGGTGCCGCCAGACGCTTTATTGGTTCGTAACGGGGCCACGGTGGTTGCGCTTGTGGATGAGTCCGGCTGGCTGGCATTGTTTGTTCTGGGCGATATGCTGCGACCCGATGCGGCGGACCTTGTATCCGGTTTGCAGCAGCGAGGCAAAGCGGTGGTGCTGCTGTCCGGCGACCAGGAAGACGCCGCGCTGCAAGTGGCAAACGAACTGGGCATCGTGACTGTCCGGGCTGCCATGACGCCTCAGGGCAAGCTGGATTATGTGCGTGCGCTGCAAGCCGAAGGGGCTGTGGTGGCGATGGTCGGCGATGGCGTGAATGATGCGCCGGTGCTTGCGGCAGCCGATGTCTCCATCGCCATGGGAGGCGGCACCCAGGTGGCGCGAGCCAGTGCGGACATGATTCTGCTGTCGGAGCATTTGCTTCACTTGCATGCCGGTCTGGATGTTGCCGTCAGAACCCGGCACGTTATCCGTCAGAATCTGACATGGGCTTTTGCCTATAATATGCTGGCGATTCCGCTTGCTGCTCTGGGATATATTACGCCCTGGATGGCGGGTATCGGCATGTCGGCAAGTTCGCTGCTGGTGGTACTGAATGCCCTGCGCCTGGTTCAATCCGGGCCGGGCGCCGCAATAACAGTCAGGAAGTGACCATGGAAATACTTTACTTGCTGATTCCCTTGAGCGTTGTCCTGATCTTTCTGATTGTGGGCATCTTTCTGTGGGCGGTGAAGAGCAGGCAGTTTGAAGACATGGAAGGACCCGCTCACCGGATTTTGATGGATGACGATCGTCCGCCCCCGCCCCCTGAATCCTGAGTTCTGAATCGGGAAAAACATGCGGCATTCAGCCGCAGAAAATGCACCAAGTTTGATCCAGCGCAAAAAACCCTTCTGCTGATAACGATATTATTCCGGACCAGAATGTCCCAATAGCTTTTTATCGTAATCAGGAGGAAATTTATGGAAGCGCAAGCCACATATAATTACAAGGTGGTACGGCAATTCTCCATCATGACGGTGGTGTGGGGAATTGTCGGCATGCTTGTAGGCGTGATTATTGCCGCTCAGCTGGTCTGGCCGGATCTCACATTCGGGATCTCATACTTGTCATATGGCCGTTTGCGACCGCTACATACCAACGCAGTGATTTTTGCCTTTGGCGGGTCGGCACTTTTTGCGACCTCCTATTATGTTGTGCAGCGCACCTGTCATGCCCGGCTTTTCAGTGACGGACTTGCAGCCTTTACCTTCTGGGGATGGCAGGTCGTGATTCTGCTGGCAGCTATTACCCTGCCGCTGGGGATTACCTCTTCCAAGGAATATGCTGAACTGGAGTGGCCGATCGACATCCTCATCACCCTGGTGTGGGTCAGTTACGCCGTCGTGTTCTTTGGCACCATCATGAAGCGTAAAACGTCGCACATTTATGTGGCAAACTGGTTCTTTGGCGCTTTCATCCTGACCGTGGCGTTGCTGCACCTGGTCAATAGCGCAGCACTGCCTGTGTCCCTGTGGAAATCCTACTCCGCCTATGCCGGCGTGCAGGATGCGATGGTGCAATGGTGGTACGGCCATAACGCTGTGGGCTTCTTCCTGACTGCGGGCTTCCTCGGCATGATGTACTACTTCGTGCCCAAGCAGGCAGGCCGTCCGGTGTATTCCTACCGCCTCTCCGTGGTGCACTTCTGGGCGCTGATCTTCACTTACATGTGGGCGGGCCCGCACCATCTGCACTACACCGCCCTGCCTGACTGGACCCAATCCATCGGCATGCTGTTCTCGCTGATCCTGCTGGCGCCGTCCTGGGGCGGCATGATCAACGGCATCATGACCTTGTCCGGTGCCTGGCACAAACTGCGCACCGACCCCATCCTGAAGTTTCTGGTGACTTCGCTGTCGTTCTACGGCATGTCCACGTTCGAAGGCCCGATGATGGCCATCAAGAGCGTGAACGCGCTGTCGCACTACACGAACTGGACCGTGGGCCATGTGCACTCGGGCGCGCTGGGCTGGGTGGCGATGGTGTCGATCGGCTGTATCTACTATCTGATTCCGCGTCTCTTTGGCCGCGAACAGATGTACAGCATCAAACTCATCACCGCGCATTTCTGGATCGCGACCATCGGCGTGGTGCTGTATATCGCCGCAATGTGGATCGCCGGGGTGGCGGAAGGCCTGATGTGGCGTGCGGTCAACCCGGATGGCACGCTGACCTACAGCTTTGCCGAAGCGGTGAAAATGACCTATCCGTTCCTGGCCATCCGTTTGCTGGGCGGCCTGATGTTCCTCAGCGGCATGCTGATCATGGCCTACAACGTGTTCAAAACGGTTGCGGGCGCCAAGGCGGTGAATGATGCGGCAATTCCCGCAGTCGCCGGCGCTCACGCTTAAGTACAGGGAAGGAGAAAACAATGAGTGCAACTTCATCGCATGAGTTTCTGGAAAAAAACATCGGCCTGATGATCGTGCTGATCCTGCTGGTGGTGAGCGTGGGTGGACTGGTGGAAATCGTGCCGCTGTTCTTCCAGAAATCCACCACCCAGCCGGTGGCGGGCCTCAAGCCGTATTCCGCGCTGCAACTGGCCGGACGTGACATCTATCAGCGCGAAGGCTGCTACAACTGCCATTCGCAGATGATCCGTCCGTTCCGTGCCGAAACCGAGCGCTATGGTCACTACTCGGTGGCGGGTGAGTTTGTTTACGATCACCCGTTCCAGTGGGGCTCCAAGCGTACCGGCCCGGACCTGCATCGCGTCGGCGGCCGTTATTCCGACGACTGGCACCGTACCCACCTCGACAACCCGCGCGACGTGGTGCCTGAGTCCAATATGCCGGCCTACCCGTGGCTGGCCAAGGCCAGCCTGGATGGGCTTGATATCAGGCCCAACATGAAAGTGCTGCGCACCCTGGGCCTGCCTTATAGCGACGAGCAGATCGCCAAGGCCAATGATGAGCTGAAGGGCAAGACCGAACAGGACGCCCTGATCGCCTATCTGCAGAACCTGGGCACGGCCATCAAGAGCACGAGGTAAAGCCATGGACATCAACGATCTCAGATCAATCGTGACGGTGGTGTCGTTCATTACCTTCCTCGGTATCGTTGTCTGGGCCTTCAGCGGAGGCCGCAAGCCGGCGTTCGATGAAGCAGCCAGGCTACCGCTGGACGATGATGAATTTGAACGGGTTAATGTGAATTCCGTGCCCCGGGCAGCGGAACACTAAGGAGGAAATGATGAGTGATTTTGTAAGCGACTTTTGGAGCCTGTTCGTCGCCGGGATTACCCTGGTCAGCGTGATTGGCTGTGCCGTATTCCTGAAGGCGGTGAGCATCAAGCGCACCTCGGGGCAGGTGGATACGACAGGCCACCTGTGGGACGGCGACCTGGCGGAATGGAACAATCCGCTTCCGGCATGGTGGAGCTGGTTGTTTTATATCACAGTGGTTTTTTCACTGGTCTATCTGGTGCTCTATCCCGGCCTGGGCAGTTTCAAGGGGATCTGGGGCTGGAGCTCGGCGGGGCAGTGGGAAGGCGAGATGAAGCACGCTGCGGAAACCTATGACCCGATCTTCAACAAGTTCCTGAAACAGGATCTGAAGACGGTTGCAGCCGATCCGGAAGCCAAGCAGATGGGGCAGCGCCTGTTCGTCACCTACTGTTCCCAATGCCATGGTTCCGACGCGGGTGGCTCCAGAGGGTTCCCCAGCCTGGGCGACAAGGACTGGCTCTATGGCGGTGATCCGGAAACCATCAAGGCCAGCATCATGAATGGCCGTACCGGCATCATGCCGCCGCATGGGCCAGTGCTGGGCGATGCGGGTGTCAGGGAGGTTGCCAATTACGTGTTCTCCCTGTCAGGGAAAGTACATGATGCCAACCTCGCTGCGGCCGGCAAGCCCAAGTTCGAGCAGATTTGTGCTGCCTGCCATCTGCCTGCGGGTACAGGCATGCAGGCGCTGGGCGCGCCCAACCTGACCGACAAGGTGTGGCTGTACGGCGGTTCCGAGAAAACGGTCATCGAGACCATAAGCAAGGGCCGTAACGGCGTGATGCCGGCATGGAAGGATTTCCTTGGCGAGGCCAAGGTTCACTTGCTGGCTGCCTACGTGTATGGTTTGTCAGAAGGCAAGTAAGTTGTTGTAGTCGGGCCGGGCCGAATGGGACTATCCATTTGGCCCGATTCTTCCAGGGAATTCCTGCATGGCTTGCCCGGAGGCAGGCCATGCAAGAATTTCTTCAGGAGCCGGTTTTGAATCAGGCAAGAAATACCTCGACCTCTCCGGTCGAGGATGAAAGCGATGAACTGTACGCAGTGCGCAAGAAAATCCAGCCACGTTCGGTGAGTGGTATTTTTGCCCGTCTGCGCGTGTGGGGCGTGGTGCTGACCCAGCTGGTCTACTTTGGCCTGCCGTGGCTGACATGGAATGACCGTCCGGCAGTGCTGTTTGATCTGCTGACGAGAAGATTTTATATTTTTGGCACGGTGTTCTTTCCCCAGGATTTTATCTACCTGACCGGCTTGCTGATTATTTCTGCCCTCGGGCTGTTTCTTTTTACTGCCGTGGCCGGGCGTATCTGGTGCGGCTATGCCTGTCCGCAGACGGTTTATACCGAGCTTTTCATGTGGATTGAACAGTTCATTGAAGGTGACCGGCAGAAGCGCATCAAGCTGGACAAGGCGGAGTGGGGCAGGCGCAAGGTTTTCCTCAAAACGGCAAAGCACACTATCTGGATTGCGCTGGCGCTGTGGACCGGTTTTACATTTGTGGGTTATTTCACGCCCATCCGGGAACTGGCTGTCTTGTTCGTCAGTTTTGGCATGGGGCCGTGGGAAACCTTCTGGGTGTTTTTTTATGCTTTTGCCACTTACGGCAATGCTGCCTGGATGCGAGAGCAGGTGTGCCTCTACATGTGCCCCTATGCGCGTTTCCAGAGCGTGATGTTCGATCCGGACACCCTCATTATTACTTACGATGAGCAGCGCGGTGAGCCGCGTGGGCCGCGCAGGAAAGGGTCTGACTATCGTGCCGGTGGCAAGGGCGCCTGCGTGGATTGCGGCATCTGCGTCCAGGTTTGTCCGACCGGCATCGATATCCGCAAGGGCTTGCAATACGAGTGCATTGGTTGCGCCGCCTGTATCGATGGTTGTAATCAGGTCATGGACAAGATGAACTACCCGCGTGGCCTGATCCGCTATTCAACGGAAAATGTCATGCTTGGCAAGTTTTCCGAGCGAACCATGCTGGCTCATGTGTTCCGGCCGCGCGTGCTGGTGTATGCCGCCATTCTGGTTGCCATTACGGTGGCGCTGGGCGCCGCCCTGTATCTGCGCACGCCGCTCAAGGCCAATATCATGCGTGACCGCATGACACTGGTGCGGGAGGCCGACGATGGGCTGCTGGAAAACGTCTATCACATGCAGATCATCAATATGGATGAAAAGCCGCATCGTTACATACTCACTGCTTCCGGCCTGGAGGGCTTGAAAGTGGTGACAGGTGAAGCGCAGCCTCTGGAAGTGCATGCGGCAGAATCGCATACGATTTCGATCAGCTTGCGGGTTGACCCGAATGATGTGAAGCCGGGCTCTACCCCGGTTTATATACAGGTGCAGGATGTTGATAATCCGGCCTTTTCTGTCAGTGAAAAAACCAGTTTTATAGTGAGGTGATGATGACCGCCACGACTCAACCCAATAAACCCTGGTATCGCGAACCATGGCCCTGGATTTTGATGGCAGGGCCGATAGCTGTGGTGGTGGCCGGCTTTGCGACGGCCTGGATTGCCGTTGCGACTGATGACGGCCTGGTGGAGGACGATTATTACAAGAAAGGACTGGCAATCAATCAGACCATCGCGCGTGACCAGATGGCGCAATCCCTTCAACTCAAGGCGCAGGTAATGGTGGGGAGTGATGCCACACAATTGCGCGTAATGTTGCAGCAGGGTGATGGCGGTGCGCTGCCGTCAACCCTGAGGCTCAAGGTATTGCATCCGACCCGCTCCGACATGGACCATGTGGTGATCCTGGAGCAAGGCGCTTCGGGCTACTACGAAGGGCAGGTGAAAGCCCTGGAGCCGACACGCTGGAGATTGGTTCTGGAAGATGCGGACAGTCGTTGGCGTCTGAGCGGTAAATTGCATTTTCCCAGGGAAAATGTGGTTGCATTGCAAGTCAACGGCTAGTTTTTTGTCAATGAAGCAATAGGGAGGATGAAATGGTAGTGATGGATCTGCTGTTCAAAACGGATACCGGCCTGCTTAGCATGTTCACGATTGGCTTTGTGCTGGTGATGGCGGTGTTTTTCATTGTCTGGTTCATCCGGAAATCGGGTGATCCCAACGCCTGAATGGGGGGCGGGTGCTCAGTTCTTGCAGAGGCGGGTGCCGCGTCCGACGATCTGCTTCAGGCGGGGCAGGTCATTGAGAGTGAGGTGCTTGTTCTTCACGCCAATCGTGCCTTCTTCCTGAAGCTTCGACAGGGTTCGGCTGACAGTCTCCAGTTTGAGCCCGAGGTAGCTGCCGATTTCACCGCGCGTCATGCGCAGCTGGAACTGGACCGGCGAATAGCCGCGTGTCTCGAAGCGCTGGGACAAGTTGATCAGAAAGGCGGCAATGCGCTCATCCGCGTTCATGCTTGAAAGCAGTGCCATCAGGTCATGGTCGCGCGCAATCTCGCGGCTCATGATTTTGTGGAAGTGGTGTTGCAGGGCGGGAATTTCCCGGCACAAGTTTTCCAGTGCCGGATAGGGAATTTCGCAGATTTCGCTATCTTCCAGGGCAATGGCATTGCAACAGTGACTGTCGTCGCAGATGGCATCCAGACCCAGCAGATCGCCATTCATGTGAAACCCGGTGACAAGATCCTGACCATTCTCGCTGCTCAGGACGGTCTTGAAAAAGCCGGTGCGCAGGGCATAGAGTGAGCGGAATGGATCGCCAGAGCGGTAGAGATGTTCGCCGCGCTTGACCCGCTTGCGGCGGTTGATAATGTTGTCCAGTTGCTGGGATTGCGGTCCCTTGAGTCCGGAGGGGAGGCACCACAGCTCGCGCAGATCGCAGGCAGAGCAGGCGGGTTTGGGGTAACGCACATCAACGATATCGGCAAACAGCTTGTGTGCTTTCTGTTGCATATTTAGTTATCGAGCCGGTTTTCTGAATTGCGCCAATCATCGCATGGTTGACCGTGTTGTGCCAGCGCCCAGGCAATATGCTCCCGCACCAGTTCCGATGGATAGTCCCAGCGGTTGGTTAACGCCTGCAATACTGCATCGCAGGTTGGGGCATTGCCCAGGGCGACCGCGATATTGCGCAACCAGCGCTCGAATCCGATGCGGTGGATGGCGCTACCCGCAGTTTTATCCCTGAATTCTGCTTCACTCCATGCAAAAAGCGCGACCAGGCCGGGTGCGTCGAGTCCATGGCGCACCATGAAATCCTTCTCCATGCTCAGTTGTGCATGGCGGTTCCAGGGGCAAACCAGCTGGCAGTCATCGCAGCCGTAGATGCGGTTGCCCATTAGCGCTCGCAGTTCCAGGGGGATGCTGCTTTTCAGCTCGATGGTGAGGTAGGAAATGCAGCGCCGCGCATCCACCTGGTAGGGGGCGATGATCGCCTGGGTGGGGCAGGCGCCGATGCAGCGGGTGCAGGTGCCGCAATGGCTTGACTGCGGCGGGTCGGGAGGCAGGGGCAGGTCGGTGTAAATCTCGCCGAGAAAGAAGCGCGAGCCATGATCGCGCGACAGCAGCAGGCTGTGTTTGCCGCGCCAGCCCAGCCCGGCCTGGGCAGCCAGCTCGACTTCCATCACCGGGGCGCTGTCAGTGAAGACGCGGTAGCCGAACGGCCCGATGGCTTCCTGGATGCGGTCAGCCAGCTTTTGAAGTCTGTTGCGCAGGGTCTTGTGGTAGTCACGTCCCAGCGCATAGCGTGAAATAAAGGCTTTGTCCGCGCTGGCGAGGACTTCCTCGCTGTCGCGGGCGTCCGGTGGCAAATAATCGAGTCGTGCGCTGATCACGGTCAGCGTGCCGGGCACCAGTTCGGCAGGACGGCTGCGCTTCACGCCGTGGCTTGCCATATAATGCATCTCGCCGTGGTGGCCATGCGCCAGCCATTCCAGCAAGCGCGTTTCAGCCTGCGCAAGCTGTGGTGAGCTGATGGCGACGGCCTGGAAGCCCAGTTCCTTGCCCCATGACTTAATTTTTTCGCTCAGTTTGCCGTAATCAGAATCAGAACATGAAACCTGCACAAGCATCCAATATGGAATTGTCGCGATACCTCGCGGATGAAAACAGCACCCTTGAACTGGGTGCGGAACTGGCTCTGGCGCTGCATCCGGGGTTGGTCATCTATCTCTCCGGAGACCTCGGTGCAGGGAAAACCACCCTGGTCCGTGCCATTCTACGCGGGCTGGGTTATGAGGGAAAAGTAAAAAGCCCGACCTACACACTGGTTGAACTTTACGTTGTTTCTAGTTTAAACTTATACCACTTTGATTTATATAGATTCGCCGATCCGGAAGAATGGGAAGGGTCGGGGTTTCGGGAATATTTCAATCCGGCCGCCGTATGTCTGGTGGAATGGCCGGAAAAAGCCTCGGGTTTTTTGCCCCCGGCAGACGTGGAAATTCAGTTCCAGATCCAGGATGACGGACGGGATGTGGTGCTGATGGCGGTATCGGAGGCAGGCAGGCAATGTTTAAACCGGCTTCAGAACATGAACAACCTCTGAGTGCGTGGAAATTATCCCGCCGCAGCCTGTTTTCGCTGTGCGGCCTGGGATTGCTGTGGGCAACGTTTCTACTGGCCCTGTTTGCGGTGAATACGGTAAACGCGGCACCCGTGGTTACCGCAGCACGGGTCTGGCCTGCTGCTGAATATACGCGTATCACCCTGGAGCTTTCCCAGCCCGTCAAGTTTTCCTTCTCCTCCATCAAGGATCCAGAACGTCTAGTGCTCGATCTTGAAGGTGTCGAACCCAATGCTGTTCTGAGCGGGCTTTCAGCCATGATCGGAAATGCCGACCCCTACGTCAGGCTGGTTCGTGTAGGGCGTTTCAAGCCCAATGTGGTACGCGTGGTGCTGGATCTTAAAAGTGAGGTCAAACCATCGGTATTCACGCTTCCTCCTGTTGGCGAATACGGCAACCGGCTGGTCGTCGATATTTATCCATTGCAGGCGATTGACCCCCTGATGGCGCTCGTGACTTCGCCTCGCCAGGCTGCGGGTGGCATGCCGGAGGAGGCGCAGGGAGAAGAAAAAGTGGCTATGGCGCCACCCGCTCCAGCTCTCCCCGCAGTGGCTCAACCTGTTCCGGAAGCAGTTGAACAGCCAAAAGAAGTCATGACGGAGTGGAAAAAAGAGAGCGTCGCAAAGCCCGCCAAGGCGAATAAACACAAATCCGATCTGCAGGTCACCCGGCTGGTCACGATTGCCATTGACGCCGGGCATGGCGGCGAAGATCCTGGCGCGCGCGGTGCGCGTGGCACAAACGAAAAAGATGTAACGCTCTCGATTGCCAAACGCCTCAAGGACATCGTGGACAATGAGCCCAATATGCGTGGTGTGCTGATCCGGGACGGCGATTACTTCATTCCACTCAACGGCAGGGTTCTCAAAGCGCGTAAAGTCAGCGCGGACCTGTTTGTATCCATTCATGCCGATGCCTTCACCCGCCCCGAGGCGCGTGGCTCATCGGTATATGCGCTGTCGGAGCGCGGTGCCACCTCGGCTGCGGCGCGCTGGCTGGCAAAGAAAGAAAATGATGCCGATCTGATCGGTGGCGTTAACCTGGATGTGAAAGATCCCTATCTGGCGCGTACCCTGCTTGATCTGTCGCAGACCGCGACCATCAACGACAGCCTGAAGCTGGGCAAGGCGGTGCTGGGGGAGCTGGGTGGGATCAATGCCTTGCACAAGGGCGCAGTGGAACAGGCAAGCTTCGCGGTTCTCAAGTCGCCCGATATCCCCTCCATTCTGGTGGAAACGGCGTTTATCTCCAACCCGGAGGAAGAGCGGCGCCTCAATGATGATGCCTACCAGGACAAAATGGCCAAAGCCATTCTTGCCGGGATTCGCAGTTACTTCACCAAGAATCCTCCGCTGGCCAAGTCCAGGCTGGCCCAGGCAGACTAGTGTCTGAACCCATTGATTACGCAACATGCGCTGCAAATGTGTAGGTTGGGTTAGCGGCTTTATCGCGTAACCCAACAAACCCAATCTTCAACACCGGATCTATGATTTGCAGTGCCAGGCTGTCTGCATCCTAGGAAAACTGCCCTGCGACCCAGCCCGATGACCATGCCCACTGGAAGTTGTAGCCCCCCAGCCAGCCGGTGACGTCCACCACTTCGCCGATAAAAAAGAGCCCCGGCAGCGCCTTGGCTTCCATGGTTCTGGAAGACAGCGCATTGGTATCCACCCCGCCTAGCGTCACCTCTGCCTTGGCATAACCCAGCGTACCGGAAGGCATCAGGGCCCAGCCCTTGAGCGCCTCGGCTATGGTGCCAATGTCACGCCTGGATAGTTCATTGATCGGCCGCTCCCAGCCGAACAGCGCGCACCATTCATGCGCGAAACGGCGCGGCAGGTGTTCCGTCAGCAGCCTGGAAAGCAGTGCCTTGCTGTGGCGGTGTTCAGCCAGCCAGGCTGCCGCGTCGATATCAGGCAGCAGGTCGATCTCGATCGGCTGCCGTTTGCCGCCGCCGTATTCCTGCATCTGCCAGTAACTGGAAATCTGCAGGATGGCCGGCCCGGAAAGCCCGCGGTGAGTGAGCAAGACATTTTCGCGGAATGAACCGCCATTGCACAGTGTCGCGGCGTCGAGCGTGGAACCGGCTAGCGGCTTGAGCGGAGCCAGTGTTTCGGGTGCCAAGGCCAGCGGCACCAGTGCCGGTTTTGGCGCCACCACGGCCAGGCCGAACTGCTCCGCCAGCCTGTAGCCGAAGGGACTGGCCCCGATTTGTGGCACCGCCAGGCCGCCCGTGGCGACGACCAGCGACTGGCAGCGGAAGGTGCCGCGCTCCATGGCCACGGCAAAGCGCATGCCGTCCATGCCCTCGATCCGTGTCACCTGCCGCACGGCGCAGGACATGGCCCATTGCACCCCGGCGTCGTCGCAGGCGTCCTTCAGCATGTCGATGATGTCCTGCGCCGAATCGTCGCAGAAAAGCTGGCCGTGCTCGCGCTCGTGGTAAGGAATGCGGCGGCGCTCCACCATCTTGATGAAATCGTGCTGGGAAAAGCGGGCCAGGGCAGAGCGGCAGAAGTGCGCATTCTGCGACAGATAATTTTCCGCCCCCACGCTGCGGTTGCTGAAGTTGCAGCGCCCACCGCCCGAAATGCGAATGCGCTCGCCGAGCTTTGCGCCATGGTCGAGCAGCAGCACGCGCCGCCCGCGCATGCCTGCCTGCGCCGCACACATCATGCCGGCGGCGCCGGCGCCGATCACGATGACATCGAATGAACTCAATCGGCCGGACTTTTCTGGCTGGCGAGCAAGGCCAGCCCCAGCGGGAATGCGCCGGACAGGATCAGCGCGATGCCGGAGACCACCAGTGCCAGCCCGCCATCGGCATTGAGCAGCGGATGCAATTTGTGGAGCAGGCCTGCCATTGCCAAAAGGCCCGGCACCAGGGCGCTTAGGCCAAGCGCCCCGAAAATGATTGTGCTTGCCGGCAGGCGAAATCGTTTAGAGGACAAACCGTGTTACTCCGTTAAGGGGGGCAATTGCTGATGCATCGCGTCTCGGGAATTTTCTTCCCGCCGCAGTCGTTCAAATACAGCGCTAATGTTTATCATACGCGGCTAAAACAATAACATCGCCACGCCCGCCACCAGCATGCCGAAACCAGCGGTCATCAGTGTTTTGTCCGGTTCCACGACGCCCTGGCGGACCTGCACGTCGGCGCTGATCAGGTTCATGCCTGCTTCGCCTGTCTGGCTGATTTCCAGTTGATAGACAGCGCTGGAATCTGCCTTGAATACAGGCATGGCCTCGCTGAAGTTCAACAACGCTTCGTGCTCAAGCGAGGTGGAGGACAGCATGAAGGGCTGGTCGAAAACAGTCCGGCTGCCGGATTTCAATACTGCGCGGTATGAATTGCGCGGCATCTGGGTCGGCGTCATCACCGGGCCGTGATCGGGCTGGAAGCGGAGTATCAGTCCGATTTTCCCCATGTCTGGGCCAAGCTCGATTAGCACCGGATCAAAGTGATTGTCTGCCGCCTGATGTTTCACCAGAGGATACGTGGCGGCCACATTGCCACTCAAAAAGTGGCTGTAGACATAATACCCGGGCCCCAGGACGAGGCCGATGAGCAGCAGTGCAATACTCGTTGAATTTTCCATAAGCTTTCCCAGGTTGAACCAGTGCCAGAAATTCTGCCGGGCTATAAGGGAGGTGCCGTGCATGGATCAAGATTCTCAGCGCTTCATGCTCGCCTCGGGGTGATCCTGTTTCATATAAACAAAAACGACAGCCATGTAGTGTCGTTTTTGTTCGATTTGGTGGTGAGGCGGCCGCTCCCGTCAAACCTGGTCAACTCAGCCATTTTGGCTTGCAAAAGCTGCTACGAAGAATCGCGAAAAACGGCAGAATTAGTCGCCAGTCTAACAGAGGAGGAGAGTCGGGCACATCGGAAATGCGGACGCTGGTTCGATTCCAATGGGGAATCGAACCAGCGTCCATCCGGCGGTTCAGGCAGATGGTTCGGCGGCCGCTTCATTTTCGGCGGTGGGGCCGGTGAGCCGCCGAATCGTCAGAGCGCAGCGTTGTTCAATCAAGGCAATGATTCGTTCAACCACTGCCTTTCCGGTAAAGCCGAGTCCGGGGGCAGATCGGAGTTCGAGCGCGGTGGGTGGCAGTGACTTTGCCAACTCCAGAATGCGTCTTTTAGCCTGTGCCTTGGCAAGGCCTACGCCTTCTGCAAACTGATCCCAGTGCCGCGCCTGGACTTCGCTGAACTTGTACCTGCTGCCGATTTTCATCGCCATCTTCGGTGTCAACGTTGGATACACCGCTGTCGATAGCGTGTCGTAGAACGGCGCCAGAATGGGTGTCTTGCCTGAGTACAGCAGTGAGAAATTCTTGGCGTGCGCATCATGATTGCCGATCAGCGCATTGAAGATCACGTAATCGAACAAGCGCAGGATCTGCGGCGCACTGGGGCGCGTCGCACGGCGCACCAGATTGAAGCATTGGGCCAGATCGGGGCCACCCTCATTTTGGTATTTCATTTCAGGCACCACGCCAAGCGCCTGGCAGAAATCCTCCTGATGAAGGCGTTGCCGGTGCTCTGGAGCATCCACGACCCGGTCGTAGCGCTCAACCAGCAGGAATGGGCGATCCAATACAGCATGAACTTTCGATTTCGCCGGCTTGAGCTGCATGGCCTCAGCCAGTGCCATGCAAAATCCCTCGTTGATCACACTGTCCTCAACGGCGTGGATGGCGGGCTTCAAGATGTGGGAGCTGGGCGTGCCATTGAGGGGCAGCCCAATGCGGGCGCCATCGAAAACCACCGGTAGTTTGTCCTGGGCACCAGCCAGGGAAAGCCGCAAGCCGTCTTTGCCTGCCAGCATGGGGCGACGCGGCAATTCATCCAGGATGGCAACGACTTCCTCGTCGCTCAGCCATTGAACGTCATCGTTGCGTGTAGGCACAGGCAAAGCCTGCCCCGGCTCAAGGAACGTCACGGCCCCGGCGCATTCGCCACCGATGTGGCCCAGCAGCGCAAAGTCGTTCTGGCCAGAAACCTGGAACTGTTGCGCAATCAGGCGGCGCATCTGCCCCTCTGGCAGCAGACCGGCAAAGAAGGGGCGAGATTTGCGATCGTCGAACGGCTCCGCTTTCAGGGGCAGCGAGTTGGACAAGGCAACGGCGTCTGGACGCGATAGCCAGTCGGGTGCATAGCAAAAACTCAGTCGACCATCAACCAGCGCCAGGGTGCCGACACGGTCGGCGAATAACCAGACTTCCAGCTCATGCGCCATGGCCGCGGTCCTCACCTTGATCGTCGGCCGCAACGGAGGGCAATCCGCTCAACTGGATCTCTCCACCCAGGGCATCAATGACCCGCAGCACGTTTTCAAGTCGCAAGGTGGGCTTGCCTGCTTCAAGGTCGACGATGAAGCGCACGCCAACTCCTGCCGCGAGGGCTAACTGGGGCTGCGTCAGCCCGAGCTGCTTGCGAGCGGCACGAAGTGCATCGCCGAGTTGTTGAGGTGATCGTATGGATGTCATGGCTTGCTCAATTTCCCGTTCGGGAAATTATCAGCCAGAATTAGCCTCTGCGCAAGCTATATTTCCCGATCGGGAATGTTGTGTGTGCTTAGGCCGTGATCCAGCCATATATTTCCCGATCGGGAAACTAAAGGTGAGTCTCGCATCCAAAATAGACACCCATTTACACCCAATCTGGCGGGGTTGGGTGCGATTTTCTACAAATACCCCCAGATTGTCCGGCTTTTGCCGGATGTCTCTGGACTCAAACCGAAAACAGCACCGACAACTGGCCTGTGGGATGGGCGGCGTCGCGTGGGCCGATGGCGGAATGTCACCATGGCACAACTACGGCACAGGGTATTCAACGATGGGAGCCAATCCTGCAGCCTTTGCTCGTTTCTGCAAATGTTGGTCAAAGGTGAGAAAAGCATGGCAACGGCCTGAACGGGCAAGATGGAGTGCATCGGCAAAATCAAGCCCTTGTTGATGGGTTGTCAACGCAGAAAGCACAATTTCCCTATCTTCAATCATCACATTTTCAAGTCCGCACAGCGACTGGAAAACATTTTGAACATCCTCCCGTGACAGTTCGTAAAACCCTCGCATCACCCACTCGAATTCCAATATGACCGATGATGAAACAAATACCGGGCTGGACAGGGCGGTTACCGCAGCGGGTTTCTGTAATGCTGCTTCAGCGTCATCCGGATCATTGATGAAGAACCGGGCAAGCACATTGGTATCGACCGCCTTCATTAGCGAGCCTTGCCTGTAAGTGTCGCCGGATCGAAATCTTCCAGCCGCCGCGGCTTTCCTTTTGAATGCGCCGTCACCATGCCAGCGCAAGCCTCGAGCGTGGTTTTTTTGACCGGATGGGAAACGACAAGCCGTAATCCATTCGATTCCTCGATGATCTCTATTTGAGTGCCAGCCATCAGGCCAAGGCGCCGCCGAATATCTGCGGGTAATACGACTTGTCCTTTTGAAGAAACCGTCATGGTTGCCATATTGACCTCGTGAACTTTTATTACTATGAACTATCACTATAACATAACGACTTACCATGTAAGCTATCGAGCGCATCTGGAGAGAAAAATGGCCCGGAGAGAGAAAAATCAGGCCAATTTCGATGCGCCCCGGAAAGGTCGAAGTCCGCAAGAATCCGCAGGAACCCTCGGGAGTGCGCGGGAGGACGAAAGTACGCAATACCGGCGTTCTGGCAAGTTGCGAACCACTGTAGATTCGTGCGAAAAGCAGGGGTTGACAAGCCAATTCGATCCAATCCTGGAATTGAACCCGCGTCCACATGTGTTCTACTGCGGAGAATATCACATTTATTCTCCGCGCATGATGCGGTGAATAACTTGCCTTTGTGGAGAAGGCGCCCCATAATGTCCGCATGAATAGCGGAGATTACACTTACATCTGGCAAGCCAACGATTGGCCAAACTGGCATTACGACCTGGCTTCCCTGGCTGGGCTGTTAGCCGATGTCTGTCATGCCCAAGGACTGCTGCTCGGCCGTTTGGCCGACGTCGGCATGGCATTGCGCGACCAAGCCAGCCTGGTGGCATTGACCGAGGATGTCATCAAAACCAGCGAAATCGAAGGAAAGCAACTGGATGTCGAGTCCGTTCGCTCTTCCATTGCCCGCCGTCTTGGCGTCGACATCGGCGCGCTTGCGCCAGTGGATCGCCATGTTGAAGGCGTGGTCGAAATGGTGCTGGATGCGACGGCTCGTTGCGATGCAGAGCTGACCCAGGACCGGCTGTTTGGCTGGCATGCTGCCTTGTTCCCTACCGGCTATAGTGGACTTGCACAAATTCGCATCGGTACATTTCGGGACGACGCAAGCGGCCCCATGCAAGTTGTGTCCGGCCAGATTGGCCGCCAGCGGGTACATTTCGAGGCGCCACCGGCCGATTTGCTGGATGTGGAGATGGTGCGATTTATCGAATGGATTAATGCCAGTACCAAAGACCACCCGATCCTGAAGGCTGGCATGGCGCACTTGTGGTTTGTCACCCTGCACCCGTTCGACGATGGCAATGGCCGTATCGCGCGGGCTATCGGTGATCTGTTGCTGGCGCGTGCCGACGGCAGCCCTCAGCGTTTCTATAGTCTGTCGGCACAAATCCAACGGGAGCGCCGTGATTACTACGACATCCTGGAGCGAACACAAAAGGGTTCGCTGGACGTGACGCCATGGCTTAAGTGGTTTCTGGAAAACTTGAACGTAGCGGTCAATACTGCACAGCACACCCTGGATGCCGTGCTTGCCAAGACACGCTTCTGGCAACGCTGGGCCACCACACCGCTGAACGAGCGGCAAGTGAAACTGCTCAATCGCTTGCTGGATGGCTTTGAGGGCAAGCTCAACAGCAGTAAATGGGCGGCCATTGCCAAGTGCTCGCCGGACACAGCCCTGCGTGACATCAATGAGCTGCTGGCCCATGGTGTGCTGCGCAAGTCTGCGGCGGGTGGTCGTAGTACCAGCTATGAGCTGAATGAATTGGCCGGGGGGCAGCACAAGTAATTGCCGCCAATTCCACACGTATTCCTTCTGCGCCAAAAAGACACCCGTTTACACCCAATCCATCGAGCCCCAAGCTTGGGGCTTGGCTGCTGGGCAGAACAGCGTCTTCATGGACTCCCACCAACCCGTTCGGAGTCCTACATGGAAATCATACATTTCAACCAATGCCTGCTTCAACCATCGCTGCACCCATTGATCGCTGTTTCCAGCGCGCGCAGGCGATCGACGATGGCATCGAAGGCGGGTGGCTCGCCGATGAACATGCCGGCACCGATCATGCGCTGGAAGTCATCGCCCAGCGCGGCCAGCGCAGCATCTTCCGGAATTAGCCTGAGCTGCCCGACCAAACATGCGTCATAGTTGGCGTAGCTGGCGTTGTAGAAGACTTTCTTGTGCTTGACGACATCTGCGAGCAGGGCACGATCGTCCACAGCGGCCTGCCCATGGGGAAGATCGGCCAGCATCGCCAGGTCGTACCAGTGGCGTGACAGGCGCTCGGCGCTGGCACGGAACTCGTTGCGCTGACATTCGACGTGCATCAACGTCGCCTTTTCCCAGAACGTCCGTGCCGGGGACAGCACACTCACTTGCAAGCTTGGAAATTCGAGTGCGGGGACGTACTCGGCAATGTCAGGTTGAACAACATGTTCCTCGTTCGGCTCCGTGATGTTGCGACCGCCAAATTCGATCAGCACACTGTTGCCGACATAGTTTCCGGCGGTATCCAGCACGGTCGGGTAGTGGACGCGCAACTGCTCGCCGTCGTCGCTGATCTCGACACGGCCGTGGTCGACGCCGAACTCGGCTGCCAGCATCTCCTGGAAATGAGGAACGACGACACCGTGGGCGTGCTCGCGCACAAAGGATTTCAGCGAATCACTGAACTTACGCAGTTGGCTGTTCGACACGCCCGATGCGAACGGATCGAAGCTGCTGTCCAGCCCGCGATAGTCGAGCGTGATGTCCACGTCCTCGGAGAACCGGGCGATCGCATCGAACACCTTGGACAGCGATGTGCCGCCCTTGAACGCCATGGGCAGTCGTCCTGGCATCGTGAACAGGGTCTGCAACACCCAGCACACCCAGACGTCCTTCTCCAGAACGACGGGTGCTAGTGAAAGCTGCGGCCCGAGCGCGCGGTAGATCTGCGATCTGCTCGTTTGGCGTCAGATGCAAGAACGACTCAGGCATGGGCGTTCAATGCAGCACGCTCGTGCCTGAAGATGGCGTCACTCATCCACGCTGGCATCGAGCTGGTTACGGACTTCAGTGCTTCAAATTCGCTGCTTGAGAGCTTGCGCCGGATCTTCTCGATCAATGATGGCGTCACTTCCGTCTTGCCCAGGTACCACATCGCGGCCAAGGCCAGGCCGGCAGGCCGACCGGCCAGGGTCAGCTTGCGCTGACAGACGTGCTGCAAGCGGATCTCCATCTTGCCGACACGAATGCGTTTGGACGGCCCCGAGGTCGAGAACACGGACTGGGTTGGAACCTGCGTGGTGAGTTCGAGCCGGCGAGCGGCTTCTGCGCCATGAACCTGGATGATGGAGCCCGTGGTCTTGGCGATTGTCTCGGCTACCTTGAGCGGTTCCGGCATCACCTTGCTCACAAAACGGCTGACTTCGGGCCGCACGAAGACACCGCGTGTCACGCGCTCGATAGCTCCCGCCTTGACCAGACGAGACAGGGTCTGATCGACGGACGCACGCGTGCCACACTCCAGGAAGACTGTCGGGGTGAAAGGTTCCCCGCCCGGCATTCCTTCGATGCGCTGACGAATCAGTTCGGCGGTTTTGGTGATCGTGCTCATGTATGAAAAAATACGCGAGTTTCTGACAAAAAGCAAGAGTGATGGCTCGCCATGTTTGGCATTAGTTCCGTCCCGGTAGGCAATGCTGAAGCTCAACCACTTGAATCGTCCTCGCGTAACTCATTGAGCGACAAGGGCTCAGGCTAAGGCTAAGGCCTTTGTGGACTTCTGGCGTGTTTTCGTGTCACCTGGTTGAAATCCGCACCCTGCGATTTTGCGACAGCCAGCAGACGGGCTCGAACGGAGGCAGCGAGGTCTTTCTTCATCCCACAGCCTCAAGGTATGGGCGCATCACGTTGGCGACACGACAGATTTTGGCGTAGCGCCAAAGATCATCGGCGCTGACCTTCTTGTGTGAACGGGCATCCTTCAGTGCTTCGAGAGCAACGTCGAGCTATTTAGGACTTATTCAATTGTTTAATATTTCGATGCCACAACTCATCAAATAGGTAAAGGTGTCATCAAAAAATTCTGATTGCCGCGTCGAGTCTTCATCTTCGCCGTGCGGTAAAAATATCACCACTCCTTGGCGTGCGCGCGTTAACAAAACTCGATAGGCATTTTCTAGGTAGCGCTTTTGCTCTTCTTGATGGCGTTGCTTCCAAGTTGTCCCGGTAAATTTCCAGTGCTCAAATTGTCCGTTGCGATATCGATAATCTGCATCCCAGCCCACTAAACACCAGTCTAATTCCAAGCCCTGAATATCAAATTCAGTGGCAACGTCTTCCAGAAAATGGCAGGAGCGAACGTCATCTTGATCATTCAAGAACCAATCTGCAGCTGATATGCGATTCTTAACAAAGATACCTTCAGGTTTAAGTCTTATCGCGCCGGACGATGCAATCAATCCTTTCGTTTCATTGGCACGGGCTTGTGCTTTTATCCAAGCTTTCGCTTGATTGAAATCTCGGGTAATTTTGACGGGAAACTTATGCTTGAATTGTCGGTAGTATTCAGCGGCATCTTTTGCTTGGTTGTGGATCAGATGGTGAATCATATGCGACAACTTCTCGGCACGAAAAGACCGCATCGAGGTGGCCAAGTGTAAACTTGGCTGCATATAGGCATGATTAACGTTGGTAAAGCAAACATCACCACCCGCATATTCAATCTGGGATAGTTTGTCTGAGTAATGTATATCCCAATCTGAAAATTTAGCTGATAAAGCGTCAATCCAACCCTGTAGTCCTGCCTCGCCCGTGTTTATTTCTTGACCACCGCCAATCAGGGCTACGATAACGCACCAGTCTTCATGTCTATCCATCACGCTGATCAGGAAGTCTGGCTCTGACTGATTGAAGCTTTTTTGCCCTCTCTTTTGCACCATAAATTTTGACGTATTTGGCAAATCCCATGCTCGTTGCGCTTCGTCAAAAATTACTACTCTCTCATCAGGGGCCTTACTGAAATCCATTAAATATTCATCTCTAAAATGATGAATATTTTGGATCATTTTTCCAACGCTCCTCAAAGCTTCTGATTTAGTCGTGCCAGAATTACGTTTTACCCGGTCTCTTGCAAGGGCTTCACGTAATACGTCAACTAAAGGGCCATTTCCCGAAAGAAAAACGGCGTGTTCGTCATCAGAGACGCTTGTGTTTGAGGTGGCGATATTTAGCCCGACCAAAGTTTTTCCAGCACCGGGAACGCCAGTAACAAAGCAGATGGTCTTGCGTTTGTTTATGCGGGCAGCGTGTACGATGCCTTGAATAGCTTTTGAAGTGATGCCTAAATTTTGGTCGCCGGCATCATTGCGAGCAATGTCATCAACATCATGATTTGAATATAGGGCTTGGGCTGCTTCAATTATGGTTGGCGTTGGCTTATACGCAGAATGCAACCACTCTTCGTATTGGATAGGCTGACAAGATTGAATGTGCCTGATGCAATGCTCAAGTGTCGCGTACAAATTGTTCTGGTTGGTCGTGATGGGGGCATAGACATGATCCACTTCGACTGGCGTTTTAAATTCCGTTTTCTTAGCCTCGGTGGCAACTAAAATTGGAATGATTGTTTTATCGTGACTACCTTCGTGAAAATGGTGTAAATCAATAGCGTAGCCATGAGCCTGTCGAATATCTTGCGGTAGATATCGATTGGCCCCCACCTTAAATTCAATGACAAAGATTAAATTTTTGTAGATCAAGACAGCATCTGCACGCTTCCCCATTCGGGGAATCTGCATTTCGAAAAGGATATGGCCTTCTCTCAACGGTTGTATTGCATCCTGCAAAATTTCAATTTGTCGTGCCCATGCACCAGTTTGCAAATGTTCTAAACTCTGCGGATGATTTTGTGTGATTTTGCCAATGATCGAATCAACAGGCTCTATGAGAAAGTGCACGACCTCTGCTGAATAATAGGCGCGATGCGACATGATTATTCAGCGTCCGAATGGAATAGTTCGGCAGCAGGAACGTTTAACGCTTGAGCAATGCGGAAGATGTTGGTTAGGCTTACATTACGGACGCCACGCTCGATACCGCTGATGTAGGTGCGATCCAGTTCAGCAATCATTCCTAATCGCTCTTGGCTCAGGCCTCTTTCCAGACGCAATTTTTTTAAATGGAGACCAAAGCCAATCAGTAATTGATTCGCCATATGCTAGCCCATGTGATTGTGTGGACTAATCATGCTTTGGTGTGACTTATTGGTCTACGGACTATGAGTCACGTATCGGTATTCATTTTTGAGAAATTTGACCGCATCTAAAGGGAAGACACAGGGTCAGGTTCAATAAAATTGTGTCGCAGAGAGGCATTGTGTTCAGCGCGGGCTCCAAAGACAAGGGCCATAGTTGAAACAAATCATGTTGAATGAAGCCGCCTGTCGGCGGCGGATTTTTTGGTGGCGGGGGGATTGCTCGTCTTTCGCGTTGTATCCGCGAAAGCCTCGGTCCTTTGGGCCCGCCATGCTGAGCATGGTCCCCTGCGCGAGCAGTGCTCGCTGGTCGAACACAAGGGGGTCCTCATCCACCGCGCCACCACCAAACAAAAACGGCACCCAAAGGTGCCGTTTTTGTTCGATTTTGGTGGAGGCGGCGGGAATCGAACCCGCGTCCGCAAGCCCTCTACAGGCAGTTCTACATACTTAGTCCGATTATTTGGTTTTAACCCTTGTCACGCCAATCGAACAGGCTGGACTCAGGCGAGTTACCTTAATTTAGCAACGATCCAAGTAACCCGGATCGCCGCGATCTCATGTGAATGACTCTGCCGTCAGTTGCCTGACACGGCCCATGAGAGAACCGTTGCAGAGGCTAAGCCTAAGCGGCTACAGCGAAGTTTTCGTCGTTTGCGACTAGTTTTTTCCAGTTGTATTTACGAGGTGACTGGCCCTCGGTATGCCCTACGCTGCTTTGCAACCCACGTCGAAACCGGGTCGCCCCCATGCTTCACATTGACTGGCTCTGATGTGGAAAGTTCAATATGAGGCTGGATTTTATCACAAAGGCCGTTACAGGAAGTTCAATAGTTCCGCAGGGCGCTCGATGGAGCCTTGCGCACCCCACCGATCCGGATGATCTTCTGCGCCGAGGTAGCCATAACGAGCGACAATGGGGAACATGCCGGCTGCGATGGCGGCTTCCATGTCGCGCTCGGCATCGCCTACGTAGGCGCATTGCTGGGGTGCCACAGCAACTTCACGGCTGGCGCACAGCAGGGGTTCGGGGTGTGGTTTGGGGTGGGCGCAGGTGTCGCCGCTGATAATGCTGGCTGCGCGTTCGGAGAGGCCCAGTGCCGCCATGAGCGGGTTGGTGAAACGGGCGGGTTTGTTGGTGACGATGCCCCACGCAATGCCTCTTTGCTCGAGAGCGCTCAGGGTCTCGGCCATGCCTTCGAACAGGCAGGTAAGGCGGCACAGATTGGCCGTGTAGAGCTCCAGGTATTCTGCTCTCATGCCGGGGAAGTCCTGATCTTCCGGGCTCAGGCCAAAGCCGGCCTCGAGCAGGCCAACGGTGCCGTGGGAGGCATAGGGCCGGATCTGTTCGTGCGGGAGTGGTGGCAGGCCATGTCTCCTGCGCTGTTCGTTGAGCGCAAAACCCAGATCCAGCGCGGTGTCGGCAAGGGTGCCGTCGAGGTCGAACAGGACTGCCTTGATCATCTGGTCGCTTTTGTTACTCTGCTTCGCGGTGGGAGGTTATCAGGTAGTTGATGCTGGTGTCGTCGCCGAGCGAGTAGACCTTCGATAGCGGGTTGTAGCTCATGCCGGTGATCTGATCGACATTCAGGCCAGCGGTGCGGCAGTGTCGCGCCAGTTCGGAAGGTTTGATGAATTTGGCATAGTCGTGGGTGCCGCGCGGCAGCATGTTGAGCACGTATTCGGCACCAATTACCGCAAACAGGTAAGACTTGAGATTGCGATTGAGGGTTGAAAAAAACACGTGGCCGCCGGGCTTGACCAATTGGGCGCAGGATTTGACGACGCTTAATGGATCGGGTACGTGTTCCAGCATTTCCATGCAGGTGACCACGTCGAAGCTGCCGGGCGACTGCTGCGCCAGTTCTTCCACTGCGATCAGGCGATAATCGACCTTCTGGCCGCTTTCCAGCAGATGAAGCTTCGCCACTTTGAGGGCTTTTTCGCCGAGATCGATGCCGGTTACGCTGGCGCCACGCGCTGCCATGCTTTCCGAGAGAATCCCTCCGCCGCAGCCGACATCCAGCACCTGCTTTCCTGCCAGACCTGCAAGGCTGTCAATGTACTCAAGGCGTAGTGGGTTGATGTCGTGTAGTGGCTTGAATTCGCTATTGGGGTCCCACCAGCGGTGAGCGAGCTGGCTGAATTTGTCGAGTTCCTGATGATCGGCGTTTTGTGTCGTGGATGAGTCAATCATGTTTCTTGCCTATTCTTTCCTGCCAAAGCGCGGCTTGCGCAGACAAATGCTGCTGCGAGAGTGTGCGCAGGTTGCTGTTCTCTACAACGGGGGCGCCGTTTACCCAAACATGGGTAACATGTTCACGGCCAGCCGTGTATACCAAATGTGAGATCACATCATAACATGGCATGGTTTCCAGGCTATCAAGCCTGATAGCGGCTATGTCAGCAGCCTTGCCGGGCTCCAGCGAGCCTGTCCGGTGCTCCAGTCCCAGGGCGCGTGCTCCGTTGAGTGTGGCCATTTGCAGTGCCTCGAATGCGGACAGGCAATCCGCTTTTCCGCTGACTCCCTTGGCAAGCAAGGCGGCCATGCGCATTTCCTGAAACATGTCGAGCCGGTTGTTGCTGGCGGCTCCATCGCTGCCGAGGCCGACGTTGATGCCCTGTTCCATCATGGCGCTGACCGGGGCGATGCCACTTGCCAGTTTGAGGTTGGAAGTGGGACAGTGGGCTATATGGCAACCCTGGCGGGCAAGCGTTTCCATTTCACCGGGTTTCAAATGGACGGCATGCACTGCAATCAGGTTGGGTGCCAGCAAGCCCAGATTCTCCAGGCGTTGCAACGGTCTGAGATGGTGCTGCTTCAGGCTCTGCTGGATTTCAGCATCCGTTTCGTGGAGATGGATGTGAATCGGCAAATCCAGTTGCTCGGCATAGGTCAGCACCTTGCTGAGTGTTTTGTCGCTGACCGTATAAGGCGCGTGCGGGGCAAGTGAGAAGGAGAGTAGCGGCTCCGGCGAAAACTGGTCACGGATGGCCAGACCCTTGTACAGGTAGGTGTCCGCATCGCTGGCATAAGGGGTGGGAAAATCCAGTGCAATCAGGCCAATGGTGGCTCTCATTCCTGATTGGAGGGCGGCATTGGCGGCTGCGTCCGGAAAGAAATACATGTCGTTGAAGCAGGTGATGCCGCCACGCAGCATTTCCGCACAGGCCAGAAGCGTTCCATCATGCACAAATTGCGTCGAGACATGGCGGTTCTCTGCTGGCCAGATATGCTGCTGCAACCATTCCATCAGCGGCAGATCATCGGCCAGGCCGCGCATCAGGTTCATCGCCGCATGCGTGTGAAGATTGATCAACCCGGGGATGAGGGCATGCTCTCCGAGCGTGACTGTGCTATTGGCGGAAAACTGCGCATGAGCTTCGGGTGTGGGCAGGATCGCGGCAATGTTCCCGGCACTGATCACCACGCTATGGTAGTTCAGGGCCTGATGCGCCGGTCTGACAGGAATCACCCAGCGTGCGTCAATAATGGTATCGGCTTGTTGCATCTCGAAATCTGGCCAAGAAAAAAGCCCCGCATAGGCGGGGCTTTTCATGAAAGCTTAACCCATTTATTTCTGGGTTGGCTTCTGTACTTTAACTTCAACCATCACGCGACGATTGGGTTGCAGGCATTCGACCAATTTCTTGTTCTTGCCGCTTTCCTTGCCTTTGACGTCGCTGCAAGCTACTACAGGTTCGGCTTCACCTTTAGCGGCAGTTTCGATGCGGCCAGCATCAATGCCCTGGCTGACCAGATAATCCTTGACCGCAGCGGCACGGCGCTCTGACAGCTTCTGGTTGTAGGAGTCCTTGCCGACGCGATCGGCATGACCGGTCACCAGAACCACTTCAACTTGCGGATACTGCTTCATTTTGCCGACCACTTCGTCGTTCAGCTTCTGCTTGCCATCAGCGCGAACCACGGCTTTGTCGAAGTCAAACAGAGTTTCGGCTTGCAGGGTGATCTTGTCGAAGGCCGGTTTTTCAGGGCCAGCGGCTACCACCGCAGGAGCCGCTGCTGCTGCGGCTTTTTGCTCTTTCTTGACCAGATCAGGATCACATTCTTCAATGGCCATGGCTGGAGTCCAGTAGCCGGTTTTCCAGCATTGATTGAAGTTGTTTTTAACTACATTGCCACGGGTGTCAATCAGGTAACCTTCCTTTTCCACCGAGTGAGCAAATGCGGTGCCGGAAATAGCCAGGCCCAGAACCAGGCTCAGGGTGATTTTTGCGATTTGCGTGTTTTTCATGATTTTTCCTTATTGACTAGTTTAAACAATATAACTTTTAGAACGAATACAGTTTAGATGCTGCCATTAGGACATAAATGGCAAAATAATTCAAGTTTACGGGTATTTAGCGCTTATGAAACAAGGAATACAGTTCCGGATTATTTCCATGACGGCGTCCCTGCCAGATCAATTTCCACCCCGGGCCAGGTTGCTCCTGTAAATTTGCGCTACCTTGAATCAATTTCAGCTCGCAATGGTTGTCATCAATTTCTTCGCGCAGGGTGATGGTGCCGGCAAAATAATGCAGCAGGGCACGCTGTGGTTCCCCGAGCTGTTTGCTGCTGATGCAGTTGAAATTTGGTGGCAGGCTATTCTGTAAGGATGAAAAAATGGCGCGATAACTTTTGTCTGCATCGAGCCATGGCAGCCAGATCGTGGCGAGCAGCCCCCATACCAGGGTGATGCCCAGGGCGGAATTGACAATCCCGCGCAGTGCGCCACGTTTCATGCGAGCTACGACTGCAAGCCATGTGATGCTGAGCGCTATGGCAAAAAATAGCGCCAGACCACTGAAATGCACGATATAGCCGGGCTGGCGCTTGTCAAACCAGTGGGCGACTTCAGCCGGATATCCGGTCAGAGTGGCCACCCATCCGAGCCACAATAAACCGGTAAACAGGCTGAAAGTCATCACGCTGAACCAGTCCAGTGAATTGGCCGCACCCCGGCGCAAGGAGTTGACGGCCGCAGAGGCTAGAATCGCCAGTGGTGGCAGCAGCGGCAGGGCATACACATCGCGTGCCATGACGGCGGTGCTCAGAATAAGCAGCGTTACCAGAAAGGCAGTGAGCGGCAGGGCAATGGCGGGAACAAGTCCCTCTTTCCAGTTGTGGCGCCACAAAGTCCAGAGTGCCAGGGGCAGGGCGGGCCAGGCGAACCAGGGCAGGATGGTGAGGTAGTAGCCAGGCTGGTGGCCGGTGAGGAGGGGGGTGGCGCCGGTCAGGCGGCCCAGGTTGTTGGCCCACAGCCATTCCATGAATAATTCAGGTGCGCGCTGGTAGAGCAGAAACGGCCATACGGTGAGCCAGGGCAGGGCGGCGATAAGCGCGATGGCCAGGCACATGGCATAGCGGCGGCTGCGCCAGGCGCTGGACAGTAGTGGCAGGAGCAGGGCGGTCAGCGCGATGACTCCGGGTTCGAACAGGCCCTTGGACATGAACCCGATGCCCATGCCGCTGCCGATGATGACGCCCGCGATGGCCGGGCGGCGCGGCGCCAGTGCCAGACCGTAAAGAGCGATTGCAACGCCCGCCAGCAAGGCCGTGTCAGTGATGAGCTGGTGAGTACGCACTACCAGGCCGAAGCAGGCGATCATGATCAGGGCGGTAATGCGGCCATAGCCTTTGCCCCATAGCTCGCGTCCGGTCAGGCCGGTAAAGATGAGTGTCAGGCCCATGTAAAGTCCGCTGGCGAGGCGGGCGCCATCGTGCAGCGGCAGCCAGCCGGAAAACATTTGGGCAAGTGCGGCGGCGGTGAGGTAGTAGAGCGGCGGTTTTTCCACGAAAGGTTCGCCGGCCAGCATGGGAATGACCCAGTCACTGCCTTGCAGAATCGAATAGACAAGCCCGAAGTTGTAGGCTTCGTCGGACTTCCATGGGTCGTGGCCCATCAGCCCAAGCAGTGTCCAGAGTGCGCAAAGCGCTATCACCCATCCTAGATGGATGGGTGGTGGTTGTCGGGGAGGGTCAAAAAATGGCATTTGCAAGCGCTACGCAACAAAAAAGAAAGGCAGCCTGGGCTGCCTTTCTGCTGAGTCGGATGCGAATTTATTTCATGCCATACTTCTGGCGGAACTTCTCGACACGACCGGCGGTGTCAATGGTCTTCTGCTTGCCGGTGTAGAAGGGGTGGCATTGTGAGCACACTTCAACGTTCAGGTCTTTACTCATGGTAGAGCGGGTTTTAAAAGTAAAACCGCAGCTGCAGGTCACGTTGATTTCATTGTAGTTTGGGTGAGTATCCGGTTTCATGATTCAAATCCTTGCCTGTTGCTTTTGGGTCAGGGCCTTTTGGTGGCCGCGAAAAATCGTGTAATTATCCATGAGGGGTTGTCGTTTGGCAAGGTATTTGTGGTGAAAGAAACTGGTCAGATCAGGTTCTTTCGCACCAGTTCGCTTTTCAGGTAAGCGTAATAAATTGGCGCCGACACTACGCCCATGATGCCGAATGCCGCTTCCATGACCAGCATGGCGAGCAACAGTTCCCAGGCATGGGAGCGGATCTGGGTGCCGATGATACGGGCGTTAAGGAAATATTCCAGCTTATGGATCACGATCAAAAACAGCAGGGAGGCGATGGCGATTTGTAGCGATTGCCCCAGGCTGACGACGACGATGACGGAGTTTGAAATCAGGTTGCCGATTACCGGCAGCAAGCCGGCCAGGAAGGTGATGATGATCAGGGTCTTGGTCAGGGGTAGATTGACGCCAAACATGGGCAGCACTATGGCCAGGTAAATTGCGGTGAAAGCAGCGTTCAGCGCAGCGATTCTGACCTGGGCGAACACGATGCGGCGGAATGCATCGCCGAGTAGTCTGACGCGCTCGGCCAGGGCGCCTGAGAGAGGGCGGTAGCGGTGTTGTGCCGTCACTTCACGCAACGAGATCATGGCGCCGATGATCAGGCCGATTAATACATGAACCAGGGTGCGCCCCATTTCCTTACCCACGGTTTGAACCTCGCCGGCGTGGGTGCGCAGCAGTTCCACCACGGCGGCCTGGATGCCCTCGGCGCTGGTGGGCAATTTTTCCACCATCCAGTCAGGCAGCATGGTGCGGGAACCTTCGATGATTACCGCCATCTTTTGCAGCAGCGCGGGAATTTTGCCGGTATCGCTGTGGAAAAATGCCATCAACCCGATTGTGGCGAGCGTGATCAGGGTTGCCATCAAGGCCGCCAGCAAGGCCACCGCGACGATCTTGGCAGGCCGTCCGCCAAAGCGGCGCAGGTTGATGCGCGCTGCAAGCAGGTGGACCAGTTCGTACATCAGCAGCCCCGCCAGCAGCGCTGGCAAAAGGTGCGCGTAAACAATAAAAACAAGCAACACGGCCGTGATCAGCCAGGTGGCGATTTCGATGTGATCAGGGTTGAGCTCTTTAACCGGCGCCATGGTTTTCCTCGTGGATGGCGGTGCTGATCTGCTCCAGCACGCGTTGTGGTGTCAGTTTCATCAGGCAGTCCAGATGGCCGAGCGGGCAGGTGCGCTTGAAACACGGGCTGCATGGCAGGTTCAGGCTGAGGATACATGCCTTGTGTGACAGCGGTGGGGTAAAGCCGGGACTGCTGGAGCCATAGAGGGCGACCAGCGGCTTGTCCAGCGCGGCGGCAACATGCATCAGGCCGGAGTCGTTGCTGACAATCACGCTGGCCGAGGCGAGCAGGTCCACCGCTTCGTTGAGGCTGGTCCTGCCGCACAGGTCGAGGCACGCGCCCGTGCTCAAACGTGCCGCCTCGGCGCCGGCCTCGGCATCCTTGGAGGAGCCCACCAGCCATACCTGCCAGCCCTCCGCGTGCAGCAATTTCCCCAGCGCGGCGAAATGCGCTGCCGGCCAGCGCTTGGCCGGGCCATATTCGGCGCCCACGCACAGCGCGGCAACGCGCGGCTGGGGCTGGAGGCCGAGCCGGGCCAGGGTGGCGAGGCGCTGCTGCTCGTCTGTGGCCAGGCCGGGCTGGGGAAGCGGATTGGGCAGGGGCTTGCCGGGGCGCTCTGCCAGCGCCACGAAGCGCTCCACCATCAAGGGCAGGCTGGCCTTGTCCAGCTTGCGCGCATCGTTGAGCAGGCCCCAGCGCATTTCGCCGCGATAGCCGGTGCGCCTGGGAATTCCGGCGAAAAACGGCACCAGGGCGGATTTCCACGAGTTGGGCAGCACGATGGCCTGATCGTAATGCCGCTGATGCAGCGTTTTGCCTAATTGATAGCGGGCTGCCAGATTGAATTCGCCATGCCCGAAGGGGTTGGCGATGGCTTCATGCACTTCCGCCATGCGCGCCAGCAGGGGCAGGGTCCAGGCCGGCGCCAGCACGTCCAGCTGCAGGCCGGGGTGAAGCTGGTGCAGGCGTATGAACAGCGGCTGCGCCATGACCATGTCGCCCACCCAGGAAGGGGCGACGATCAGGATTTTGTAGGGGGGCTGGGCCATGAGGCCGCAGTTTACCCAATTTCTATGCGTGCCGGTGAACCGCCACCGGAATCTGTCTGCGCCCGAACTGGCCGGCCAGGTCAAAGTGCTCGAAACGCCCGGCGATGGCCGTGCCGCAGTGCGGGCAGTGGCCGTCATCGCTCAGATGGTAGGCATTGATCTGGTACCAGTCGCGCTCGATCAGCGTTGCCTGGCACTTCGGGCAGTAGGTGCTGTCGCCCGCCGGGTCGTGCACGTTGCCGGTGTAGACATAGTGCAGCCCGGCCTCCATGGCGATCTTGCGCGCCCGGCTGAGGGTGGCGCCCGGCGTGGCCGGAATGTCCATCATCTTGTAATCGGGGTGGAAGGCCGAGAAGTGCAGCGGCACGTCCGGCCCCAGTTCCCTGGCGATCCACTGCGACAGCGCGGTGATTTCCTGCTCGGAATCGTTCTGGCCGGGGATGACCAGGGTGGTGATTTCCAGCCAGCACTTTGTCTCGTGGTGGATGTAGGCGAGCGTGTCCAGCACCGGCTGCAGATGGCCGGCGCACAGGCTGTGGTAGAAGTTGTCGGTGAAGCCTTTCAGATCCACGTTGGCGGCGTCCATCTTGGCGTAGAAGTCGCGCCGTGCTTCGGCGTTAATGTAGCCGGCCGTGACGGCGACGGTCTGGATGCCGCGCGCATGGCAGGCATCCGCCGCGTCCATGGCGTATTCGGCGAAAATCACCGGGTCGTTGTAGGTGAAGGCCACACTCTTGCAGCCGTGATGCTCGGCGGTGCGCGCGATTTCTTCTGGCGAGGCCCGGTCCATCAGGCGGTCCATGTCGCGCGCCTTGCTGATGTCCCAGTTCTGGCAGAACTTGCATGCGAGATTGCAGCCCGCAGTGCCGAAGGAGAACACGCTGCTGCCGGGGTAGAAGTGGTTGAGCGGTTTTTTCTCGATCGGGTCGATGCAGAAGCCGGAGGAGCGCCCGTAGGTGGTGAGGACCATCTTGCCGCCGATATTCTGGCGCACGAAGCACAGGCCGCGTTGGCCCTCGTGCAGCTTGCAGTCGCGCGGGCAAAGGTCGCACTGGATGGTTTTTTCATCGAGCGTGTGCCACCAACGGCCAGGGTGGCTGGATTCGGCGTGACTGGATTCGGCGTTCATGAGGATTCCTTCCATTTGTTCACGGTATAGCGGAACAGCTTCACGCCCTTGTCCCAGAAGCCGGGCGACAGCCCCGCCTTGTGCTTGAGGTGGGCCATGAACTCGGCGGGCTCTGGCAGCTGCTCCCACACCTGGGGCAAAAAAGTGGAGCGGTAAGGCCCATATTCGAACACGATGCCATCCACCAGTGGCCGCAATTGCGCCAGTGCGTCCTGCTCGCTGCTGAAGTCGATGGGAGCAAGCGGCGAGAGCAGCGACACTTCGACCCGGGTGATGTCCAGCTCGTCCGCGCCCAGCGGCGCAAAGCGCGGATCGCGCAGGGCCGCGGCCAAGGCATTGGCCTTGATATCCGCCAGCAAGGGGCGATGCGCCTCCAGGCTGCCGATGCAGCCGCGCAATTCGCCCTGCTGGGTGAGGGTGACGAAGGTGGCGCCCGGCTCCTGCAGCCAGGGGGCGGATTCGTCCGCCTGCATGGGCTTGCCGAGCGCGCCGGAAATCGCCGCGCGGGCGATGGCGAGCAGGATTTGCCCTTGTTTTATTTGAAACTCGCGCAGCGAGCCTTCGTCCCTCTCTCCCAGCGGGAGAGAGTCAGGAGAGAGGTTAGTGGACATGGCCGGACTCTTCAAAGGCAAATGCGCCATAACCCACCACGCGGTTGCGGTCGCCCGCAGTGTCGCCGGAATTGCGCAGATCCAAGAGGTGCGGCTTGAGGTGGTGGCGCCTTGCGGCCAGCAGCAGGCCGTTAACCGGCGTGCCGCCGCATGCCTGCTCGTGGCTGAGCGGCGCGTCCAGGGCCAGGATGGCCTGGGCTGTCTCATGGTCCACGCGCCTGGCCGTATCATAGGGCAGGTAGTGGGACAGGTCGGAGCTGATCACGATCAGGGTTTCCGGGCCGCCCCACAGCTGTTCCAGCACTTCCGCCACTTCCTCTGGCGTGGCGTCGCCCACGGCCAGCGGCACCAGGCTGAAATCGTCCAGCACCATCTGCAGGAAGGGCAGCTGCACTTCCAGCGAGTGCTCCCAGGCATGGACGGGAAAGCTCTCGACCACCTGCGGCAGGCTGGCGGCCTGCTTCATGGCCTGCCGGTCCAGCGCGATGCTGCCCAGCGGGGTTTCAAAGCTGCCCACGCCGGGCAACGCCAGTCCGCGCACCGGCACGCGGTGCACCGGGCCAAGCAGCACCACGCGCCTGATCTGGCGGCGTAGCGGGATGAGCCGGGCATAGGCGCTGGCGGCGATGGGGCCGGAATAAATATAGCCGGCGTGGGGTACAATCAGGGCCTTGGGCGGCGTGGCGTCTTCAGCAGGCGCGGCGACTGCGGCCAGCATGGCCTGGATGTCGTGTTTCAGAATGCCGGGCTCGCCGGGATAGAAAGCGCCGGCAACGGCGGCGGGGCGGACTTCTTTCATGCTTTCCCCTCCTTGCCTTGAGTGACAGTAAAATGGGGACGACCAAGACCTTAATCCATCATACCCCTGACACTCTACGGATCAATAGATGACCAACTTTTATGCTTTGATTCCCGCCGCCGGCTCCGGTTCACGCATGGGGGCGCCAAGACCGAAACAATACCTGGAAGTGGCGGGGCGCCCCCTGATTTACTACGCCATCGCCCGCCTGTGCGGCTGCAGGGAAATCGAGCGGGTGTACGTGGTGCTGGCGCGTGACGACGAGCGCTGGGGCAGCTATGACTGGGAAGCCTTTGCGCCCACCCTGGTGCCGCTTTTCTGCGGCGGGGCGGAACGTTTCGAGAGCGTGCGCAACGGCCTCCGGGCGATTCAGGATGACGTGGACGCCGACGACTGGGTACTGGTGCACGATGCCGCCCGGCCCGGCCTGAGCGAGGAAGCCCTGGCGCGCCTGATCGCCGAAGGCGGGACAGACGAAGTGGGCGGGCTTCTGGCCGTGCCGCTGGCGGACACCCTGAAGCGCGCCGATGCCGCGCAGCACGTCGCCCACACCGAGCCGCGCGCCGGCCTGTGGCAGGCGCAGACCCCGCAGATGTTTCGTCATGGCGCCCTGCTTGAAGCCCTGTCGCAGCCGGGGGGGCATGTGCCCACCGACGAGGCGCAGGCGATGGAGCTGATGGGGCGGAAACCCAGGCTGGTCCTGGGCGATAGCCGGAATTTCAAGGTGACTTACGCGCAGGATCTGGAAATGGCGGAATTGCTGTTACAAAAGGAGGCAAGATGAGAATCGGTCAAGGTTTCGATGTGCATGCCCTGGTGGAGGGGCGCAGGCTGGTCATGGGCGGGGTGGAAATCCCTTATCAGCTGGGTCTGGCGGGTCACTCGGATGCCGACGTGCTGCTGCATGCCATCTCTGATGCGCTGCTGGGGGCGGTGGGGCAGGGCGATATCGGGCGGCATTTCCCGGATACGGATCCCCGCTTCAAGGGCATCGACAGCCGCCACCTGCTGCGCGAAGTGATGCGCTTGGTGGCGCTCCAGGGCTTCCATGTGGTGAATATGGATGCCACGATCATCGCCCAGGCGCCCAGAATGGCGCCGCATATCCCGCAGATGGAGGCCAATATTGCCGCCGACCTGGGGGTGTCCACCGATGTCGTCAACGTCAAGGCGACCACCACTGAAAAACTGGGCTATACCGGTCGGGGCGAGGGCATTGCCGCGCAGGCGGTCTGCCTGCTGATGAAAGGCTGAAGAAGGTGCCGGGAGAGGGTGGACAGACAGCCCGGCTGTTTTTCGCCCTGTGGCCGGATGCCGGGGTGCGGCGCGCGCTGGACCAGGCAGGCAAGCAGCTGCACGCCGCTTGTGGCGGGCGCCGCATGGGGGCGCCGAACGTGCATCTCACCCTGGTGTTCCTGGGCAACGTGGCGCTAACGCAACTGGACGAACTGCGTGCCGTGGCCGGGCTGGTGTCTGGCCCCTCTTTTTCCATGACGCTGGATCGTCTCGGCTGGTGGCGCCATAACCGGGTGGCCTGGGCGGCACCGCAGGAAACGCCGCAGGCGCTGCAGGACCTGGTTATTCAACTGCAGGACGGCTTGCGCAACGCAGGCTTTGCTTTCGACGATCGCCCCGTTTTTGCGCCGCATGTCACGCTGCTCAGGAATGCCCGCTGCAATGAGGTGGAGATGCCGTCCCTGAAAGCTCTGGAGTGGGCGGCTGATGAATTCGTGCTGGTGGAATCGGTAACGACCGATGCGGGCGCGGCCTATGAAGTCATAGGCCGCTGGGGACTTTCAAAGGTATCAGAGAAAAATGATGCTCTCTAGGTGGCCAGCCAGTTCTTTCTCGGTGGCCTTGGTGTAATCCTTTTCCACGTCTTCGCTCACCAGCTTGCTCACGTGGCTGTTGATGCAGCCCTTGAGCAGGCCCAGAAAGGCTGGTGCTGCCACCAGAATGGCGCGCTTGTAACTGTTGGAGGTGCGTCCGCTGTCCATTTCGTGCGCCAGTTGCTGGGCGAAGCGTTCCGCCTCGTTGTGTTTCGGGGAAGTGGCAGGGACAAACGAGCCATGGCCATCGCCTGCGCCGGGATTATGGCCGGGGCGGTCGGAGACCAGGTTGGCGGCTTTTTCGCGGCTTTCCGGGTGAGCGAGTTCCTTGATCAGTTGCA
Organism: Sulfuricella sp.; assembly: GCA_041651995.1. Classification (NCBI taxonomy): domain Bacteria; kingdom Pseudomonadati; phylum Pseudomonadota; class Betaproteobacteria; order Nitrosomonadales; family Sulfuricellaceae; genus Sulfuricella; species Sulfuricella sp. The sequence goes on along the minus strand of JBAZID010000001.1, from coordinate 163,182 downwards.
GCCCTTTTTTCGGGCCGTGATTGGCATACAGACGTGCGATGCTGGCATTTGCGACAAGAATCCAGGTGGTGCTCATGATATTCAACACTCCTGATGGTGATTCCAGTTGACCGGGTTGGCGATCGCCTGGAGTTGAGATTGAAATTCCATGCGTGAGCGCGGTAACACTTGCCCACCATGTTCGTACAGACTAGCACTTTTATTTCGCTGGTCAATTGAGACAGATCAATTTCACCGTGGCCATGTTATGAACGCGGCGTGCCGGTCGAGATGCAATATTACCCGCTGGCGCTGCGGCTAACCCTTGAGGATATCCTTTGCCGCAACCTGCATCGCTTCCATGCTCAGGCTCTGGGGCTGGAGGATGAGCCCCGCGCTGTAAAGCGGGTAGTGCTTGAGCGTGGAGCGGGTATAAGCCGGGTCGTAATGCTGCTCCAGCAGTTCCGCTACCAGCGTGTCCCATTCGCCCTGCTGTGCCATGTGCTGCCAGCGGGCGATGCGTTCCTTGCCATGAATGTCGGACAGGAACGCAAGTTTTTGCCCCAGTTCGTCCGGGTCGGCGAGAAAGTGCGTGTATTCCTCTTTCAGCAGTTCGACGCGTTGCGCGATGTTTGCTTCGACACGGATGCACTGGCTCTGCCACATGGCGGCGATCAGGGATTCCGGCACGCGGACATTGCCGATTTTCTTGCTTTCGGCCTCGACATGGACCGGCAGGGCAGGGTCGAAGCCGTGCAGTTTCGACCAGATCAGGCTTTCGAAATATTTTTGCCCCGGCTGCGGCGTGCCGGGCAGGTTGCCGAGCAGCGAGCCGCGATGGTTGGCCAGGTCTTCCAGATCCAGCACCTGGGCGCCTGCGCCGTGCAGCGCCTGGAGCAGGCGGCTCTTGCCCGAGCCGGTGGCGCCGCATACCACGCGCCACTGGAAGCGTGCCGGCAGGGTTTGCAGGTCTTCCAGCACCTGGCGCCGGTAAGCCTTGTAGCCGCCGTCCAGCTGGCCGCTGTGCCAGCCCACCTGCCCCAGCACATGGGCCATCGCGCCGCTGCGCTTGCCCCCGCGCCAGCAATAGACCAGCGGGCGCCAGTTTTTCGGCTTGCTGGCGAAAGCCCGCTCCAGATGCATCCCGATATTGCGCGACACCAGGGCTGCGCCGGCTTTCTTGGCGTCGAAGGAGGAAACCTGTTTGTACATCGTGCCGATACGGGCCCTTTCCTCGTCGTCGAGCACGGGAAAATTCAGTGCGCCGGGAATGTGGTCCTCGGCAAATTCGGAGGGCGAGCGGACGTCGATAATCTCGTCAAACTGGCCCAGCTGTGCTAGGTTTACCTCTTTAAGCAATTTCTTGACTCTGAAAAAATGACAGCAATTAAATTAACACAGTTCTCCCATGGCGGCGGCTGCGGCTGCAAAATTGCGCCCGCCCTGCTAAGCGAAATTCTCGCCAACATGCCCAGCCGTCTGGTTCATCCCGATCTCATGGTGGGCACGGAAACCGGAGACGATGCAGCGGTCTATCGTCTCAACGATCATCAGGCAATTGTTGCCACTACCGATTTTTTCATGCCCATTGTCGATGATGCAGTCGATTTTGGCCGTATCGCGGCGGCCAATGCGCTGTCTGATATTTACGCCATGGGCGCGCAGCCGATCATGGCACTGGCTATAGTCGGCATGCCGGTGGGCAAGCTGCCGGCTCATGTGATTCATGACATTCTGGCTGGCGGCGAGGCGGTGTGCGCGGCGGCCGGGATTCCTGTCGCCGGCGGCCATTCGATTGATTCGCCCGAGCCGATTTACGGCCTGGTGGCCCTCGGCGTGGTGCATCCCGGCAAGCTGAAGCGCAATGCGGGCGCGCAGGCGGGCGATGTGCTGATCCTCGGCAAGGGCCTGGGCATCGGCATCATGAGCGCGGCGCTGAAGAAAGGCGAACTGTCGGAGGAGGGCTACCGCCAGATGCTGGAGAGCACGACCCAGCTGAACGTGGCGGGCTCGACGCTGGCTCACATGCAGGGCGTGCATGCGCTCACCGATGTCACCGGCTTTGCCCTGCTCGGACATTTGCTGGAAATCTGCCGTGGCTCCCGGCTGGGGGCCGAGATTGAATTTGACCGCCTGCCGATCCTGCCAGTGGCGCTGGAACTGGCAAAACAGGGCTATGCCACCGGCGCGGCGGCGCGCAACTGGGATAGTTATGGAGAGGAAGTGACGCTGCCTGAGGGCATGGCGGAATGGAAAAAGAATCTGTTATGCGATCCGCAGACCAGCGGTGGTTTGCTGGTGGCTTGCGCGCCCGAGTCAGTTGCCGATGTGCTGGATTTGTTTCAACAGCAGGGCTTCGGCTACGCCCGCGAAATCGGGCGAATGGCGGCTGGCGAAATCAGGGCTACCGTCCGCTAGGGAGCGGCGGTGCCCGCTAGTTCATGGAGTACAGGCGGGGTTTTGCGGCTCTTTGCTCATTGCTCCGGCGGCTTGTTTCGCGCCGCCGTTCGGGTCCGGAATAGTCGCTGCCGGAATGCCTGCGGCGATCGTCAAGACGGCGTTCCAACGGGATGAATTCGACTTCGTAAACCGGGAGGGCTGACTTGCTTGCCATGATTTCCTCCATCACTTTATCGCGAGTTTGCATTGATAATGTAGCACATTGATTGGAAAGCGGAAGTGAAGATTTGTTCATGTTGTTTTTGTAATAATTGGTTTAGCATTTTGTCCTTCCCTCTATGGACCCGGATTCTGCATGACTATCCTTATCGTTGAAGACGATTCCGCCGCCGCGCTGCTTTTGCAGCAAGGCTTGGCGGGGCTGGGCTATCGCTCGGAAATTGCCCGTGATGGAGAGCATGGCCTGGAAATGGTCCGTGGCGGCGGCTTTGACCTGTGGATCGTGGATGTCATGATGCCCAGAATGGATGGACTGTCCATGCTGCGGATCCTGCGTGGCGAGGGTGACAATACGCCGGCGCTGGTGCTGAGCGCGCTGGGTGAAGTGGATGAACGGATCGAGGGCTTGCGCTCCGGTGGCGATGATTATCTGGTAAAGCCCTATGATTTCAACGAGTTGCAGGCACGCATCGAAGCGTTGCTACGCCGCGCGCGGAGCGGTCCGGCACAGGAAACGGTGCTGGATGTGGGGGATCTGAAACTGGATCTGCTGACCCGTAAGGTCACCCGTGGCGGGCAGGATATTTTTCTCAAACCACGCGAATTGCGCCTGCTCGAATATCTTATGCGCCATGCGGGCCAAGTGGTGACCCGCACCATGCTGCTGGAGAATGTGTGGGATTATTATTTTGACCCCCAGACCAATGTGGTGGATGTCCACATCAGCCGCCTGCGACACCAGATCGACAAGTATTTCCCTTCCCCCCTCCTGCACACGGTGCGCGGCGAGGGCTATCTGCTTCGCGCGGAATGAAATTTTCCGACTCGGCGCCGGTACGCCTCATTTTTCTATTGCTGGTGGTTTATGCACTAAGCGCCGGGCTGATCTTTTTCTTCCTCGATTATCAACTCACCTCTACCCTGACCAAGGGAGTGGATCACACCCTTTCTGAAGAACGCAACCTGTTGCAGCTGCAATACCGTGACAGTGGCACGGCAGGCCTGTACCGCGCGATCAAGAGCGAAATCGAGAGCGAGGGCAGCCAATCTCATGGCTTCCGCATCCTGGATCAGCACAAGCAGATTACCTATCAGGCTGGCGGCCTGTCCCTGCCTCTGGACAAGGCGTTTCCCGGCGTGCGGCAGATGGATGTCGATGCCAGCGACGGGAAGAAGCACCCGGCGAGAGTGATCTCTTTTTCCCTGGGCGATGGAATGACTGCCTTTACCGCGGTCAGCATGGACCCGGTGTTCGCGCTGGTCAGAAAATTCCACCGGACTTTCCTTCTGACTGCCGGCATGGTGTCCCTGTTCGGTCTGGGCGTCGGATTGTGGCTGGCGCGACGGTTTCGTGCCCGGATTGATGCGTTCAACCGGAATACCAATCTGATCATGCAGTCCGGTGATCTTTCCGGTCGCATGCCGGTCAGCGGTAACGATGAGCTTGCGGTGCTGGCCGGCAACATGAACGCAATGCTGGAGCGGATTGAACGGCTGGTACAGGGCATACGCCAGGTAAGCGATAATATTGCGCACGATCTGCGAACGCCTTTGACGCGCTTGAGTGCCGATGTCCAGGTGGCATTGCAGCAGGAAGATGCCGGGATGCACCACGCGGCGTTGCAACGAGTCCATGGCGAGCTGGACAAGATGCAGGGCGTTTTCAACTCCCTGCTTGCCATCAGCCGGGCGGAATCGGGCGGAATGCCGGTAAAACGTGCGGTGGTCGACTTCTCCGGATTGCTGAATGAGCTGGTCGAGCTCTACGAGCCCTCCGCCGAGGAGCACGGCCTGGTACTGCATGGCGAGGTGGTTGAAGGTTTGCAGATCTACGGTAACCGCCAGCTTCTTGCCCAGACGATTTCGAATCTGCTCGACAACTCGCTCAAATATGTTCCGTCGGGAGGGGAGGTCAGGTTGAGTGCACAGCGCCAGGGTGATCATGTCAAAGTGGCGGTGGAGGACAGCGGACCGGGCATTCCTCCCGAAATGTGCGACAAGGTGTTCGAACGTTTCACCCGCCTCGATCCGAGCCGCACCATGGCGGGGTCGGGGTTGGGCTTGAGCCTGGTCAAGGCCTTTGTCGAGCTGCACCATGGCCGTATCTCCATCTCCAAAAGCACCCTTGGGGGGAGCGCCTTTCTGCTCGATTTTCCTGCCGCCTGATCCCCCCGTCAAAGACGATTTGCGCTTTCTGGCCGGCGCTGTAGAATGCTCTGGCATCATTCACCTGGATAATGATGCCCGTCAGTTTTTTTGGATTCCATTGCGTGCAGGCATTTTCCAGCTTCAATCAAAATTTCGATACAACCCGGGGTAAAACCCCCCATCTGTCGCATTCTCCAGTCAGTTTGCCTGTGCCCGGATTCCTGTGTTTTCTCCGGGACTTGTTGCAACTCCTGTTGGTTGTGCTTTCTGCCGGCCTGGCCCAGGCTGCCGGGGCAACCAGCGAGCAGGAGTTTCTCACGGCACTGCCTATTGTTCTGACGCCCTCGCGCCTGCCCCAGCCTATCGACCAAGCGCCGGCCGCAGTGACGGTGATTGACCGGCAACTGATCCAGGCAACGGGTTACCGGGACATCCCGAGACTGTTAAGGCTGGTGCCGGGCATGCAGGTTGGCCAGGAACGGGGAGGCTCGCACTGGGTGACCTACCATGGCATGGGCAATGATTTCCCGGCATGGATTCAGGTGCTGGTGGATGGCCGCTCTGTCTATTCTCCCGGTAATTTCGATGGCGTGGACTGGACCAGTCTGCCGGTGACTATCGACGAAATCGACCGCATCGAGGTGGTGCGCGGCACCAATTCGGTAGCCTATGGTGCCAACGCTTTTCTCGGCGTGATCAATATCATCACGCGCCACAGTGCGGATGCGCCGGGCACGAAAGCGACCGCTGGCGCGGGATCGTCAGCCATCAGGGACGCGGGCCTGGAGCTGGGCGATAGCTCGGAATCAGGCAGCTTGCGCCTGAATGCCACGCACAAGCAGGATGAAGGCTTTGAAGGACTGCATGACGGGAAACGCGTTACCCTGGCCTCCCTGCGTGCCGACAGGCGCATCAGCAATCACGATGAAATCATGTTTCGCCTGGCGGCCAGCAGCGGCAGCCGCGAACTGGGCTACCCCGATTCGACTTTCAATAATAATGGCGAACGCAGCTCGGACACCCTTAACGCCACCTTGCACCTGCAATGGCAGCACGCGCCAACACCCGGCGAGGAGTGGCTGCTGCACTACTACCGCAACCAGGACCGGACTCGCGAGGAATGGGCCGCCTCGGCACCGGCTTATGGCGTCAGTGTCGTGCCCCTTGATCGCAACCGCAGCAGCGTGCGCGACAACCTGGAGCTACAGCATCGCCTGACCTTGTCCGACACCCTGCGGACCTTATGGGGCGTGGAAGCGCGCCATGATCAGGTGGAATCCTCCTTTCTCTATTATGGAAATGCCAATCAGAGCTCCAGTCTTGCGCGCCTGTTCGGCCAGGCCGAGTGGCGCTTCAGCCCGGATTGGAGCCTCAATGCCAGTGCCCTGGCGGAAAAAATCGACAGCGACGCGCCGAATATCTCGCCACGCCTGTTTACCAATTGGAAAGTCACGCCCCGGGATACCTTACGCTTCGGCTACGCCCATGCCTGGCGTCCACCCACCCTGTTCGAACGTTATGGCGATGTCCGTGCAATGCATCAGGGTGTCCTGCTGGTCCATCCCTACCTGCCTAATCCCGATCTGCAACCATCCCATATCGATAGTCTGGAGATAGGCTATCTGAGCCAGTTCCAGACCTGGAACACGCGCCTTGATGCGCGCCTTTTCAATGAACGGATCGAGAATTACATTACCCGTGTAGCGCAGCCCGGCTACAGCGTGCCATCGCTGTCCTCGACCCTGCCTTCCGCCCGCTATGAAAACCTGGCTACGCCGGTCACCCTGCGCGGGCTGGAATATCAACTCGACAGCCGGCCCCTGCCGGGCACCAAGCTGCTGTTCAGTCATACCCTGATCGATCGCTCCAGTAACGATGCTTCCTTCACCAAATTGACCGCCCCCTACAGCGCCAGTCTGAGCTGGCTGCAGGACTGGGGCCGCAGGTGGTCGAGCACCCTCACCCTGCTGCGCATGGGCCCGATGGCCGGCGGCACCGGCTTTGTGGCGAACAGCCAGTACGTGTCCCGCCCTTACACCACGCTGGATGCGCGCCTTGCGCATATTTCAAAATTTGGCGGCACCCCGCTGGAAATTGCACTGGCTGGCACCAACCTCGGAGGGCGGCACCAGGAAATCGCCGACCGCTCGGAGCAGTACCTGCATGGCAGCGATCCGGTCAACCGCACCTCTCCCATGGTGTGGCTGACTTTTACCTTCAATCCCAAATAGGCCTGAAAACCCCCGCCCGGACAGGCAAGCGATCGCTCATATCCCCGGAAAGCAAAAGGCCCGCAGCAGTGTGCGGGCCTTTTGATTCTGGTGGTGCGTAGTTTACTACCGAACTACGCGCTATTGGGGTCAATGAGCACGTCTGCGGGTAACTGCGGCTACCCGGCCCGGTCACGTAGCAACCAGTCCTCTTCCCCGAGAATACGCTCTCGGGTGTAACCGATCGACGCCAACTCGGCAACGATCTCTCGTTTTGCACCCCTGTATATTCGGAATGGAAATATCTGGTAGGTATGCAGCGGCGAAGTAAACATAGGCTGCCAGACGAAATAGCCGTCCTGTGCAAGCACCCGATCATTGCGGTAGATCGCTGTACGGAAGCGGGGGTACTCGAGGCTGTCTTCAACTGTGAAATATTCCTCCAGCGTCAGTTGCGTCTCGTCCTCGCCGCTGATGATAGGGCCTGTTCCTCGAAATCGTTCGGGGTTCGGCGTATCTCCGCGACCGGGTTGATAGGGGAACATATAGAGCTTCCCGTCGACTGATTCGTCAACTGAGCCATCCCAATCAGCACATGCAAAATACAGGGCGCAGAATATTGACGTTGTGACATCAATCATCCGCGTGGCATCAACATCGTCGTAGTGTTGCATCAGGTGCCACCAGCCCGCATCCTCCGTATCCAAGGTGGGACCGTCGCCGAAGATTGCTTTCCTCTTGCCTGTATCGCCAAGCACGTCTTGCTGGAAGCGTCGAATCGCAGTGAGCTCCTATAGCGTAACCCTTGAGCAGTCCTCGATTGTTGGATTATGGTTCCGTGCAACTCGTGGAAGTAATGCCCATCCAAATCGATGCTCTCCCCGAAAGAACATCGTATTTCCGAACTGATCAAGTGCACGCTTGATGCCGTGACACTTCATCAGTGCTTCAGCGCATGAGGCGATGTAGCCTGCCCCGTACTGGTTGAAGCGAAAAAGCTCTTCTTCGACTATTGGAAGCCAGCCATCGCCCACGTGAAAATCGCGGGTGCCATCGGCGGTTTCCGGCACGCGTTCGGGGAGTGAGTCCAGTGGCGTTGACCATAGCGCTGAGATTGCCTTCCCAATCGCATCATGGATATCAGCAGCACTCTTGCCCATCGCTCGGTGATGCTCGTGCGCAAGAATGTCGAAGCGATTTAGCCAATGCACCAAGATTTCTCGCGACGCCTCTGTAGGCCTGCTTCTCATCGTCATTCGCTCCCATAGTCAGAATGTCTGACCTCAGTCACCTGTCCCTTTGGCAATCCACTCTTCGAGCTCCAGTGGCCTGAGTCCGAAACGGACGGCGTTTCCGGCGTGCATGGTCTTGAACTCATCCAGGACGAGTTTGGCAAAGCCTGCCTGATCGTCGGGCACGACCGATGCGGGCATCGACTGACGGACCGCTTCTATCGTTGCTGGCAGGCCACCCCGGACGATGGTACACACCGCTTCAGCCAGCGCGGCCCGGTAACGCAGCCTGAAGGTATCGGGCGGCACAAGTTGAGTTTTGACCGCCACATACTGCTGGCAAGAGCGTTCGTAGGCCCAAACGAACACGTCACGTAGCAACTCGATGCGGTTCAGTTCATATACGCCCAGCAAGGCGTCGACATAGGCCCGCTCCGGCACATCAATAAACGATAGTGGACTCAGGTTGCCCTTGATAAGCGGAATGTTGGCTGCCAAGCGAGATACGCGCTTGTTTACATCCTCGAAGGGCTGGAGATAGGGCAGATGGACCATCAGGAAGAACGCCTGCTCGAAGAGGTCTTCAATTTCGGCAGCCATGCCGAGCACAATCCCAAACAATTCTTCGATGCGCTGCGGTAGCGCTATTGGTAGGTAGACGCTGCCACCAATTTCAACTGCACGGTTACGTAGCTTGCCGCACGCCATCGGGTCGGCAAGTAGGCCATCGGACAGGAACGCGTGAACGGCAATGATGGTTTCGGCATTCACGGCCACACGATCAGCGTCATGAACCAGATACTCGATAGCCATCTTGTGGTTCAGAATCATCTGGGTTTCGATTGCATCCTTGCCTTCGGCGACTTCTCCGAATTGAATCAATCGTTCCGTGTCGAGCCGGTTGTAGGTATTGCCCTCCAGGCGCGACGAGGCCCACGACAGATCGATCAGCAGGCGGTTGAGAATGTCGCGGGCGAAAGTGCCGGCCGGTGCATGATCTGCCAGAGATCGCCCCAGGGTATGCAGCTGCTCGCGCAATTTTTCGGGCAAGTACCAAGTGGCGTTTGGCCGGTAGGCTTCTAGGAATGCGATGTTGTAGCTAACAGGATGGCGCCCTTGGATCGGCTGGCGCACGTAGGCCTTGATTTCCTCTCCCTCGGGAGAGGTCGAGACATAGACCTCGCCTCGTGCCTCCATGCGATCACTTTCTTCTGTGGCCTTCAATGTGCCCGTGATGGGCGCAAGCCGATACTTGAATGACTTCTGCTTTCTGCCGCCGATGACACGTCCCTCGGCGATCAAATCAGCAAGGCGGCGCTGAAGCGTTCGTCGTGACAATCCGTCGCCAATGACTACCAATATCTCATCAAGATCGGCTCCATCAGGAAATCGACCGACAGCCTCGGCTATCTGGTCAAACTCCTCTGATCGAATCACTTTTGGCATGGCCACCCCTTTATTTGTCGCGCGACAGAGTATCGCGCCATTTTATTTGGCACGCAATACCTTTTCGCGACAAATAAAACCCCTTTAGTGGCGCGCCACACACATCCGGCGGAAAACGTCTTTCATGTGACGTGGGAATGGAAGATCAAGCCGCCTGCGCGCAAGGGCACCTGGCGGGACACCGGCTGGCACACCCTGGCCGGCGAGATGCGTCCGGGCACGATTGGCGGTGAATTACTGGAACTTGAACAGCAGCAGGAGAATGGAGTGGAGGTGGTGGCATGACACGGATCATCCAGACGGGTGCGGCCGTCAATCGGCAGGGCGCGAAATTGACGACCTTCATCCCGGTGCGCATCAAGCGGCACGGTGGACGCAAGGTAGTGATTCCGGCGGCGGCCGGAGACAAAATGCCGGAGCACGACGCACCGATCCTGACGGCGCTGTCCAAGGCGTTTCACTGGCAGCGACTGATCGACGAGGGCATCGTCAGTAGCGGATCGGACATTGCCCGGCGCGAGGGACTGCATCAGACGACCGTGAATGAATTGCTGCGGCTTACGCTGCTCTCGCCGACGCTGGTGCGCAGCATCCTCGACGGCCATCAGCAGATGACCTTGAGCTTGCTCTGGTTGAAGAACAATTTGCCGCCGTCGGATTGGGATGAGCAGCACGCATTGTTCGATGGACTGGACGCGTAGAACGGGTTTGCAAGGTTTCTGGCCAGTGCAGTTGCTGCACAACCACCGGCCCGAAACCCGCGTGAAATCGAGGGGGCGAGCATCGACCAGCCACAGGTCAAATGGAGAAAAGAGGGGCGTCGGAGGGCCGGTGGGCGGAATAACGCACTGCCAGGTTGATGGCGAAACACCAGACCCCGCCGAAAGCCCCGCCAGTGCTGGCGCGGCGGGCAGAAAAAAGCCCAACCGATAAGGGTTGGGCTTTTTAAATTGGTGGTGATAGGTGGACTTGAACCACCGACCCCAGCATTATGAGTGCTGTGCTCTAACCAACTGAGCTATATCACCTAAAGAGAGCGGCATTTTACTTTTTGCACCGGATTTGTCAAGTCGGGTATAATCCAGCGCTCAAATCACGCGCCCGTAGCTCAGATGGATAGAGTATTGGTTTCCGAAGCCAAGGGTCACAGGTTCGACTCCTGTCGGGCGCGCCAACCCATGACGAATCTGGGCACCTCTAACGGGGTGCCCATTTTCATTTCTGAGTTGGGGTGGGCGGGTAAGGAGTTGGCGGAACGCCGCGCCAAGGGTTGAGTTACCTGCAAATTATATGGGCAAACCGGTTATTTCCCAATAAGAGAAACAATTTTGACATTTGCCGGGATTGCACGTATGTTTCCATAAGAGAGAAATATATAAAATTCCCCGGTAAATGTTTAATTGTTACTCATATGTGGAAACTATGGCTCGTTCGCTAGCGGTACCTGTTACTATCAACGGTCCGGAAATGGGCGGCACTACCGCGCTTGGGCGCGCTATACGGGCGCAGCGCCTTGCCGCAGGTTTGCGAATCGACGATGCCGCGGCACTTTGCGGCGTTTCAGTTGCCCTGCTTTCCCGTCTGGAAAACGGCGCCGCTGGCGTATCGGTTGGCCGTATATTTAAGGTTCTTGACGCACTGGGACTCGCCTTGCTCGTTATCAACAAGCCTGAAGTTCCACGTGTTTTAGCTGCACTGGCGGAACCGGCTAGCGCATGACCGCTTCAAACCGCCACAACTTGTATGTGTTTGATGCCAACCGCAGTGTTGGCATTATTGGCTACGACTCACGCGAAGAAAGTTTTTCGTTTGCCTATGAGCCGCAGTGGTGTGCTGCCAAGGATGCTTATCCACTGTCGCCGTCTATCCCGCTGACAGGCCCGGAACCATCCTCGGGCACTGTGCGCCGTTTTCTTGAAAATCTCTTGCCCGAGGGCAAAGCGCTGGAAATTGTTTCGACGACACACCAGATATCGAAGAACAATATTTTTGGCCTTGTGCGCCAGCTTGGGGCCGAGACATCGGGGGCGCTATCATTTTTACCGGAAGGTGTGCTCCCTGAATCGCGCTCGACCCGTCTGCGAGAAATTCAACCGGACGAATTGCGGCAGCGTATCGAGGCGCGTGCACAGGTGCCATTCGCCGTGTGGGATGGGCGTGTACGCATGTCGCTTGCCGGCTGCCAGGACAAATTGGCTGTTTACGTGCATGAAAACCGATTTTATCTGGTGGAAGGCGCGCTGGCATCAACTCACATATTGAAGCCGGAACCCCTTGATAGCCGACTCCATGGGCTCGTTGCCAATGAGCACTTTTGCATGCGGCTTGCCTCGCGCTTAGGGCTGAAGACTGCTGAAGTCAGCATAGTCCGCGTGCCGCACGCGGTGCTTGTTGTCCGGCGCTTCGACCGCGAAGTTAACAATGACGCTGTGAAGCGGATTCATCTTGTAGACGCATGCCAGGCGCTCGACCTGCCGGTTTCCTATAAATATGAGCGAATCTTTGGATCAGGCAAGGATGTCCGCCATGTTCGGGATGGCGTGAGTTTTGAATCCCTGTTTTCGAAGATTGTCGACTACACGACACAAAAAGCACTGACACGCCAAGCACTTGTGCGTTGGGCTATATTTCAGTATCTGATTGGCAATGCGGATGCACACGGCAAGAACGTGTCCTTCTTTTGCGGCTCAAGCGGGCTGGCAATCGCGCCATTTTATGACTTGGTCAGCGTTGTGCAATATCCGGAACTGGACCACGAACTTGCGATGGGTTACGGAGACGAATTCAGACTTGAGGATATAACCCCCTTCGCATGGGCGGATTTTGCTAAACGAGTGGGACTTCAGCGTTCCTTCCTCGCACGGGAAATGACCCGCATGGCAGATTCAGCTCTTAAAGCGGTGCCTGAGCAGGTGGCTGAGGGAGATTATGTTGACGAGGAACAAGACCTGGTTCTTCGCATCAGTGACTTTGTTGCGGTACAGGCTCAAAAACTGCGCCTTGCTGCCAAATCAATGACACAAGTGGACTCGACTTTGCTTTAGCCGAGGCGCACAACGTCGCGCCAGCCGACCGCTATGCGCTCGAAAGTCAGCGCACCGGATTTTTCCGGGCCATCAGTCCGCACTTCCAGCACCACCTGTTCCAGAATGTGACCGTTGCAAAACGGCTACACAGAGCCCCTTTGTTAATACAACTGTCACACAGCCCCTTTATATTGTGTCGACTTCTTGCACGCAATTGAACCGGCTGGAAATTCCCCATTAATACTTTAAAAATTAAATTGACCATGAGAATTGGCGCGCCCGTTTGCTGTCCGTATAGCCGTGGATTCACTTTGCTGGAGCTCCTCGTGGTCATGGTCATTATCGGGCTGCTCGCCGGTTACGTGGGGCCCAAGTACTTTGCCCAAATCGGAAAATCCGAGATAAAAACAGCCAGGGCGCAAATCGATGCGCTCGGCAAGGCACTGGATCAGTACCGGCTCGACACCGGCCACTATCCACCCACTGCGCAAGGTCTGGTCGCCCTGGTTACCCAGCCTTCCGGCGAAACCAAATGGGATGGCCCCTACCTGCAAAAGAACGCGGTACCGCCCGACCCCTGGGGTAATCCCTACGCCTACAAATTCCCCGGTGAACATGGCGACTATGACCTGCTGTCGTATGGCCATGATGGACAGCCCGCAGGGACGGGAGAAGCAGCAGACATCACCAACTGGTAACCGATAATGCGCTACGAAGTTAAGGCATTAAAGGATGGCGATGCCGTCTCCAGACTGACACTGGATGCGGCAAATGCGCAGGATGCACGCGCCCAGGCTATTGAGCAGGGTTACGAGGTGCTCTCTGTACGCACACTGGGCGGCCTGCATCTCTCGCTGGGAAGCAGGCAGGCAAAATTCCCGCTGCTGCTCTTCAGCCAGGAACTGCTGGCCCTGCTCAATGCCGGGCTCAGCCTCATGGAGGCGTTGCAAACCCTGGCGGTAAAGGAAACCCGTCCCGATGCCCGCAAGGTTCTTGACCAGGTCATTGCCGGGCTTTATGAGGGCCGAAACCTGTCTGCGGCTCTGGAGCGTTTTCCGGCAGCATTTCCTGCACTTTATGTGGCAACGGTCAGGGCCAGCGAACGTTCGGGTGGATTGCCGGAAGCCTTGTCGCGCTACATCGAGTACCAATCCCAGCTGGACCAGGTGCGAAAGAAACTCGTCAGTGCTTCGATTTACCCGGTCCTGCTGATTTCGGTCGGCCTGCTTGTCACGCTGTTTCTGCTGATCTATGTGGTGCCCAAGTTCAGCAAGATTTACCAGGATACCGGTACCGAACTGCCTCTTCTGTCGAGGTTGCTGATTCAATGGGGCAGCCTGCTCGAGGCGAACGGTTCGCTTCTCGCCATTGCTGCCGCCGGAACCGTCACTGCTGGAATTTACTGGCTGCGCCAGCCGGCCACGCGCAAATGGTTCGTTTCGATGTTGTGGCTGATTCCACAACTGGGAGAACGCATGAAAATTTATCAGCTTGCACGCTTCTACCGGACGCTCGGCATGCTTCTGCGCGCCGGCATCCCGGTCGTGGCCGCCATGGAAATGGCTGCCGGCCTGCTGCCGCCCATCCTTCAGGCTCCGCTGGGTGGCGCTGCCCTCAGCATCAGCGAGGGCCGTCCGGTTTCCCACGCCATGGAAGCCAATGACCTGACGACACCGGTGGCGCAAAGGATGCTTCTGGTCGGCGAACGCACCGGCAAGATGGGCGAAATGATGGACAACATCGCCGCCTTCTACGACAACGAGATGGCACGCTGGGTGGAGTGGTTCACGCGCCTGTTCGAGCCGCTGCTGATGATCATCATCGGCCTGATCATCGGCCTGATCGTGATCCTTCTTTACATGCCGATTTTTGAACTCGCGGGGAACATACAGTGAGCGGAGTCGCCGTGGCGAGCAAACCTGTGCTGAGAATCACCTCTTCGCTATTGCGCGAAGCGAGGATCGACGCCGCCCGCACCAGTCTGCGCATGGTTGAAATCCTGGAAGAGAAGACCGGCCTGGCGCCGCATGAATTTGTTGAAGTGCTGGCCCGGACGCTGAATTACCCAGTGCTGGGCATGGATGATCTGCATCGCCTGACTCCGGCTTTTGACATCCTGCCCTTCACGCTGGCGCAGCAAAAGGATTGCATCGCCTTTCGCGACCCTGAAGGAAAATTGCTGCTTGCGATCGGCGACCCTTACAACCAGGCCGTACAGGACTGGGTTGAAGAAACCATCCGCGCGCCTTTTACTGGATACCTTGCCCACCACGCCGATCTTGCCGCCTATCTGTCCCGGCAGGAGGATTCGCTGCGGGCGATGGATGGCGTACTGGGCGAAGAGAGCAAGGAAACCGGCGACCGCAGCGGCATCGAAGACCTCTCCCTCAAGGCGATCAGCGAAGACACCAGCCCGGTCGTCAAACTGGTGCGCTCGACGCTCTACGACGCGCTGAAAATGGGCACCAGCGACATCCATCTGGAAAAAACCCCCACCGGCCTGGCCATCCGGTACCGCATCGACGGGGTTCTGGCGACAGTGGGCGAGATCGCCGGAAGCGATCTCGCCGAACAGGTCATTTCCCGCATCAAGGTCATGTCGGAGCTGGACATCTCGGAGCGGCGGACCCCCCAGGATGGGCGCTTCAAGGTTTCGGCCCAGGGACGGGACGTTGACTGCCGGGTTTCCATCATGCCCAGCATCTTCGGCGAGGACGCGGTGCTGCGGATACTCGACAAGGAAGCGCTGTCCGACCATATGCGCGGCTTGCGCCTCGACTATATCGGCTTCGACAGCGATTCGCTGACGCGCCTGCGGCGCCTGTGCAACGAGCCTTACGGCATGATCCTGGTAACGGGCCCGACCGGCAGCGGAAAAACCACCACGATCTATGCCGCCATTTCCGAAATCAACCACGGCCTCGACAAGATCATCACCATCGAGGACCCGGTCGAATACCAGCTTCCGGGGGTGCTCCAGATTCCCGTTAACGAAAAGAAAGGCCTCACCTTTGCGCGCGGACTGCGTTCCATCCTGCGCCACGACCCGGACAAAATCATGGTCGGCGAAATCCGCGACTCGGAAACCGCCCAGATCGCCGTTCAGGCCGCACTGACCGGCCACCTGGTCTTTACCACCGTGCACGCCAACAACGTATTCGACGTGATCGGCCGCTTTCTCCACATGGGCGTGGACCCATACAACTTTGTTGCCGCCATGAACGGCATTCTGGCGCAGCGGCTGGTCAGGATGAACTGCCCCCACTGCGCCGAGCCGGTGCAGCCGGATGAGGAATTGCTGGCGCTTTCAGGCCTTGCCGATGCGGAACTGACTTCTTACCGCTTCAAGGCGGGCAAGGGTTGCGGTCAATGCCGCGGCTCGGGATACAAGGGGCGCAGGGCGATCGGGGAACTACTCAATCTCAATGACGAAATCCGTGAAATGATCGTTGCCCGGGAGCCCATCCGCCATCTCAAGGAAGCCGCGCGCCGCAACGGCACGCGCTTCCTGCGGGATGCCGCGCTGGACCTGGTGGCCACCGGAGAAACCACCTTGCAGGAGATAAACCGTGTCACCTTTGTGGCGTGACCAGATTCATATCGGCCTGAGCCCCTCGCATGTCGCGCTGCTGCGCTACGGCAGGGGCCTGAAGCCACGGCTGACGGCAAAAACCGTAGTGGCATGCCAGCCCGTTGCCGGCGCGGCGCCATGGAGCGGCGCGCTGACGGCGCTGGATGGCCTGCTGAACAAGCCGGAGTGGCAGCGCGCGGATGCCAGCGTGGTGTTTTCCAACGGCTTTGCCCGCTTTCAATTACTACCCTGGAATGAAGACATCTCCAGCGCGGAAGAGCAACGGTCTTTTGCGCGCCACAAGCTGGCCGCTGTATATGGTGACTGTAGCGAATGGGAAATACGCATTGCCGAGGGGAAGGCCGGCACGGAAAACCTCGCATGCGGCATGCATCCCGGGCTGCTGAATTCGCTCACGGCATGCTGCCATAAGCACACTGTCCGGCTGCGTTCGCTACAGCCCTATCTGATGGCTGCCTACAACCGTGCGCGTAAAGAACTGGCGCAAGGGAATGTCTGGTTCGCCGTAGCCGAACCGGAGCGCGCATGTATCATGCGCCTGGAGAATGGCGCGTGGCGCAGTGTCCACAGCCGATCACTCAAGGCGGACACTACCCCGGCCGCACTGGTGACCGTGCTCGAGCGCGAAAAACAGCTGGCCGGCCTGAGCGAGCAACAGGACAAAACACTCCTGTACGCTCCGGGGCTTACCACAGCCAGCCTTTCCGCAATCACTCAAACAAAATTCCAGCTGCTTGGCCCCTCCCTGGAAGCCGGCCTCGACTGGCACACCGGAACTCCTTTTGTCATGGCCGCGAGCGCCTGAGCATGGCAGCCCCAATACTGACACTGGATTTCAAGCGTGATGCGTTTGTGCGCAAAAACATCGGCATCTTGCTGCTGTTGGGCGGAATTGGCGCAGGCATTGCCGTGGCACTGGCCTATGCCGTGGCTGACAAGGCACTGCTCCAGGTCAGGCAACAAACTGCGGAGCTGCGCCGGCAAGGTGCGCCAGAAGCACAACCACAAAGCACCATGGACGTCACCCAGCTGGCGGCAGAGGTCAAACATGCCAACGAGATCATCCGGCAGCTCAATATGCCATGGGACAAGCTTTTTATGGCGCTTGAATCTACCGCACACAAGGATGTGGCACTGCTCTCAATACAGCCGGACATTCGCAAACAGATGCTCAATATCAGCGGAGAAGCCAGGAATATGGAAGCCATGCTGGATTACCTTTCCCAGCTGCGAGGCCAGGAAACGCTGGCGAAAATTGTCTTGAGCGGCCATGAAATAAAATTGCAGGACCCGGACAAACCTGTGCGCTTCAGCCTGTCAGCCAAGTGGGTAACCAGATGATGAATGCCGCCATTCTTGCGGCAAAGCATTTCCTGCGCCGGTCCGGCTGGGCGGGCATGCTTGGTTTGGCCATTTTGCTGGGCAGCCCGGTCTTCTATGCGGCAACGGTGTTGCCGATGCAAAAACAGCTTGAAGCACTTGAATCGGCAAAGCTGCAGCTACGCCGCGAACTCGCGCAATCCCGGCGCAAGGAAGTGCTGCCTGCCCCTACGGGAGAAATGCAACTCAAGGCTTTCTACAGTCAGTTTCCATCGTTGAACCGTAGCGACGAGTGGCTGGCAAAAATCTATGCGGCCGCGGATCAGCAGCATATCGCGCTTGAAAGCGGTGTGTACAAGCTGACGAGCCTGGAAACAGGCAACATCCAGCGCTACCAGATCACTTTGCCGATCAGAGGCAGCCACGTGCAGATCCGGCGTTTCCTGGCCTTGCTTCTGGCCGAGGTTCCTGCCCTGTCGCTCGACGATATCAGCTTCAAGCGCGAAACAATCGATTTGCCGGTGGTCAATGCGGTGATAAAACTGACGCTTTTTCTTGGCGGGGAAGCATGAACGGGTCGCAAAAAAAACGCTGGGCGGTGCTGCTGGGCCTGCTTGCAATCAGCACGGCATCGGCCTTCTGGGCGCCCGATGAAAATGAGGAAGACCAATCGGCCGTACCGGTAAAGAAACTGTCCCAGGAAAAAAATCGCGATAAACGAAGCCGCGTGGATGCCTCCGAATTGCAACTGGAAAAGCTGACGCGGACAAGCTCGCCGGAAGATGCCAGCGACATTTTCACAAAAACATCCTGGTATATCCCGCCGCCTTCACCCAAGCCCGCGCCGCCCGCCCCGCCTTCTCCCCCTCCGGTTCCCTTCGTCTATCTGGGGAAAATGCTGGAAGACGGCAAAGCGCTGGTGTTCCTGGGCAAACAGGAGCGCAACCTGGTCGTCAGGGAGGGTGACGTGATCGAAGGAACCTACCGTGTAGAGAGCATCCTCCCCCCCGTGATGACACTGACTTATCTGCCGCTGAACATGCAACAGACATTCCCGATTGGAGCATTTAATTGAAACCCTGCATTAACATGACCGTCAGGCGCCTGGCGCTTCTGCTTTTGATTTTTTCCCTTGCGGGATGCGCCGGAGAACGCGCCTTTCGTGAAGGCAAATCGCTGCTGGCGGAAGGCCGGACCGAGGAGGGGTTGTCGCAGCTGGAAACCGCCCTCAAGGAAAATCCGGGCAACATCGAATTCCGCACCCAACTCTACCGGCAGCGCCAGCTTTACATCCAGAACCTGCTTACCCAGGGTGACAACGCACGGGCCGCCGGCCGCTTCAGTGAAGCGGAGGCTGGGTATCTTCAGGCAATGAAATTCGAGGATGGCAACCAGCGCGCCAGCGACGGATTGAAGGCCATCGAAAGCGGAAAACGCCGTGTTGCGATGGGGACCAAGGCGGAAGGCCTGTTCAAGGCCGGCGATACGGCTGCCGCGGAGAGACTGGTCAGCGCCATTCTCGGAGAAGACCGGGCCAACCCCGGCGCACTGGAAATGAAGCGAAAAATTGATGAAAAAACCAGGCAAGACAGAAGCGCCTCCTCGGGGCTGAATTCCAGTTTCAAAAAACCGATCACAATCGAGTTCCGGGATGTCAATCTGAAGAGCATTTTCGAAGTCATTTCCCGCACCGCGGCCATCAATTTTGTTTTCGACAAGGACGTGAAGCCCGACCTGAAGGCCACCATCATGATCCGCAATTCCTCTGTTGAAGATGTCGTCAATATGCTGCTCGTCACCAACCAGCTGCAGAAAAGTGTGCTCAACGACAACACCATACTGATTTACCCGAACACGCCCGCCAAGGTCAAGGACTACCAGGAGCTCATCATCAAGAGCTTCTACCTGACGAATGCGGACCCGAAACAGATGATGAGCGAAATCAAGACGGTGCTGAAAACGCGCGACATTTCCATCGACGAGAATCTCAACTTGCTGGTAATGCGGGACACCCCCCATGCCATCCGCCTGGCCGAGAAACTGGTTGCGCTGCATGACAGGGCCGAACCCGAGGTCGTCCTCGAAGTGGAAATACTGGAAGTGAAGCGCTCCAAGCTGACCGAGCTGGGGCTGCAATGGCCCAACAAATTCACCGTCGTGGCACCTGCTCTAACCACCACCACGGCAACGGCCTACGGCAATATCACGAACTCCACGCTCAACGCGGGGCAGCTTACCGTCGACAACCTGAGCAACCTGAACAGCAGCCAGATCGGCATTCCGAACCCCGTCCTCAACCTGCGCGGCGAAGACAGCGACACCAACCTGCTCGCCAACCCGAGAATCCGCGTGCGCAACCGCGAGAAAGCAAAAATCCATATCGGCGACCGGGTCCCGGTCATCACCACCACCGCCACCGCCAACGTGGGCGTGGCGGAATCCGTCACCTATCTGGATGTCGGCCTCAAGCTTGAAGTCGAGCCCCGGATTTACCTTGATAACGACGTGGCGATGAAGGTCAGCCTGGAGGTCAGCAATATCGTGCAGCAAATCAAGAGCAGCACCGGGACGCTGACCTACCAGCTCGGCACCCGCAATGCTTCCACCACCTTGCGCTTGAGGGACGGCGAAACCCAGGCGCTTGCCGGGCTCATCAATGACGAAGACCGGGCCAGCTCAAGCAAGGTGCCGGGGCTTGGAGATATTCCCGTTCTGGGCCACCTGTTTTCGAGCCGGCTGAGCAATGGAAGCAAAACTGAAATCGTCCTGCTGATCACGCCACGCATCGTCAAGAACCTGGTTCAGCCCGATGCCGCAGCCATGGAATTTTCCTCCGGAACGGAAGCATTTGCCGGTGCGCCAGCTCTGGCCATCAGGCCGGTGGGCGCATTTTCCGTGTCGCCAGGACAACGCTCTGCCGCCCAGCAGGAACCCCAGCCGGCGCCTGAGCCAACCACGGAGCTGGCCCCCGCACATTCCGCAATGCCCGGCATTCCGCCGGTAAAAACGCCTTCCCCGGCAGTGCAGCCCGTGGCCGTGCCGGAGGATACGAAAAAGTTTGACGAGGATTGATATGGCTCGCCACCGCTGCGGACATCCATCAGGAATCCTGACCCCCGGCTTTACGCTGATCGAACTGGTGGTTACGGTGGCCATTGTCGCAGTGCTCGCTTCCGGCATCATGCCGTTGATCGAGCTGACCGTGCAACGCAACAAGGAGCAGGAACTCAGGTCGGCGCTGATCATGATCCGGAACGCGATTGATGGGTACAAAAAAGCCGCTGTCGAAGGACGTATCGCCAGGTCGGCCGATGACTCCGGTTACCCCAGGACACTGGGATCGCTGGCCGACGGCGTGGAGGATAAGCAAAGCCCAGTCAAGGCAAAAATCTATTTTCTGCGCCGCATTCCGCGTGATCCGATGTTCAACGATCCCAACATCCCCGCAGCAGAAACCTGGGGCAAGCGAAGCTATGCAAGCAGCCCGGATAATCCCCAGGAAGGCAACGACGTTTTCGATATCTATTCCCTGAGCACGGAAAGAGGACTCAATGGCATCCCCCATCAAGAATGGTAAAGGCCATTTCTTCCACGTTTGCTCCGGATTGCAAGCACGCAAGGACGAAGGGTTCACGCTGATCGAGTTGCTGGTAGTCATGGCGATTATCGCCACCCTGCTGTCCATTGCAACGCCCCGTTACTTTCACAGCATTGAAAAATCCAGGGAAGCCGTGCTCAGGCAGGATCTGAACATAATGCGCGATGCGCTCGACAAATTTTATGGCGACACGGGCAAATATCCGGCAACGCTGGAAGACCTGGTCGCCAGGAAATATATCCGCGCCATTCCGGACGACCCCATAGCCGGTAATGCCACCAGCTGGATTGCCATTGCACCGGACGACCCTGTAAAGGGGGGCGTTTACGATGTCAGAAGCGGCGCCCCTGGCAACGCTCGCGATGGCACGCTTTTCAGCGAATGGTGAACGGCCAGGCGCCACTCAGGTTTATCCAATGGAAAAGGCCGCAATAGCGGCCTTTTCGGTACAACACTTACCAACAGGATGACTTAAGCACGACTCCCGTTTTTAACCCCGATTTATCCCATAAAAAGCAGTTAACCACGGAGTTCACGGAGAACACGGAGCAAAAACCATAGATTGCATGATGTTTGGCATTCACCCGATGGGTGAGGCCATAAATGACCGCAAACTGCCTTTGCGAGTTGGGCGACATGTCGCCCATCCCTGCTTACCCCGCTTCTCCGTGTTCTCCGTGCCCTCCGTGGTTATCGAACTGAGGTTTCCAGGCTTATTTCTTGACCTTGAAGCCGCTGATTTTGATGATGTCGTCGGTACCATAATCATCAACTTTCGGCATGTTGGTATCGTTGGAGTGCTGAATCGATACGTAAGCCGTCGAACCATCGGCAGAGAAGATGAAGCCGGTTGGCTCAGCGCTGGAATCCTTCACTGACAGCATTTTCACGCAACCATCCGCCTTGATGTCGCGGTCAGCACCATCTGGCAGACAAGCAAAGATATCGCCATTGGAGTGGTCCTCGATCACGTACAGATTGCCGGTCTTGGGCTGGAAATCCAGATTGTCGAAGGAATTGAAATCGGCATCCCCTTCAACAAGACGGTTCACCACCACCGTGCGCCTGGCGCTATCGGCAATCAAGGGCTCGTTGTCCACGCCGCACACCACTTCAGCGTAATTGACGGCGCCTTCGTTACCGGTGTTGGTCCAGCAGACACGGACTGCTTCCGGATTGGCGGCATCGGCATACATCGGATCCTGATGCAGGTCTTCAGGGCGATAGAAACCGGTAGCGCCATTCAGGTCAGCATCGATCCGTGCAGTCGCTGCATTGACAGGCACCCAGGCGGCATTGCCGATTTCGCATCCCTGACCAATCTGCTGTTTATTGTTCACGCATGAAACCTGCATCGCATAAACGGAACCAAAGGCCAGGGGCGAGTCGGCCAGATTGCCGATTTTATCATTGCCGGTACGGGGCGTCAGGGGCACGAATTTGAAAATGGCGCCGCCATCGACATCCGCAGCGGCAGTGCCGGGGCGCAGCTCATCACCGGCTATCACGACACCGCTCGGCAAAACTGCCAAACCTTCCCAGGCCATGGCCGGCAAGGCGGTACGCTTGACGATGTTCGCCGGGTCGGTTACAGCGCCAGTACTGCGGTCAAGCACGGTCTGATTGGTCACGTTGAGCGGGTTGAGGATTTCATAGGCGCCGCCATCGGTTTTTTCTTCAGTGGCAAGAATCGTGCCCCATGGTGTGGTACGGATGCCGTCGCAACCGCTCATGCCGCGCAGGATCGTTTCAACTTGCCCGGTCGCGAGATTGATACTCTGAACGGATGGATTGTATTTGCCTGGAACCACCTCGGCACGGCTGCCTTCGATACAGGAAATCAGATGGGTAGGTTTTTCTGCGGGGAAAAACGCCATCATGTCAGTGCTGTTCGCAGCGTTGCGAGTCAGGTATTCCACCTTCAAGCCTTTGGCCACCAGCACCTGATCCATGGCTTTCTGTTCCAGCGTCCGGTAGGCACCGGTGGTGGCGGGTGCGGATTCCTGCAACGGCTGGTCGAAACCGAACAGCTTCTCGGATTGTGCGTGTAGCAGGTGCTCCACCATGGCGCCGAAATCTTTCTTGTAAGCAAAACCGTCGAAATCGTCGTCTGCCAGTGCGACATTGGCGGAAAACGCCGAAGCCAAAGCAACGGCAAGTGCGGAACGCATGAACATGTGATTCATTTGAAAACTCCTTAAACAACATTAACAAGTGACAAGTTGGAAATTAAAGCAGTGGCATCGTGATCCGAGCCTGAACTGCGAAGCCAGCTTAACCAGACAATGTGACAGGAGGATTCAGCTGGCCGAGTATTTCGGCCCATGGCGATCACTTATCTTGGACGAACGTAATCGCGGATTTAGGTGGAGCGTGGCCGGTCATTTCGGCTGAGATTAAGCTGGAAAAAGCGGTTGGCCACGGAGTGCACGGAGAACACGGAGTCAAAACAAGGTATTGCGGAATATTGGGCATTTCACCCATCGGGTGAGTGCCCGGAAGACAGCAAATTGCCTTTGCGAGTTGGGCGACAAGTCGCCCATCCCTGCTTACCCCGCTTCTCCGTATTTTCCGTGCCCTCCGTGGTGATTGATCTGAATTTTAGGATTAATAAACCAGGCCCTGTACAGCCACGTTTTTCGGGGGCGAAGTGCCCTGGGGATAATTGCGGTGGCAAGGTGCCCCCTTCGGGGACACGTGCCACGCCAATTTTAGTTCACACGAGAATTAGCGCGTGAACAAATTGTCCCGAACAATCCGCGATTCAATGTGAAACACGTTGAGATCGCGCGGGTTGACAAAGACCTCCACCCAATGCATGTCCTGCGCGCCAAAATTTTCCACGCGTGAGAGGTTCTCCACCATTGCCATGCCCGTGGGCAGGATCGGCGCGCTGTAGGGCTTGTCGAGGCGGAAGTAGTGGGTGTCGCCGTGCGCCACCAGCACCGGCTTGCCGAAAGCGATGGCATGCTGCGTGATGCGGTCGATCACCTTGTTGAAACCTTGCCGCTTCCGATCAGTCGTGAGCAGGTCGAGATTCATGTTGGCCTGCATTGCGATCATCACGCCGGCGCTGCGGTGCGCTTGTGCCTGCGCGAACACTTCGTCGATCCAGGCCAGCGCGGCGGTCTCGCGCGCTGTGACTTCGGCCAAGCGGTCGGGTCGCGGTGTGTCGTAGCTGTCGCTCGAATCGATCTGGTTCCAGGGGTCGAGTCCGTTGTTGCTGCCGACCACGTGGACAGTCGCCATCATCGCCCCGTTAAAGCTCCACATTGTATTTTCAACGTAGTCGCCGTAACCGGCCATGTTCGCCTGCGTGCGGACGCGGAAGCGATGCTGGCCGCTGCTGAGTCCATGAAGCGGATAGAAGATTTCGCGGAACTTGGCAAGCCGCTCGGTCGGCAGATACCCGCCGTTATTGGTGCGATGACAATCGGTCCAGTCGTTGTCGCCGGGCGTGACGATGACGCCGTCATCCAGCTTCTGGAACTGGTTGTAGCGCTTTTGCAGCAGCTCGTCGTCGCAGCGCTCGCTGCCCGCCTTGACGTCGCCGGTATGCACCACAAAACGCACACGCGGCGCATGGTTGATGCTGTCGATTACATTGTCGAACTTGGCTTCGGCCGCGACACCATAAGGCACGTCGCCGATCAACGCGAACGATTGCTCAAGGCCGGGTGAGCTAACCACGCCATTCGCGCCGACAGGCGCGACGAGCGAAAAACACAAAGCGGCGGCAAGGCCGGTGAGAAGATACGATTTCATAAGACGGGTTCTCCAGTGGATGTGAAAATCAATGACGGCGGTGCGTGGCGAAGCCAACCAACCCCAGCCCGGCGAGCAACAGCGCGTTACTGCGAAGCCAGCTTATCCAAACCATGTGACAGAAGGATTCAGCTGGCCGGGTATTTCGGACCATGACGATCACTTTCCAGCGTCGGCGCAGGCAATCAGCCTATCGCCACCACCTGACCGGCGAATGTTTCTCTTGCACAGGGTGCGCCGGGTAACTACACCTTCAAGACTGCCGCAAATTGGCTTTCTGGCATGACCCGCCATGCCATTGATCTGAGTCCCGGGAAATAGGGGCATACGCAGGGAAGTCCGCTCCATGGCCCGGGCTCTATAGTCCTAACGACTCATTCAAACGCAGCGGTGCCATCGAGTGCCTGACATATTGCTTCGTAATAATTCATTACGCCGGCCGGGTTGCATACGGTCCATCAAATGCAGATCAAATTCAGGAGAAATTCATGCACCATGTCATCAAACCTTTGGCCATCGCGCTGCTGCTGGCCTTCAATGCCAACGCACACGCCACCTGCATGGATGAACGTGGCACCGTATTCACGGGTGCCATCAATAGCGGCGTGGTCAACAAACCCGTCGCCGGCTCCTGCCTTAACGATCTGATTGTGGATAGCATCGCTGAAGGCGCTAACTGGGGTAGCCACGGTGAATTCGTCGCCACACTGTCGAGGCAGAGCCGGCATTGGCAATGGAGCAGGCTGATCACGGAACAGGAACGCTCCAGGCTGATGCAGGCAGCAGCCCGTTCCGATGTAGGCAACACGATGTTGGTAACCATCGCCGCTTTTAACGATTTTCACGGCAACCTGCAAAGCCCCGGCACCTATAGAAACACCTCCAATGTCGCTCTCCCTTCCGGCGGTATCGACTACCTCGCGGCCTATGTCCGGAATATCCGGGCCAAATCCCCCAACAGCGTTACCGTCTCCGCCGGTGACCTGATTGGCGCTTCCCCCCTGACTTCTGCATTGTTCCATGACGAACCCACCATCGAGGGCATGAACATCCTGGGGCTGGACTTCAATGCCGTGGGCAACCATGAATTCGACGAAGGCCGTGACGAGCTGCTGCGCATGCAGAATGGCGGCTGCCATCCCACAGACATCAATTCCTGCAAAGGTGAGCTGGTCGGCACACCGTACCCATTTGAAGGAGCAAAATTCAACTTCCTGGCTGCAAACGTGGTCGAAAAATCCGATGGCGAAACCCTTTTTCCTGCCTACGGCATCAAGAATTTCAAGGGCAACAAGGTCGCTTTCATCGGCATGACACTGAAAGGCACGCCCAGCATCGTCACGCCCAGCGGCATTTCCACTCTGGAGTTCAGGGACGAGGCCGATACCGTCAACGCACTCATTCCACGGCTTGAAGCCAGGGGTGTCAAAGCCGTGGTGGTGCTGATACATGAAGGCGGCGTAACTACCGGCAATTACACAAACTGCCCCGGCATTTCCGGACCCATCGCCGATATTGTCAGCCGCCTGGACAACGCGGTGGATCTGGTAATCAGCGGCCACACCCATCAGGCCTATCTGTGCAACCTGCCCAACAGCGCCGGTCGAGCCATCCCGGTTACCAGCGCGGGCAACTATGGCCGGCTGGTCAGCGAAATTGAGCTGACCCTGAACACCGCAACCCGCGATGTGATCGAAGTGAATGCCAGCAACCTGATCGTTGATCGTACCCCGGGTGTTGTGACGCCAGTGGATAGCCTGACCACCCTGGTAAGCAACTATGCAGCGCTTGCCGCACCTATCGCGAACCAGGCCCTGGGCAACATCACCGCCGCCATCACTCGTACCATGAACGCCGGTGGCGAATCGGCTTTGGGCGACGTGATTGCCGACGCCCAACTGGAATCCACAGCCCCCGCGGAACTGGGTGGCGCGGTGATTGCCTTCATGAATCCGGGTGGTCTGCGCGCTGACTTTTCCTACCCTGCCAGCGCCGCTGGCGAGGGCGATGGCGTGGTGACTTATGGTGAGGCCTTCACCGTGCAGCCGTTCGGCAATTCGCTGGTGACCAAGACCCTTACCGGGCAGCAGATTTATGATCTGCTGGAGCAGCAGTGGGGCGCCATCCAGCCTTATTCACGCATTCTGCAAGTGTCCGGCGGGTTTGGCTACCAGCATACTTTCGACACCACGGCGGCCAATTTCGCCGCGCAAAAAGGCGGGCATTTCGTCTGTGACGGCAGTGTCAAGCTTAATGGCGTGGCCATCGACAAGCTGGCCAGTTACCGGGTGACGATGAATTCCTTCCTGGCCAGCGGCGGCGATAATTTC
The DNA here is from genome assembly GCA_041651995.1 of Sulfuricella sp. Classification (NCBI taxonomy): domain Bacteria; kingdom Pseudomonadati; phylum Pseudomonadota; class Betaproteobacteria; order Nitrosomonadales; family Sulfuricellaceae; genus Sulfuricella; species Sulfuricella sp. The sequence continues at coordinate 135,917 of JBAZID010000001.1, read as the reverse complement.
AGCGTGTTCAACCTGGGCCTCGATCAACTCGGTGGCGCATTGGATCTGGACTCCATGCAGGATTACTTCACGGCACATAGCCCTGTGGCTCCGGGTCAGCAGAATCGTATCGTCAAGGCCGTCACCTGCCCGGCAGCGATATAAACCTGGAAAAAGCAGATAGCCACAGAGCTCACAGAGTTCGCAGAGAGAAATCGGCCTGTTACATCTTGTTTGCGGCTCACCCGGCGGGTGGGACTGGCAAACGTGGACAAGCCCCTGACTTCTCTGTGCTCTCTGTGAGCTCTGTGGCTTGAACTGAGGTTTTCAGGATAAACCAGCAAGCGCAACCCATTACATTCCAGCCTGCCTCTCAGCCGGGGAAGGCGCGCCGGTACTGCTGGTAAAACGCCATCACCCTGGGAACATAAGCGGCCGTTTCGCGGAAGGGGGGAATACGATTGCCATACTTGATCACGTTGTTCTCGCCCGCATTGTAGGCCGCAAGAGCAAGCTGAATATCGTTGTTGAAAAGCGCAAGCAGGTCGCGCAGGTATAGAGCGCCGGCGCGGATATTTTGTGCCGGGTCATAAGGGTCAAGCGCGCCATAACGCCTGGCCGTAGCCGGCATGAGCTGCATCAGCCCCATGGCACCCTTGCCGGACACAGCGCGAGGGTTGTAGCCGGATTCCACCGTGATCACTGCATGCAGAAGCGCAGAATCAAGCTGGCTGGATGAAGCCGCATGGCTGATCTCCCTCGCATACAGATTGCCATTATTGCGCCGGTGCGCATTTCGGGTTCTGACTTGCGGCGCAAGCGATGGCGTGTCAGATTCCGTTCGCATCAGCAGGGTGTAACGCCGGTCATCCGGCATATTGCTGAAATGAGGCACCCCTTGATCGTCGGTGAATGCGTAGATGTCCGCCTCGGCCTCACCCATCCAGGACAGCGACAACAGGGTGATCGGCATAAGCAGCCAGGTATGAAGGGGGGGCATGAGGAGCATTTATCCTGGAAAAAGCGGATAGCCACAGAGAACACAGAGTTCACAAAGAGATATCAGCATGTAAATCGTAGGTCGGGCTTTAGCCCGAAATTTCGGGCTGAAGCCCGACCTACGAGCTGTTGATTTCCTTCATGTCAAATCTCTAACGGATAATCTGGCTTAAAAACGGCATTTCACCGCCAAGGCTAAAAATCCGAAACAGTGTCGAACCTGATTTACCCTTCACCCCTACAGATGTCCATGCCCATGCTGGTGGCCATCCTGCCGCATCACTTTCTGGACGAATGGATCGTATTCCATGTCTCCCAGATCGCTCGCATCCAGCCTGGCATAGGTGTCGAGCACCGATTCGTCGCCCCAGTTCCAGGCAGCCGGAGCCTTTGCATGGATCTCGCGCAGCACCAGCCGGGTAGCCGTTTTTCCTTTGCCCCGTTCCAGGCGGGCTGGAAGCTGAAGTTCCGGCAGCCACCACAGGCGGGTGCGAACTCCATCGATATTGCCTTCCAGGATCAGGGCGCGCTGCCCCATTACTTTGCGCTCGCCGGTCTTGCGCAGTTTGGTGACTTCTTCAGGGCTGATGATGGAGGCTAGTTGCGCCCAGCCCGGCTCCATGTGGAGCGTCTTCAGTTGTCCGTCGTTGTAATTGAGGGTTTTCCGGTCTTCCGCAAATACCCGGGTGTATTCGATCCGGCCCTGTTCATCGCGGGCCCATACCTCGCCCTGACGGCTGCCGGCATTAAAGGTAACGATGCGTTGTGGCTCGCGGATCATGAACCAGTCGGCGCCGCGGCCGGCCGTGTGCAGCTCGAAACGCGCCGCCAGGGGTGGCATCGATGTTGCCGCTGGCGCAACGGACATTGTCTTTGCGGGCTCGTTGTCCGGATGGCGATGGTCTGCGGCGACTGCCGCAATGGAAATGGTGCTCAACAGGAGCAGGGTGATTAATTGGGTTTTCATGGCGCTCTCTAAACGAAAAAAACCGGGGCGCGAACGCCCCGGTTGCTACATGGGAACAAACTTTACTCAGAAGCGGGAGTCATGCTTTTTATCCTGCAAGCGGAAAGCCTCTTTCATTACATGGTAGATCCAGTTCTGTTCCATGGAACCACGTACCAGGTAGGCACCTGGGCCACTGGCATAGACGGGGACGTCTTCACCAGCGTGGGTCTCGGAACCCATGGGGATTGCAGCCTCCTGCAGGAAACCCAGCGCGGTGGTGTCAACGGCGGTCAGGTCAGGACGCTTCTGGCCGGTGGCCACGGCATCACGCCAGCCGGGGCCGTTGGTGTAGCCCAAGGTGGTGTAGGGCAAGCCCAGTTTGTCCACGGAGTTCACCGGCGAATTGCCATCCACATCTGGAACTTCCTTTACCAGACCGAGGATGTCATTGCCGCGGTGGGGATAGCCGGCGATGGTGAAGGTGTGGCTATGGTCAGCAGTCACGATGATCAGCGTTTCTTCCGGATCGGTCATCTCGTAGGCCGCCTTTATGGCCTTGGCGAATTCGATGGTATCCAGCATGGCGCGCTTGGCGTTGCCGGCATGGTGGGCATGGTCGATACGGCCAGCTTCAACATGCAGGAAGAAACCCTGTTTGCTCTTGTTCAGCATCTCGATGGACTTGGCAGTCATCTCGGTCAGGGAAGGCTCGCCAGCGGTATCCGCAGCCCGGTCTGCCTCGTACTGAACGTGTGAACGCTCGAACAGACCCAGCAGGAAAGGTGTGGAGGCAGGATTGGCGGCGTCAAAGCCAGCCTTGTCCCAGACAAACTGGGCACCTGGGGCGACAACATTACGGCTGCTGACCCACTCGGCGGTCAGATCGCGGCCATCCTTGCGCTGCCCCTTCTTGGTGGTGTATTCAGGGTCAATCTGGGTATTCATGCGGAACTGATCACGGCCGCCGCCCAGCACCACTTTCAGGCTGCTTTTCACGGCAGGGGAGGCTTCGATCAACTGGCGGGCGATATCTTTCACGCCACAACCGGCTGGCAGGTTGGCATCGGATTCCCAGTCACGCACCGGAGTGTGGGCGTAGGTGGCTGCCGGGGTGGCATGAGTAATACGGGCGGTAGAAACGATACCCGTGGCCTTGCCGGCTTCAGCAGCCTGTTCGAGAATGGTGGGCACGGATTTCGCAGCAACGACGGCAGCATCGCATTCGCCGCGAGCGGTGGTGTGATTCACCGACAGCATGCCTTCGCGAGTCTTGTAGCCGGTGACCATGGCGGTCATGGTAGGAGCGGAGTCGGAAGTCTGCTGATCCCAGGAATAAGTCTTGGACAGGGCCACATAGGGAAGTGTTTCGAAGAACAGGCGGTTTTCCTCGCCGGTGGCACCTTTCATCTGGCCTTCCAGGATGCGGGAGGCGGTGACGGTGGAAACCCCCATGCCGTCGCCCACGAAGAGGATCACATTCTTGGCGTGGTGTTTGTTGGCGTGGAGTTTCTTGCTATCGGCAACAAAGGCCTGACCGGCATTCCACCAGTCGGATACAGTTTCCGGGCCCTGAACCACTGGTTCAGCGGCAAAGGCCGGAACGGTGGCGGACAGGGTGAAGGTCGCGGCCACGGCGGTGGCGACCAGCTTACGAGCAAAATGGTGCATTTTCGTTTCCTTAAAGTTGAGCGAGACGTTTAGGATGAAACACATATGGGTTCTATGCGACGCCACGAACTGTACTCAAGGCGTGTTACAAGAATTCAATCGCGGCAAAGGCTTTGCATAGGTAGAAGGAACTACTCCTCAAATTGGTGCCTGGCTTACCCCGGTTTTTCGCCTCCTTGCCTGAAATAATCCTGCAATAATCTCCGCCTACCATTGCCCTGCTCGGGCTACCCGGGCGTCACTGAATAACCGGTCCTTGCGAAAAACCCCTGTCTTGCCAAATTGAGAGCCTGGTTATAGGCCGGATTTCGCATCCGTTAAACGATTACAAATTCTGGAAAAAATAATGCGAATTGCGCTAAGAATTCTTGCTGTCATCGTGGCGATCCTCGCCATCGGAGGTTGCGGAAAGAGCAGCTCAACCTCCACCAACAAGGCCGGACAGGTTGTTGCCAAGGTGAATGGCGATGAAATAACGATTCACCAGGTGAATTTTGCCTTGTCCCGCATGGGTGCGATCAGCGAGGCACAGGCGAAAGAAGCCAGCAAGCAGGCGCTGAACGGTTTGATCGACGAGGAACTGCTCGTCAAGAAAGCGGTGGAGATGAAGCTCGACAGGGATCCAAAGATCACACAGGCAGTGGAAAGCGCGAAACGCCAGATACTCTCCCAAGCCTATGTCGAAAAACAGGTGCAGGGATTGGGCAAGCCCACGGAGAGCGAAGTTCACGATTACTATGCAAAACATCCCGAGTTGTTCGAGAAGCGCCGTGTTTTCCGTTTTCAGGAGTTGATGTTCGAAGCCAAGCCGGAGACGTTGAAAGCCGTGAAGACGCAGCTGGAGCAAGGTAAGCCGCTAGTCGAACTGGCGCGCTGGCTACAGGAGCAAAAAATCCAATTCAGCGCCAATGAATCGGTGAAGCCGGCCGAGCAGTTCCCGCTGGAAACTCTGCCGCGTATTCAGGCGCTCAAGGACGGCCAGATCATTGTCCTCCCCGCAGGCAAAGCTGTTGTTGCTCTTCAGCTTGTCGTTTCGCGCGACCAGCCGTTGAGCGAAGAGCAGGCGAAGCCCCTGATCGAAAGATACCTGAGCAACAAGAAGCGCATCGAATCCGCTCAGGCCGAGGTCAAGAAACTGCGCGACACCTCCAAGATTGAGTACCTGGGCGCATTTGCCGATACCGGAAAAATCGCCAAACCAGTGGAGGCCGCAAAAGGCACGGTTGCGCAGCAGGCGGCTGCAACGGATCAGGGGGCTGCCGCATCCGTCAAGGCGGATAAGGATTTTCTTGAGAAAGGCTTGAGCGGACTCAAGTAAAGATGCGCCATACAGGGTCGCGGAGCGATGGAAGCTCATCTCGCGGCCTTGGTGCGCGCCCCATTTCTTATGAAAAACCCTGCACTGAGCCGTGTCCTCCCATTCCTGATTTACCTGCTTTTTTTGGGGGTGGCGGATTTATTGGCCTATCTTTTGCAATCAGGCGGCGGCCAGGCGGCCACCTGGGATTTGCGCTGGCTCTATCCGATTAAAACCGTAGCAGTGGCCTTGGTGCTGCTGTGGTTCTGGAAAAGTTACCAGGAACTCTCACTGCCGTTCCAGATCCCGTTCTGGCACTGGCTTGCGGCGGTGCTGACCGGTGCCTTCGTTTTCGTGCTGTGGGTCAATCTTGACCAGGGCTGGCTGACGCTGGGAAGTGCATCGGGTTTTAACCCGGGCGCCGAAGACGGCGGCATGGATTGGCGCCTGGTTTTCATGCGTTTATTGGGCGCCATCCTGGTGGTGCCCCTGATGGAAGAATTGTTCTGGCGCTCATTTTTTATGCGCTGGCTGGAGCGAATGGATTTTCTGAGCCTGGAACCCATCCTGGTGAGTTTGAGGTCGGTCGTGATAACGTCGGTTGCGTTTGGCTTCGAGCATCACCTGTGGCTGGCTGGAATCATGGCGGGTTTGGCGTATGGCTGGCTGTACAAGCGCTTCAACAACCTCTGGATCCCGGTGGCCGCGCATGCGACGACCAACGGATTGCTCGGGATCTGGGTGTTAAGCACCGGAAACTGGCAGTTCTGGTGAGAGCGATATTGGCTGCCCGAAAGGCGTTATTCATTTTGCCGTTGCTGGCCGTTCCGTTTCCGGCCATGGCTTTGCCCGAAGACAACCTGCGGTCTTATGTGGAATACCTGACATTCCACGACAGCAATTATTTCCGGCTGGCTAACGACGAACAGGCGCGGACACTGCTCGGTACCACTGATACTGCTGTCACAGGCAGGCGGATCGGGGTCGGTGTTGATGCCGATTGGAAACTCAGCCGTCAGACCCTGGCGCTGCGCACCAATCTGAACCAGACCAGTTACGATCGGCGGGAACTGCAAAAACAGAGTAGCGGAAGTCTTCTGGCGCGCTGGAACTGGGTGCTGGGCAACAATTTGACCGGAGAGCTGAGCTCCCGGAAAACCCGCGAACTTCTGTCCCAGGCCGATTTGAATAATCTGGGCACCAATACTCAGGACACGCAAAACACCGCATTCAATGCCCGGTACCGGATTCACCCGAGCTTTTCCTTGAGCGGTGGAGTTGGCAGGTACGCGGTCAGTTTCAGCAACCCGGCACGGGCCAATCTCGATCACGACGACAAGATAGCCAGTCTGGGCTGGTTATTCCAATCCAGTCTGGGCAGCCAGTTTGGCATGGATTACCGCCGCACCGACGGGCAATATTCCAACAGAACGGCAACGGACGATGATTTCGAGCAGACTGAACTGAATCTGCAGGGCGGATGGTCGCCCGGCGGGCTCAGCCGCATCAGTGGTCAAGCCGGCTATACCCGGCGAATAGAGGGCCCGGTTGTACTTGATAAGCCGACATGGCGCTTGTCCGCGGACTGGAATGCCGGTGGGAAGGTATCCCTGAGCGCGGCGGTGCAGAGGCAGGTGCAGACATCCGACACCGTCACCACTTCCACGGCCAGTATCAGTGATAGAGCCGACCTGAATGCGACATGGGCGCTCACACCCAAAATGGCGCTGACTGCGTCAATATGGGAGGGCAGTCAGAAGTACCCGGACATCTCCCGCACGGACCGTCTGAAAACCGGCAGCGTGAGGCTGAACTACCAGCCTGACAGAAGCATCCTGTTCGGCTTGACTTACGAGGCAGGGCAGCGGGATTCGAGTAACGATGTGGCCGACTTCCGCTATCAGAGCGTGACCGCGAGTCTACGAGCAGCGTTTTAACGTGTAACAACGCGAAGCGTTGCCTAAGGAAGCGCTGATTTAATCGTCATTGCGAGGAGCAAAGCGACGAAGCAATCTGTAACTTATTGATTGCCAAAGAACAAGATTGCTTCGCTGCGCTCGCAATGACGGGGCTACGGAATAAATCAGCGTATCCCTAACGGGCATGGCGAAGCGTCGTTTCATGATCCGGGGCGGCGTTTCGCCATGTCCGTCAGGCCGTTCCTGCATGGCCGCTGACCAGCGGGCCTTGGCAATACTGTTGTAACAATCCGAAACCATACTGCCATTTTTCCAATTTGCACTTAAGCGGACAAAATTAGAAACGAGTGCAACTTCCTGTAATCAAGTGTCCTGGATCTTCACTGGCACTGGTGCGAAATATTTGTATGGCATGGGCGGCTTTCACCCTTGCATGCTGGATTCATCGGAAAAACCATATATATGATCAAGTTGTTGCGTTATTTACCGTTTTTGTTTGCGCTGCTGCTGGCGTTGCCTGCCTGGAGTGAAAGCAATGATTACAGGATTGGCACCAGCGACGTGCTGAGCATTACTGTCTACAGCCATCCTGATCTCACCACGGAAGCACGCGTGGGCGGGGGCGGCACCATTTCCTTTCCGCTGATTGGCGAAGTCAAGCTGGCAGGCAAAACGCCTGTCGAGGGCGCGGCAGAGATTGCGCATCGCCTGTCCAGTGGGGGGTTCATTCTTGAGCCGAATGTCAATCTCAATGTCGTGCAGTACCGCAGCCAGCAAGTTTCCGTGCTGGGCCGCGTGAACCGTCCTGGAAAATTTCCATTGGAAAAGATCAGCCGCGTGTCGGATGTGCTGGCACTGGCTGGCGGCATCGGCTCTGATGGCGCAGACACTATCACGCTGATTCGCGAGAAGGATGGCAAGACCCAATATCGCGAAATCGATGCCATTGCCCTGTTCATGGCAGGTGGGCAAAAAGACGATGAACGGGTCCAGGACGGAGACATCATCAACGTGCCGCGTCAGCCCCTGTTTTACATCTACGGTGAAGTGCAACGCCCGGGATCATACCGGCTTGAGCAGAACATGAGCCTGGTGCAGGCCCTGACAATGGGTGGCGGTGTTAACCTGCGTGGTACCCAGCGCGGGATCAAGATACTGCGTCGCGATGCCGATGGAGGAATGCAGAAAATAGAGGCACAGCTTTCGGATCCCGTGAAGCGTGATGACGTGATTTACGTCAAGGAAAGCCTGTTCTAGGGCATATAGAGACGGTCATGAACATCATACAATTCCTGCTAATTCTTAACGCGCGCAAATGGATCATCCTGGGCATACTGCTGGCGACAGTGACAGTAACCACCATTGTGAGCCTGCTGTTACCCAAGGAATACACTGCCTCCACCAATCTGATAGTGGATTCCAAGAGCAAGGATCCCCTGACCGGGCAGTTGCTTTCTTCCCAGATGTTTCCTGGTTACATGGCAACTCAGGTTGAGGTCATTAGAAGCGCAAATGTCGCGCAGAAGGTCGTGGATGACCTCAAGCTGGCCAACTCTCCCCAGGTGCATGAGCAATTCATGGAGGCTACCGAAGGCAAGATATCAATCGAGGAATGGATGGGTAAGCGCCTGCTGAGCGGCCTGAGCGTTGACCCCTCACGCGAATCCAGTGTGATCACGATTTCATTCAAGGGCTCGGATCCCCGGTTCGCGGCACTGATCGCCAATGCCTTTGCCAAGGCTTATATAGACACCAATCTGGAGCTCAGGGTGGCGCCGGCCAAATTGACTGCTGCCTGGTTCGACCAGCAGATCACCCAGTTACGCGACAACCTCGATAAAACCCAGCAGAAACTCACGGCCTATCAGCGCAAGAACGGCATCGTCGAATCCCAGGAACGGCTGGATGTGGAAACGCGCCGCATGGAGGAAATATCGGGCCAGGTGGTGGCGGCACAGTCCGCATCATTTGATGCCAACTCGCGTGCGCGTGACAGCAGCAGCATGCCCGAGGTGGTCAACAGTGCCGGGGTGCAAAATCTCAAGTCACAACTGGCACAAGGTGAAATCAAGCTGTCTGAGGTGGCCCTCAAAGTGGGCAAAAATCATCCGGAATACCAGCGCGTTCAGGCCGAAGTCGATGGCTTCAGGGTCAAGCTCGATAACGAAATCAAATCGGCTTCCCGGGGGGTAGGGGCAACAGCCACTGCTGCTCGCCAGCGATTTGACGAACTGGGCGGGGCTTTTGCAAAGCAGAAAATACGAATTCTTGAAATGAAGCAGCAGCGCGAGGAGGTCTCGCTGCTGTCACGCGATGTGGAGAATGCCCAGCGTATTTACGACTCAGCCCTGCAGCGCTATGGGCAGAGCCGCATGGAATCCCTTTCGACCCAGACCGATATCGCCGTATTGAACCCGGCGACCACCCCTCTGGGTTCGTCCAAGCCGAAAGTGCTTTTCAATGCGCTGATTTCCGTGTTTTTGGGGACTTTGCTTGGCGTAGGCGTCGGCTTTCTCGTTGAGATCTCGGACCGGCGCGTGCGTACCGGGCAGGATATCGTTGAGGGGCTGGACATACCGGTGCTGGCTATCGTGGCGAAGCCGGGGCGCGGTCTGGTATTCCTGCGCCGCTGGTTTATCCGCGCACGCCCTGCAATGGCCTGATGAATGAAATCCGCGATCCCGCCAATACACTGACCCGACAGAACCTTAAAGCCGAAGCCCACATGAATTTACTATCAAGCGCCATAGACAGCGGACGCATCGTCGAACAGGTGTCCGGTAAAAACACGGATGCCTCAATCGGAAAGCTGCTGCAAGAAGCCGGCAAGCTCAAGCCGCAGGACATGGATCGGGTGTTCAGCTTTCAACAGGAGCATAACCTCCGTTTTGGCGAGGCAGCCGTCAAGCTGGGGCTGGTCACCGACGTGGATATTCAGCACGCTCTCGCATTCCAGTTTGAATATCCTTATTTGCCTGATAGCCGTGAAGGGCTCAGCCAGGAACTGGTTGCCGCCACAGAACCCTATAGCAAGGAAGCCGAGGCCCTGCGTTCGGCACGTTCCCAATTGTTGTTGCGCTGGTTTCAGGAAGGCCGCAAAACCCTGGCAATTGGCTGTGCAAGAGAAGGTGAAGGAGCGAGTTATCTGGCGGCCAATCTGGCCGTGCTGTTTGCCCAGTTGGGCAGAAAAACCCTGCTGATCGACGCCGACTTGCGGCAGCCACGACAACATCATATTTTCAATCTTGGAAATAGCATGGGGCTTTCCGACATCCTGGCCGGGCGTGCAACAGCATCGCTCGCGATCCCGATCAAGCCGTTCCCGACGCTGTCCGTACTCACCTCAGGGTCGCCCCCTCCCAACCCTGCCGAGTTGCTCGTGCGCCCGGCATTCGGCGCACTGCTGGCGGGTCTTGAAAGCAGCTATGACGTAATCCTGATAGACACGACACCTGCACAGCACACATCCGATTTTCAGACTGTCGTCGCGAAGGCGGGAGGAATGTTGATTGCAACCCGTCTTAATGTGAGCCGAGTTGCTCCGTTGGCTGAGCTTAAGGAAAAAATCATCATGACCGGTGCTCACGTGATCGGCGCAGTGGTGCTGGACTGAATGACATGAATACCATCGCATCCCGGCTACCCGGAGCGGACACTCCAATAGCCATTGTCGAAACATGGTGGCCGGTATTGCTGGGCCTGGTCGCCTTGTATTTCCCAACCTACTGGATGCTGGCCAACGGATTGTGGAATTCGGAAGATTACGCTCACGGTCCAATCGTGCTCATCGTGGTCATGTTCCTGATCTGGCAGAAACGTTCCATGCTGTTGTCAAGCGCTGCTGGCGGCCGCTCAGCTGACCCTGTAAATGCGGCATCAGGCTGGGTATTGCTGATTTTTGGCTTGCTGGTCTATGCAGTGGGGCGTTCTCAAAGCGTCCTGGTGCTTGAGGTCGGCTCCCAGATCCCCGTTATCCTGGGAGCGCTGCTCATCACGCAGGGGATGCGTACCGTCAAGGGACTCTGGTTTGCACTGTTCTTCCTGCTGTTCATGATTCCCTTGCCGGGATTTGTTGTGGATGCAGCAACCGGCCCGCTCAAACAGTACATCTCTGTTCTGGCAGAGCAATTTCTCTATTTATTTGGCTATCCCGTCGCCCGCAACGGTGTAACGCTGACCATTGGTAATTACCAGCTGCTGGTGGCGGATGCCTGTTCCGGGCTGCACTCCATGTTCAGCCTGTCTGCCCTGGGGATGCTATACCTTTATCTGATTCCGTCGAGCAGAATGCGCAGCCTGATCCTGATCGCGGCCATCCTGCCAATTGCCTTTGTCGCCAATGTGGTGCGCGTCATCATTCTGGTGCTGGTTACCTATTATTTCGGGGACGAGGCAGGGCAGGGTTTCATGCATGGCTTTGCCGGCATTCTGCTGTTTATCCTCGCCTTGTTGATGCTGTTTGCGCTGGATGGACTGCTCGGGTTCTTCCTGCCGAATCGCACTTCATCAAAACTTCCGTAATGCCGTGCGCTTGCCTAATATCCTGGATGACATTTCATGAAAGCCATTAGCGCCAAGCATTTCATCATCGGTCTTTGCATGCTTACCGCAGCTGGCCTGGCCATGGCACTCAAACCCACTGCCCGTATTGCCGACAAGGCGCCGTCAATCGACCTGGAAACAATGATTCCCAAACAATTCGGGGATTGGACAATAGACAAAGCCGTCATGCCGTTGCTGGCCAATCCCGAAACAGAAGCGCTACTCAGCAGGATTTACAACCAGACGTTGTCACGCACCTATACCAATGCACGTGGTGAACGCATCATGCTGTCGATTGCTTACGGTGGCGATCAGAGCAATGCCATGCAGGTCCATAAACCGGAAGTATGCTATCCGGCACAGGGTTTCGAGATACTGAAAAACAGCACCGCCACTTTCTCCACCGGGAGCGGTGTCATCCCTGTCAGACGGCTGGTTGCCACGCAGGGACAAAGAATCGAACCCATTACCTATTGGACCACGATTGGTGACGCTGTCGCGGTCAATAGCGTGAAGTGGAAGCTCAACCAGCTGAAATACGGTCTTACCGGAAAAATCCCGGATGGCCTGTTGTTCAGGGTATCCAGCATACAGTCCGATGACACTGCGGCTTACAAAATGCAGGAAGATTTCGCCCGGGCGTTGCTGGGTGCGCTGACACCCAGCGGAAGGCAACGCCTTATCGGCCACCCGGCCCCAACCACCTAACCTGGTCAACATCAACCACATCATGAAAAAAATTGCGCTTATCACCGGCATCACCGGTCAGGACGGTGCCTACCTGGCAGAATTCCTGTTGAAAAAAGGCTACGAAGTTCACGGCATCAAGCGCCGTACCTCGCTTTTCAATACGGATCGCATCGACCATCTTTACCAGGATCCGCACGAAAAAGACCGCCGCTTCGTCCTGCACCACGGCGACATGACCGACTCCAGCAGCCTGGTCCGCATCATCCAGCAAGTCCAGCCGGACGAAATCTACAACCTGGCCGCGCAAAGCCATGTCGCGGTATCGTTCGAAGAGCCCGAATACACCGCCAACTCCGACGCCCTGGGCACCCTGCGCGTGCTCGAAGCGGTCCGTATCCTCGGCCTGGAGAAAAAGACCCGCTTCTATCAGGCCTCCACCTCCGAACTCTACGGCCTGGTGCAGGAAACCCCGCAAAAGGAAACCACCCCGTTCTATCCCCGCTCCCCCTACGCGGTCGCCAAGCTCTACGCCTACTGGATCACCGTCAACTATCGCGAAGCCTACGGCATGTATGCCTGCAACGGCATCCTGTTTAACCACGAATCCCCGGTCCGGGGTGAAACCTTCGTCACCCGCAAAATCACCCGCGCCCTGGCGCGCATCAAACTCGGCCTGCAGGATGCGCTCTATCTCGGCAACCTGGACGCCAAGCGCGACTGGGGCCACGCCAAGGACTACGTCGAAATGCAGTGGCTCATGCTGCAACAGGACAAGCCGGAAGACTTCGTCATTGCCACCGGCGTGCAATACAGCGTGCGCGATTTCGTCAATGCCGCCGCCAAGGAACTGGGCATGCAGATCCGCTGGGAAGGCGAAGGAGTGGATGAAAAAGGCTACTGGGAAAACCGCGCCGATTTTCACCCCTCACCCCTCACCCCTCACCCCTCACCTGTCGTCGCCGTCGATCCGCGCTACTTCCGCCCCACCGAGGTTGAAACCCTGCTCGGCGACCCCACCAAGGCCAAGGAAAAACTTGGCTGGACCCCCAAAGTCACCTTCGATGAACTGGTGGCCGAAATGGTGCGCGAAGACCTGAAAGCCGCCGAGCGGGATGAACTGGTCAAGAAGAACGGCTATTCTGTCCTGAATTGCCACGAGTAAGGATCTGTTGATGAAACCGCAGGATAAAATCTACATCGCCGGTCACCGGGGTTTAGTTGGCTCTGGCCTTATTCGCCGTCTGAATGCGGAAGGGTATGCCAACCTGCTAACCCGAACCCATGCCGAACTCGACCTGACCAACCAGGCCGCGACGGAGGCCTTCTTCGCGCAGGAAAAACCCGACTACGTCTTTCTGGCCGCAGCCAAGGTCGGCGGCATTCATGCCAACAACACCTACCCGGCCGATTTTATCTATCAGAACCTGGCCATTCAGACCAACATCATTCATGCCGCCTATCTGAATGGTGTCAAGCGCCTGATGTTCCTTGGCTCGTCCTGCATCTATCCAAAACTCGCACCCCAGCCCATGAAGGAGGAATACCTCCTCACCGGCCCGCTGGAACCGACCAACCGGCCCTACGCCCTGGCCAAGATTGCGGGCATCGAAATGTGCTGGAGCTATAACCGGCAATATGGCACCCAATACCTGGCCGTCATGCCCACCAACTTGTATGGCCCTGGCGACAACTACCATCCGGAAAATTCCCACGTTATCCCCGCGCTGATCCGCAAGTTTCATGAAGCCAAGGTCAACAACCAGCCAACCGTGACCGTCTGGGGCAGCGGTACGCCCAGGCGCGAATTCATGTACAGCGAAGACATGGCCGATGCCTGTGTTTACTTGATGGGCCTGCCGGATGAGAAATTCAGCACCTTGCTCGGCAGTGACGAAGCGGCCACTGGCATCTTCATGCCGCCGCTGGTCAATATTGGTGTGGGTCACGATCTCACCATTCACGAACTGGCCAAAACGATCAAAAACGTGGTCGGCTTTGATGGCGAGATCGTCTTCGACAGCACCAAGCCCGACGGCACTCCGCGCAAGCTGATGGACGTGGGGCGTTTGAATGCCATGGGCTGGAAGGACAGCACCACCATGCAAAACGGCCTGGCGGTGGCGTATCAGGATTTCATCGACGCAAACAAATGACCACGACCGACACGCCATGCCGGCGATGTTCGTTCATCGAAACGTTCGACTTCAACTTCGGCTATATGAGTCTTTGCATGAGGATGACATGCCAAGACTCTTGAAGAACTAATTTAATTTCAACCAAAGAAAGAGGTTTTCATGTCGAATTTCGGTGGTCAAATTGCCAAGGTGATTAGGATGGCACGAGTCGCGCTGACGCCTAGAGGAATGCGCATTCAAACTCGCTTCCCGGATGGGCTTATGGTAACGGGACGGAATATTAAGGGTTATGGTGGCAGAGGGATTTACATTTCACGAGAAACCGTCGAACCGGAATTTGGATTTCTAAACAGCTTCGTCAATAAAGACGATGTTTTTGTGGATGTGGGCGCAAATACTGGCATCTATACACTCAAGGCTGCCAAAGCTAGTGGGCCGGGCGGGACCGTATTGTCACTAGAGCCATTTCCAGAAATGCTCGCGGATTTGTCCTACAACGTCAAATTAAATGGGTTCGCCAATGTTCGGCAAAGAGGTCTGTGTGCGGCGGGTAGAACCGCCCCCGATTCATTCTGGACAAATTTTGGAAAGCCCAACTCATTTAGTCTCGTCAAACGCGATCAATACGCTTCGACATTCTCGGTTTTGAAAGTAAGTCTAGATGACCTGTTTGTAATGGAGGGGCTGGCACGATGCGATTACATCAAAATCGATGCGGAAGGAGCAGAACAAGAAATCATTGAAGGAGCGCGCCATATTATTGAGACTTATCGGCCTGTTATTCAGGCAGAAGTCTCTATTGCCAATTTTAATGTGGAGCTCGATGGTTATGCTGTTTTCCAGGCAAGTTATCCGAATGGCACTCTATCGCCCAACAAGATTTTTATCCCGAAAGAAAGCTCAAAGATCAAGGTTGCCTTGGAATTGGGGTTGGCGGAATGTGGCTAGAAGAGTCTCCTGTAGTGCTTGCTGGAAAAACCTCGGGTTACATGGCGACTAGAGGGGGGAGCGCAGCCTACCACCCACCCTTTGTTTGTCTTGAGTCGCTAGTTTGTCGAATGATCGGAGGGCTGTTCTCTAATCCGTCGATAGGTCGCACTCCGCATGAGCCTCGTCGGCAAATCGTTATCAGTCCTGCTCTGGGCCGCGCTGGCGATGATCACGAACTTCAGTTTCAACCCCGGCCAAGATATGGTCGATAGTCAGAAACTTATGCGCATAGGGATAGTTGGACCACTGGGCACTCCCGACATCGAGCATTTGCTTGACGGTGATACAAGCCATCTTCCTCGTGAGATGAAAGGCGCATCACTGCTGGTCACACTGATCGAAGCGCTGATCCGGAGCGGCCATGAGGTCGTAGCGTTTACGACTGATCCGGCATTGGAACCCCGTCGACAGAACCGCGTGATTGCACGAGGTCATCAATTCACAGTGCACTATGTGCCGCGGAGGCGCCACAGCTTGCGTCCGGATCGGGGCGCAAGGGGGCGGATGCTGGATTTCTTCGCGCTTGAGCGCCATGCGTTGACAGATGCCATCCTCGAAGAACGCCCGGACGTTGTCCATGCGCATTGGAGTTATGAGTTTGGCGCGGCAGCACTGGATACAGGTTTGCCGTGTTTGCTGACTTGCCATGATTCCCCCTGGGCCATTCTGAACATGCAGCGCGACCTCTATCGGGTGGGCCGGCTTTTAATGGCGAAGTCTGTACTCCGCCGAACTCAACACGCGACAGTAGTCTCGCCTTACCTGGTTGGTGCGCTGCGTGGCATGACAGGTGCCTCTCTCAGTGTCGTGCCGAATCCACTCCCCGATGCGGTGTTAGAGGCGGGTCATCCCCGTTCCGCGCCAGATTTTGTGACCCGTCTGCCCCAGATTGCCATGCTGCTGAATGGGTGGACGTCGATAAAAAACCCGGAACCCGGCATGCTCGCAATGAAGCGCGTTTGTGATGAATATCCGGGCGCAAAAATGCACCTTTACGGCCCCGGTTTTGGGCCGGATGAACGTGCCTGGTCATGGGCGGTTGAGCATCACATGGAAGAGGCGTTCGTCTTCCACGGCTGGACACCTTATGCTCAGACGATGCGTGAACTGGCCGAAATGGATATCCTGCTGCACCCCGCCCTGGAAGAATCCTTCGGCATGACGATAGCCGAAGCGATGGGGCTGGGTTTGCCTGTTGTTGCGGGTCAAAATAGCGGCGCGGTGCCTTGGGTATTGGGTGCCGAAAATGGCGGAGGCACCTTGGTGGATGTCCGGTCGCCCGAAGAAATAGCGGAAGCGCTGTTGGAAATCCTGGCCGATCCCGCACTGTATGCGAGCTATTCCACTCAAGGACGTGCCCGAGCCAGCATGCATTTTTCCTCTTCTGCGGTCGCTCAGTCCTATCTCGAACACTATCGCCAAGTGTTGGCAGGGGCTGGCGTCGTGCCAGCAGAATCGCCCGATGAGGTGACCGCGTGAAAGTTCTGCATGTGCTCAATGAGCTGCGGCCTTCCGGCGCCGAGATTATGTTGCGTATCGCCGCTCCGCTATTTCGGGAAAACGGTGTCGAATGCGAGTTGCTGGCTACAGGCGATTCAATAGGCCCATATGCAACCGTGCTGGAAGCGGCGGGCTACCGTACACACCATATTCCGTTTGCCCGTTCGCCAGCGTTCTTTATGGCTGTGGCGCGCTTCGCCAAGCGCTCCGGTTTTGATCTGATACACCTGCATGCCGAACGCGGGTTCATCGGTTACGTGCTGGCTACGCGCATGGCAGGGCCTGGAAGACTGGTCCGCACAGTGCACAACAACTTCAATTTTGGCGGATTCTTGCGCGTGCGGCGCGGGATGGAGCGGCGGCTGGCGGAGAGGCTGGGGGTGAGTTTCATCGCCATCGCCCCCGGGGTGGAGCAGACCGAGCGCAGCTTGTACGGCACATCGCCGCTACTTATCCCGAACTGGTTCGACAGCACGCATTTTCATCCGGTCACGCCAGAAGAACGCACGGCGGCGCGCGCCGCGTTCGGTGTTCGTGACGGCGAATACGTGATGGTGAGCGTGGGCAATTGCTCGGTGGTCAAGAACCACACCGCGCTAATCGAGGCCCTGGCACGCTGTACGGAATTTCACTGGCGATATCTGCATGTCGGGCTGGAAGAACCGGGGGAGCCCGAACGCGCATTGGCAAAAAAACTGGGCGTGAGCGACCGCATCCAGTTTATCGGCGCGGTGGACGATGTGCGTCCTGTCCTGCATGCCGCTGACCTGTATGTGATGCCGTCGCAATTTGAAGGGCTGGGAATTGCAACGCTGGAAGCCATTGCGGTGGGTTTGCCTGCGCTGCTGACGGAAGTGCCCGGCCTGGTTGATTTTCGCCAGTACCTTGAAGATATTCACTACTGCGAACCTAGCGCGGACGGCATCGCCGCAGCGTTACAGCCTCTGCTGCAAAAGGGCGCGGGCCTGGAAGCCGGGCGTGCCGCTCGCAGTGCCGCCATACATCAGGCTTTCGGGGCAAAAAGGGGAGTGCTTGCCTACAGCGACCTCTATTCACGAGTGATGGCAGGGGCTGCTGGCGCGGCGCCCGCGCATGGGAGCGAAGCATGACGAATGACATCAACACTGCCGGCAATCCTGGATTGCAGGCCAACCCGCGCAGCCAGGCGGTGCGCTGGCAGATTGCCGGACTGGTCATCCTGTCCTTGCTGGCATTCTTGCCGCGCCTGGCCATGCTTCCAGGCAATAACCTCGATCTCATCGACCATTTTCTGCCCTGGCTGGAAAGCATCCGTACCCAGGGATTCTGGGCGGCGATCGCGACTCCTTTCTCGCGTTACGGTTACACCCCTTTCTACAGCTACACCCTCGGCCTGGCCGATGCACTATTCCCTGCGGGAACCGATGGCAAGGTGGTCATCAAGTCGGTTTCCATCCTGTTCGATTACATCACGGCCGGCATCATGTTCCTGATTGCCCGCATGCGCTGGCCACAGGGGAATATTCCCCTGCTGGCTTATGGGGCCGTGCTTTTTGCGCCTACCGTGCTGCTCAATTCTGCGTGGTGGGGGCAGTCGGATATCGTGTATTCCAGCTTTTTGCTTGCCTGCATGGCGGCATTGTTCGCACAGCGCCCCGTGCTGGCCATGCTTGCTTTTGGCGTGGCTTGCGCGATCAAACTGCAAGCCGCATGGCTGGGGCCGTTCATCCTGCTGATGGCGCTGCGTGGCGAGATTCGCTGGTGGAGCTTTGCCCTGATCCCCTTGACTTACATCGTCATTGCCGTGCCGTCGCTGGCAGCCGGGCGTTCGCTGGTCGAGGTGCTTACCATTTACCTCACCCAGGCTGGAACGCAGACCGCCTACTCTCATGGGGCTCCAAACCTGTTAATGCTGCTCGATTATGCTGTCAGGGGGCAACTGCTTGCCAAGGAGCATCTGGCCTGGCTAAGCAAAGTGCTGATCTTGATTGCGGCTGCCGCGAGCCTGTGGTTCGCCATGCGCGGACGGACGGCCGGCACCCGGAAACTCGATGCCGAGACCTTGCTGGTTGCAGCCCTGGTCTCAACGCTCCTCGTCCCCAGCCTGTTGCCTCACATGCACAACCGTTATTTTTTCCCCGCTGACATACTCAGCATCGCGCTTGCTGTCTGGATTCCGCGCTACTGGCCGGTGGCCGTGTCGATACAGGCTGCCTCGTTCTTTGCCTATATTTCCTGGGTGTTTGGCACCTGGATGCTTGCGCAACCGGTGCCGCCGGTGCTCGACTGGATTTTCACCAACAATCTTCAGCCCGTTACCGGATTGCAGTTACTGGCCGGATTCATCAATGCAGGGCTGCTGATATTCCTGTGGCGCAATATGGAAATCCGGCTTCACCATCATGCAGCTCGCTGACCTTCCGCAATCATCGATCCAGCAGGCCGGCCATCCCGCGGGAATTCGGCTCTGCGTGCCGAGTGTTGCCGGGCGTGGGGCTGGGTTGGGGAACGAGTTCTATCCATGGGCCAAGGCCTGGCTTGCGGCGCAGGCAATTGGCGGCATCGCCTTACCCCCGGCCTTCGGCATGAACCCGCGGCAATACTGGCGTTATTTCGGCACCTCGCGTCTGGACTGGATTAGCCACCGTGTGCTGTTGCAGACGCTGCCGCGTTACACCTTCACCGAGCAGGATTACCTGTCAACCGGGGAGCATGATTTTCGCAAGGCTGTTGCGGTGTTTGCCGAGCGTCTTGGATGGAATGAAAAGCGTTTGTTTGCGCTTGAAGTGGGCGGCATGTGGGGCGGATTTCTGGCCGTTCGCGAGGCGCGCGATTTCATTCTTGCCCGCTTGTATGCGGCGCGCGGCACAGCGGAAAACCTTACCGACTGGCGCATGCGGCTGGACCCCGGACGGCTGGTGGTCGCAGTGCACATCCGGGCAGGTGATTTCAAGGCAGCCAACGAGAACATCGATTATCGCGGCTGCTTCAATCGCTCGCTGCCATTGGACTGGTACATCGCGGTGTGCGATCAGTTGCGCCGGGAATTCGGAAACAGGGTGCAGTTCCAGCTCTTTACAGACGGCCAGCCAGAGGCGCTGGAACCATTTATCCGGCGTTTTTCCCCGGTCACCGGTTTTCACCAGCGGGATTCGGTATGCAGCGATTTGCTGGCCATGGCGAATGCCGATCTGCTGGTCTGTTCGGTATCCACCTTCAGCTTGTGGGGCGCGTTTCTCTCGCATGCGCCCTATCTGTGGTTTGCGCCGCAGCTGCAGGAAGAACAGGGGATGCTCAGCCTGTGGGGACATGAGGCCGCGCAGCGCCCTCCCGCCGGTGCAACGGCGCAATTCCGGGCGCGGGTGGCTGCCGATAGTTCAGCCTGCCACCCGCGCGGCGTCCCTGTTTCCAGGCAGGGCGAGATCCCGTCCGATCTGCTGAGCCGGCTTGAGCTTGGGCTGAATTCCCGGCGAACGGAAACCGATCTGGCCCTGTACGGCGTAGTGCCGCTCGCCGGGGCTGCCGCATGTGATTGCTGATCGCGCCTCGCTTCTGGGCAAAGCCATGCACGCATTCAAATGGAATGTGCTGGGTGTGGTCATGCGTATCCTGCTGCAGTTTGGCGCCATGATTGCGCTTGCCCGACTTATCGAACCAGCTGATTTCGGGTTTTTTGGCGGCAGCCTGCTGGTCTACGGCCTGGCTGTTCTGATGGCTGACCTGGGGCTCGGCATAGCGCTGGTGCAGCGGCATGAGTTGACCGTGGATATTCGTCGCGCCGCCTGGGGACGGTTGCTGCTTAGTCATATGGGCGTGGCAGCCTGTGTGTATCTGGGTGCGCCGTGGTTCGCCGATTTTATGGGGGCTCCTGACCTGCAGGATGGCATTCGTTCCATGGCACCTGTTGTGCTGATTACGGCCTTTATGGTCATGCCCATGGTGGAACTGCGCCGCCGGATGGATTTCCGTCGGATGCAGATGGCGCAGGTGGCAGGTTATTTCGTGGGGTACGTGCTGATCGCAATCCCGCTGGCTTTTATGGGGTGGGGAGGATGGAGCCTGGTGATGGCGCTGGGGGCGCAACAAATTGTGATGGCGGTCATCTGTATTCACGCTGCGCCGCAGCCGCTGCGACCACGCTGGGCAACGCTGCCGCATGGACTGCCGGCGTTCGGTTTACGCGTGGTGGTCAGTAATATGGCCAACTGGGTGACGGAAAACCTGGACAACCTGCTGGTGGCCCGTTTCAAGGGGCTGGCGGCCTTGGGTGTGTATTCGGTGTCTTACAGTCTGGCCCGCACTCCGGTCAACCATGTGGTCAACATGATTCAGCAGGTCGTATTCGCCACCAGCAGCCGCGTGCAGAATGACGATGCGTCTTTGGCGCGCGGTTATCTTGCCTTGCTCAAAGCAGTCGGGCTGGTCACCCTGCCGGTGTTTTTTGGCGCTGCAGTGGTGGCTGACAGCGTAATAGAGGGCCTATATGGTGCGCGCTGGGCGCAAGCGGGGCCGGTGTTTGCAGCCTTGTGCGTGGCCATGCCGTTTCATGCATTGATGGCGGTAGCTGGCCCCATTTTGTGGGGGCGAGGGCGCACCGGTGTGGAGTTGAAAGTACAGATTTGGGTGGCTGCAACACTCCTGCTGGTGTTGCTGGTGCTGAGGGACCAATCACTTGCAGCGCTGGCCTGGGGGGTGAGTGGCGTGTACGCAGGCCGGGCTATCTGGATGACAAGCGCGCTGGCGCGAGATCTGAATATCGCTCCTGCACGCATCTTGCGCGCACTGCTCAGCCCGGTCTTGCTGTCAGTAGCGACCATGATTGTGTTAAGTCTGCTTGACTACCTGTTCGCATCCACATCCAGCGCCGTGTCGCGGCTGGCAGGGCTCATCTGCGGCGCTGGAGCCGGGCTGCTGCTGATCATGCTCTGCTGCCCGCAACGCCTGCTGGGCGAGGAACTGGCTTTTCTTTTTGCGCGCGTGCCGTTTCTGCGGCGTTTGCGTTCTATTCGTGGCATGGAGTTCTGACCATGGAAGTTTTCTACGAAGTGTTCTACACCGTGCTCGGCTTCTTTTTCCAGACGATTCCTTTCGTGATGGCCGTCGTTCTGGCACTGGCAATTTGCTTTTTCGTGGTTGGCTCCTATGGCAGTCCTGTTTTCCCGGTTTGGGTGGGGATGGTGGTTTATGTGATGAGCCAATTGGGTGCAAATGCCGCACTGCGGCTGGGCCTCAGCCTTTCCCTGGTGGATTTGTATTTTCTGCTGCTGGGGCTGGTGGTCGCCATCCGGCTGCTGGCCGGGCACCTGCCTGCACAGGACAGGGTGGCGCGCCTCTGGATGCTGATGGCCGCGGTGTGGGGGCTGTTGTTCGTTGTGGGGCTGGTGCAATTCAAGACTTCAGCCGGTGTGGAATTCCGCTCGACCTTCTACATGCTGGCTTCCGTTTTTTATCTGATGAGCTTCCGCATCACGGCGGCGCAAGCCGGCCGGATATTCCAGGCGCTTTACTACACGGCACTTGCCCTGGCATTGCTGGCGGCCTACCGCTGGGGTGCTTACGCCATGGGGGCAACCGGGGACTGGTTCGATCCGCATGCCCCCCTGCGGGTGCTGGATGCCGGTGCCACGATGGTGATTGCGGTGGCCATGCTGCCCGGTCTGGCGATGTGGATGAAGCTTAACGCCCCGCGCCAGGCCATGATGTTCACGGCGCCCCTGCTGCTGATCGTGGTGATGGTTCTGGCGCACCGCACGGTCTGGATCGCCACGCTTGCCGCCCTGGGCGTTGCCTGGTGGCTGGCTGGCCGCCGCCGCAAGGGGGGGTCGGCCGGGCTGATGGTGCCGCTTGCGGTTGGCGCCCTGGTCCTTGGCGCTGTGTTTACGCTGGCGCCGAACTCTACCGTGACGCATGAATTTGAGCGTTCCGTGGCGGAAACGCAGCAAAAAAACAGCACCATCGCCTGGCGGCTGGATTCCTGGAAATCCATGGTGGATGACTGGGTGGCCGGCGGTCCGCTGGTCTGGCCCGCCGGCAAGCCATTCGGCTCCGGCAACCGGCGCTATATCGAATCCCAGGGCATGGAAACCAACGTGGCTGCGCACAGCCATTATGTGGGCATGCTTGTGCGCGGCGGCATCGTGGTCCTGTTCGCCTATTTCGCGGTGCAGATCGTGGCGCTGCGCCGGTTGCTGAGCCGCCCGGTGGCGGCGCCGGACTGGCTGGGTGGCGAGCTGCCCGCCTTGTTCATTATTGCCGGCATGGTGTACGCCATATCCTATAGCCCGGATTATATGCAGGCTTTGTTTACCGGGCTGGCCTATGCCCTGGCGCAACAGGCTGGACCCATGCCTTCCGCCGCGCGTTCATCAACCGTCCCATTTCCTATTCCGGTCATTCCCCATGCGTCTCGCCGTCTTACTGACCTGCCATAACCGCCGCGACCAGACGCTGGCCTGTCTGCGCGCCTTGCACGCCTGTGCTCGCCCGCCCGGCTGCGAATTGGCCGTGTATCTGGTGGACGATGGCAGCCGCGACGGCACGGGGGAAGCGGTGCGCGCCGAATTTCCCCTGGTCAGCCTGATCGATGGAGACGGCAGCCTGTTCTGGAATGGCGGCATGCGGCGCGCTTTCGGCACGGCCATGCAACAGGACCACGATGCCTATCTGTGGCTCAACGATGACACCATGCTTTATCCCCATGCGCTGCAGAATGTGCTTGCCTGCGGAGATGAACTGGCATCGGCGCACGGCGGGCGGCGCGACATCATCGTCGGCGCCACTTGCGATGCAGTCAGCGAAAAACTCACCTACGGCGGGCTGGTCAGCCGCAGCCGCTGGTCACCGCACTATTACGTGCATCTGCCCGTGGCCGACCGCCCGCAGCCTTGTCAAACGCTCAACGGCAACTGTGTGCTGATTCCACGTGCCGTGGCGCAGGCGATCGGCAATATCGACGACGCTTTCGTTCACGCGATCGGCGACTGGGATTACGGTTTTCGGGCGCGCCGCGCCGGATTCGGTATCTGGATGGCGCCCGGTTTTGCCGGGACATGCAGCCAGAACCCCGCTTCCGTGACGCCGCCCGAGGAAGCGGCCAGCATCCGGCTGCAATTGCGTAAAACTTGCGGCCCCAAGCGCGTGCCTCCCCATGCCTGGGGGACGTTTGTGCGCCGCCACTGTGGCCTGTTCTGGCCGCTGTATTTTGTCCGGCCCTATGCGGCAGCGGTGCTGCGGGCGGCTGGAGTCAAGTTCAGGCGCCTGTTTGTCCAGGCGGCGAGGGGGTGAAGATGGAGCGCCTGCCAGCTCGCCGTGATTTTTTACGTATCTCCGCTGCGGGTGCGCTGGGGGCCTTGTTCCCTGCGCTCGCCCCTGCCGCCAGCGCTCCGGCAGCGGCAGCGCTGCACCTGGTGCAGCCCAATTTTTTCGGCCTCCACATGGTCTGGCCCACGCGCAGACCCTACGCCGAGAATTTCCCCACCGTGCCGGTGGGGGCGTGGCGGGCAATCCTGCCAGAGTTGCACTGGTTCAGCCTGGAGCCGCGCAAAGGGGAGTGGAAATTCGACAAGCTGGATATTGCCATGCGCCTCATGGAGTCACGCGGGGTGGACGTGTTGCTCACCTTGGGCCAGACGCCCGCCTGGGCTTCATCCAATCCAACAAAAAAGGGAGCATATGTTTTTGGGCAAGACGCTCCACCCCGCAGCCTTGCCGACTGGGAAAACTATGTGCGCACAGTGGCGCAACGCTATCGCGGGCGTATCCGCAATTACGAACTGTGGAACGAACCCACGGTGCGGGAAGTCGATGGGGACAGGGCCGATTTCAGCGCAGGCCAGCTGGTGGAACTGGGGCAGGCTGCCCACCGCATCCTCAGGGAAATCGACCCCCAGGCCAGGCTGACCACACCTTCCATGGTGGGCGGCGAGAAGGGAGCCGAGCGCATGGAGGCCTATCTGGCTGCGGGGGGAAATCGCTGTGCCGATATCGTGAGCTTCCATTACTACGGCCTGCCCGAACAGATCCCGCAGTATCACGCCGCCCTGCTCAAGGTCATGGCACGCCATGGGCTTGCACACCTGCCAATGTGGAATACAGAATTCGGTTTCCTCATCGCCGACCCCACCAGCCCCAACACCTTTCCACTCGGCGGCGGATCGTTCTCCCGTGTATTGCCCGAGCAAGAGGCTGCCGCCTGGCTTGCGCGTTCGCTCATCATTGCGGCGTCGCTCGGCATCGAACGCTTCTACTGGTTCATGTGGGATGGCAAGAATGTGGGTCTGACGACTTATGTGGGGCACCGTATCAACGCCGCCGGCGTGGCCTATGGCACGGTGGCGAGGTGGTTGACCGGCAGGCAGATTGGCCAGGTGCAACGGGCGGGGAACGTGGCTTCCTGCACTTTGGCCGAGCATGGCACAAGCATCGGTCAACTGGCCTGGACTCACGACTACAAGACGGTGCGCTGGCCGGTTCCGAAAAGCTGGAATGCGGTGACGATAGAGACGCTCGATGGTCAGCGTCAGAAAACCCCTTCCACCGGTGAAATCGAATTGTCGGCCAGCCCTGTGCTGATTCGATCTTCGAGCTGACCGCCTTACAGGAGAATTATCCAGATCATGAAAATACTGGTATCCGCATTTGCCTGTGCGCCTAACGCAGGAAGCGAAGGCGGCGTTGGCTGGCGCTGGGCCGAGGAGTGGGCGCGTGAACATGAGGTGGTGGTGATTACCGACACCACGCGCCGCGCTGCCATTGAGGCGCATCTGCTTAACCATCCGCTGAACAATCCGCGTTTCGTGTATTTCCGCCCTTGGTGGCTACGCTGGATGCCGCTGAATTCCCTGACCGCGCAGGTGCTCTACCAGCTATGGCAGATTGCCTTGCTGCCGTACGTACGGCAGCTGCATGGCGTGGAACCGTTCGATTTGGCGCATCACGTTTCATATGGGGTGTTTCGCCAGCCTTCGCTGATCGGCCACGCTGGCATTCCTCTGGTGTTTGGCCCGGTGGGCGGGGGGGAGGACGCGCCCTGGCGGCTCAAGCAATCCATGAGTCTTGCCGAGCGAGTGCGCGAATTTTTGCGCAGCCTGCTGAATCGGTTTGCGCGCATCGATCCCTTGTTGCGCTGGGGGCTCAAGGGCTGCGTGCTGATCCTTGCCAAGACCGGCGATACCGCACGCGCCTTGCCTGCTGGCTTCGAGAGTCGCACGGTTGTAGCCCTGGAAATCGGCACCTTGCCGCGTGATGGCATGGCGCCACGCCAGGCCCCTGCCGGGCGGCCGTTGCGCCTGCTGTTTGCCGGTCGCTTGCTTGGCTGGAAGGGTATTCACCTGGGGCTTGCATCAATTGCCCGGGCGCGGGCTGCGGGCGTGAACGTCGAGTTTCACGTGGTGGGCGGCGGCCCATCTGAAGGGCATTTGCGCCGCCAGGCAGAGAGGCTGGGTATTGGGGAGGTAGTAAAGTGGTTTCCCTCGATTCCGCAGTCCGAGTTTATCGCAAAGTACCGGGAAGTCGATGCGGTGCTGTTCCCAAGCCTGCACGACTCGAGTGGCAACGTGGTCATGGAGGCACTTTCTTTTGCGCTACCGGTGATTTGCCTTGATCTGGGCGGGCCTGCTGAGATCGTGGCCGATGAAAGCGGGTGCGTGGTGCGTACGGCGGGGCTCGATGAAGCGGGCGTGATCGCTCACATGGCAAGCGCCATCGAACGCCTTGCACGGGATGCGGGTGAGTACGAGCGACTTTCTGCCGGGGCGCTTGCGCGTGCGGAGGAACTCGCTTGGGACAAGCAGGTTACGCGTATCAAGGGATTGGCGCTGGATTGTGTTTCTTCTGCGCGAGCCGATGCAGTTGAAACCGTGGCTGCGCCTTGCAAATGAAGGGGGAAGGGTCTGGATTCTTATGGCGCGGCCATGCCAGGTGCCTCTCTGCAATGGCATCCAGTTGGTAGGGTTGCAGTTGCGCACTGTTTTTTCACTGGTTTTCACCCCCGTTTTGCTCTGGATAAATCGGCATCTCCTGGTACTTGGGATCGTGTGCCTACCATGGTAATGGCAATAATCAAAGGAGGTCACAGTTGCTTAAGGATGTTATTTCTGTGGTTCAGAACATGAAGCACAGCACATGGATATCCCTTCTGGGGTGGATGTTTGGTGTGTTGATTGCTTATGGGATGGTCATCCATCTCATGTTCGTCATTGATCCGCAACCGATTGAGTACCGTGAAGGCGCAACGCTATACCTGACGCATCAGTTGCAGTCGCTGGTAAATATCTACGATTTCAAGCGCCAGCCTTACGATCTTAATGTTTATGGGCCTGCCTACTATTGGATGGCTGCCCATCTCTCGCCAGTTTTCGGCACGGACTTTAGCGCCCACAGAATACTGTCCTCTGTTTTCATTTTCGCAAGCTGCGCCCTGATTTTTTGGGGTTTTCGTGCCGGGCGCTACGGCATGGTTGTTGGCCTGGTGGCAGCCAGCGTCTGGTATGCCCACACGCTGCGTTTGTATGGCATCGGTGCGAGACCGGATGCGATGGCGATACTGCTCTATATGCTCTCTGTCTTCGTACCGTGGCGACTAGGCTTTTCGCGCAAGTCCATAATTTTCTCCGCTGCTTGCAGCATTCTTGCCTTTTTCACCAAACCTTATTTTGCCGCGGGGATTATCTACGTTATTGGCTACCTTCTGCTACGTCGGCATCTGCGTATGGCAGCCCTCTCTACGATTCTTTTTGCGGCAGCATTCCTGGCACTACTGGGCTTGGCAGCCTCCATCGGCGACGCGTATTTATATAACACGATTTTCGTTAACCTTGGTTATTCTGGCTCCTGGAACTGGCCCCACATACTGGCTCAGGTTTGGCGCTTCAGTGCAATCAATTTGCCTCTTCTGCTCTGCTTGGGGTACGCCGTTCTCGCCCCCAAGTCAGGGAGTTCAAATAGCGGTTCAAAATTTTCGCTGCAATTGACTGGTGCCCCGCATGATTTGCAATACCTGCTGTTTGCTGCTGTGTGCTCGCTAGTAATACTGCTGCGTCTCGCTCACAACAGTGGCAGTGGAGAATATTTTATTCATTTGCTGTCGCCGATTTTTCTGGTTTCCGCATACCTGTTCCTCGCTTCGCGCGGCCTGACGGCCGCTGTACTAATCGCAGGAATATTGCAGGTGGCGATTCTCCTGCCGCACTTCCCGCATTTTCATGCGCGTGAGTGGCAAGCGGTGCAGGACACCATTGCGAAGGAAGCGAGTGTCCTGCATTCTCCAACTACCGTTACGTTCGCCATGGCACGCGGTGAAACGGTGTTCGATTCAGGTCAGACAGAGTTTTTCGGGGGGGGCTGAAAAAAAGTGAAGGGTACTACCCACAAGCAGGCAAGGCCTGGACGGATTTTCAGACAGATATTCTGGGGCGCGTTGCACGGAAGGAATTTTCTTTGATCCTGCTTAACGCCAATATGCCAGCGATTATCGAGCGTGACAGGCTAGGACAGTTCTACAGCCTCTGTGGCACGTTGCCTGCCCCGATATACCGTAATCCGAAAAATGTGCTGGAGCTGTGGCGTCCTTCCTGTCTTGCTAACGCTGGTAGTGTCATACCCTGACCGGTGCCTTCATGTTTGGGCTCGGGTCGGATGCGTTTCGCATTACGTCTCGTGATCAGCTTGGTGCCCACCATAGAACTGTAATGTTGAAACGGTAAGATCGCGCTTTTCAATCGAGTCATGTTCATGACTGAAATGCCATCTCCCAAGCCGCTGTTCGTTGATCTCGATGGGACCTTGCTGAAGACCGATCTGCTGGTCGAGTCATTTATCGATTTGGTCAAACGCAAGCCATTATTGGCTCTCATGGCGCCTTTTTGGCTCTTGCGCAGCAAATCCTGGCTGAAGCACCGGATTGCTGATGAGGTCACAGTTGATCCGGCCGGTCTCCCTTACCATGGAGAAATGCTTGATTACCTGCATGCCCAGCGCGAGACGGGACGGGATATGTACCTGGCGACTGCGTCGAACATCCGCTATGCCGAGGCGGTAGCTGGCCACATCGGGGTGTTCAGCGGCGTATTGGGCAGTGATGCGGTGCTTAATCTTTCTGGTGCCCGCAAACTGAAGGCCATTCGCGAAGTGGCGCCGCAGGGATTCAGCTATGCTGGAAACGACCGGGTGGATTTGCCGATCTGGCATGCCGCGGATGCGGCCATTCTGGTCAACACGCCCAGGAGCGTGGCGCAACAAGTGCGCCGGAACAAGCCGGTGGAAAAGGATTTCGGCCGCTACTCGGCGGGATTCAAGGGGATGCTGAAAGCGATCCGCCCCCACCAGTGGATGAAAAACATTCTGGTGTTTCTGCCTTTGCTGCCTATCGCCAACAGCGCGGGCATGTCGATGTGGATGGCTGCCGTACTGGCGTTCGTGGCGTTCAGTTTGTGCGCCTCCAGCGTGTATTTGCTGAACGACCTGTCTGACCTTGCGGCGGACCGCGCGCACCCGCGCAAGCGCAAACGGCCTTTTGCCTCGGGCAGCGTGCCTGCCTTGACCGGTCTGTTGATGGCCCCATTGCTGCTTGGATCGGCATTTGCAATAACGTTGTGGATGCCCTGGCACTTTGCTGCCGTGCTGGGGATTTACTGGGTATTCACCACGGCCTATACGTTTTTCCTCAAGCGTTATGCCCTGATCGATGTCATCACGCTGGCCGGTCTCTATACGCTGCGCGTGCTGGGCGGTGCGGCGGCGATTGGAGTGGCGCCATCCTTCTGGATACTGGCGTTTTCCATGTTCATATTTTTCAGCCTGGCCATGGCCAAACGTTATGCCGAGCTGCTGGCGATGCGTGAATTGGAGCGCGAGGGCGCACAGGGCCGGGGGTACCAGGTGGCGGACTTGTCCACGGTGCAGTTGATGGGGGTGGCGTCCGGCTATCTCGCCGTGCTGGTGATAGCGCTTTATATCAACAGCCCTGAAATTATCGGGCGATATCTTCACGTGCAACTGTTGTGGGGCGTGTGTCCGCTGCTGCTGCTGTGGGTGAGCCGAATCTGGCTGAAGTCCGCACGGGGTGAGATGAGCGACGACCCGCTGGTGTTTGCCGTGCGCGACCGCGTGAGCCGCTATGTGTTGGCGATGGCCGTGGCCCTGGTTCTGGTGGCCTTGCTGTAATGGTTTGTATTGATGCTGCGGCTGTCACGCCGCGCATTTGCTGCGCTTGAGGAGAAAATATGAATTGTGCTGCGCTGAATCATGAATCGTGTGTGCCATGTCGCTAAAAGTCCTGATCCTGATCCTGCTGAGCGTGGGGCTTTCAGCCATTGCCCAGATTGCGATGAAAGCCGGTGTTTCCGGCGCTGCAACGCAGTCATCGGCCAGCATGCTCGGTTCGTATGTCGCGATGCTCACCGCGCCCAAGGTGCTGCTGGGGTTGGCGTGTTATGGGCTGGGGGCGCTGATTTGGTTGCGTGTGCTGTCGATGATGGACGTGAGTCAGGCATATCCGTTCGTGGCGTTGGGGTTTGTGCTGACCATGGCGCTGGGATTTTTAATGCTGGGCGAGACGCCGCACCCGACACGGCTGGCAGGCGCAGGCTTCATTATGATTGGAGTCTGGCTGGTGGGCATGCGCTAGGGCTCCGGGCTTGAATAATCTAGCCAACCAGGCGCCGAAATCGGTCTGCATTGTTCAGCGCCGCCTTACCCATTACCGCATCCCTTTTTTTGAAGCGCTGCGCGGGTTGCTTGCCGAGCAAAATATCCGGCTGGAATTGCTGGTTGGGCAAGGCACTCCAGCGGAGGAGATAAAACAGGATGCGGGCGAGTTGCCTTGGGCTAAATCGATCCCAACGCATTATCTGGCTGGTGGACGGCTATGCTGGCAGCCAGTGCGGCGTCATCTTGTGGGGGCGAATCTTGTCATCGTCACCCAGGAAAACAAGCTGATCCAGAATCATTGGCTGTTGTTGGCACCGCGCCGTTTCAAACTGGCTTTCTGGGGGCATGGCGCCAATCTGCAAAGCGACAATCCCAATGGCCTCAAGGAGCGCTTCAAACGCTGGACGACCAACCGGGTGGACTGGTGGTTCGCCTACACGCAAATGAGCGCCGACCTGGTGGCAGCGGCAGGGTTTCCCGGTAATCGAGTCACTGTGCTGAACAACGCGGTGGATACCTCGGAACTGCAACGGCAGCGACAATCGGTTACGCCGGAGGAAACGCAGGCCTTGCGCGAGTCGCTGGACTTCGGTGCTGGGCCGGTTGGCGTCTATGTGGGCTCGCTCTATGCCGACAAGCGGCTGGATTTTCTGTTTTTGGCTGCCGAGGCGATTCGCAACGAGGTCCCCGATTTCCACTTGCTGATTGTGGGCGAGGGGCCGGAGCGCGACAAGGTGCAGGCCTGGTGTGCTGCCAACCCATGGGCGCGCTGGGTGGGCGCGCGCTTTGGTCGGGAGAAGGCCGCTTATATTTCGGTGGCGCAGGTGATGCTGAATCCGGGACTGGTGGGCCTGGGCATACTGGATGCATTCGTGTGCGGCGTGCCCATGCTGACCACGGATTGCGGGATTCACAGCCCTGAAATCGCCTACCTGGAGAATGGCGTCAACGGCGTGATGACGGCGGACGATCCGGATGCCTATGTCGAAGCCGGCGTGCGTCTGCTACGCGATCCGCAGGCATTGGACGGCTTGCGCGCTGGGTGCGCCGCCAGTGCGCAGGAATACACGGTGGAAAACATGGCGCGCTGGTTTGCGGATGGGGTGGCAAATGCGCTTGCTGCCTAATTCATTACTCATGGTGGGAGGAAGATATGGCTGCTGATGCGGGTGATGCCGGGATGGAAGTCTATTTCTCCGGCAAGAAGTTATACGGCAATGATTTTTCCCAGGATCAGATTGATGCCTGGTTCGCTGATGAGGCAGAAGGTTATTTCAATCTGACGCAATCCGGCGAAGGGGCGTATGCGTATGGCTATCATGCCCCGAACAAGAGGCATGGGTATTCAGCTCTGCCGAAACGCCGTTTTGGCCATGTATTGGGCATTGGGTCGGCATATGGCGATGAGCTTGAGCCGATACTCGCACACAGCGATCGGGTTACCATTCTTGAACCATCGGACGGTTTTCAGAGCACCGTGCTGAATGGTGTGCCTGTGAGTTATGTCAAGCCAGTTGCTTCGGGAGACATGCCATTCGATTCCAGTAGTCTCGACCTGATTACTTGTCTCGGGGTTCTGCATCACATCCCGAATGTCAGCAAGATTGTGGATGAGTTTTATCGTGTCCTGAGGCCGGGCGCTTACGCACTGGTGCGTGAACCGATCATTTCCATGGGCGATTGGCGCAAGCCGCGTACCGGCCTGACCAGGCGAGAGTGCGGTATTCCCTTGCCGGTTTTGCGGGATTTTGTGGAACAAGCCGGATTCAAGGTGGTGCGCGCGCGCAAATGTATGTTCTCACTTACTTCCAGGATGAGGCATGTGGTTTCCGGGCCGGTATTCAACAATGCGCCAGTCGTTGAACTTGATGCGTTGTTGAGCGCGTTGCCGATTTGGCTCAATGTTTATCACGCACGCAATGCTGTACAAAAACTGCGCCCGACGGCGGTTTTCTATGTGCTGCAAAAGCCACTGCCCGGTGGGCGTGACGCCTGAGGCGATATGCGCATTCTTATTGCCCACAACGCCTACCAGCATCGCGGCGGCGAGGATACGGTGGTCGAGTCGGAGATCGCCTTGCTGCGGTCGCATGGCCACGCAGTGGAAACCTATTTCCGCAGCAATGATGACGTGAGCGGCATGCCATCGCTGGCGCTGGTGCGCCAAACGCTGTGGTCTTCTCGCACCACGCATGATCTGGCGGATCGGATCAATGATTTTCGGCCGGACATCATCCACGTCCACAACACCTTTCCGCTGATTTCGCCTTCGCTCTATTGGGCGGCGGATCGGGCCGGGGTGCCGGTGGTGCAGACGCTGCATAACTTTCGCCTGATGTGCCTGAACGCCATGTTCCTGCGCGAAGGGCGGGTGTGCGAGGACTGCCTGGGCCATCTGCCGTGGCGGGGGGTGGCGCGCAAGTGTTACCGGGGGTCCGGTGCCGCATCGGCGGTACTGGCGGGCATGCTGACTTTGCACCGGGGGCTGGGGACGTATCGCAACAAGGTGGCGCGTTATATTGCGCTCAACGATTTCTGCCGGCGCAAGTTCATCGAGGGCGGGTTGCCGGCGGAGCGCGTGGTGGTGAAGCCGAATTTTGTGGCCTGGGCCGAAGGCCGCCCTCACCCCAACCCTCTCCCAGGGGGAGAGGGGGAAAGAAAAGGTTTGCTGTTCGTGGGGCGGTTGTCGGTCGAAAAAGGCGTGGCGGCGCTGGCCGAAGCCATGGCGAGCTTGCCCGATGCGCAGTTGCGGGTGGCGGGCGACGGCCCGGAAGCGGGCTTGCTGGAGGGTGTGGCGGGCGTGACCCGCCTGGGCAGCCTGCCGGGCGACGCAGTACGCCAGGAAATGGGCCGCGCGGCTGCATTGGTGGTGCCGAGCATCTGGTATGAGACTTTCGGTCTGGTGATTATTGAGGCCTTTGCATGCGGCACGCCGGTGATTGCCAGCCGTATCGGCGCGCTGGCCGATATTGTGCGTGAAGGTGAAACCGGCCTGCTGTTCGAACCAGGCAATCCGCGCGATCTGGCTGACAAAATGACTTGGGCTCTGACGCATCCCGGGCAGATGGCCGAAATGGGCCGCAAGGCGCGGGCGCAGTACGAGGCGGAATTTTCGGCGGAAGTGAATTACCGGCAGTTGATGGAAATTTATGTGAGTACTTTGGGAGCCTGTCGGACTTGAAGATTCGAAGCGAAACGATTTGCAGCCGGTTTCCTTGAATTGTAGGTCGGGTTTTAACCCGACAAGTCGGGCTGAAGCCCGACCTACGCCCAAATGGATTATCTGGGTTTAAGTCCGACAGGCTCCTAACCGAGCGGGAGGGGGTGAGATGAGAACTGAAGAACGGGTTACAGGCAAGGTATTGGGTGCATCGATCGATGCTGTTGTTTGGGACGAAGCGCTGGATCGAATTCAGGATTGGGGGGCTCGGCGGGAAAGCCGCTATGTCTGCATCTGCAACGTGCATTCGGTGATCACTGCCTCGCAGGATGAAGCGTTCGGACGCATAGTGAACGCGGCGGACATGGCGACTCCAGATGGCGCTCCGGTGGCGTGGATGTTGCGCCAGATGGGGTTTGCGGGGCAGGCGCGCATCAGCGGACCGGATTTGATGTGGGCGTTGTGCGAGCGCTGCGCAGCGGAGAACCTGGCGGTATATTTTTACGGCAGCACCGAGGCCACGCTGGAGCTGCTGGAAAAGCGGCTGCAGGCGGCGTTTCCAGGCTTGCGGATGGCGATGGAGCCGCCACCGTTTCGTGCGTTGACTGCGGAGGAAGACGCGGCAGCGGTCGAGCGGATCAACGCCAGCGGCGCGGGTTTCGTGTTCGTCGGCCTGGGCTGCCCCAAGCAGGAACTCTGGATGTCCGAACATCGGGGCCGGGTGAATGCGGTGATGATTGGTGTAGGGGCAGCGTTCGATTTCCACTCCGGCAAGGTGACGCGCGCACCGCGCTGGATGAGGGATAACGGTCTGGAATGGCTGCACCGCCTGGCGTCGGAACCAGGGCGGTTGTGGAAGCGTTACCTGGTGACGAATACCTTGTTTATACTTGGCGCGGCCAGGCAGTTGTTGCTTGGCGCCAAGGCTGAGCGCTGAGTATCGCAGCCTCTTGTTTCTTTTATCTCGGGAATATTTGTCATGAAAATCGCCATCGCCGGTACTGGCTACGTCGGCCTCTCCAACGCTATCCTGCTCGCGCAACACAACGAGGTGGTCGCGCTTGATATCGTTCCCGAGAAGATCGAGATGCTTAATCGCAAGGTCTCGCCCATCGTGGACAACGAGATCGAGGAGTATCTGACCCACAAGCCGCTCAACTTCCGGGCCACGCTCGACAAGCAGGATGCTTATGCGGGAGCCGAGTTCATTATTATCGCCACCCCCACCGACTACGATCCGGAGACCAATTATTTCAATACCCGGTCCATCGAGGCCGTCATCCAGGACGTCATGGAGATCAATCCGGCCGCTGTGATGATTCTCAAATCCACGGTTCCAGTCGGCTACACTGCCAAATTGATGGCGCAGTTCAAATGCGAAAACATCATCTTCTCGCCAGAATTCCTGCGCGAAGGCAAGGCCCTTTACGACAATCTCCATCCCTCGCGCATCATCATCGGCGAACGCTCCAGCCGCGCCGAAACCTTCGCCAACCTGCTCAAGCAAGGCGCCATCAAACAGGACATCCCTGTGCTGTTTGCCGATCCCACCGAGGCCGAGGCAATCAAGCTGTTCGCCAATACCTATCTCGCGATGCGAGTGGCCTATTTCAACGAACTGGATACTTACGCCGCTACCCACGGACTGGATACCAAACAAATAATCCAGGGCGTCAGTCTCGATCCCCGCATCGGCGGCCACTACAACAACCCATCATTCGGCTATGGCGGCTACTGCCTGCCCAAGGACACCAAGCAACTGCTCGCCAACTACCAGGATGTGCCCCAGAACCTGATGCGCGCCATCGTCGATGCCAATACCACGCGCAAGGATTTCATCGCTGACAGTATTCTCAGGCGCAATCCCAGGGTGGTCGGCATCCATCGCCTGATCATGAAGAGCGGGTCGGACAATTTCCGCGCCTCCAGCATCCAGGGGGTCATGAAGCGCATCAAGGCCAAGGGCATCGAGGTCATCGTCTATGAGCCGGTGCTGAAGGAGGCGGAGTTTTTCCATTCCGAAGTGGTTAATGATCTGGCCGAATTCAAGCGCAGGTCGGATGTCATTGTCGCAAACCGCGTTACCGGCGACATCCGCGATGTGGCGGAAAAAATATTCAGCCGGGATCTGTTCGGCCTGGATTGACTGGCGGTGCGTGGAGCACTTGGCAAATTAGGGAGATAAAGCATGAAAGTTTTGGTTATAGGCGGCGCGGGGTTCATCGGTTCGCACACGGTCGATGCGTTGCTGGCAAGGGGTTTGAGCGTGCGCGTGCTGGACAATTTTTCGAGCGGCAAGATGGAGAATCTGCCTGCATGCTCCAGCCTGGAAGTACAGCGCGGCGATATTCGTAATGCGGAGGACGTGCAGCGGGCGATGCGCGACGTGACGCATGTGCTGCACCTGGCGGCGCAGGTGTCCGTGCAGGCTTCGGTGGAAGACCCGGTGAATTCCTGCGCCAGCAATATCATGGGCTTCGTGAACGTGCTCGACGCCGCCCGCCGTGCCGGGGTGGGGCGCTTTGTGTATGCCTCCAGCGCGGCGGTCTACGGTGTGCCGCGGGTGTTGCCGTTGAGCGAGACGGCGCCGGTGTGTCCGCTTTCGCCTTATGGTCTGGAGAAGTACATCAACGACCAGTATGCAGCCATGTACCGCGAGCTTTACGGCATGAACTGTCTGGGGATGCGTTATTTCAATGTTTACGGCCCGCGCCAGGATCCGCGCTCACCCTATGCCGGGGTGATCAGCAAGTTTATAGATTGCGTGAGTCAGGGGGTGGCGTTGCGGGTGCATGGCGACGGTTTGCAGACGCGGGATTTTGTGTATGTGGAAGATGTCGCCCAGGCCAATCTGCGGGCGCTGGAAAGCGATTTGGACGGCGTGTGCAACATCGGCACCGGCCAAACCGTGACATTGCTGAAGTTGATCGAGGCCATCGGGGTTATCGCTGGCTGCGAACTGACCGTCATGCATGAGCCGCCGCGCGAAGGGGATATCCGGGATTCGGCCACTGCCGTGGGACGTATGGAGCAAGAACTGGGTGCGTTCGCCACGACCGGGTTGCTGGAAGGATTGGCGGAATTGATGGGTGTGTCGGTGGACGTGATAAGGTTCAGGAATCAAGGTTCAATGGCCGGGGTGATCCGGGAGGCTGGTATCGGGATGGCTTCGCTGCACTTGTAATGGCAGGGCTGTGGAACCCCAAACCCCCTCCAGCTCCCCCTTGTCAGGGGGAGAGCCCACCTCCTCCCCGATCTGCCCCTCCCCTGAAGCGGGTCAAGCAGGCAATCCGCGTAGCGGATGCTCGCACAAGGGGAGGATGGGAGGGGTTAGGGGTAAAAGGCGAGGCAATTTTGCGAGACGTTTCATCATCAGGGGTGGCTACTGTCATGCCCGTTAAGATTGATCAGCGGTTCTTTAATTCAGGGAATATGACATGAAGGGCAAGACGATTCTGGTGGTAGGCGGAGCAGGGTATATCGGCACGCACATGGTCAAGGGCTTGTTGCAGGCCGGATATCAGGTTGTGGTTCTGGACGATCTCTCCAAAGGTCATCGCGAGCTTGTGCCTGGCGGCGAGTTTGTCTGGGGCGATCTGGGCGACCCGAAGCTGCTGGATAGTGTTTTTTCCCGGCGTCGAATCGACGCCGTCATGCATTTCGCGGCCTATTCCCTGGTGGGCGAGTCGGTCGAGAAGCCGCTGGATTACTACCGCAACAATTTCTCGCGAACGGTCGAGTTGCTGGATGCAATGATCCGCCACAAGGTCAAATGCTTCATCTTTTCCTCTACTGCGGCTGTTTATGGCGAGCCGCTGCAAACCCCCATCACCGAAGATCAGCCGAGCAACCCCACCAATCCTTACGGCGCCAGCAAAGTCGCCGTGGAACGCATGCTGCAAGACTGCGATGCCGCATGCGGATTGAAATACGTGGCACTACGTTACTTCAACGCTGCCGGTGCGGATGCGAGCGGCGAAATCGGCGAGCGCCACGAGCCGGAAAGCCACCTGATTCCGCTGATTCTGAAAGTGGCAACCGGCGAGCGCGAGAACATCAAGATTTTCGGCACCGATTACCCCACTCCGGACGGTACCTGCGTGCGCGACTATGTGCATGTGAGCGATCTCGCACAAGCCCATTTGCTGGCTCTGGAAGCACTGCTTTCGGGCGGAAACAGCGCTATCTACAATCTGGGCAACAACAAGGGGTATTCGGTGCGGGAAGTGATCGAGGTCGCCCGAAAGGTGACCGGTCATCCTATCCCGGTGCTGGAAACCGGGCGGCGCGCCGGCGATCCGGCGGTGCTGGTTGCCAGCTCCGGCAAAATACGGCAAGAGCTAGGCTGGCAGCCGGGCTACGAGGATCTTGAGACCATTGTGAAAACGGCATGGGTCTGGCATCGAAATGAGGCGGATGCTCTCCAGTCCGTCAAAACCGGCATGACAGGGGGGTGGTTTGCATGATTTTTGTGGCGCAAGGCATGTGGAATAGGCCGTTCGGACTATAAATCCGGCCTTGCGCGATACAGCTATGTTCACACAGAGCCTGTAGTGTGCACTACCCGGATAGTGCGGAGTTGTTTGCGCCATTCTGCAGTCTTTTCGATCAGAGGAAAAATCATGAGTACAAAATTCTCAATTTCAGTACGGCAAATTGTTTTCGGATTGTCGAGCTTGCTCGCATTATCGGGACAGGCGATGGCAACGACATCGGATTTTGGAGCTCAGGATGCTCCATCCAGCCTGAATTTCGGGCACACCTTTACCGCTCCGCAGAGCCAGTTCCAGAACGATTACACGTTCAGCATTCCGGATGCATCGGTCAACTCGATTTTATCCACGATCAGTCTCGGTAACTTTTTTGGCATAAGCAATCTCCAGACCAGGCTCAGTAGTGACATTAGTGTGACCGCCATCACACCACTTCAAACGTGGTGGAGCAGCACAACGCCGATAACCATTGGTGGCGTGAGCGGAGCCGTTTCAGTGATCGGCCCGGTCGTTTTGAGCGCGGGTCAGTATGTTCTGGAGGTCAGTGGAGATGTTGTCGGAACAGCTGGCGGCAGCTACTCGGGAATATTGAATATTTCTCCCGTTCCTGAAACGGAAGTATGGGTATTGATGCTTTCCGGCCTGGGCCTGATTGGCCTGCTCGGCGCTCGCCGCAGACGAAATGAGGGCATGTAGGTTGGGTTAGCGGCCTTATCGCGCTTGTCCTCGGGTGATTTGGCCGGGGGTAACCCAACAAACCCAAACTTCGAAACCTGTTCTTGAATTTTGGGTTTGTTGGGTTACGGCGCAAAAAACGCGCCTAACCCAACCTACATGAGGCGCGTCGTTCAGTCTTTCAGGCCGTAATTCAAACTCGCCAGCGGTAACGCCGCTCTTCACGCCGTCCGCCCGGACACGGCGATTTATCATGTCATAAATCTAAAATATATCGCTGATAGAGTTCCCCTCTCAATTCAAGCGCAGTGTTGTTTGGCACAGGGCGCGTTCTTGCCGTCATTCTCCCGATGTTCTGAAGCGTCACTCTGAAAAGACTGGATTCGCACCGCACATGTCGACACGATTTAATATGCTCCAAGGTGAGAACAATTTCCTTTTCAGGAAGCAGCTATCCTTGCTTTCCCTGATCAAGCTTCTGCTCGACCCCTTCGTTGCCATCCTGATGCTGGTCACGGTGGCGGCGGTGTGGGGCGAAGAGTTCAGGGGGCCATACCTGGTTTTTTCCCTGATTGTTTTCTCCCTCACCTTTCCCGGCAAGTGGCCGTCGTTGAGCCTGAAGTCTTTCGGCAACGAGATCGCCATGCCCTGGCTGACCACGGTGGGAATCCTGTTTCTCTTCGGCCTGGCCTCCGGTTACAGCGACGTATTCCCCGAGGATCTCGTCGCTACCTGGGCTTTGCTGACCCCGGTGGCCCTGTTTTTCGCCCACAGGGTCATGCACCGGCTGGTGCCGAGTATTCTGGAAATGGAAGGAAGCATGCGCAATGCCGTGATCGTCGGCGCAAGCGAACTGGGCCAGACCTTGGCGCGCGAGCTGAACAACGGGTCGCACCTGGGGATTACATTCGAAGGCTTTTACGATGATCGCTCACCATCGCGGATCGGAACGATCACGCATGGGAAGATACTCGGGGGCATGGATAATCTGGTCGAGCGCGCTCAGTACGGCGGCATCGACATTATCTACATTGCCCTGCCGATGGCGTCCCAACCCAGAATATTGAAGTTGCTTGACGATCTTCGCGATACCACCGCATCCATTTATTTCGTGCCGGATATTTTCGTTTCCGACCTGATCCAGGCGCGCATCGATCATATTCACGGGATTCCAGTGGTGGCGGTATGCGAAACGCCGCTCTACGGTATTAACGGTTTGTTGAAGCGGGCGAGCGATTTAGTCATCGCGAGCATCATCCTGTTGCTGATTATGCCGGTGATGATCGCAATTGCGATCGGGGTAAAACTGGGCTCGCCCGGCCCCGTGCTTTTCCGCCAGCGCCGCTACGGCCTGGACGGGAAGGAGATCGTGGTCTGCAAGTTTCGCTCCATGACGGTATGCGAGGATGGTCCCACGATCGAGCAGGCAAAACGCACGGATAAACGCATTACCCCATTTGGTTCCTTCCTGCGCCGCACTTCCCTGGACGAGCTGCCGCAATTCCTTAATGTCCTGACCGGCCAGATGAGTATCGTTGGGCCGCGCCCTCACGCAGTGGCCCATAACGAGCTGTACCGCAAACTGGTCAAAGGCTACATGATCCGGCACAAGGTCAAGCCGGGCATCACTGGCTGGGCGCAGGTGAACGGCCTGCGAGGGGAAACCGAAACAGTCGACAAGATGCAGGCGCGCATTCAGTACGACATCGATTACCTGCGCAACTGGTCGATAACTTTTGATCTCATGATCATTCTAAAGACCGTTCTGGTGGTAGCGAGAGATCGCAATGCCTATTGAACTCAATTAACCGGACCCCGCTCACCATGCTGATACCCATCATTCTCTCCGGCGGAGCCGGCACACGTCTGTGGCCGACTTCCCGCGAATCGCACCCCAAGCCCTTCATGAAGCTCCCCGACGGACAGAGCCTGTTGCACAAGACTTTTGCCCGCGCAGCTTCGCTCGAAGGCGTGAGCGAAGTGCTGACCATCACCAACCGCGAGTATTACTTCAAAAGCCGGGATGAATATCAGCCCGCCAGAAGAAAATTTCCCGGTGTAAGAGACACCTTCCTGCTCGAACCCTTCGGCCGCAACACCGCCGCCGCCATCGCCCTGGGCGCCTTCAAGATCGCTGCCGAACACGGCAACGAGGCCACCCTGCTGGTTCTGCCCGCAGACCATTTGATCGAAGACCATGGCGCTTTCGCCGCAGCGGTAAAACAGGCTGCGGAGTTTGCGGAACTTGGTCAACTGGTCACCTTCGGCATCGTCCCCACCGCCCCGGAAACCGGGTTTGGCTACATCGAGGCGGAAGGTAACGTCGTCAAACGTTTCGTGGAAAAGCCTTCCTATGAAACCGCCCAGGAATATGTCAGCTCCGGCCGCTACCTGTGGAACTCCGGCATGTTCTGCTTCAAGGCCGGCACGGTTCTGGAACAATTCAAACTCCATGCGCCTGAAATT
The DNA here is from genome assembly GCA_041651995.1 of Sulfuricella sp. Lineage (NCBI taxonomy): Bacteria > Pseudomonadati > Pseudomonadota > Betaproteobacteria > Nitrosomonadales > Sulfuricellaceae > Sulfuricella > Sulfuricella sp. The sequence goes on along the minus strand of JBAZID010000001.1, from coordinate 94,829 downwards.
TACCAGCACGCCCAACAATGCTGGGAAGCCACCCGAGCAGCAACCCCGAACAACACCGCCATGGTCGAAATCGACCCGGACACCTTTGCCGCCATCCCCGAAAACTCCATCGACTACGCCCTCATGGAACCCGCATCGCTCCCTTCCCCCCGCGTGGGAGAGGGGCAGGGGGGGAGAGGGAGTGTCGTTGTTGTGCCCGGCCGCTTCGGCTGGAGCGATATCGGCTCGTGGAACGCCATCAGCGAACTCTCCGCACCCGACAACGCGGGCAACCGCGTCATTGGAGAAGCCGTGCTGGTCGATGTCGGCAACTCCTTCATCCAAAGCGAAGGCCGCATGATTGCCGCCATTGGCCTCGACAACATCATGATTATCGACACCCCGGATGCCCTGCTCGTGGCGAACCGGGACCATGCCCAGGACGTAAAAAAAGTGGTGCAGCAACTCAAGCTGATGAACCACGACAGCTACAAACTGCACCGCACGGTTGCCCGCCCCTGGGGCACCTACACCGTGCTGGAAGAAAGCACGAATTTCAAGATCAAACGCATCGTCGTCAAACCGGGCGCTGCGCTTTCGCTGCAAATGCACTACCACCGCAGCGAGCACTGGGTGGTGGTGAGCGGCACGGCGAGCATCGTCAACGATGACAAGGAGCTGCTGATCAGAACCAATGAATCCACGTATATCCCCGCCGGTCATAAACACCGCCTGGTCAACCCGGGACTGATGGATCTGGTGATGATCGAAGTGCAGAGCGGCGAATATCTGGGTGAAGACGATATCGTGCGTTTTGATGATGTGTACGGCCGGGCGTGATTCTCTGCGGCCCGGACGCCGGTTGCCTGATATGGGATATTGGACCGCACCTTTCAGTGAAAGCGAAGCTGACTCCGAGGAAGAAGGCGCGCTCGATCAGGATGCCGATTTTTACCAGCAGGATACGCCGGGCAGAACGCTGGATGGCCTGCGCAAAAGGATTCCCGGCATACACGAGGGCTATCCTCCCGATGGAATGGGCCTGGATGATCATGATGATTTGTCCTGAAGCGATGAGGTCAGGCCGGTGAGCGCCGTGGCACGTCCCGGTTTTGCCATTTTCCGGCTGCTGGCCCTGCTGACCGCGCTCTGCTCCGGGCCGGCATTCTCGATCATGGCCGGTGACCCGGCGGCAGATCCGCTGGATTCGCCACCGCTGCGAGCCGACCCCAATGTCGCGTCTTCGCCCTGGGGCGGGGTGGGCAGCATTTCGGTCAAGGGCGGCACCTACAGCGCGGTCGCGATCTCCCCGCACTTCGTGCTTACCGCTGCGCATGTTGTTTCCGGCGCGTCAGCAAACGATATCGTATTCAACCTGAATTCGACCGGAGACATGGCTTACCGGATTCCTGCCGCCGCCACCTACGTCCACCCGTCGTACAGCGGATTTCGCAAGGACGGCATCGCGTTCAACGATATCGCACTGGTGCGGCTTTCTTCCGGCCTTCCGCCGTCAACGCCTATCTACGGCCTGCTCTCGGAACCGGCTGAGATCGGCACCATCATCACCCTGGTCGGATATGGCGCCTCCGGGAACGGAGCAAAGGGGATCACCGTGCCGGCTGGCGCCACGGTGAAACGGGTGGGGCAGAACGTGATCGACCTGTTTCTTCCCGCGGCCAGACGTTTCGAATTCCCCAAGGCCTATCTGTTCGATTTCGACGACCCGGCCGGACGCCTGGGCGCGATGGGAGGGCCTTCGCTCGGCAATAAACTGGAGACGACTCTCGCCAGCGGTGACTCCGGCAGCCCCGCGCTCGTCTACGAAAACGGGCGCTGGCTGGTCGCCGGGATCAACACTTTTCAGCTGAGTCAGACGCATGGGGCCGTGCCTCCCCATTTCGGCTCCCTTGCGGGTGGCATGTGGGTGCCGGCGTACACGGACTGGATCAAGCAGGTCATATCCACCCCAGTGGAAAAGGAGACGCAGTCCGGCTATGTCTGGCTGGCCGGATTCGCCGCGCTGCTGGGAGGATTCGGGCTGCGCAAGGAGCGCTCATGAGCGCTGTCTGGCCGCTTCAGCCAGGGTTTCCAGGGTGATGCCTGTTGTCATCAATGATTAATAATTGACCCGTATCATTTCGCCGCTCATTCCTCCCACGTTCAAACCGAAAAGCCAGCCATGAAATCAATCAGCAAACATATTCCCGGCAAAACTCCTTCCATTTTTCTGTGTGCGGCCCTGTTCTTGTCCGCCACTGCCGCTGGCGCCGCAGATGCAAAGCCGGATGCCAAGGGTGAGGTGGTTGCCAAGATGGGAAACCTTGAAATCAGGCGGGGCGAGGTCGAGCAGATACTCGGCTTGAAGGGGAGCGAAGCATTGCCCTCGATGGCGCAGATCGATCAGGCGTTGCGCGGGGAATTATTGCGGCGCAAGGTGCTGGAGGAAGCAAGGCGCAAGGAATGGGACAAGCGGCCGGAAGTCAGACAGCAGATCGAAGTGGCGAAGGAGGGGGTGGTCGTGTCCAGTTTTGTCAACAATCAGGCACGTCCATCCGCGGACTATCCATCGGAACCGGAAATCAAGGCCGCGTACGAAGCCAATAAATCACGCTTCATGCAGCCCGCCCGGTTCCATCTTCAGCAGATATACGTGGCGGATAACAGCACCGGCCCGAAAGAGTCTGAAGCCGCTGCCCAACGGGCTGACGAACTGTGGAAATTGGCTCGGGAAACGGGCGCGGATTTTTCCGGTCTCGCCCGCAAGCATTCGGTGCATGCCGAAAGCGCGGCCAGGGGGGGCGATATGGGGTGGCTGGCGGATGATGCGCTGATACCCGAAATCCGCACCGTCATCCAGGGACTTGGCGCCGGTGAAATCAGCAAGCCGGTGAAGGCGCAAAATGGCTGGCATGTGTTGAAGCTGCTCGAACGCAAGGCGTCCGCCCAACAGACGCTCCCCGAGGTCAGGGATAAGCTGGTGCAGCACCTGCGCATGAACAAGGGGGCCGAAAACGAACAAAAGTACCTGAAGCAACTAGTCGAAAAAACACCCGTCACAGTCAATGAAATTTCTCTTTCCACCCTGAAAGGCGCCGCCAGGTAGTTCCCCCGGCGCGAATTCGGCCACAAATCGCGGCGAGCCCCCGGCCAAAGCACCCGAGGACAAGGGCGCCGCTCCCACAGTGGTTTTTGGCTCTAAATAATAATCCGGGTTAAATCGAATACGGTTTATTTAATTGGGCCAGATGTAGGTTGGGTTAGCGGCTTTATCGCGTAACCCAACAAACCCAAATATTCAAAACCGGTGTTTAAAGGGAAGATTGGGTCTGTTGGGTTACGGCGCTAAAAGCCGCGCCTAACCCAACCTACATGTGGCCCCATCGTAGCGGCGCATGCCCGATTCGTGAACCTAACGGACTAGTATTGGGTGCGCCCGCCCCAGGCGAACTGTCACATTTTTCCTCTACAGTAGGGGCAGGGCATGCCGGGTTTCTCAGCCCCCGTAGTGGACCGGAATCCCCATCGGGGGCAATGACCGCTTGTTCAGCGGTTCAATGGGATAATGTTGAGGCAAGGGATCAGCAGTATGTGCAGGACTTCTGCGGTATTTTTCCTGATGCTCGGCATCCTGTCCGCGCTCATGCCCCGAGAGGCTGACGCAGCGGAGCCGGACGCATTGCAAAAAGCGCCCGCGGCCATTATTCAGAAGATTCAGCGCGGCGAGCAGCAGGACCTGCTCGTTCTGTTCGATGATGCCGCCGTTCAACGGGAAGCCGCCGCTCTGCGCAGCAAGCGCGGGCTGAAGACGGACAGCGATGAAATCCAGGCCGTCAAGGCAGACCGCTACAAAACGCTCAGGCAATCCGTACTCGCTGCCCTGCCACAGGGCCAGCATGCACTTCTTCTCGGTTACAGCCACCTTCCCATGGCGTTCATCCGCTTCCGGACGCCAGGGGCGCTGCAAACGCTGCTGCAGCGCCCCGATGTCATCGCCGTTTATCCGGACGAGAAAAAATATACGCAGTTGAGCCAAAGCCTGCCCATGATCAGCCAGCCTCTCGTTAGCGCTGCGGGTGACAGCGGAAACGGCACCACGGTAATGGTGATCGATACCGGCGCGAACTACACCCTGCCAGACCTGGGCTCGTGCACGACTCCTGGGGTGCCCGCCAGTTGCAAGGTGAATTTTTACCAGAACATCGCAGATTCCAGCGTTGCGCTGGATTCCTTCGGCCACGGCACCAATGTCTCCGGGATCGTGGCAGGGGTCGCCCCTGCCACGAAGCTTGCCGTGATCAACGTGTTCGGAAGCAACGCCTATACCTCGGATTCCCTGATACTGGCTGCCATCGACTGGGGCATTGCCAACAGGACGGCGCTTAACCTCGTCGCCATCAACATGAGCCTGGGCGATTCCGTCAAGTACATCTCGCCCTGCAGCAATGCCGCCACCAATCCTTATGTCACGCCCATTGCAAGCGCCAAGGCCGCGGGCATCGTTACCGTGGTCGCATCCGGCAACAACGGCTACACCAATGGCGTGACCATGCCGGCATGCACGCCGGGCACCGTTTCCGTGGGGGCGGTTTACGATGCCAACGTGGGGAGCATGAGCTTCGCGGCATGCACTGACACGACCACCGTGGCCGACAAGGTTGCCTGTTTCTCCAACAGCGCCAGTTTCCTGACGATTCTGGCCCCGGGGGCACTGATTTCCTCCGCCGGTTATAGCTATGCCGGAACTTCCCAGGCCACGCCGCATATCTCCGGTTCCGTGGCGGTGCTGCGTGCCGCGTTCGGCAGCGAAAGCGCGGACCAGACCATCGCGCGCATGACCGGCACAGGGACGATGATCACCGACCCTCGCAACGGCATCACGAAACCCAGAATCAACCTGCGTGCCGCAGCGTTGCCAGGCAACGACCTGTTTGCCAGCCGGGCGCCGCTCACGGGCAATTCGGGCGCCGCCGCCGGGCACAGCATACTTGCCAGCAAGGAGGCCGGCGAACCCGATCATGCGGGCAATGCCGGTGGCGCATCGCTATGGTGGAAGTGGGTGGCGCCAGCGAACGGCCAGGTATCGCTCGATACCCATGGCAGCTATTTCGATACCCTGCTGGCGGTCTATAGTGGTGCCAGCGTCAGCGGACTGACCCCCGTCGCCGCCAACGACAACGACAGCAGCCCCAACAACACCAGCGGTTTGCTGTTTCAGGCCTACGCCGGCACCGAATACCAGATTGCCGTGGACGGGTTGGGGGGCCAGGCCGGCGACATCCAGCTGAATTTCTACCTTAACGAAGCGGCGCAGGCAGACCTGTCCATCTCGCAAAGCGTCACCCCATCCAACCCCAGGGTGGGAGACTCCGTGACCTATACCCTGACGGTCACCAACAATGGCCCGCAGTCCGCTACCAACGTGGTGCTGACCGATACCCTGCCCGCATCCGTCAATTTGCTGTCCGCTTCATCTTCCTGCCTGATCGCCGGTCCGGTCGTGACGTGCAATCTGGGAACCCTGGCGAACGGGGCCAGCAGCACCGTGATTCTGGTCGCGAATGTATTGACGGATGGCAGCATCACGAACAGCGCAGGCGTCACTTCCGATGTGACGGATAGCGTGGCCGCCAACGATACGGCATCCGTTCTGATCCTGGCTGCTCCATTTGGCAACTCCGACAGCGATATTCCCACGCTGCCGGAATGGGGCGCGATCCTCATGGCCATGCTGCTGATGGGCGCGGCATTTTCAAGAAGGCCGGAGCGCCCGCTTGCATGAGGCGCGCAGTCCCGTCGCGAATGGACATGCCTGATCATCCCGCTGCCGGAGAGGGCAAGCCAGGCGCCGCTCCCGGCAAACGCAGCATGCGCCGCGAGTTGAATTTCGCTGCCCTGTTTCTCGTGCTTTTTTTTGCCCTGCAATTTGCCTACTCCCTGACTCGCGGCAGCGCCGTGGAAACCGTTGTTATCGACCTGGCCACGGTCAAGCCCAGCGCGGCAGCCATCGCCTGGATCGCACCGCTGGACCAGGCACGTGCAGAGGGGCACCGCATCGTCTCCAGCCATGGCTCGCTTTCGGTGCTGAACGGTTGCGAAGGAACGGAAAGCCTGTTTCTCCTGCTGGCGGCGATTCTCGCCTATCCCATGCCGCGCTACGCCAAGCTCAAGGGAGCGGCACTCGGCACCGTGCTGATTTACTCACTCAACCAGGCGCGCATCGTGGCGCTCTATTTCGCCCATGGAAACAGCGCGGAGGCCTTCAGCCTGCTCCACGGCTACGTGGCGCCGGTACTGATCATCCTGCTGGCCAGCCTGTTCTTCCTGTGGTGGATCGGCAGAAAGGAGTGCCGGACGCATGGACCGCTCGCGCCTGCCTGAATTCGGCCTCATGCTCGCCGCGGCCTATGGTGTGCTGCTGGCGGCGGCTTACCTGGCGGGCAATGCCTGCCTGGATGCGCTGATACCGGTTTATCGCTGGGAAATCGGCTGGCTGTCCGTGGATTGGCGAATTACCGATTTCCGCCTCGCGCAATCGCACGGCGAACAGGTTTACAGCCTCGGTCTCGAACAGGTTAATTACCTGTTCGCCGGGTCTCGCCTGCTTCCCCCCGGCGGCAGCGTCAGCAGCTCCACCCTGGCCGGCCACACCCTGCAGCAGGCAGTGATTTTCCTTGGTCTGGTATTCGCCTGGCCGGCGAGCGGGCTCGCATCCCGCATTGCACGCAGTGTCGCTGGCGTGCCGCTGTTGTTGCTGGCGGTCATGCTGGACGTGCCGCTGGTGCTGATCGGCAGCGTGGATGATCTGATCCACGCCAATCTGGCGCCGGGATCCAGCACGTTCTTCATGGCATGGATGAATTTCATGAACGGCGGGGGAAGGCATGCCATAGCCGTGGCGGCAGCCTTGTGCTGCGTGGCGCTATACCCCGGAAAGCCATTAAGCCTCGCAAGTGACCAAATCAAATGTAGGGCGGGTTAACAACCCGCCAAGCGTTGCGCAGCAACACCACTCGTTTTTAAAAGGAATGATTGGGTCTGTTGGGTTACGGCGCAAAAAGCCGCGCCTAACCCAACCTACTTGCTATACCCCGGAAAGCCATTAAGCCTCGCGGGTGACCAGATCAAATGTAGGGCGGGTTAGCAACCCGCCAAGCGTTGCGCAGCAACACCACTTTTTTGCGGGTCAAATTTCCTGTAGGCGCAAAAACATTGTTCTTACCATGAAAACGTGTCAAAACGATGATATTCAGCCAATTTAAAATGATCCGAACGGCTCATCAGGAAACCGGAAACGCGCATGAATAAATGCTCTCGGCGCTGCCTGATTACGTGAAAAAACCGCCAAATACACCTCCCGAATTAAAACTTAATCAAACCTTCATAAATAGTTAACGGCATTCCAAATATGATGCCGCTCTCGACAAAAATTAAGAACTCAAAACCGACATGAGCAAGAAAGCATATCGACGCAACATGCTTGCCACCGGCCTGGTTTTATTCATGCTGGCATCTTCCGCAACTGCCGGCGCTGCCACCGATGTTGATCTCAGCCTGATCGAAGCGGCCGCGAGGAACGACACGCGGATATTCAACATGATGCTTGAAATGGGCGCGAACCCCGAAGTTCAGGACAAGGGTGGAAATAGCGCGCTCCTGATGGCGGCGTATCACGCCAACCGCAACATGGTGCGCCGTTTGCTGGAAATGCGCGTCGAAGTCAATGTCAAGGGCAGCATCGGCTTCACCCCGCTGGGTGCGGCGGCCATGAATGCCGACCCTGTCATCGTGCAATTGCTCATCAAGGCCGGGGCGCGGCTCGATGTGCGGGACGATGCGGGCAACACGCCGCTGCTCAACGCACTTCTTTTCCAGCGTGATGCCAATGTGCAGGCGCTCCTGGCCGCTGGCGCGGACGCCGGCAAAACGGATACCCAGGGCCGGAGCCCGCTGATGGTGGCGGTGCAGGCGGGCCGTCTCGATTATGTGAACGCTTTGCTGGACAAAGGGGTCGATCTCAACCAGGCCGACAAGGAGGAAACCAACGCGCTATTTGTGGCCATATTTGAAGGTCACGACGAAATCGCGCAGAAACTCATTGCAGCGGGTGCCAACGTCAAACTCACGGCCAATGGCTACCCGCCGCTGCACTGGGCAAGCGTCATGGGCAGAGCGGAACTCGTGGCCACGCTGGTGAACGCAGGCGCAGCCGCAAACTGATCGCCATTTACCCAGCCGCCTCCGGAAAAACCATACCGCCATGCATTTAAACGGGCACCTGAATCACACGCTCAAGGGCGAAGACCAGGAACATCTGGTTTCGGTGATCGACAGTTCTCTGCGCGTGATGAACCATCATCATTTCTTCTCCTGGACCCAGGGCATCGTGCAGAGTCTGGTGCCGCATGAAATCCTGGTCTGCGGCATTTCGGCTGGAGCCGAGTCGCCGATGAACTTCAAGCGATTTTCCAGTTCCCGCTACTTCGACGACGCGTGTTTTTCGGAGGTATGCCACCCGGAGGATGGTCTGTTGACGAGGATGATTTCACACTCGAACGTGACCGGGCACCCCTGCATGGTTGGAACGGGTGCAGGCAGCCTGCATCACGACGAAGCATGGCTGCCCTTGCTGGAAAAATCGGAGCTGCGCAACGCCGCGGCGGATGGTCAACGCGGCCCGGACGGCCTGTTGAAAAGCTATTTCTGCTTTTCCAGGGTCGAAATCCCGCTCAGTTCGCGCCTCGCCTATCTCCTGCAATTGCTGGTGCCATTCCTCGATGCGGCATATTCCCGCGTACTCAGCAACGAAGAGCCCGTTCCAGCCAGCAACGAATTGATCAGCGTGCCGCCCGTAACGGCCCGCGAAGTGCAGATACTCAATTACATCAAGCTGGGCAAGACCAATCAGCAGATTGCCGAGGCGCTGAATCTCAGCCCGCTGACCGTCAAGAATCACGTGCAGAAAACCCTGAAAAAGTTGAACGCCCACAACCGCGGTCATGCTGTTGCGCGGGCGATCAACTTCGGCCTGCTCAAGGCACAATGACACGGAACATTGGGGCCAAGGGGCATGGGCAAATGCGCCGCCCATTTTATTTATTGAATTCAAACTGGAAGGAAAAAACATGTTGAAAGCCACACAATTCGTTGCAGGCCTGGCCCTGATGGCAGCCGTCCATGGCGCTTTTGCAAGCGATGCCGGAGACCTGAAGAGCCTGATTGAAGGCAAGATGCCCGGACTCAATGTCGCGGTGAGCGAGAATGACCCGGCGGTGGAACAGATCAGGAAATCCCTGGCGGAAAAAATGCCGGAGGTCAGGATAGGCGCAATCACCAGGGTGCCGTTTGGCGGCCTGTACGAAGTGGTCGTCAACGGAATCAACCTCTTCTACACCGATGAAAAAGCACAGGTGGGATATTTCGGCGGCAGCATGGTTGACCTGAAAACCCAGGCCAACTTTACCCAGAAACGGATGGCTCAACTACGCACCATAGACTTTGCCAGCCTGCCTCTGGACAAGGCCATCGTCAGGGTAAAAGGCAACGGTTCGCGCAAGCTCGCGCTGTTTTCCGATCCGGAATGCCCTTACTGCCAGGATCTGGAAAAAGAGCTGAAAGACATCAATGACCTGACCACCTATATTTTCCTCTTGCCCCTGACGGAAATTCACCCTGACGCGCAGCGCAAGTCGGAATTGGTCTGGTGCGCCAGCGACAAGGCCAAGGCCTGGGATAGCATGATGCTGGAGAACAAGGAGCCTGCCGCGGATCAAGCCAAATGCGCAACGCCGCTCAAGGAAATCGCCGAACTGGCCACCAGGCTATCGATCAGCGGCACTCCCGGCATGATTTTTCCCAACGGAAGGTTGATACCCGGCGGTCTGCCGCGTGAGAAGATCGAGAAACTGCTGAACTGAACGCCTTGAAATTTGCGGCGCAGCGCCGTTCGTGCGGCGGGTACAGCTATCTTGGCGTCCTCTTCCTCGTGGTCTTCATGGGCGTTGGCCTGGCAGCGGCGGGAACGCAATGGCACCAGGTCCGGCAGCGGGAAAAGGAGCGCGAACTGCTGTTCGCCGGCAGCCAGTTCCGTCAGGCCCTGGACCAGTATTATCAGAATTCGCCGGGCAAGCTCAAGAAGTACCCCCAAAAGCTCGAAAACCTGCTGCGGGACGATCGCTATCCCGACGTCAGACGCTATTTGCGCAGGATCTATCTCGACCCCATGACCAAGAGCACCGAATGGGGCCTGCTCAGGGGCGCCGGTAATGGCATTGTCGGCGTATACAGCCTGTCCGCCGAGGTGCCGGTCAAAACCGCCAATTTCGACACGGCCGACGGCGCGCTGGCGGACAAGCGGCATTATTACCAATGGTGGTTCGTCGCGGAGAAGGGAAGTGTGGTCAACGTGGCTGCCGCAAGCAATGCGGCCTCGCCCGGCGCCGCCCAGACTTCAGCCTCGACCGGCACCGAGACGGCGCCAGCCGGCATCCCGCAGAATGTGCCCGAGAGCGCGGCCGAGAGTGCGTCCGACCCGGCCCTCCCAGGCGAGCTCCCGCTGGAAGAGCAGCGCGACACACAATGCAACAGCACATTCATCCGTGCGCGCACCGCCTGCTTTGCCATCGCGAGAAAGAGCGGCATGGCGTCCGCCAGCACCTGTTTTCAGGCGGCGAGCACGCAATATTCGCAGTGCCTGAAATAAACCCGGATAAGCCATTAAATCGTAGGTCGGGCTTTAGCCCGAAATTTCGGGCTGAAGCCCGACCTACAAGCTGTTGATTTCCTTCATGTCAAATCTCTAACGGATAATCTGGGTTTAACCAGGATTGTTCATTGGCATGCTCGTGCATGTAGGAGCGCCGCCCCCGGCGCGAATGCGGGCGTAAATCGCGGCCAACCCCCTTCCCAACCTTCCCCCGCAAGCGGGGGAAGGGGCGATCGTCTCCCCTCCCGTTCGCGGGAGGGGATTGAGGGGAGGGCTGGCGCCGCTCCCACAGTGTCCGGGTTTAAAGAGAATGCAGGTTGGGTTCACCCGGCTAAAGCGCCCGAGTACAAGAGGCGCAGCTTTTGCGCCGTAACCCAACAAACCCGACCAAAAGTAGGCGCCTCTAGGCGACATCAAAAACAGGTTTTGAAGATTGGGTTTGTTGGGTTACGCGATAAAGCCGCTAACCCAACCTACATGGACTGCATTTGTATTGGGCCCATGATCCGTTCGGCTCATATTCGCATTTTTCCGCATCGTTTCCGCGTCATCTGCCCTTGTTAGTCTTGCCGCAATCGCCGATGAACAGGCGTATTCAGGACAGCATGATCTGAATGGCCTATGAAATCGCGGGGTTGGTCCGTAAGCCGCGTAACAAACCCCAGGTAAGGTGCGCATGTCTGTTCAGAAACAAGTGCAGGCCACTTCCAGAATTGAGCCACACCCGCCGCGAGGCGGGGCCGGAAAGCCACGGGTCTTCATGCAAGACAGCCGGGCCGCCGTCTAAAAGGCCAGGATGTTCCGTTCCGCGACCAGCCGGGAACGGGCAAAGCCGGGCCGGTACACGGGGGGCTGCAATAGCCCCGGTTTCTCATGAAGCCTGCCGACTTTTATTGACTTTGACTTTGACTTTAACTTTTTTGTCTTGATTTAATTTAGGGAGAGAACCATGAAATTGAAATTCAAACTTATCGTTGCCGCCGCCGCCCTTGCTGTTGCCGGCCAGGCCAGCGCCGCGATTTCCACTTCTGCAAGCGGTAACGGCGAGATGTTCCTGTCGGTGTACGACGCCAATGCAAACATGTCTTACACCAAAGATCTGGGCATCACCATTGACGCCTTTCTTGCTGGCTCCAGCAGCAACCTGAGCTTTGCCTCCGACAGCCTGCTCGACGGCTTCAAGACCGCCGGCGTTCTGAACTCGGGCATCACCTGGGGCATCGGCGCTACGGACAAGTCCGGTGTTAACCGCATCCTCACCACCACCAACGCGCCTACCGGCACGGCTTCCGGCCAGATCGGTTCCCTTAACGGCGGGCAACTGAGGACTATGGCGGCGAATACCGACGTGTACCTCATGGCAGTCAATGATCGCGCAGTAGCAGCTTTTGGCGGCAGTACCAGCACAGCCGTCAATTCCGCCATTACCGCCACGCCTGCGGATGGCTCGTACGTTCCCACGAATAATGTCGACACATGGGCCGGTGCACAAACTGTTTTTCACAGCATGAGCAATGTGGGTACGGCGCAGAATTTCTTCCTGCTCAGCACGGTTGGTACTGGCAGCACTACCAAAATCCTGGTTAACCAGTTCACGAATACCTATGGCAACTCCACCTGGAACCTGGGCACCGACGGCACGCTGAGCTACATGACTGCCGCCGCCGTGCCGGAAGCCGACACCTGGGCCATGTTCGGCGTGGGTCTGCTGATGATCGGCGCCATCGCTCGCCGCCGCATGCAGTCATAAGCCGCTACCGCGGTGTCATCCCGGCGGCCGGTTTTGCGGCTGCCGGGACGGCAACGGTTCACCCGGCAATCACGCAGCACGCAGCACGCATGACGTTTTATCCCGGGTTTTTTCTATCTTGAGAAGTCTTGTCAAATTTTAGGAGTCACACATGAAACTGAATAAAATCGCCGCATCCTGCGCCCTGGCGCTGGCCGCCATGTCGAGCCAGGCTTTCGCCCTGACCGCATTCGAAACCCCTGACCTGGACGTGTTCCTGTCCGGCGCTTCCGCTCCGCAAAACATCCTTGGCGGTGTTGCCAACGCAATTTTCGATGCCGGCTACATCACGTTTTACGACGATAACGGCACGACTGTTAACACTGCAACCCTGACAGACCACTTCTCCGACGACGGCAAGGGCTACCGCGCTTACTTCGGTACGGTCAAGGCCGGCAACGGTACTTTGTCCGGCAAGAAAGTGATCCTGCAGCACCGCGCCAAGGGCGGCTCGGTCTGGGGTGTTGACCCGGTGGCCCGCAAACAGGGTATCGCCAACCTGAACGTGAGCGCTGGTTCTTGCGAAATGCAGACAGCCACCAAGTACGCCTGCGCCGCACGCGGTGAAGACACCAGCCACGCCACTGCCCTGCCTAACCGCGTGCCTGATTTCGGCGTGTCCGATGTCGAACCCAACATGTTCAAGGCTCCTTACAATGTCGAACCCGGCGCCAGCCAGTTGACCGCCGCTGAAGCCGCCTCCCTGACCAACTTTGGCACCAATGCCGTGATGTTCGGCGTGCCGGTGAACGCCAGCGTGCCCGCCACCTCCTACATTAGCAAGGCCGCCCTGGGCGCCCTGCTGACCGGCGACGTGCAGGACTGGACCCTGGTGGACGCAACCGCCGCTCCCGTGGGCGGCACACAGGTAGTCGTCTGCCGCCGCGTGCAGGGTTCCGGCACCCAGGCCAGTTACAACAACGTGTTCAGTCATTTCCCTTGTGAGACCAACTCCATCGCCGGCAGCGGTAGTATTCCTCCAGCGGAAGCCGCCAGCAGCGCTTCCATGGTGCTGGGCACGACCGGCACGGGTACTGCGGCCGATCCGTTCATCCTGAACCCGGCTGACGGCTACACCGTGGTGGAAGGCGCTTCTTCCGGCAATGTGCGCGACTGCCTGACCGCTGCCCATAAAGGCAACGCTGCGCATGGTGGTAAAGACCTGCCTGTGTTCCAGGCTGGCGATCAGCAGTACTACAAGATCGACTTCACCACTGGCGGCTACGGTGCAGTGGGCATTCTGTCCATGGACAGCGCCGGTCTGGAAAACGGCTGGACTTTCCGCAGCCTGGACGGCGTCGCACCGACCAAGGACAACATGCTGCTCGCCAAGTATGACCTCGTGATGGAGCAATCCATTCAGTACCCTGCCACTACCCCGGCTGGCCTGAAAAAGGACTTCATGAACCTGTTCATCACCAAGGCGAGTGATCCTGTCATCCTGAACGGCATCAGCTCCATCGGCGTGCGCAACTCCGTTTCCGCACTGCCAGTCGGCAGCAACACGCCGGTTGTCAACACCACCACGGGTCTGGTCACCAACAACGTGATGGTCGGTACGCGTAACGGCAACTCCTGCACGCCGATCCGCAAGCTGTATTAATTAGCGGACGGCAAGCCCGCGCAATTCAGCGCGCGGGTGCAATTAGCTGGTACAGATTCCCCCGCCGCGAGGCGGGGGAATCTGTTTATTTATGGGCTGCACGGGATAGCCGCGCGCTGGCGCGACGCTAACCGGTAATCAGCCTGCAACACTGGTCGGCAACAATGACAGAACAATGAATATGATCGCTGCAACCCCACTCTCCCCGCGCCGCCTGCTTGCTCTGGCGACGCTTTTTCTTGCGAACCCCGTCCTTGCCGCTGAAGCGCCACAACAGGCTGACGCGCCCGCTGCGCAAGCCGCTGCGCCTGCTGCCGCCAATGCGGCGGAGCAGGCCGAAGGGCGTTTCGACGTGATGGAGTTCCAGGTGGAGGGGAATACGGTGCTGCCGGCGGTCGAGATCGAAACCGCGGTTTATCCCTTCCTCGGCCAGGGCAAAGCCATCCAGGACGTGGAACAGGCGCGCGGCGCGCTGGAAAAAACCTACCACGCGGCGGGCTACCTCACGGTGCTGGTGGATATCCCGGAGCAGGACGTGGCGAACGGCATGGTTCGCCTCAAGGTGACCGAGGCAACGGTGTCGCGCCTGCGGGTGGTCGGCTCGCGCTATTACTCGCTGGGTAAAATCCGTGAGGCAGCGCCCTCGCTGGCGGAGGGGGGGGTGCCGTATTTCCCCGCCGTGCAGAAGGAACTCGCCGCGCTCAATACGGCGCCTGACCGCCGCGTGACGCCGGTGCTGCGCGCTGGCAAGTCGCCCGGCACGGTCGAGGTGGATCTCAAGGTGGACGACAAGCCGCCCCTGCATGGCAGCATCGAGCTCAATAACCGCTATAGCCCGAATACCACCCGCACCCGCCTGGCGGCGATGCTGCGCTACGACAACCTGTGGCAGCGCCAGCACAGCCTGACCCTGAATGCGCAGGTAGCGCCGGAAAACATCAAGGACAGCAATGTTCTCTCGGCTTCGTACCTGATGCCGCTCACGCCCGAAACCATGCTCGCCGCCTACGCGGTGCGCTCGCGCAGCGACGTGGCCACGACAGGCAGCATGAACGTGATCGGAAACGGCGATATTTATGGGCTGCGGGCGATCTTCTCCTTGCCGTCGCGGCAGAATTTGTTCCATTCGCTCACGCTCGGGGCGGATTACAAGTCATTCGGCGAAACCCTGGTGCTGCAAGGGGCGGACAGCATCAACACCCCCATCACCTATGTTCCGATGATGGCGCTGTACAGCGCCACCCTGCCCGGCAAGAAGGGGGTGACCCAGTACAACATGGGGATCACTTTCGCCTTGCGCGGTCTCTTCGGCAACAATGAAGCGGATTTTGAAAACAAGCGCTACAAGGCGCATGCCAACTTCTTCGTGTTGAAGGGCGACGTGCAGCGCACCCAGAATCTGCCGCGCGGCTGGAGCCTGTTCGGCAGGATGGATATGCAGATCGCCAGCCAGGCGCTGATCAGCAACGAGCAGTTTGCTGCCGGGGGTGCGGAAAGCGTGCGCGGCTATCTGGAATCGGAACGCATGGGCGACAACGCCGTGCGCGGCTCCCTCGAATTGCGCGCAGCCAACCTGCTGAGCGGCGGGGAAGGGCCGGTTAACCAGCTCTTCCCGCTGGCCTTTGTGGAGGGCGCCGAGCTCAGACTGCGCGACCCGCTGCCCGGCCAGACGCAGCGCTTCTCACTGGCGAGCGCGGGCCTCGGGCTGCGCTTCAAAATGCTTAACGGCCTGATGTTCGATATCGACCTGGCGCGTCCCCTCAAGGATGGTGCTTACACTATGGCAGGGGACAACCATGTACATGCGCGGCTGGCTTATGGATTCTGATCGTACAATGCGTCGCAGCAATACTCCTCGCGTGGCGCTTCCGCGCATTCCCCGCTTTACCGCTAGCGCCAGCGCGGCAGTGCTGGCGGCCAGCGGGGTGCTGTGGCTGGCCGGCGCGGAGATCGCCGGTGCGGCGCCGATGGTGCCTCCGGCCTTGCTGGCCCCGCTGCCCGGCACGCTACCCAATCGCCCCGGGGGCGCCCCATCCTATCAGCAGCCGACCGTGAAATCCGGCCCGCAAACGGATGCCGTCTACGACATCACCGGCAATACCGGCACCATCAGCCAATCCACTGCCAGGGCCATCCTGGAGTGGAATAACTTCGATATCGCCAGCGACAGCGCGGTGGTCTTCAGGTCCACCCAGCCGGGCCAGGATTTCGTGACCCTGAACCGGGTGCTCGACCCCAGCGCCAATCCGAGCCAGATTTATGGCTCGATCACGGCCGATCACGGCCAGGTTTACCTCATCAACCGCAACGGCATCCTGTTCGGCAGCGGGGCGCAGATCAACGTCAGCGCGCTGGTTGCCTCGGCCCTGAATATCAGCGACAGCGACTTCACCAGGGGCCTGCTTCCCAATGTGGATATGAACCAGAACCACCCGTTCAACTGGGATGGCGACAGTTCCGGCCTGGCTGCCTTGAGCGGCAAGGAAGGTTTTCTCTCGAGCCTGGTGCGGGTCGAGAGCGGCGCCAGCATCAATGCGGCCGAGGGCGGTTTCGTCATGCTGCTCGGGCCGAGGGTGGCCAACAACGGCAGCATCTCCACGCCCGGCGGGCAAACCGTGCTGGCCGCGGGCGCTACCGTTTATCTGGGCTCGGCGCCGGCATCGGGTGAAGGAACCACGCAGGAAAATGGCTATCGCGGTTTCCTGGTGGAGGTGGACCCTTACAAGGATCAGGAGGGCGTTCCGGTTCGCGGCGAGGTATCGAACTTCGTCAACGGTTTGATCAATGCGCCGCGCGGCAACGTCACCCTGGTGGGCTACGCGATCAACCAGAGCGGACGGATTTCCGCGACCACGTCGGTGAACCAGAACGGTACGGTGCGGCTGCTTGCGCGGGATACCATGGATGCCAACAGCAAGTTCGGATCGAACACCGGCAGCGTGGAGCTCGGCCAGGGCAGCACGATCGAGATTCTGCCTGAAGAGACTTATTCCGAGACGCTGTCCGCAACGGGCGAGAAGACGCTCAGCGTGAACACGATTCAGGATGCGCAGGCTTTCCATTCCTCCATCGTGGACGTGGTGGGCGGCAGCATAACCATGCTGGAGAACAGCTCGATCAGGGCGCCTGGCGGCCTGGTCAATCTTTCCGCACAGACGCACGGCACCGACTTCAATGCGGCCAAATCGGAACTGGGCAATGCTTCGCGCGTTTACATGGCGGCGGGCAGCGTGATCGATGTCTCGGGCACCGAGGGTGTGCAGGTGGCGGCGGAACGCGACGTCATCGAGGTGGAACTGCGCGGCAGCGTGGTGCAGGACAACCCGCTGTTGCGCGACAGCCCCCTTTATGGCGAAACGGTCTGGGTGGATATCCGCAAGGGAACCTCGCTGCTGGATATCTCCAGCTATGTGGCGCAGATCGGCAGGACGGCGGGCGAGAAGACCAGCGCGGGCGGCACGGTCGCCATGCAGTCGGAAGGGGACATCGTCCTGCGCGAAGGCTCGACAGTCAACTTTTCCGGCGGCAGCATCGACTATTCCGGCGGGGCGGTCAGGGCCAATTCGAAGTTCATTTCCAACGGAAGGGTGTACGACGTCGCGACGGCGTCGCCTGACCTGGTTTACAGCGGCATTCTCGGAACCTTCACGGTCGAACACGCGAAATGGGGCGTGACGGAAACATTCAACGGGCCGGGGCAATGGGTTTATTCCCCGGCTTACCGGGAGGGCCAGAACGCAGGTCAGGCCACTTTTTCCGGCTTCGGCATGGCATTGAACGGCACCCTGCTCGGCAAGGCCGCTGCGGGGCCGACGCAACTGGCCGCAGGCAGGAATCCCTTGCCCGGCAAGCTGTCCATCGTCGATATCAGCAATATCAGCAATCTGGCCGCATCGGCTTACATGCCGGTGATGTTCGCGGCGCAGAAGGCGTTGCTGCCGTCCGGCTTTACGCCGGATGGCGAGTCGCAAAGCGGGAAAACCCTGACCATCTCGACCGGGTTCCTGCGCGATGGCGGCATAGGCCGCCTCGAGGTCACAAGCAACGGCAAGATTCGCGTGCCCGAGGGCGTATCCCTCGACGTGACGCCGAGCAGCGGAATGAGCAAGGGTGCCGCTGTAAGCAGCAGCGTTACCCTGAAAGGCAGCGCGGTCGATATTGCCGGATCCATCAGCGCGCCATCCGGGAAAATTTCCCTGAAGAGCACCGCTGGGGCCATCACGCTTGGCCCGGACAGCACGCTCGACGCCAGCGGCGCATGGATCAACAATACGCCTGCCGCCGCGTCCCCCACGGATATGGCCCCGCTGCTGATCAATGGCGGTTCCGTCAGCCTGAATGCAGAAGGTCCGGACGGCAACGTGACACTTGCAGCGGGTAGCCTGATCGACGTATCTGGCGGTGCGAAAGCGGATGCCAGCGGCAAGCTGACGGGCGGCAAGGGCGGCAGCATCACCATCAATAGCGGTTCCATCCTGCCTGGCAGCGGCAATGCGCCGGATATGGTGCTCGACGGCGAATTGCGCGGTTACGGCGTGGGCACGCAGTTGAGCGGCGGCAGCGGCGGTTCCCTCACCCTCGGCGCACAGTCTGTGCGCATTGCCCCGGACGCCGGGGCAACCCCCTCTGCCACGCCCGGCGGCGAGTTGAATCTCGATCCAGATTTTTTCCGCAAGGGCGGTTTTGCCAGCTATACGGTCAACGGTCAGAACGGCCTGAAAGTGGCCGCCGGCAGCGATGTGCGCCCGCAGGCGGCAAGGCTGGTGCTCGATCAGGATGCGAAGAAGCAGCGTAGCGGCGCCGGTGTTTACGGTTTCAGCCAGGCGATGTTCCTGCCCGAGGCGCAACGCCAGGCGGCCAGCATTTCCCTGTCCGCGGGCGACCGCTATTTCGGCGTCCTCACCCTGGAGCAGGGCGCCGCAATCCGTGTGGACCCGGCCGCCAGCGTGAATCTCTCCGCGGGCAAGCAATTGACCGTGCTGGGCAGCGTGGACGCCCCGGCCGGCACGATCGGCCTGAGTCTCAATGCATTCGACAAATTAAGCGATATCTACGATGCCAGCCAGTCGATCTGGCTCGGCGCTTCGGCACGCCTGAGCGCCACCGGCTATGCCCAGTATGCCGTCAACAACACGGGATTGAGGCAGGGCGAAGTGCTGCGTGGCGGCAACGTCAATATCAATGCCGGCGTGGGCTATGTGGTGGCGGAAAGCGGCTCGGTGGTCGATGTTTCCGGCCTGGCGCCGGTCACGCTCGACATCCTCCAAAAAAACGGCCGCCAGACTATTTACGTTCCCACCCAGGTGGCTGGCGACGCGGGTTCGATCAGCATCACCGCGCGCGAGGGCATGTTCCTGGACGGCAAACTGCTCGGCGCACCGGGCGGTGGACAGGCGGCAGGCGGTACGCTGGCGCTGACGCTGGCGCGGGCCGCCAGCGAACGGGCGCCCTCTCCCTTCCCGGTTGATCCGGTCAGCATCGTGGTGCAGAACGAGGGCGCGTCGATTCCGTTGCGCGCCGACGGCTCGAAGCTGGAGGCGGGTGACTGGATCGATACGGCGTACCTCCCCAACTCGGCCCCTGCGACGCTTGCCCCCGGCGGCAATCCCGACAGCAACGGCAAGGCATTCATCAGCGCGGAGGCCGTGAAGGCGGGCGGTTTCGACAGCCTGCTTCTGACCAGCCAGGACAAGATCGAATTCAGGGGCGGCGCGGAACTCTCCCTGCGCAGCGGCATCACGCTCGATGCGCCCGAACTGGTTTTCAAGGACAAGGCGGGCGCAAGCAATCAAGTGAATCTGACCGCGGCCTATGTTTCCATGGGCCCCGGCAATGCCATTCCGATCGCGGATGTTCTTCAAAGCCCCGCCGGAAACCCCACGAGCGGAAATGGCCTGCTCACGGTCAATGCCAACCTGATCGACTTGCAGGGAACCAGTACCCTGCAGGGCTTCGACAAAGCCGGTCTCTACAGCAAAACCGATATTCGCCTGAAGGGGGTCACCAATTCCGGAGCGGATGCTAAAAATCTGGCCCTTGATGCCGGGCTGAGCAGCGGCGGCGACATGCAGTTCACCGCGAACCAGATTTACCCGTCGAGCTACACCAACTTCACCCTCGCCGTCCTCAACCCGGATGGAAGCACCAAGCCGGACGGCACCATCACGGTGAAACAGTGGGCGCCCGGACTGGACAGCCCGGTTCTCTCCGCAGGCGGGAAACTGACCCTCATCGCTGGCGCAATCGACCAGCAGGGCGTGCTCAAGGCGCCCTTCGGCAGGATAGTGCTGGGGGATGGCAGCGGCACGGTTCATCTCGCGCCGGGAAGCGTGACCTCGGTTTCCGCGGAAGGCCTGATCATCCCGTTCGGCCAGACCCAGCTGAGCGGTACATCCTACCAATATGGCGGCAAGGCCCTGAATGACGCCCCGCCCGAAAAGAGCGTGCTGCTGGACGGCGACAAGGTGGATGTGGATAGCGGCGCCACCATCAACCTGACCGGCGGCGGCGACCTGTATGCCTACGAATTCATCGCGGGCACGGGCGGTTCCACGGATGTGCTCAACCCGGCCACCGGGACTGCCTATGCCATCCTGCCATGGCTGAAATCGGCTGCGCCTTATGACTATCAGGAATACCATGCCCCTGCCATAGACGCCGATGGCAAACCCATTAGCGTCAGCCCCAATCTCAAGCCCGGCGACAGCATCTACCTTGCAGCCTCCAACGGCCTGGCCGCCGGCTACTATACCCTGCTGCCGGCACGCTACGCGCTGCTGGACGGGGCCTACCTGGTGAAGCCGGTTGCCGGCTACCGGGACATGTCCGCGAGCCAGAGCTTCAAGCAGGCGGACGGAACAACCATCGTGCCTGGTTACCTCACAACGACAGCGTACGACGGCAGCCGCATCAACGATTCCAGGGCTTCGGGCTTCTCCGTCGCGCCGGGTGACTGGGCGCGCAGCCGCTCGGAATACAGTGACACCTACGCCAGTAATTTCTACGCCGCCAACCCTGCCTTCCAGGCGCCGTCGGATGCAGGCCGGCTGTCGGTTTCCGGGATTTCAGACATCATCCTGCAAGGGACGATCCTGGCTTCCGCGGCAAGCGGCGGGCGGGGCGCGGAGGTGGACATCAGTTCAAACAATATCGTGATCGGCAGCGGCACCCATGCCAACGCGGTGACGCTCGATGTGGAAACCCTGAACAACCTGGGCGCGGCCAGCCTGCTCATCGGCGGTATCCGTAGCCGCAGCAGCGACGGGGTCACGGTCGTGGTGGGCGCAGGTAATGTCACGGTTGCCGATACCGCCACGCCTGGCGACACGGCTTCGGAGGACAGGAACAGCCTGCACGCGCCGGAAGTCATCCTCGCCGCGAGCGATCAGGTGACGGTGAAAGCCGGAGCCACGGTAGCAGGGTCGGGTGAGTTCAGCGGCACACCGAAAAACATCAGCATTGCGGGCAACGGTGCGCTGTTGCGCGTCTCTTCGGGCGACCAGGTCAGCATCGCACGCCCCGGCAGCGACACCGCCCTGGCTACGGGTAACCTGACCGTGGAGAGCGGGGCGTACGTCAAGGCGGCCAAATCCATGCTGCTGGATGCCACCAACGATTCGAAGGTCGCCAGCGGGAGCACCATCCTCGGCGACTCCGCTGCGCTTGGCGTGAGTTCCAGCCTGATCAGCATCGGCGATGTCGGCAACGTAAACAAAGGGCTGGCTTACTCCAATGCCGACCTGGCCCAGTTCGACACGCTCAGCCGTCTTTCCCTCATCAGCTACAGCACGCTTGACATGCATGGCAAGGTGGATTTAGGCAACAGCAAGCTTGACCTCGATCTGCAATCCGGCGGCATACGCGGATTCGAGGGCGCCACGGCAGAGAAGAACGTCTCCATCACGGCGAACACGCTCACCCTTTCCAACCTCAGCGGCACTGCATTCACCAGTCCCGGCGGCAATGGCGACGGCAGCCTCGGCGTGACAGCGCAGAAAGTGGTGCTGGGCAAGGGCGGTCTGGCGCCGGCCGATGCAAATGGCATTCAGGCGCTGCGCGGTGTGACTATCGAGGGCTTCGACAGCGTGACGCTGGCAGCGAACGAAATCACCGGGACCGGCAGCGGCAGCCTGGACGTAAAGGGCACGCTTACCCCCCTCACCCTGCAGGCCGCGCGCCTGACCGGGGAGGGCGCGGGCGTGCGCCAGAGTATTACCTCGACCGGAACGGTTGCCTATACCCGGCCATCGTATCTGGACCCGGCCTATCTCGCCACGCAGTCCGTGGAGAAACAAAACGAGCTGCTCGGCAACTTTAACAGCCTGCTTGCCTCCCTGCGCCAGACGGCGTCGCCGCTCGACACCCGTTTTGAAATCAACAGCAGCGGCGGGGCAGTCCTGGTGGATGGCGTGGCCGATCTCCCGGCCGGCGGTTTCAAGGCCAGTGCGGCCCAGGACGTGACCCTGGGCGGAAACGCGCAAATCAATGCGGGCGGAGTCGCGAAGCAGTTCGTCGATACCGTGGCCTATGCGCCGGGCGGCAACGTGGTGCTGACATCCGCTGGCGGCAACGTGATCATCGAAACGGGTGCGCAGGTGGATGTTTCCGGCGCGGATGGCGGCGACGCCGGTTCGCTCAAGATCAGCGCTGTTGCCGGCAGCGCCAGCCTCGACGGCAGCCTGAAGGGCTATGCCCATGCGGACACGCAGGGCAACAGCGGGTTGCAGGGCAGTTTCAGCCTCGATGTCGCAACCCTGGAGAGCGGTTTTTCTGTGCTGAACGACAAGATCGCGGCCGGTTTCGATGACGCGGGCAATGCGAGCGGCGGTTTCGCCGAAGCAGTCGATGTGCGCGTGCGCAGCGGGAACCTGAGCGTGGCGGCGGCTGACGTGGTCAAGGCGCACCAGTTCACCCTCGAAGCCGACAACGGCAAGATCGACGTGAAAGGCACCATCGATGCGAGCGGCGACAAGGGCGGCAGCATCGGGCTGTATGCGTCCGGCGATGTGACACTGGCAGAAGACGCCATCCTCCTGGCTTATGCCACCAAGCCGGGCAACGATACTGCCGGGACAGGCGTGGCGGCCGGCACGGCGGGCCAGGGCGGCAAGGTGGTGCTCTCTTCCGCCTCCGGCTGGGTCGATGTCCAGCCGGACAGCACGATCGACGTTCATGGCGGCGGCAACGGCGCGCAGGACGGCAGCATCCTGCTGCGGGCGAAGCGCAATGACGGCAACACCGATGTCAACGTGAAGCAGATCGCCGGCACCATTAGCGGCGCGAGCGAAGTCGTGGTCGAAGGATACAAGACTTACGAGCGCACATCGATTTCCGCTGCGGATGTCTCCACGAGCGGCACGCTGTACACGGACGCCAGAGACTTCATGGGCGCGGCGGGCGACAACGCCAATGCGAATGCCATCAAGAGCAGAATCGACGCGGCTGGCGTTGTCGCGAACTTCCATGTCAGGCCGGGTATCGAGGTGAAAAGCAGCGGCGACCTTGAGCTCGACGCTGTATGGGATTTGCTCAATTGGCGTTTCGACGGTGAACCGGGCGTGCTGACGCTG
This sequence comes from Sulfuricella sp., assembly GCA_041651995.1. NCBI lineage: Bacteria > Pseudomonadati > Pseudomonadota > Betaproteobacteria > Nitrosomonadales > Sulfuricellaceae > Sulfuricella > Sulfuricella sp. The sequence continues at coordinate 71,184 of JBAZID010000001.1, read as the reverse complement.
CGCGCCGGCGGTGATCTGAACATCAACCAGAGCCTGTCAGACGGCTTCGACAGCACGAAAGCAATTGGAATCAACCTTACGGTGGAGCAGAAGTTTGTTGGCGCTCCGCTGGTCGACACCACGTCCTGGTCCTACCGGCTGGTGGCGGGCGCCGACCTGGGGGCGGCCAACCCGCTGGCAGTCGAGTCCCTTGCCTTGCTGCAAAGTGGCAAGGGCAGTTTGAATGTCGCGAAGGGTATCCCCCGCACCACAAACGATGGCACTATTACCAATAGTCTTGCCAGCAAAATAACGGCGATCCGCACCGGCAGCGGCGATATCGATATCGCGGCAGGCCGTGACGTGGTACTGAAAAATGCCGAATCGATGATCTATACCGCCGGCCGTCCGGACAGCCTGCTGGCCGGAACGAAAGACAGCAAGGGCCTGATCCAGCCCGCCAATTTCTACCCCGATACGTATGGGCTTTTGTTGGGGACGGTGTCAGCGGCGGGCAACTATCCAAAATCTGGCGGGGATATCACCATCCGGGCGCAAGGCGATGTGGAAATGAAGCTGGCCGATAATTCGACCACGCAATTGATCGGCGACTGGCTTTTCCGCCGTAGCGGTGTGGATGCCAATGGCAATATTGCGTCGGCAACACCGACAACATCGGCAACAAAAGACATTGCCTCCGGCTACGCCAACCTCAGCACATCCTGGTTCGTCTATTTCCCCGAGTTCGAGCAGAATGTCGGCGCGCTGGGCGGCGGCGATGTGAGCGTGGTAGCCGGCGGCAATATCAACAACCTGTCGGTGGTTATTCCCACCACCGGGTGGATGAGCGGCAAGGCGGGCGACCCCGCCCTGCTGTCGAATCTCCATGTGAATGGCGGCGGCGACCTGACGGTGCGCGCCGGCGGGGATATTGCGGGCGGCTTGTTCTACGTGGGGCAGGGCAAGGGCACGATCAGCGCGGGGGGGGCCTTGCTGCCATGGACGAAGCAATTGAAGGGCGATACCACTCTTTACACCATCCTCGCCCTGGGCCGGGGTGAGTTCGAGGTGCAGACGGGTGGCGGCCTGAATATCGGCGCGGTGCTCAATCCCACGGTCGTGGGGCAGATTCCTTGGGATACCAAGAGCTCTTCCTCTCTCATTAGTGACAAAGCCCATGCCTACTTCTACACCTACGCGGCGGACAGCTCGGTCAGCCTCAACTCCCTCTCCGGGGATGTCAATCTTCTCAACGACACCGCCGCGATCGAGGCAGCGGCGCCGCAACTTTACGCCGATAGCTCTGGCCTGAGCGTCTACCCGCCCACCCTGCGGGCCGCCGCGCTGCAAGGGGATGTTACGGTGAATGCCCTGACCCTGTTCCCTTCGGCAACGGGCAATCTGGAGTTGCTGGCAAATGGTTCAGTCATCCTGGCGGGCAATCTGACCGTCTCCGACGCCGATCCCGCTTTGCTGTCGTCACCCATCTTTTCCTTTACCGATGGCGGTGTTTTCCCTGTTGCAACCATTCCCTTGCCTTCCCAGGACCTGTCTTTCAGCACCATGCTGCATGAGGGAGACAACAATCCCATCCGCGTCTATGCGCTGGAGGGGGACATTAGCAGCAAGGACGATGCTTCACACTTCGCCTACAAGATGACGTTCCCAAAACAGTCGCGACTGGTGGCCGGTCAGGACATCATCAACTTCAACCTGATCGCACAGAATCTGGCGAGCACCGACGTCACCGGCCTCACCGCCGGACGTGACGTGCTGATCGCGTCCACCCTGGATGCTGCCGGCAACATTGTGACAAACGACAAGAAGGGCGTGACGATCGGCGGACCGGGCCGGCTGGAGGTGGTCGCCGGCAGAAATGTGGATCTTGGCACCTCGGATGGCCTCGTCAGCCGCGGCAATCTCGACAATGCCGCCCTGCCGCATGGCGGCGCGAGCATCGCGGTGAGCGCGGGCGTGGCGGGCGAGGCGGCCTACAGCCTGTTCGTGGAGAAATATTTCAGTGCCGCTGAGCGCCGGGAACTCGCTGACTATGTGCGCACTTCGCTCAAACAGCCAGCGCTGACAGAAGCGGAGGCGCTGGCGGCATTCGGTGATCCGGCGAAGTTCCCCTACGGCCAGAGTACCCTTCCGGCCGCCGTGGTTTATGCCCAGGAAATACGCCGGATGTTCTTCGATGAATTGAAGCAGGCGGGGATAGAGCAGAGTAAGGGCGGTAACTACGATCGCGGCTTTGATGCCGTGGCAGCCCTGTTCCCGGCGGCCACGTCGCCCGGGGACATCAACCTGTTCTTCAGCCAGATCAAGACCGTGCAGGGTGGCGGCATCGATCTCATGGCGCCGGGCGGGCTGGTGAATGCCGGTCTGTCCAGCACTACCGGGGTCGACAAGAAGGCCCCGGAACTTGGGATTGTCACGGTGGATGGCGGCAGCATCCGCAGTTTCTCGCGCGGCAATTTCCTGGTTAACCAGTCGCGGGTGTTCACGCTGGGCGGCGGGGATATCCTGATCTGGTCGTCCGAGGGCGACATCGACGCCGGCAAGGGCTCGAAGACGGCGAGCGCCACGCCACCCCCCACCATCACCACCGATCCAAAAACCGGCCTGGTCACCGTCGATACGAGCAATGCCGTCAGCGGCAGCGGTATTGCCGTGCTGCTGGCGAAACCCGGCATCAGTGCCGGCAGAACGGATCTGATCGCGCCCATGGGGACGGTGAATGCAGGCGATGCCGGCATTCGCGCGGCAGGCGACCTGAATATCGCGGCGCTGCACGTGGTGGGCGCGGAGAACATTCAGTTCGGCGGTGTGGCAACGGGGGTTCCGGTAGCGAATAGCGGCGCCCTGGGGGCGGGGATGAGCGGCGTTACCGCTATTTCCGATGGCGGGGCTGCCAGCGAAGTCACCAGGGGCCTGACTACGAGTTCCGAGAGCCTGCAAAAAATCAAGCAGGCCATGGCGGATTTCCGGCCGACTTTTATCACGGTCGAAGTGATCAGTCTGGGTGATTAATGACCACGTTGTTCCGCAGTTCCTTAAGGAGCCGCTGATTTATTCCGTAGCCCCGTCATTGCGAGCGCAGCGAAGCAATCTTGTTTTTTGGCAATCAATAAATTGCAGATTGCTTCGGCGCTTCGCTTCTCGCAATGACGATTGAGTCTGCGCTTCCTTAACGGTTTCATAGCTTTGTAATACAGAAAATGGAAAATAGACCGATGCATACAACCTTCAAAAAAACCATTACCGCAGCGCTTGCGTTTGTGCTTGCCGCCATGACGATCAACCCCTTGACAGCGTTCGCATTTGGCAATGGAGACTGGGGGGGGCGCAAGAAAATTACCCTCGATACCACGGAAAGCGGGTCCGCCATCCAGCAGGCGCTGCCGCAATCCCTGGTGCTGGTGCGTCTGCACAGCGGCAATTTCATGTTTGCCGATGTCAAGCCGGATGGAGGGGATATCCGATTTGTGGCGGCGGATGACAAGACGCCGCTCCAGTACCAGGTCGAGAAATTCGATGCGGCAAACGATGTTGCGCTGATCTGGGTGCAGGTGCCGAACCTGAAGCCGGCCTCGAAAACCGATTACATCTGGATGTACTACGGCAACGAGAAAGTCGGCACTGGCGAAGATGCCAAGGCCCTGTTCGACGTGAACCAGGTGGCGAATTACCATTTCTCGGAAAATGACGGCGCGCCTAAAGACCAGACGGCATATGCCAACAATTCCGCACGTTTCACCGCAACGCGCAATACCGGCTCCCTGATCGGTTCGGGCGCGAGCTTCAACGGCAGCAGCTTGATGAGTATTCCGGCAGCGCCTTCCCTCAAGTTCGGCGGCAGCAACGGCTTTACGTTTTCGGCCTGGGTGAAAATCGCCGCACCGCAGAAGGGTGCGCTGTTGTTCGAGCTGCGCGAGGGAGGCAAGCGCATTGCCGTTGGCATGGAAGGAACTCAGGTCTATGCGCTGGCGGATGCGGGTGAAGGCGCCAAGGAGACGCCACGTACCGCCGAGATTGCGCCAGGCCAGTGGCACCATGTCGCAGTGGCCGGGGAGAAACGCCTGACGGTTTATGTGGATGGCAAGGAAGTTGCCGCAATCGATGCGAGCCTGCCTGAAATTCAGGGCGAAATAGTCGTTGGCAATGGATTCAGCGGCGATCTCGACGAACTCGGCCTGGCAAACGTGGCCCGCACGGCGGACTGGGTGAAAGTGAATGCCAGAGGGCAGGGCCCCGATGCCCAGATGGTGAGCATCGGCGAGCCGGAAAGCGGTGAGAGCGGCGAGAGTGGCGAAGCTTCCTATGTCACCACGATTCTGCATTCGGTGACGCTGGATGGCTGGGTGGTGATTGCGATTCTGATGGTGATGGCTGCCATCAGCTGGATGGTGATGGTGGTCAAGGCGCTGGTGATCAACAGGGCGGAGAAAGACAACAGGCAGTTCGTCGCCGCATTTCACGAACTGAAGCTCAGCGAAACGACCCGGCTCGATCAGGCCGATAGCGATGAAGACAGTGATCTGCGGGAATCCGCGTTGAGCACCGCGCTGTTCGGCAAGCACGATCACTACCAGAATTCCACGCTTTACCGCATTTACCATACCGGTGCGCAGGAACTGATTCACCGCTTCGGCAGCAAGGCGGACCGGCACAAAAAGGTTCTGTCGCCCCAGGCTATCGATGCCATCAAGTCGAGCCTGGATGCAACCCTGGTGCGGGAAACCCAGAAACTCAACAGCCTGATGGTGCTGCTTACCATCGCCATCAGCGGCGGACCTTTCCTCGGCCTGCTCGGTACGGTGGTGGGGGTGATGATCACCTTCGCCGCGATTGCCGCTACCGGCGACGTGAACGTGGCCGCCATCGCCCCCGGTATCGCCGCCGCGCTGGTGGCTACGGTGGCGGGCCTGGTCGTCGCGATTCCAGCACTGTTCGGTTACAACTACCTGGGCAGCAAGATCAAGAACCTGACTGCGGACATGCACGTTTTCGTTGATGAATTCGTCGGCCGTATCGCGGAAACGCATAGCTAAAGGGGCTTGGCATAAATGAAAGCTCAGGAAGGTAACGAACCATACGACGAGATCAACATTACGCCGATGCTCGATCTCGCGTATGTGTTGTTGATCATTTTCATCATCATGACCACCGCATCGGTGCAGGGTATCGTGGTGAACCTGCCGAAGGCGAGTGCCACACCCAACCTCGCCAAACCGAAGACCAAGGCGATCACGATCCGCGACGATGGCCAGATTTTTCTCGATACCTACCCGGTCACGATGGGCGAACTGGAAAGCCAGTTGCGGCAAAACAAGGCCATCACGCCGGATCTGCCGGTGGTGATCAAGGGTGACGCCAAGGTGCAGTACGAAAAGGTTATCGACGTGCTTGACCTGATGGGGCGGCTGGACATTACACATCTCGGCCTGGTGACGCAGAAGCTGGTCAAATAGGCGCGCCAACATGAAAACCAAGAAGAGCCTGCGGAGCCGGCTGCCCGTATTGGCGGGCGGAATATTGCTGCTGTTGTTCATGATTGCCGTGGTGCTGATGATCCGCAGTTTCATGAAAAATGAAGACAAGCCGGACAAGCCCAGGGTTCAGCAGATTTCCATCCTCAAGCCGCCGCCTCCCAAGCCCGAAGAGAAGCCGCCGGAACCCGAGAAACAGGAAATCAAGCAGGACGTGAATATTCCCGAGCCGCAGCAGGATGCGCAACCCGATGAGCCGCCGCCCGGCCAGAGTCTGGCGCTGGACGCGGCGGGTACGGCGGGTACGGACGGCTTTGGACTCGGCGCCAACAAGGGTGGCAAGAGCCTGATCGGCGGCGGTGGCGGCAGCCGCTTTGGCTGGTACACCGGTACGATCCAGCAGGCGATCCAGGATGCCATGACGCGGAACCAGCCGAAAGGGGAGTTCCGTGCAATCGTGAAGCTGTGGGTCAATTCCGACGGCAGCATCAAGCGCTACGAGCTGGCAGGCTCTTCCGGCAAGGCGGAGATCGACAGTGCGATAGAGTCTGCCCTGGAGCGTCTCAAGGGCTTGAAAGAGCCACCAGAAGACATGCCGCAACCGATCAAGCTGCGCATCAGTTCCCGGTAATGGAACAGCGGCTGAACAAGCACCAGGGGGCTGCTGATGAATCGTGATTTATCAGTGCTCCAAACAAAATCAGGGAACAGAAGGGTTCGAATAACATGAAGCAAAACATGAAATTGAAACTGATCACCGCCAGCCTGGTGCTGGCATTCGCCGCTCCGTCGGGCTGGGCTGGCGAGCGGGAAGAGCTCGAAACGCTCAAGCTGACAACGCTGAATCTAATCAACATGCTGGTCGATCAGGGTGTGTTGACGCGGGAAAAGGCCGATACCCTGGTGCTCCAGGCCGAAAAAACGGCCGTGGAGAAGGTGGCGCAACAGAAGAAGGCCGATGCGGGCGTGGTGCGTGTTGCGTATGTGCCTGAAACGGTCAAGCGCGAAATGCGTGATCAGATCAAGCAGGAAGTGCTGGCGCAGGCCAGAGGTGAGCGCTGGGGCGATCCGGGATCGCTGCCCGGGTGGCTGAGCCGCATTTCATGGGAAGGGGATTTCCGGCTGCGCTACCAGGGCGACAGCTATCCGTCAGGCAACGCGGACCCGCTCGAACTGGATTACTGGTATGGATTCCCCAGTTCCACAAGCACTATCGGCAACTCTAGCGAAGACCGCAATCGCTTGCGCCTCCAGGCGCACCTGGGGATGCAGGCCAAGGTTTCCGATGCCGTCACCGCAGGCATTCGTCTTGCCACGGGCAATAACCAGGATGCGGTTTCCACCAACCAGACGCTTGGCAACACGGCCCAGAAATATTCGGTCTGGGTCGACAGGGCGTATCTCAAGGTCGATCCCTACAACTGGTTGAGCATTTCCGGCGGCCGGATAGCCAACCCCTGGTTTGGCACCGATCTGGTGTGGGACAAGGACCTCAATTTCGAAGGCATTGCCGCCAGCTTGCGGCCAAAACTCAGCGATACCTATACCGGTTTCCTGACCATGGGCGCTTTCCCCTTGCAGGATATCGCGCCGACCACCAACGACAAAAGCGCCAGCAAATGGCTTTACGGCGTCCAGGGCGGAATGGAGTGGAAAGGATTATCCGGATCGTCAGCCAAGATCGGACTTGCGCTTTACGATTACGAGCATGTGGAAGGAATACCGGACACTGCGGTTGGAGCGCTGGATTTTGACAACACCCGGCCACAGTTCCGCCAGAAAGGCAACTCGTGGTTCATGACGGCTACGGATGCAAGCCCCAAACTTGCTTCCAGATTCAGGGAGATCAACCTGACCGCCTCCATGGATGTCGCAACATTCGATCCGGTTCATGTCATCGTCACAGCGGACTACGTCAGGAATATCGGATACGACCAGAATGAAATTCTTCAGCGTACCGGCCTGTCGGCCCCTGCCCCGCAGGTTAAAGGCTATCAGACCCAGCTTACCCTCGGCTATCCGAAAATCCAGAAGTTCAACGACTGGCAGGCCTTCGTCGGCTATCGCTATTTGCAGCAGGATGCCGTGCTGGATGCCTTTACCGATTCGGACTTCCACCTCGGCGGCACCAACGCCAAGGGTTATTTCCTCGGCGGAAGTTACGGTTTGGACAAGAACACCTGGATGTCGCTTCGCTGGTTAAGCAGCAACCAGATCGACGGACCTACCTTGGCGATCGATACCCTGCAAATGGACTTGAATGCGAAATTCTAAAATGAATAACCGGAAGATAATGGTTTTACGTTTGTTGCGCCATGGGGCGGTTGTGGCATTCCTGGCCGTTTCCTGGTTGCCCGATGCAATGGCAGGCAACAACAAGGAGTCAAAGGACCGGCAGGCGTTGCGTCGTGTTCAGGTGCAACTGAATGAGGTTCGGCAGCAGAAATCCTCGCTGGAGCAGGAAAAGTCCGTGCTGGCCGGACAGGTGGAGGAGATGAAGAAGAAATCGCTTGGTCTTGAATCCGGCGCGGCCAGGGCAAATGCCCGCTTGACCACCCTGGACAAGAAAATGGAAGGCATGAACAAGGATAAGGACGAGCTCTCGGACAAGCTCCAGAAGTCCGCCAGTGAGTTGCAGGAGATGACGAAGAAGCAAGCGGAAGCGATGCAGACGCTGCAACGCAAGGATCAGGAAATCGTGCGTCTGGAGACCGCTGTTTCGCGCCAGACCCGCCAGGTCGAGGCGTGCGAGACAAAAAACACCAGGCTCCACCAGCTCAATGTCGAGTTGATGGACAAGTATCAGTCCAAGGGCATATTCGGCGCGTTGCTACAGGCCGAACCTTTTACCCAGATGAAGAGTGTCGAGGCGGAAAATCTGTTGCAGGATTATCGGGACAGGCGGGATGAGGAAAAATTCACACCCGTGCAAAATCCGCGCTAAATGCGGATGCAGCAGCATTCTGGTCGATTCGCGGCAATATAAATAGCACCCTGACTTATCCTGGAAACCTCAGTTCGATAACCACGGAGGGCACGGAGAAAAGCGGTTTGCGGTCATATATGGCCTCACCCAAGGGGTGAATGCCAAACATCATGCAATCTATGGTTTTTACTCCGTGTTCTCCGTGAACTCCGTGGTTAACTGCTTTTTATAGGATTATTGATCCGGCACGAATTATCCGTAAAGCCGCTAACCCAACCTACATGTGGTCACATTAAATAAATAGTATCGCCTCGACGCTGTCTGAAAAACAAGATTGCTTCGCTCCATTGAGAAATATTGGCAGCACTCACAAAGCCAAGGCCATACCATGAATCTCGCTAGGCTCAGTAAAGAAAAAGTAGCTGAAAACATCAAACTGTGCAGAGGCGAGCTGGAGCAGGCGATCGCCTCGAGAAATTTTTCGACGCGATTCAGACAGGTCGCTTCGCTCAAGTCATGCCAGGTATTTGGCTATTTTGCCCGCGTGTATGGCCCTCCGGACAGCCCGATGCGGGATATGGCGCACTATTTCGCTGTTGCGCGAGAAATGGGCCTGGTAGACAAGCTGAGCAGCCGCTATTTCGAATCCGTGTTGTCCAGCTTCAAAAACAACGTTATCACGGGCGAGCTGCTGTTGCCTCTCCCCGAAATCTGCCTGGGTGATTTCAGTGATGAAATTGCGCATCTCCTGGTGAAAGCACTGAAAAAGCATGAAGTCCCGGCGCAGCGAGTGATACTGGTCTATCCCCATAGCTCACCCTTCTTGCGGCCGATTGGCCATTCGGCCAGCAAAAACCTGATGAAGGAATTGCGCCATCTCGGATTTGGCTTGGCTGCTCAGGGGATAGGATGCACTCTGGATGAGAGCGTTTTTCTTGCTGATTGGCAGCCAAGCGTGCTGTTGCTGGATGAACAACATTTTGAGGACATGGATTTCCAGGCTGCATCGATTGAACGTCTGCGCACCTTGATCGAGATCGAAACCAGGCGGGGCAGGCAGGTGCTGGCACAAGGCATCACCACATCGAGCCAACTCCATAAGATCCGTGGGCTTGGTATCGAGTTGGCTTCGGGCGATTTCATAGGGAAATTCACCTCCAAACCCTGTGACAAGTTGTCTGCCGCTGCCTGCCAGGCGATCAGCAAGAGCTGCGGCTCCATTAGTAAACCGCAGGAATTCATTCCCTTGCTCGAACGGCTGCTGATCAAGCGCTCGCCAGTCAGCACGGAAACCCCAGCCGAGGAGGTTTTCAAGTTGTTTGAAGCCGAGGCCAGCTTGCGTGCCATCGCGGTAGTCAAAAACGGTTTGCCGGTGGGACTTATTTCCCGCTACGACATGATCGATAACATGGCACGGCCATTCCGGCACGAACTATTCGGCCGCCGGCCCTGCGATCGCTTCATGGACCCCGATCCACTTGTCATGGACGTGGGCATCAATCTGGCTGAATTGACCGATATGGTGATCCGCGCCGATCCGCGCCATCTGGTTAGTGGTTTCATCATTACCAGGTGCGGGAGCTATCTCGGCATGGGCTCCGTGCAGGATCTGATGCGTGAAGTCAGCGCCATGCAGATGGAGGCGGCGAAGTATGCCAACCCCCTGACACAATTGCCGGGCAATGTTCCCATCAACCGGAAAATTGACAAGCTGCTGGGGGAGCGCGCCGAGTTTTTCGTTGCCTATTGTGATCTGGACCATTTCAAGCCGCTCAACGATGTCTATGGCTATGCAAAAGGTGATGAGATCATACTGTTGACGGCGCGCCTCTTGTCCGAGGCTGTCGAGCCGGAAACCGATTTCATCGGCCACATCGGAGGAGATGATTTTGTCCTGATTTTTCGCAGCAAGGATTGGAAAGCACGTTGCGAAAAAGCCCTGAAACGCTATGAGAAAGAAATTCAGGCTTTCTTTCCTCCTGGCGATATCGAACAGGGTGGTTATACTGCCACCAACCGCAAGGGGGAAATGGAATTCTTCGGCCTCACCAGCCTCTCCATCGGCGCGGTCAAGATCGAGCCTGGCGCTTATGCCAGTTATCTCGACGTGGCAACCGTGGCAGCCGAAGTAAAGAAGAAAGCCAAGGCGATTGCGGGCAACAGTTTTTATGTCAACCAGCGCAGAATCCTGCCGCACAGCTACACAGAGGCCGGCACGTCAGATTCATGATTTTCGAATTGCCAGCCTGCTGGGCAAGCAGTGGCCCGGCGTGCACAAAATGCTTCCGTTCGTTCTGCCGGTCGATGTATTGTGGCCATGATAATTTTTAAGCCGGAATGGCGATGAATCTGCCGAAATGCCCAAAATGTGGCCACGTCCGTTCACCTGGCGAAAGCGCTGCGCCGGGAATTTGCCCCGAATGCGGCCTGGTTTTCGAGAAATGGGCGCAGCGCCATGCGTTCGTGCCGTTCAGCCAGCGCACAGCGGAAGAAACCGGGGAGCCGGCCTGGCGCGCGGCGCTGCGGGAGCGTCTGGAACATGTGCCGGAGCACGTCGACGCAAGCTACCTTTATGGCCGCGCCGCCTTGCTGCTGATGTTTCTCGTCTGGGGCATCCGTCTGGCCTTGATGGACTACCGCTATGGGGAAATGGGCAGTTCGTTCATGCATGCCATTTTGTTGCCGATTCACGAGGCCGGGCATGTATTTTTTATGCCCTTCGGCCAGTTCATGGCGATTCTCGGCGGCAGCCTTTTCCAGTTGATGTTGCCGCTGATCGCTGCCGCCACCGTGTTGTGGCAGAACCGCGATCCTTTCGGCGCGGCGCTGGGTGTGTGGTGGTGCGGCGTCAGCATGATGGACCTGGCCGCCTACATATATGACGCAAAAAGCCCGCAATTGACACTGCTCGGCGGCCGGACGGGCGAGGATGGCCCTCATGACTGGATTTACCTCCTCGACGTATTTGGCAAAGTGCAGCAAGCGCAGTCCTATGGCGCCATCATTTACTGGTTCGGCGTTCTGCTCATGCTGGCCGGGCTGGCGTGGGCTGCCCGCGTGTTGTGGCGCATACGGGCGCTCAGGGACGCGGAAGCTGTCACCCATTAGCCCTTGCTAGGGAACCCCTGAACAAGTGGTCATTGCGAGGAACGAAGTGACGAAGCAATCTCGCAACTCTTTGAAAAACAAGATTGCTTCGCTACGCTCGCAATGACCTCACGTACTTGTTCAGGGGTTCCCTAGCTACGTGGCACCGGCTGCTCTGAATCCGCTTCAGCGCAGCTGTCGGGGGCCAGCAGCAGAAGGTCGCTGGTTTTTTGCAGCGACTGGCTGTGGCTTTCGATTTCTGCCAGGGCGGCTTGATATTCCTGGGAAATTTTCTGCATCAATTCATTGAAGACAGGGTGCGGCAGCCGCTCGAACTGCATTTTTGCTTCGCGCAGGGCTTCGCGGGCTGTCTGGGCCTGGCTTTTCGCCACCTCCAGCCGGTTCCGGGCGAGCTGGAGGTTTTCGTATGCCTGCGCGGTGTCGAGCTGGAGATCCAGGCGCGCCTGCTCACTCAGCATCTGGTTCACCACCAGGGCGGCATTGAGCCGGTCACGGTTGGCGCGTTCGGCTTCCTGAAAGCCGGCCGGCATGCTGATGCTGACGCCAGCGGTGGCGGCGTAGCCCTGCCTGTCGTTGGCGAGTTCGCTGGTGTAACCCAGGCCCAGGTGGAGGGCCGCATTCACGCTGCTGCCGGCGCCGATCTCGCGGTTATAGGCAAGGGCTTCACGCTGGGCAGCGAGCTTCCCGAGCTCCGCCGAGTGCCGTTCAGCCGACTGGTTAAGCCCCGCGCTGGAGAGGCAGGGCTGAGGAAGGACCGGCTGCACGGACTGAAATGCGCCAATCCGCTGGCCCACAATCGAGTGCATGGTATTCAGGGCCACGCGCTGCAGGGCGCGGAAGCGCTGCAGCTCATCCCCGGCAGCCGCCAGGCTGTTGCTGAAATGCAGAAATTCGCTGCTGGTCCACATTCCCTTTTCATGCAGCTTGCTGGCCGCGGCTTCGTTGGCGCGCAGTGATTCGAGGTACTGCGCGGCCAGTTGTTCGGCCTGGCTGTATTGCCAGTACAGGATGTACTGCTGGCGCAACTGGTGCAGCAATTGACGCCGCATGTCATCGAAGTCGATCGAACTCAGCCGGGTTTGCGTTTGCGCGGCCCTGGTCGCCTCGAGCTGCTGCGCCCGCCCGCCCAGCAGCGGGTAGCTCAGGGCGACATGCGGTTGCAGGGCGTCGTAGTTGCGGGTCAGATTGCTGGTGACGATCTGCCTGTGATGCCCGGCATCCAGCCTGCCGGAGATTTGCATCCCTTCCCTGGATTGCTGCTGGCGCAATACATGTTGCGCATAGTCGATTTGCGTTTCCATCGCCTTGAGGCGCAGCGAGGACGCAAGATTCTCTTCCAGTTTCGACAGCGGCAGTGCTTCGGCGAATGACGCTATCGGCGCCATGGCTGCGCCCAGCAGTGCCGCCAGCAGTGCGTGGCGCAAGGCGCTTTTATTGATCCGGTACATTTTATTCCGGACTGTAGGTCGGACTTTAGTCCGATTTTTCGGGCTAAAGCCCGACCTACAATGGAAATAAGTTCGTTCCGTATCAATAGTATTTGCGGTCGTGTTTGCTGTGCCGGACATGCAAGCCCCCTTGTAGCGCTACCAGTGCGGAATCCTGGCCCAGATTCTCTCCGGCACGTAGGGATGCCAGAGACGGATGCGCAGAAACTCCCGCAGCATGGAAAGCAGCTCCACCAGGTGAATGGGCAGGCGGTAAAAAGGGTAGAGCGGCGCCAGCCACAGCATCTTGAGGCGGGGCGTGGCGGCGATGTCATGGGCGATCAGCAGCTTGATGAAGAGGAAGAAAGTGGTCAGCCAGTACACCACCGTCAGCAGCGCCGGCGTGGAGAATGGATCGGTCAGGATGAAATAGACCACGCCCCACAGCGCAAGAAAGGGAAGGATGACGCGGAAAATCAGAACGTCGCCGAAAACCAGCGCGTTGACCCAGCCGAAGCGCCAGAAATGATAGAGATCGCCCTGCTTGTGCAGGCGGATCTTGATCATGTTGCGGCTCCAGCGGCTGCGCTGGCGCAGCAGCCAGCCATAGTGGCCGGGCACATCGGTCCAGACGATGGCGTCCAGCGCAAAACGCAGTTTCCAGCCCTGCTTGCGCAGGCGCAGCGTGAGGTCGGTGTCGTCCCCCAGCCCGGAGTCGTAGCCGCCCAGCTGACGCATGGCGACGGTGCGGAACATGCTGCCCGCGCCGGGCAGGATGGACAGCATATTCAGCGGCGCGCGCCACAGCCTGGAAATGCTGACGTTGAGCGCATATTCGCATTCCTGGAAGCGCGTGACCCAGTTGCGGGCCGCATTTCTCACGCGCAGATTGGCGGACACGGCGCCAACTTTCGCGTCGGCAAAAGGGGCAAGCAGGTGCTGGATGATGCCGGGCTGCAACTCGCAATCCGCATCCGGTATGAAAATGTAATCGCCGCGCGCCAGCGTCAGACCGATATTCAGGCTGCCGGGCTTGCCGTTGTGGTTCCGGGCTTCGAATACGCGCACCCGGCCGGTTTTCTCCCATGCGCGGGCGCGCGCCACGCTGCCGTCGGCGGAGAAGTCGTCAACGAAAATGACTTCCAGGTTGTGATAGCCGCATTGCAGCGCGGACTGAATCATTTTTGCAATGCTGTGCTCCACATTGCGCCCCGCGATGACGATAGAAACCAGCGGATTTTCTGGCAAACCAGGGCCTTGCCGGGCGATCAGGGCACGCGGATAAAACACGCTGGTCAGCCACAGCAGGATATCGGGCAGCACGAAACGCAGCAGGAGCAGCACCAGAAACCAGAAATACAGATTGGCGGAAGTCAGCAGCTCGCCCAGAACGCGCGCCATCCCGCTCATGTTCGCCAGGCTGAGGGGCGAGAAGAAATAGGCCGGGAAGCCGTTCAGCTGTTCCATGACTGTTCCAGCTGGCTGGCCAGATCGCGCGCCGGATCAAGCTCGACAATGCCTGCCCGCAGGCCATCGCCCGCCCCGGCCAGAAAGCGCTGCAGCCAGATATCCGCTCCGGCCCGGTCCGTTGCCGGCAGCAGGATCATCAGGCGCTCCTCGTTGTAACGCCCGATCTTGTCGGAATTGCGCAGGCTCGCCGCCATGTGAAAGATCAGTTCTTCCGTTCCGGCGCCATCGCCCGGAGCGAGCCGCAGCATGATCAGGCTGAAGGCCGTGCCATAGCGGCTCGCGCGGCGCATCTCGTCTTCGAGCAGGAACATGAAAACATGGCGGCGATAGATCGGCTGGCCTTCACCTTCGAGCAGCAGTTCTTCCTCCCGGGCGAACAGGCGCCCATTGTTCAGGGCTGCCATGCCGAGCGAATTCAGGCGGAAGCTATGGATGTCCCTGTGCAGCAGCTGGTCACCCGGGGTGCGCGCCTGGCAGGCCATGCACAGGCCTTCCACTTCAGGCACCTGGAAAGAGGCGTGGCAGCTGTGGCAGGTGAAATTTTCACCCGGCACATCGTGGTCCGTGCCCAGGTCTTCCAGGCGGCCGTGGCATTTCGGGCAGATTCGCCCCTTGCCGTCATGGGCAAAGGCGGCGGCCGGCCCCACATAGCCGCAGCGGAAATGGTGCAGCAGCGAAAGCGGCGAGATATGCGGGGATTTGCACGCGGAGCAGGCCTCGCGCACGTTGACATGATGGCTGCCGCAGGCCGGGCAAACGCTCAGGCGGTCGAAAAATAGTTTGTCCAGGTAGTCGGCCGAGGCGAGAGATTCGAGGTCCTGCAGCATCTGCCCGGCAACGCCGCTTTCGGATTGCGGGAAATGGCTATATCCCTGGGCATGCCCAGGCTGCCACTGCGGCAGCAAATGGCCGCCGCATTGCCGGACCTGCTGCAAGACCGCCATGGGATCGGTGTACTGCATATTCCTGGTCATTGGCCTTTCCTCCTCCTTCTTCCGTTCGTGCTAGAAAAGTTTGTTTTAATCGTCATTGCGAGGAGCGAAGCGACGAAGCAATCTGGAACTGGTCGATTTTCGTGAATCGAGATTGCTTCGCTACGCTCGCAATGACGGGGCGGCGAAATAAATCAGCGTTTCCCTAGCTCTTTCCCCACAGCCACTCACCCCACGATGAAACGGGGATTCTGACCTGTACCCTGGCAGCGAAAATCAGCTTTTCCCGCAGTGCCGGGTCGAGCTTGTCCAGGTTATCCAGGGTGATTTTCACCGGGCGGTACTGGGACCACTGATCGTGCTGCCAGAAATAGCGAGTCAGCGACTCGGGCAGTTTGGCCGCTTCCGGCGTCAGCGCCGCGATATGCCCCGGCAGGGTTTCCGCAATGCCGGGGATGCGGATGTAGGCGGGCATGCCGACGCTGAGGCTGGCGATTTCCGACGGATCGGTGAAGACCATCACATAGGCCCGGTCGATGTCGAAAATGCGGTAGATCGGCGTTCCCGCCTCGACCACGGCATTGGGATGCGCTGTGCAATCGAGTACCTGGCCGGATGCAGGGGCGAGCAGCGCTTGCGCGCTGACGCGCTTCCTGGCCTCTTCCAGCAGGCTCAGTTGCTGCTGCAGGGAAGCGACTTTTTCCACGCTGCCTTTTTTGGTCTGGGCCAGATCCAGCTGCGACTTCTGCCAGGCCTCGCGTAGCGCCGCCGCTTCCGCAGCGGCGCGCTGCGCGTCAGAACGCGCGGCGTCGCGCGCCACCCGTCCGATGGCGCGGGCAGCGTGCAGCTCGTCATAGGCCCGGGATAGCGCCCGGGCTTTTTCTGCGGAAGACGCGGCGGCCAGATGATTTTGCCGCGCCATGCGGACTTCCACGGCGGCAGCGGCAGCGCCCTCGTTCTGGTTGATCTGTTCCAGATGCAATGATGCAAGCCGGGTCTGGTAGTCCGAGGAATATTGCTCGTCCAGCATGAAATTGCTCACGACGACCAGCGGCTCGCCAGCTTTCACCTTGCTGTAGCAGCTGGTGATCTGCCGGGTGATCTGGGCGCGGTAGAGCGGGGCGACGGGAATCAGGTCGCCATGCAGCAGGCCTTCCACGCGCAGGTTGGCAGGCGGCACCACGGCCGCATACAGGAAGGTGCCGCCCAGCAGCGGAACAAGGGCGATCCTGGCCCAGCGCTTTTTGCCTGCCGCCGTTCCGGGGGTCGATTTTGGCTGGGATTTGCCGCGGAAATGCATGCTTATCTCCTGGTCAGGATGGCGGGCAGGGAGGGGTAGTCGTTGATCGCAATGCCGCGATAGAGCGGCGCATGCGTTTCCAGGCGCGCATCGAGCTCAAGCAGGGCCGCGCTGAACTGCCCGAAAGTGGCACCGGCATGGCTGATGGCTTCGCTTGCGCCCCGATGCGTGGTGACCCCGAACCACCAGGGTTTCTTCAGCGCATCCAGCTGGCCCAGCGCTTTTGCGGCGATGCGCAGGCTCGCGCCGGGAGCGCGGCGGTAGGCCATCATGACCACGGCGTCAAGCTTGCCGGCGGCGCTTTCCAGCATGGATTTTCCTGCCTCGTCCGGGGCGGCAATGTTGGCATGGAACGGAACCACGGCAGCGATCAGCGGGAGCTTCATGCTCTGGCTGGCCTGGCGTATGTTGCCCAGCATGTCCAGATAGCCGTGGATGAGCTGTTCGCGCGCGCCCGTTTTCCATTCCGGCAGGGTGTGCGGCTCGATGTCCAGGCACAGGCCGTCGAACAGCTGGCTGCGCTGCTGGAAATCGAGCAGCTCGGCCACCGCCCCGGGTATTTGCCATCCGCGCCTGCTCCACCCGGGATCACCAGCCACGGCGTAGAAAGCGATGCCGGCTGCGCGGCAGGCATGGATGGCGGCGCTTTGCTTCTTCCCGCCCGCGAACAGTTGCGCCCGCTCGCCCGGGGGGATCGAGTAAAACACGCTGCGGAAATTGAATTGCCGCAGCAGCGCCACGACCGGGTCCGCTTCCGACAGCGGGGTGCGCCACACCCACAGGCTTTTGGGTATGGCGCCAAGAACCCCCTCTCCCCTTGCGGGAGAGGGCTGGGGAGAGGGGGGGCGCATGGATTTCTCACCCTCTCCCCAGCCCTCCCCCGTCAAGGGGGAGGGGGCGCTAGCTTCCCTGAGTGCTCCGCCGGACTGCCCCGAAACGGCGAGGCCGAATCCCGTGGCCAGGTACTTGAGGCATTGGCGGCGCTGCATGGTCATTCCCCTTTGTGCCCGAACGGCGCGCAAACCAGCGATTCAGCCGGAGATCGTCTTGCTAGGCCGCTGCGACCGCGCCATCGAGGTTCAAGCCGATGGGGGCGTCATTCAGCCTTGCGGCCTGATCATTCCCCTGAACGGCTTGCCGCCACCCGTGCTTCCAGTCCACCTTGGGCAGAATGGAGGATTCATTGACCCGGGCAGCCGCATTCACCGCCTTTTCCAGCATCTGCCCGATGACGCCGTTGTTCAGCAGGTGCGGTTCCAGGCCCAGGCCCTCCAGGCCGGAATGCACGGCGTGGTAATAGTGTTTCTCCTGTTCCACGCGCGGGTTGCGCAGGTGCTGTATTTCCACTCTGATGCCTTGAGCGGCGGCGCTTTCCTGCACCCGGTACGCCAGCTCCATGATGGAGAACTGCTCGGTGAACTGGTTGAAAACGCGGAATTCGCCGCTGCCCGCGGGATTGGCGACCGCCAGCTCGATGCAGCGCAGGGTGTCGCGGATATTCAGGTAGCCCCGGATCTGGTTGCCGCTGCCGTACACGGTGAGCGGCATGCCGATCGCGGCCTGCACCACGAAGCGGTTCAGCACCGTGCCGAAGATGTCGTCGTAGTGAAAGCTGGTGCACAGCTCCGGATCATCGCCGGTCTCGTCGGTATCGATTCCGTAGACCACGCCCTGGTTCAGGTCGGTGACGCGGAAGTCCCACATCCTGCTGGCGAATTCCAGATTGTGGGAATCGTGGACCTTGGACAGGTGGTAAAGCGAGTGGGGTTTCTTGGGGTAGAGCACCCGGTCCTGGCGGCCGTTGTGCGTGACTTCCAGCCAGCCCTCTTCGATGTCGATATTGGGCGTGCCGTATTCCCCCATGGTGCCGAGCTTGACCAGGTGGGCCTGCGGGCAGTATTCGCGCATGGCGAACATGACGTTGAGCGTGCCGACCACATTGTTGCATTGGGTATAAACGGCATTTTCCTGATTCAGCATGGAGTAGGGCGCGGATGGCTGTTCGCCGTAGTGGACGATGGCATCCGGGCGGAAATCATGGCAGATGTCGCGCATGACCTGCCCGTCGTCGGCGATGTTTCCGATCACCGTCATGATGTGGCGGGATTTCTTCCGGCGCCAGTGACTGGCGCGCTCCAGCATCGACGGGACGGGCTCCAGCGGCGCCGCCCCGACCTCGATCTCCCAGCTGCGCTTGGCCATGTTGTCCACCACCATGACCTCGTGGCCGCGCGCGGAAAAATGCATGGCCGTCGGCCAGCCCAGATATCCATCTCCACCCAGAATGCAAATCTTCATGATCCTTCTCCCTGTCCCGTAACGATTGGGCGCTACACGGTTAAATTTATAATCCAGGGGGACGGGTCAACAGAATGGGGTGAACACCCTATTCTGTAGTAGGTTGCTTTACTGAATACACGGTAGAAAAACTTCGGGTGGGGGGGATTATGTGATTGAAACTGACCAGGGGCCATCTGAACATGTGTGCGATGTCATTTTTGGTGTCGAGTTTTCTTACACAGATTGTTTTCAATAGGCACAAAGCAGGATGCCAGAAAGAATGTAACTATATGTTAAACAATAAAAACAATTGAAATGGTGATTCATGGAACGTAATTTGCTTATATAACTTTACAAGGTGAATAAGCCGCAGAAAAAAATTTAATTCGAGGAGAGCAACATGTTATCGACAATGACGAACAAGATAGCCTTAGGCGCTATGTTTTTTGGGTTACTTGCCCCGCTTCCGTCGCAGGCTTATGTGGTGACATTCGATGATGTCGCAAATGCAAGTTCCACACCCTTCACCTCCGGCGGTTTGAATTTTTCCGGGTCCAGTACATATGTCTGGCAAGGTCCCGGCTATGGGGCTGACAACGGCACGCTTAGCCTAATCTCCGGGTTCAGCAACAGTTTCACGATTACGAAAAATGGCGGCGGCACCTTCACCATAGACCAACTGGACGCAGGCCTGAGTTGGTACACAGTGGCGCAGTACCCCGGGGCGTCGGCTGCGTATGATGTTTCGGTGGGCACGGACGTCATCACGCTGGACACTTTTTACAAGACCTTCAATTTCAGCAATCTCACCAATTTGAGTTCGCTCACCGTGAGCTACGCCCCCTCCGACGGATATTTCGCCTTCGATAACATCGTATGGCACGACTCATCTTCAGTGCCTGAACCCGCCACACTCGCCCTCTTGGGGCTTGGCCTCCTCGGCCTGGGCGCGGCCCGGCGCAGGAAGCTGCTCTGATCTGGTATTGGCTCATGCGATAACGGGGGCTGCGGCTCCCGTTTTGCATTCATGGAGCCTTGTGCAGGGGAGTGAATTGATCCAGGACCGGCGCAGGTAAATCGCGCTGTCCCATGCGGAATCCACCGGCTTAACTTACAGCATCCAGCGTATTGCCTGCCATGGATCGATTGCCTAAGGTGAAAAGCACAGCAGCATGCTGATTTTCACCACAGGTGAGCCATGAAATTTCCGGGATATGTTCTTGCCTCGCTGTATCTGCTCGGCTCCGGTGTCTGTGCGGATGCGCGGGCCGATATCTATGCCTATACCGCTGCGGACGGCAGCGTGAGCCTGAGCAATGTGCCGGCGGACAGCCGCTTCAGAACCTTCGTTTTCGAGCGGAACCGGGCGGACGCCCCGGCTTTCACGTCCGCGCCGGCAAGGCAGCCGCTCATCCGCGCCGGCAAGGTCCGGTTTGAGCGGATGGTCGAGGAAGTCGCGCGGGCCCATGGCCTTGAGGGGGCGCTGCTGCATGCCGTGATCTCGGTGGAGTCGCAATACAATCCACGCGCCGTTTCCAGGAAGGGCGCCGCCGGGCTGATGCAGCTCATGCCGGCGACGGCCAGGCGCTATGGCGTTTCGGACTCGTTCGACCCGGCGCAGAACCTGCATGGCGGCGCGAAATATCTGCGCGATCTGCTGACCCTGTTCAACAGTGACATGAGCCTGGCGCTGGCTGCCTACAATGCCGGCGAAAATGCGGTAATCCGGCACGGCAACCGCATCCCCCCATTCCGCGAGACCCGGAATTATGTTCCGCGCGTGCTGGACTATTACCGTCAGTACCGGGTCAGGGTTTAAGCGTCCCGGATGAGGAAAAAACTCAATACCCTGATCGTCGATGACAATGACGCCTTCCGGCAGTCGTTGCACCGGGTGCTTGCGCGGCATTTTCCCGCCATGCGGGTGGCCGAGGCGGCGGACGGGGAGGACGCCCTGCAGCGCGTGGCGCAGCGGCTGCCCGATCTGATCTTCATGGATATCAGCCTGCCGGGAAGGAATGGCCTCGCCCTCACCCGGATCATCAAGAATGTTTATGTTCATCCCATGATCTGCGTCATCACCAGTTTCGACCTGCCGGAATACCGCGATGCCGCGCTGCATAGCGGAGCGGATCATTTCATCCTCAAGGACGAATCCACCGAGGCCGCGATCGTCTCCATCGTGGACGGTGTGCTGACCGCTAGGCACTGATTTTCACACGCCCCGCAGCTCTCCATTTTTTCAAATAGATACGGGATTGCTTCGTCACTTGTCTGGTGTTGCTACGCAACGCCTGGCGGGTTACGCAAAAAGCGCTAACCCACCCTACATTTGGCTCTGTAGCCCATGCTGCCCGGGCGGTGCGCAGCTACAGTCATTCACCCATCTTCAAGTGGAGTTCCGGCCGTAGCGAAATGCAGTCTTTGCCTCGGTGTCAATTTGCCGCACTTCATGAACAATTTGTCACATGGATTTCAGCGGCGTTGGCAGTCGGCCATGCCGGAAAATCCGGTCCAGGAAAATTTGCAGTCAAGTGAGTGAGGGAGGCGTTATGGAAACCCATGCCATGAACAATTTTAAAGGGGTGCTGCAGAAAGCGTGGCGGCTGATTATCGCCGCGCTGCTGATGTGCGTATTGCCGCAGTATGCGGCGGCTCTGACCATCAACGTGGTTGGCCCGAACAACGAGCCGGTGACGGGTTTCCGCTGGCTGGTCGAGGAAGACAGCACCAGGGATTCCCGGCCCGGCGTGCCGGCTGACGGCAGCAACCTGGCATTGAGCTTCCACGCCAGCTACATGCCGGTGACGGGCGCCGGCAACAGCATCGATCCTCTCAAGTCTCCGGCGGCCCTCGCGCTCGACTCGCAGAAGCGCTATTACGTTTCGGTGCTGCCGGATGCCGGTTACCAGATGGGGGGCGCCGCAGTTGCGCCGGGACAGACGGCGGTGAATATCGTGGTGAACAAGGCCCCGATTCCGACCGCGCAGATTTCCATCTTTGTCTTCAATGACAACCAGCCCATCAACGGCGCGCCCGACCTGCCGCAGGAAACCGGGCTGGCGGGCTTCTCCATCACACTGAAGGAGGCTGGCGGCACCTATGGCGCTTCCGGCGGCCAAGTTACCCAGGATGCCTTCGGCAATCCCATCGGCACCGAATACCAGAAGAACCCCGATGGCACCCCGGTGATGGTTGGCGGCGCGCCGGTGGTCAGCATCAGGGGCAGCGGCTTCATCAAGTCCGGGGCGGATGGCACGGTGCTGATCAAATACCTGGCACCGGCCAAATACACGCTTGAAGTGATTCCGCCGGCCGGTTCGGGGTATATCCAGACTTCCACCATCGAGGGCACCAAGGGCATCGATGCCTGGGTGAAAGCCAACGAACCCAGCTTCTTCCAGGAATTCGGCCCGCCCGGACACCATGTCTTTTTCGGCTTCGTCAAAACCGCCCTCCGGGATGCCTCGGTGCTGAACGGCGCCAGCACGGTCAGCGGCAAGGTGGTCAACATGCACATGTCGCGGCCGCCCAATTTTGCCTTTTACAACGGCGCGCCTTTCCCGCAGTGCTGGATCGGCCTGAACGAGCTTGCCGTGGCCGGCGGGCGCGCGGTCTTCACCACGCCCTGCAATCCGGACAGCAGCTTCACCATTCCCGGCGTTGCGGCTGGCACCTACCAGCTGGTGATCTGGGACGAGAACCTGGATATCGTCATCGCCTCCAACAATGTCACGGTGCCGCCGGGCGGCGGCGCGGTTGACCTGCAGGAAGTGCCGGTGTTCAACTGGTTCCACCGCCTCGAAAGCCGGGTGTTCTTCGACGCCAACAACAACGGCTTCCGCGATGCGGGCGAGGCGGGCATGCCGGGGCAGGCCATCAATATCCGTTTTCGCGACGGCAGCGTCTACCAGTCGCAAGTGACCGACATGAGCGGCGAGACCAGCTTCAATGAAGTGTTCCCCTTCTTCAACTGGCTGGTGGCGGAAGTCGATTTCGCCCGCTTCAAGGCCACCGGCGCCACTGTCGTGGTGGACGCGGGCGGCCCTGTTTCGCCGCATGACGGCTGGACCATGCCTTCGTGGGACAAGCTCAATCCCCAGCCGCAGTCCGAAAATGGCGGCCTGCCTTATCGCACCCAGACCGGACCGGTCCTGGTGCAGGGCTTCCAGGGATTCCTCGGCCAGACCAACGTGATCGAATGGGGCAAGAACAACTACGGCCCCAATGAAAACGGCGGGATTTCCGGCATCGTGCGCTATGCCACGACCCGCGCCGAGGAAGATCCGCGCTATGCCGCGGCGGAGAACTGGGAGCCGGGCATTCCGCGCGTGCAGGTCAATCTTTATCGCGACTGCAACGCCGACGGCATCATCGACAAGCCGGACTGCACCGCGATCACCGGGCTGAATACGGCCACCGGCGTGGTGCTGGCCGATGCGGACAACTGGCCATTCGGCAATTTCCCCGGCCCTGAAGATCTCGACCGCAACAGCAACGCCGTCTTCGACACCGGCGACAGCATGGATATCGCCACCACCGACAGCTGGGACGACAGCCTGCCCAGCGGCTGCCAGGGCGAGCCTTTCGTGTCCAATGGCCATCTCACGGACTGCTACGACGGCCTGCGCAACTTCAACCAGGTGCGCCCGGCGGTGTTCGACGGCGGCTATGCCTTCGGTGGCGGAGCCGGGAAACCGGAACTGCCTCCCGGCCGCTATATCGTGGAAGCGATCACGCCTCCCGGTTATCAGCACGTGAAGGAAGAAGACAAGAACGTCGATTTCGGCGATACCTACCTGCCCGGCACCCTGGCGCTGCCTCCCGCCTGCGTGGGCGACGTGCGCGCCGTACCGGCCGAGCTGACCCTGTTCCCCGGCGTGCCTTCGGCCTATGCAAGCCAGCCGCGTCCGCTGTGCGACCGCAAGGCGGTCGACGTGGCCCAGGGCAAGAATGGGGCGGCGGACTTCTTCATGTTCACCGAAGTGCCGGTCGCCAGCCATATCGTCGGCATGATCCTCAACGATCTGGCCAACGAGTTCGACCCCAATGCCCCGACTTTCGGCGAGAAACAGGCGCCTGCATGGCTTCCGGTGTCGATCCGCGACTGGAGCGGGCGTGAAATTTCCCGCGTGTATGCGGACCAGTGGGGCACCTTCAATGCCCTGGTGCCATCCACCTACTCCATGAACCTCCCCATGCCCTCGGGCGTGGCACCCAACATGATCACCACCTGCATGAACGATCCGGGCCCGGTTCCCGGCACCGACGCGAGCGGCAATCCGGCCATGGTGATCGACCCGTACTTCAACCGCCAGTACAGCCAGTTCTGCTATACCTTCCAGTACCTGCCGGGCAAGACCACCTACCTGGATACACCGGTGCTGCCGGTGGCCGCATTCGCCGGGCCGGGCCAGTTCCCCGTGGATTGCGAATTCCCGGACGGCACGCCGCTGATCTACTCGGTCGAGGGCAGGACTGCGGCAGACATCAGCCAGAACGGGCCTTTTGTACCCGTCCCCAGCACGCTTGTTGCCAGCCAGCCGAAGCTGAGAATTGTCTCCGCTGGCACGGTGCAAGTCCCCAACCCGGCCTATGACGGTACCCCGTTAACGCTCAGGAATATCCCGCGCGACTTCGGCTTTGGCGCGGCCCAGGGCGCCGGCAAGGTCACCCTCGGCGGACTGAGCCTGCCGGTTATTTCCTGGAGCAACGGCATTATCGAGGTGCGCGTTCCGAGAACGGTCGGAACCACCAACGGGACCACCGGGCAACTGGAAGTCACGCGCGACAATCTCAAGACCTCCAGCCTGGGCGTGACCGTCACGGTCGGCACACCTGGCGGTACCACGGTCAGGGCGATGCTGCCGGGCACGAAAATCCAGGCAGCCATCGATGCGGCCAATTCGGGCGACCTGATCCTGGTTCCTCCCGGCCGCTACGACGAGCTGGTGATCATGGACAAGAAAGTCCGCCTGCAGGGCTGGGGCGCGCTGTCCACGACCATCAACGCCGCCAAGGTACCGGCGGAGAAGCTGACCAACTGGCGCACGCTGGTCAACACCAAGTACGCCAACGGCACGGCTGCCCGCACCTTTGACCTGGTGCCGGGCCAGACGACGGGGGTCAATGCGCCCGACAACGAGCCCAACCTGTTCAATACCGAAGAGGGCGCGGGCATCATGGTGCTGGCCAGGAGCAACGGCAATGGCGCCTTTACGTCCGGCACGGCGCATGCGCGCATTGACGGTCTCGGCATCACCGGCGGCGACACCGGCGGCGGCATCTTCGTCAACGGCTACGCCAATTACCTGGAGATCAGCAACAACAGGATCGCCGGCAACAACGGCCTCTATGGCGGCGGCGTCCGGCTCGGCCATCCCGCCCTGGTCGACGCCAACGGCAACCCGAGCGACAGCCAGAACGACTTTGTTTCCATCCACAACAACCATATCGCACAGAACGGCGCGGAAACCGCCGGAGCGGCAGGCGGCGGGGTTGCGCTGTGCACCGGCAGCCAGAACTACAACGTCAGCGGCAATTACATCTGCGGCAACTTCAGCGCCGGTCACGGTGGCGGTATCGGCCACCTGGGCTGGAGCGGCGGCAGCACGATTGCCAACAACACGGTGATATTCAACCAGTCCTTCAACCAGGGGGTGAATGTTTCCGGCGGCGGCATCTTTGTCGGCGGACAGCCGCCGCTGAACGGCGCCGGGCTTTCACCGGGCGCAGGCAAGGTGACCATCAGCGGCAACCTGATCCAGGGCAACCAGGCCGGGGCAGGCGACGGCGGGGGCATTGCCGCCCAGTTCGTCAACGGCCAGGACGTGAGCCGTGCGCCCAACAGTCCGGCAGGCTGGTACCCGCTGACCATCGCCAACAACATCGTGGTGGACAACATGGCAGGCATGGCGGGGGGCGGCATCTCGCTGCAGGACAGCATCTACGCCACCATTGCCAACAACACCATTGCCAACAACGACAGCACGGCCACGGCGGGCGCGGCATTCGCCGCCAACAGCCCGAACCAGTCGACGCCGCAACCAGCGGGGATCGTCTCGCGGGCGAGCAGCACCCTGCTGTTCAGCACCATCGGCAACGGCAACAGCGCGCGTCCCTACAAGGTCGAGCACTCGAACCCGGCGCTGGTGAACAACATCGTGTGGCATAACCGCTCGTTCTACTGGGCGATCGACAACACTGTCTCACCGGCGGTCTTCGGCCTGCGCCCCAGCATCGGTGCTGGCGGCGAGGCGCCAGTGTACTGGGATCTGGGCGTGCTGGGCACATCAGCCCCGGCCTTGCTCAACCCGGTGTTCAGCGTGCTGACCGATACCACCGGCTATGCCGCATCCAACCTGAGCGCCGATCCGTCGTTCGTGGCCAGCTATGTCAATGGCCAGCCCGGGCAAACCATCCAGCAGCCGGAGCTCACCACCGGCATCGCCACCGCCGCGGCCTTTGACGAAGGCGGCAACTGGATCGACGTGCGCTTCGGACCGCTCACCCCGTCCGGCAACTACCACCTGAATGCGGGCTCCCCCGTCATCGACATGGGAAGCCAGGCGCAGTGCGCGACACCGGCCAACTGCCTGATCGACATCGACCGGCAGGTGCGTTCCAACCCGCCGGACATCGGCGCGGACGAGTGGCAGTAAAACCAGGGCAATTCGGCCCGCCGCAAATCCACAGCGGCGGGCCGGTACAAGGAGAAAGATCATGAGCACCGCAAATCTTTTCAAACTCGGCGTTTCCCTGGCGGCGGCCGCCTTCTGGACTGCCTCGCTCCCTGCCGCTGCCGCCGTCTTCGTGCAGTGTCCGGGGGATGTGAATGGCGATGCCATTCCGGATAGCCCCGGCGATCCGGAAGTGGTGTGCAAACACCTCACCGCCAGCGACGGCTTCGCCACCATGGCCGACGGCAATGTGCTCTACACCTTCGGTTTCCACGATGTCACCGGCGTTGCCCCGGCCCAGGTATTCGCCCAGGGCGAGATGGCGGCCGAATTCCCGGCGCCCACCCTCGAACTCAGGGAAGGCAACCGGTTTTTCCTCTCCATGACCAACGTCGGCATGCTGATGCGCCCGGACCTGTTCGACCCGCATACCATTCACTTCCACGGCTTTCCCCAGGCCGCACCGGTCTTCGACGGCATGCCGGAGGGCTCGTTCGGAGTGAACATGGGATCGAGCATCACCTATTTCTACAACATCGTGGAGCCCGGCACTTTCCTCTATCACTGCCACATGGAAGCCACCGAGCACATGCAGATGGGCATGCTCGGCAATCTCTACGTGCGGCCCGCCCAGGACGGGCAGGCCAGGGTGTACAACGGCAAGACCTACACCCAGTTCGCCTATAACGATGGCGATGGCTCGACCGGCTACAACAAGTCCTATCCCCTGCAATTGAGCGGGTTCGACCGCAAGTTCCATGAAGACCACATCGCGGTCCAGCCGCTGCCCTTTGCCACGCTGCGCGACAGCTACACCATGATCAACGGCCGCGGCTATCCCGATACCGTCGATCCGAACCCCCTGACGCCCCCGGCGGAAAACGGCGGGCTGGCATCGCAGAAACTCAGCTCGCTGATCCAGCTCAACCGCGCCAGCGAGGGCGAAAAGCTGCTGCTGCGCCTGTCCAATCTCAGCGTCACCAACTATTACACCGTCACCATCCTCGGCTTGCCGATGCGCGTGGTCGGCGGCGGCGCCCATATCGCGCGCGGGCCCGACGGCAAGAACCTCGCCTATGACACCAGTTCCGTCACCCTGGGTGGCGGCGAGTCGGCGGATGTCCTGGTCGATACCTCGGGTGTCCCGGCGGGCACCTATTTCCTGTACACCACCAATCTCAATTACCTGAGCAACGACGTGCAGGATTTCGGCGGAATCATGACCGAAATCCGCGTCAACTGATGCACAAAGAGGAGGACGACATGAACCCGAAGACCAGCAAATACCCGCGCTTGCTCACCGCCGCCATGACGCTGCTGCTGTTTGCGGCGAGCAACATGGCCTGGGCCGTGGTGGACGGCGTCGCCGCCAGCACCTTCAACCTGACCGCCAGGGCGGACTATATCTCCAGCGCGGACGGCAACGTGCACTACGCCTGGGGCTACGCCAACGGCAACGGCCGGATGCAGTACCCGGGCGTGACCATGATCGTCAACCAGGGCGATACCGTCACCGTCACCCTCAGCAACGAGCTGCCGGTGCCCGCGCCGGTATCCATGGTCTTTCCCGGCCAGAGCAACGTCGTCGCCAGCGGCGGCACACCCGGCCTCATGACCAGCGAGGTGCTGCCCGGCGGCGGCTCGGTGACTTACAGCTTCGTGGCCGGCAATCCCGGCACCTATCTTTACCACAGCGGCAGCAACCCGGCGCTGCAGGTCGAGATGGGGCTGCTCGGCGCGCTGATCGTGCGTCCCGCAAGCCCCGATCCGCTGCGCCAGGCTTACGCGCATCCCGGCACCAGCTTCGATCATGAATACCTGTTCCTGATCACCGAGATGGACCCGCTGATCCATGCCCAGGTCGATGCCCAGGTGATGGCCAACCCGGCCAGCGTGCCGGTCGTGGATACCAGCGCTTTCCGCCCGACCCTGTGGTTCCTCAACGGCCGCAACGCGCCGGACGTCATGCTCGACGCCAACGTGCCGTGGCTGCCGACCCAGCCCTACAACTGCCTGCCGCGCATGCATGCCGGCGAAAAGATCCTGATGCGCGTGATCAATGCCGGGCGCGACCTGCACCCCCTGCACACCCATGGCAACAACACCTGGCTCATCGCCCGCGACGGGCGCCTGCTGGAAAGCGCGCCGGGGATGGGCCCCGATCTGGCCGAGTCGAATTTCACCCTGCGCACCGTGCCGGGCGAAACCTACGATGCCACCTTCGAGTGGACCGGCAAGGGCCTGGGCTGGGATGCCTATGGGCACGCGCCGGGTGATACGCTGGCCCCGAACGAATACGCCGCGGATCACGGCAAGCCCATTCCGGTGATCCTGCCCAATATCCAGGATCTTTCCTACGGCGCGCACTACAGCGGCAGCCCCTACCTGGGGCAGTTCGGCGCCCTGCCGCCGGGGCAGACCCCGCAGGGTGAAAACGGCGGCTACTTCCACATGTGGCATTCCCACAACGAGAAGGAAATCACCAACGACGATATTTTCCCCGGCGGAATGATGACCATGCTGGTCATCGAGCCAGCCGGCGTGACCATACCGTAATCCAGGGAGCAGCAATCATGAAAACGAATCTGCCACAGCTGAAAAAAATCGCGCAGGCGCTGGCGCTGGCGGGGATGGTCACGCTTGCCGCCCCGGCACTTGCCGCCACCTACAACCTGCGTGCCGAAGCCGTCTCCCTGACCATGCCGGACGGCGCGGTCATCCCAATGTGGGGCTATGCCCTCGACGGCGCGTCCTGCGCGGCCCCGCCCTGCGCCGCGACGGTTCCCGGACCGGCCCTGAGCGTGCCGCCGGGCGACACCACGCTGACCATCAACCTGACCAACAACCTGCCGCAGGCGACTTCCATCGTCATCCCCGGCCAGCTGGCCGCCATGGCCCCGGTGTATACCACCAACTCCGGCGGCAAGACCGTGGTGCAGTCCTTCACCCACGAAGCAGCGGCGGGCGGCGGTACCGCGAGCTATGCCTGGAACAGCCTGAGGCCGGGCACCTACCTGTATCAAAGCGGCACCCATCCCCAGGTGCAGGTGCAGATGGGGCTCTACGGCAGCCTGAGCAGCGATGCGGCGAGCGGTCTGGCCTACCCTGGCATCGCCTACGACAACCAGCTGCTGCTGCTGTTCAGCGAGATCGACCCGGCGCTGCATGCGGCCGTCACCACGCCCGGCGGCTATGGGCCGGGCACGCCCATGAGCAGCACGCTCGACTACCAGCCAAAATATTTCATCCTCAACGGCAAGTCCTTCAGCGCGGACGAGGAGCCGCTGCCGCTCCCGGCCGGGCAGCGGACCCTGCTGCGCTTCATCAATGCGGGCCTGATGACCCATGTGCCGGTCATCAACGGCATGGACATGCAGCTGGTGGCGGAGGACGGCAACCCGTATCCCTGGCCGAAAACCCAGTATTCGGCCCTGCTGCCGGCGGCCAAGACACTGGATGCAGTCGTGATCCCGCAGCTCGCGCCCGGCGTGGCATCGGCCAGCTATCCGCTTTACGACCGGCGGCTCTATTTGAACAGCGGCGCCAGCCCCGATCGCGGCATGTTTGTCAAACTGGTGGCCGCCAACGGCGTCCATGCGCCGCTGATGACCTCCGTTCCGGTCACCACGGCCAGCACCGGCAGCCTTTATGCCTACCAGCTGACGGCCAGCGACCCGGATGGCGGCGCCCTGGTCTTCTCCCTGGTCAGCGCGCCAGCCGGGATGACGCTCGACGCGGCCGGGCTGATCTCGTGGACCCCGGCCAGCATCGGCACGCAGCCGGTGACCGCGCGGGTGACCGACCCCACCGGCTTGCGCTATGACCAGGTTTTCAATATCAGCGTCACTTCGGTCAATCGCGCGCCGCTGACCGGCGACGACGCCGCCACGGTCCTGGCGCGGCTGGCAGGCGCCACCTATCCGGCAGTCGAGATCAACGTGCTGGCCAACGACAGCGACCCGGATGCGCCCGCCAATACCATCGACCCGGCCAGCGTGTTCCTCTCCACCACGCCCGACAAGGGCGGGACGGCGACGGTCAATGCCAGCGGCACGATCTCCTACCGTCCCGCCGTCGGCTTCACCGGCATCGAAACTTTCCGCTACAAGGTCAGGGATACGCTGGGACTGGCATCCAGCCCCGGCGCCTATGTGCGCGTCACGGTCAATCCCGCCAACCAGCCTCCGTTGCTGCTGGACGATACCGTCACCGCGCCCAGGCGCCAGGGCACGGCTGCCGCCTACCCGGCGGTGATCATCAGCGTGCTGGCCAACGACAGCGATCCGGACGGCAGCATCGACCCGGCCACGGTGTGGATCACGGTCGGCCCCAACAAGGGCGGAACGGCCACCGTCAACGCCGACGGCACCATTTCCTACCGCCCCAGGGCTGGCTTCAGCGGCACCGAAACCCTGCGCTACAAGGTCAGGGACAACCTCGGCCTGGCAGCACCGGTCGCGGCCTATGTGCGGATCAATGTTCAGTAGCCGGGTACGGGGGGTGACCAACCCGGAATGGGCATGTAGGAGCGCCGCCCCCGGCGCGAATGCGACCGCAAATCGCGGCGGGGGCGCCGCTCCTACAACGGGTGTTTTGGCCGGGAGCCGGGGCCCGGCGCGACCCCCCTCTCCCCTTGCGGGAGAGGGCTGGGGAGAGGGGTAATGCATTGATTTCTCACCCTCTCCCCAGCCCTCCCCCATCAAGGGGGAGGGGGGCAGGGGGGATTAACTGGAGCACAACATCATGAACTTGCTGAAAAACCGCATCACCAATGAAGACAAGGATTCAGAGCCGGTTTTCTGGAGCATGCTGGCCCTGCTTTGCGTGATTTTTGCCGTACTCGTTTTTTCCGGCTGTTCCAGCACGGCGGCGCGCCAGGGTGCCGTCTCCGGCGCGGATGCCGAAGATTGCACCCATATCGAAAGCCTGGGGATCCGCATCAACGGCGTGCATCTTTCCGCCGCCGGCAGCATGCTCGATTTTCGCTATCGGGTCGTGGATGCCGCCAAGGCCGCGCCCCTGTTTGAGCGCAAAATCCGCCCCTATCTGCTCGACGAGTCGAGCGGCGCGGCTTTCGGCGTGCCGGAATCGCCCAAGCTGGGGCAGATGCGCACCACGCGGCGCAACAGCGCCGCCGCCGAGGAAAGGGATTACCACATCCTGTTCGCCAACCCAGGCCACGTGCTGCGGCCTGGGCAGAAGGTATCGCTGGTGATCGGCGACACCAAGCTGGAAAACCTGCTGATCCGATAGTTGCGAGGAGAGCGCCATGAACAAGGGGGAAAAGTTTCGCTTGCACTGCCTGGCTGGAACGGCGCTGCTGGCATGGCTGGGCGGCAGCATGGCCGGGGCGGCGGTGCTCGATGCCGGGCTGGAAAACGAGCTGTCCGTGCGTGCTTCTTATGAGGAAATCCCGGTCATCATTTCCCTCTCCGACAAGGTCAATCCCCGGCTGTTCAAGGTCCGCAACCGCCACCAGCACGACCCGGAACACGTCCGGGCGCTGCGCCAGAAAGCCGCGCTCACCCAGGCGCCGGTGAAGCGCTTTCTGGAAGACCGGGGCGGGAAACGCATGCGCGAGCTGTGGGCCATCAACGGCATTGCCGTGAAGGTCCGCGCCGATGCGATCCGTGCGCTGGCCTCCCGGCCCGGCATCGAGAGCATCCGCCTCGACGCGCAGCTCCAGGCACCGGTCGTGACCCTGGGCGCCGCCGCGCTGCCGGAGTGGAACCTGGGCGCGGTGCAGGCGCCGGAGCTGTGGTCGCTGGGCCATACCGGCAGCAATGTCGTCATTGCCAGCATGGACACCGGCGTGGACCCGAACCATCCGGACCTGGCGAACAACTGGCGCGGCGGCAACAACAGCTGGTACGACCCGCATGGCGAGCATCTCGTGCCTTTCGACCTGAACGGCCATGGCACGCAAACCATGGGCATCATGGTGGGCGGGTCGGTGGGCGGCACGGCGATCGGCGTTGCGCCGGATGCGCGCTGGGCCGCGGTCAAGCTTTTCAACGATGCCGGACAGGCAGCCTACAGCGATATCCACCTGGCCTTCCAGTGGCTGCTGGACCCGGATGGCGATCCCGCGACCGCGGATGCGCCGGACGTGGTGAATGCCTCCTGGGGGCTGGCGGGCACTACCGGCCAGTGCTTCGCCGAATTCAATCCCGACATGGAAAACCTCAAGGCGGCCGGGATCGCGCTGGTCTTTGCCGCCGGCAACGACGGCCCTGCGCCCATGAGCAGCGTGAGTCCCGCCAACAATCCGGCCGGGTTCGCCGCCGGGGCGGTGGATTCGACCCTGACCATTGCCGGTTTCAGCAGCCGGGGCGTGTCTCCCTGCGATGGCGGCATTTACCCAAAAATGACCTCGCCCGGCGTCAACGTCAACACCAGCGACCTGTCTTTCGGCGGGCTGCCGCTGTATGCCGTGGTTTCCGGCACATCCTACGCGGCGCCGCATACCGCCGGCGTCATGGCACTGCTGGCGGGGGCCTTTCCCGGCGCCAGCGTCGCGGACATCGAAGGCGCGCTCCTGCAGGGCGCCCTCGACCTCGGCGTGGCCGGGCCGGACAACAGCTATGGCTACGGCATCACCCATGCCCGGGCGGCCTATGACCTGCTGCTCGCCGCCGCCAACCAGCGGCCCGTGGCGGGCAACGATGCCTACCCGATGATCCAGGGCGGCACGCTACAGGTGAACGCGCCCGGGGTGCTGGCCAATGACAGCGATCCGGATGGCACTGCGCTGACGGCGCTGCTGCTCAGCCCGCCCGCCAGCGGCAGCCTGACGCTCAATGCCGGCGGCAGCTTCAGCTTTACCCCGGCCGCCGCCTTCACCGGCATTGCCCATTTCACCTATCAGGCCCAGGACAGCAAGGG
Organism: Sulfuricella sp.; assembly: GCA_041651995.1. Taxonomy (NCBI): domain Bacteria; kingdom Pseudomonadati; phylum Pseudomonadota; class Betaproteobacteria; order Nitrosomonadales; family Sulfuricellaceae; genus Sulfuricella; species Sulfuricella sp. The sequence continues at coordinate 37,709 of JBAZID010000001.1, read as the reverse complement.
CGCTGTCAGCGATCCCGCCACGGTATCGCTCAGCGTCACTGCCAACCGTCCGCCAATCACGGCTGACGATGCGGCCAGCGCGCCGCTGCGCGGGAAAGCGCCTTATCCGGCCGTGGTGATCAACGTGCTGGCCAACGATTACGACCTGGACACGGCTATCGACCCCGCCAACACGATCAATCCCGCCAGGGTCTTCATCACCTCGCCGCCCAACAAGGGCGGCTGGGCTGCCGTGAACGCGGACGGGACCCTCAGCTACCGGCCAAAAGCCGGTTTCAGCGGGGTCGAGACTTTGCGCTACAAGGCGAGGGACACCCTGGGGCTGGCATCGAATCCTGGGGCATACGTGCGGATCACGGTGAATTATTGATCCGGTCGTCAAATTCACGGGTAGGAGCGGCGCCAGCCCTCTCTCCAACTCTCTCCCAAAGGGAGAGAGGGCGATTGTCCCTTCCCCTTCAAGGGGAAGGTTAGGATGGGGATGGGAGTTGGCCGCGATTGGCCGGTTGGATCGGCCCGGGGCGGGCCTCCTACACCCCCGGATATTTAAGGGCCGGGTTAATAGCACGGCGATACTGGATGCAGGGGAGAAATCAAATGAAAACAGACCACCAGCAATGGGCACGCAGGATAAGCGGGACACTTGCCGCGCTGTCCTTCGGGATTGCCAGCATGGCACTGGGCGGCGAGCACGACCACCACGGCCAGGGCATGGACGCCATGCGCGGCATGTATGCGCGCTCGGCCGCCGCTTATCACATACCCGACCTCAAGCTGGTGGACATGAACGGCGCAGTGGTTTCCCTGCGCGAAGGGCTGGGCGGCAACGAGCCGGTCATGCTGAATTTCATCTACACCAGTTGCAGCGCGATCTGCCCGGTGATGAGCGCCACCTTCCATCATGTGCAGGACCAGCTGGGGGCTGAGCGCGACAGGGTGCGCATGGTGTCGATTTCGATCGACCCCGAGCACGATACGCCGGCGGCGCTGAAAGCGTATGCCGGCAAGTTCCGCGCGGGCCCGCAGTGGCGCATGCTGACCGGCAGCACGGAGAGCAGCATCGCCGTCCAGCGCGCCTTTGGCGTCTATCGCGGGGACAAGATGAATCACGCTCCCGCCACCTTCATCCGGGCGGGCGGCGCGGACAGGCCCTGGGTCAGGCTGGACGGCTTTGCCAGCGCGCCCGACATCATCCGGGAATACCGTCAGCTGGCGCCCAGGTGAGGATGACATGCGGCCATGGAGCCTGATACTGCCGCTGCTGGCCATGCTGTTCGGCGGCGCGTCAGCGGCGGCGGAGCCCGCGCAGGCCGGCCAGGGCATCTATCGCGAAGGTCTCCTCCCTTCCGGGGCGCCCTTGCGGGGCCGGGCTCAGAACGGAGTGGAGCTGAGCGGCATGGACGCCGCCTGCGCCAGCTGCCACCGTCGCAGCGGGCTGGGCGGCAGCGAGGGGCGGAATGCGATTCGCCCGATTGCCGGGCGCCTGCTTTTTTCCCGTCCGGAAATCGGCGGATCGGAGCGGGAGCGTGCCCTGTTCCGGGTGAAGGATCCCCGCCCGCCCTATACCCTGGACAGCCTGGCGCGCGCCTTGCGCGAGGGGGTCGATCCGGGCGGCCGCGCGCTTGATCCGCTGATGCCGCGTTTTGCCCTCGCCGATGCCGAGGTCGCCGCGCTGGCAGCCTACCTCCAGGGGCTTTCCCTGGACCCGGCGCCGGGTGTTACGGACAGCGAGATCCACTTCGCCACCATCATTGCACCGGGCGTCGCGCCGTCCCGCGTGCAGGCGATGCGCGACGTGCTGCATGCCTTCCTGCGCGACAAGAACAGCGGTACCCGCCAGGAGAGCCGCCGCAAATCCATCGGCACCGAGCGGATGTATCGCGTTTACCGCAAATGGGTGCTGCATGAGTGGGCGCTGTCCGGCCCGCCGGAGAGCTGGCAGGAGCAGCTTGCGGCGCGCTACCGGCAGCAGCCGGTATTTGCCGTGCTGAGCGGCATTGGCGCGGGCAGCTGGCGCCCGGTGCACGAATTCTGCGAGCAGGCGGGGATTCCCTGCGTGTTTCCCAACGTGGATTACCCGGAGCTTGCCGGGAGCGGCTATGCGACGCTCTATTTTTCGCGCGGGGTCGCGCTGGAGGCCGAGGTGCTGGCCAGGCATCTGGCGGAGAGCGGGCGGAAGGAGCGCATCGTGCAGGTGTTCCGCGACGATGCCGCAGGCCGCGTGCCGGCCCGGGCCTTGCGCGCTGCCCTGCAGCGCCGCGGCATCCATGAGATTTCCGATCATCCGGTGTCAGGCGAGGGGCCCGTGCCAGAGAAGTTCTGGTCGCAACTGCTCCCGGAAACCAGGCCGGGCGTGCTGGTGCTGTGGCTCAACGATGAGGACATCACGCAGCTGCATGGCCAGGGGAAAGCGCCGCCCGGCATGGAGAACATCTATTTGTCCGGCAGCCTGATCGCGCGGCCGTGCCGGGTTCTGCTGTTCGGCAGCTGGCTGGACAGGATGCGCCTGGTCTATCCCTTCGAACTGAGCGAACGCCGCGCGCAGCGCCTGTCGCGCATGAATCACTGGCTCGAGGCCAGAAAGATTCCGCTGATTGACGAGCGCATCCAGTCCAGCACCTATTTCGCGCTCACCGTCGCGGGCGATGCGCTGTCCAGCATGGGGGACAATTTTTCGCGCGATTATTTCATCGAGCGCATCGAGCAGATGACGGAACAGTCCCCGGCATCAGCCGTCTATCCCCGCCTCAGCCTCGGGCCGGGACAGCGCTTTGCCTCCCGCGGCGGCTACGTGGCCCGCTTCCCGGGCGCGGGCGAGAGCATGCTGATGCCGGTGAGCGAGTGGATTGTGCCGTGATCCTGCTTCTCCGGGTTAAATCCGGGTTCCATTGGAATGCTCGTGCATGTTGGAGCGCCGCCCTCGGCGCGAATGCGAACGCAAATCGCGGCGAGGGCGCCGCTCCCACAGGGGTGTCTGGGTTCTAATGGATTATCCGGGTTAAAAAACGCATTTTAAAAGGAGAAAGCACCATGCGAATCGCCAAACGAGATATACCAGTCAGAATCGATGTGCCAGGAGCCGTAGCCAGGCAAAAGACGGAATTCGGCGATGCAACCGGATACGGCATGATCAGCGGCGAATATTTTTCTCTCGGCGCCGGGACGGATATAGCGCCACTGCTTCAGGGGCTGGAAGGCGACCTGTGCCAGTCTCCCCACTGGGGCTACCTGTTGCAGGGTGAACTCACCATCACCTATGCGGACGGCACGCATGAAAAAATAGTCAGCGGCGACCTGTTCTACTGGCCTCCCGGGCACACGGTCAAGGTTGGCGCAGATGCCGAGGTCATCCTGTTCAGCCCGCAGCACGAGCACAGTGAGGTCATCGATCACATGCTTGACAAGATGGCAGGCTGAGATGGCCGAAATCGAATCCATATCACCCAGGAGGCAATCATGAACACCGAACTCTCGTGCGATCTGGCCGGGAAAAGCTGCAAGCCGTGCGAAGGGGGCGTTCCCCCAATGGAACAGGCTGAAATCGAGCGCATGCTGGAGGCCCTGGACGGGTGGGAGCGGGCGGGCAAGGAAATCGCCAGGACTTTCCATTTCAATAACTACTACGAAACCATGGCGTTCGTGAATGCGACGGCCTGGATCTCCCATCGCGAAGACCACCATCCGGATCTGGAGGTTGGCTACAGCCAATGCCGCGTGCGCTATTCCACCCACGCGATCGGCGGATTGTCGGAAAACGATTTCATTTGCGCCGCGAAAATCGACAGCCTGCTGAAAACATGAGCGCCATCCCCGTGAACGCAATGAGTTGCTTGCTGCCAAACAATTATCAAGCCTTGAGGAAACGCTGATTTAACTCACGCCAACAAGGCTGACGACGTGGCGGCCAGAGCAGCCGGCGGCAGCCACTTCTGGATGGAAACAGAAAATTCGAAGGAGAAAGATCATGAGCATCGTAGATTTCATGATTCACCTGAACCCCGAACTTCCCCTGATTGAACGTAATCAGCTGGAATCCGAAATTGCCGATATGGACGGGGTGGTCTCCGCCCATTTCAGCCCCAACCATCCCCACATGCTGGAGGTGGCCTACAACCCTGATTCCGTATGCTCGGATGCGTTGCTGGAATGTGTCAGGCAGCGCGAAGGCATAGTGGCGCAAAAGGTGGGCTTGTAGCGTTCATTGCGCCACCATCACCAGCCTTTGCTCGGCCCGCCGGTCTTCGCGCGGGGGGTAGGGGATGCACCCCACGATATTTCCCTTGTCGTTGCGGTAGATCAGTTCCTTGCTGCGCAGGTCGTATTCCGGGTGGCGCAGATCGTTCCAGTGGTTGAGGAAATGCACGTAGAAGGCCGGGAACAGGCCTTGCGCGGGCTTGTTCTTGCGCAGCGCGAAGACATATTCCGGCTGGTCCTTCAGTTCCTGGCCGTCGTGGCAGTACTGCACCCAGACATATTCCCCGGTGACGATCAGGTTCCAGAAAGGCTGCTCCTCGTAAAACTTGAGCGTGACCTTCTTGCCGGCGGCGGCCAGACTGGCGAGGCGCTCGATGGTGGCTTCCGTTTCCTGGCGATAGGAGGCGATGGATGCCTCGCTGCCGAGCGACTGTATGCGCCGCTTGGCTCCGGCGCCGTAGGGGTTCAGCAACATCACCCGCAGCTCGTAGCTGTCGTCGATGAAACGGTGCAGATTGCGCCTTTCCGAGACGAAAGTGTCGTAGCCGGTGATGGACATCACCGACACATCCCGTGCGCTGCTGATCCGGTTGCTCAGGTTGCGGCTGCTCCAGCGCGAGAGCCAGCTATCCCCTTCCTGCACATGCACCAGCGAGGCGATACGGTTCATGCGCAGGCTGCGCCGTCCTTCCCGGGCGACCAGCACCAGATTGAACAGCAGCACCAGAACGGCGGCAAAACCGATCTCGGCAATCAGCAGCAGGTGTGAATCCCCAGCCACCATGGGCCACCAGGTATAGAGGATGAATTTCGCCGCCAGCGGCAGGGAAAAGGCGATGCCCACCGCCAGAAGCGTGACTGCGGCGTGGCTGAAGATGTGTTGCAGGGTATTGGAAAAACTGGGGAAATGCATATTGCGATCCATGATCGAATCTCCTTCAGGCAATATATGGGCGATGGGACCGATTGATCCGGCCATTTAATGTTTGAACTGTAGGGCGGGCTTTCTCGCCGGAACGAGATGCGAAGCATCCATTCCCGGCGGGGATGCCCTTAACGGGTACAGTCCGATTTGTCGGGCTAAAGCCCGACCTACAATGGAAATGGAAAACGAAAAAAGGGGGGGTGTGTCGAGATGAGTGAGAATCATTGGAACACATTTTTTTTCATGTGTTCATTACAAGCCGTACACGAAAGCCGCCTGGTCAGGCTGGGCGTGGGCTGCAGCGCGGCTGGCCCATTGATTGTCGGTTGGAGGGTTTAAACCACCGGCTTTAGGGGCATCCGATGCGCCAGCAGTGGCTATTTCAAGCGCACACCTTCAGCCCTTGGCGGGACTGCTCACGCCGGAGAATGGTTCTTGAGCCACTCGCGCAGGGCAGCGTCCACTCGGGTTTGCCAGCCCGCGCCACTTTCGCGAAATTGCTCTACTACTTCCCGGGACAGCCGGATGGTGATGCGCTCTTTGGTCGGCGTTTTCTGCGGCCCACGCACAGCCAGTTTCTTTCTAAGCGACAGCGGCAATACCTCAGCGGCTGGCTTGAATTTCGTCATCTCTTCTGCGGTTAGTTCGCGGACTTCGCCGTCCGCGTTAATCAAGGGTTTGCGGCTTGCCATGTCTGTTTGCCTCTCTCTCATTTGCCTTGCGGAAGCTGATCACCCGAATGCCCGTCTTGGTCTCGGTGAAGCACAGCACATGCAGCCGACGGTCCAGGTAGCACAGCGCGATGTAACGGGTTTCGCCATATTCCTTGCGGGTATCGGGGAAAACCAGCGCAGTATTGAAATCGATTTCCGCCACTCGTTCGAACGAGAGCTGGCGCGATCTGATATTCCTCTCGTTCTTGATCGGATCAAAGTCGATGTCCATGGGTTAAAGTGTATGCACAAATAAGTGATGAGTCAATGTTTTGTATGCACAAACTGCACTGCCTGCGCTTCATCTCCGCAAAGGCTGTTGTGGCAAGCAATTACGCAAATATGCCAGCCTGATGCGCGCTGTTTCTACCGGATTGCCCCCATCGATATGCAGCCGAATACTGTATGTCGTTTCGCACGCAAATAGGCAAACATCACCCTATTGAACGGCAACAGGTGAGACATGAGTAAATTCGATTATGTCATCGTGGGCGGCGGGCTGGCGGGTGCCTCTGCCATCCAGGGGATACGCGAGCACGACAGCCGGGGAAGCATCCTGCTGATCGGCGAGGAAGCGCATCTGCCCTATGACCGTCCGCCGCTCTCCAAGAAGCTGTGGTTCGGCAAGGGCAAGGTGGATGACATCTTCATTCACCCGCAGCGCTTTTACCAGGACCATGGCGTCACCCTGGCGCTGGGGGGCAGGGTGGAAAAACTGGATCCGCATGACAAGTCCATCACTGCCGTGGATGGCGGCAGCTACCGCTTCGGCAAGCTGCTCCTGGCCACCGGCACCCGGCCGCGGCGCATCGCCATTCCCGGCGGCGAGCACGAGGGCATCTATCATTTTCGTACCCTGGACGATTATCTGCGCATGCATGGCGAGGCCCAGGTCAACAAGTCGGTGCTGATCGTCGGCGGCGGATTTATCGGCTCGGAACTCGCTGCCGCGCTGAATATCAACCTCGAAGTCACCATGATCTTCCCCTCGGCCACGCTGTGCCGCCGCGTCTTTCCCGATTCCCTGGGCAAGGCGGTGCAGCGCCATTTCCAGGAGCGCGGCATCCGGGTGATTCCTTCGGATACGCCGGCCTCGATCAGCAAACACGGCAACATGTTCCGTACGGAAACCGTCAGCGGCAGAAGCCTGGAATCCGACCTGGTGATCGTCGGCATCGGCGTGGACCCGCGCATCGAGCTTGCCCAGGCAGCCGGTCTGGAAGTGGGCAACGGCATCGTGGTGAACGAGTTTCTCGAATCGTCCCATCCGGACATCTACGCGGCTGGCGACAACGCCTTTTTCCCCTACCGGGCGCTGGGAAAACGCATGCGCATCGAGCACTGGGACAACGCCCTGGTGCAGGGGCGCTGGGCTGGCTGGAACATGGCGGGCGCGCACGAGGCCTATACCTACCAGCCGTATTTCTTCTCCGACCTGTTCGAACTGGGCTACGAGGCCACCGGCGAAGTGGACACCAGCCTGGAAACCTTCGCCGACTGGCAGAAGGAAAACCAGACCGGGGTCATCTACTACCTGCGTGATGGGCGCGTGCGGGGAATCATGATGTGCAACCTGTGGGGCCGGGTCGATGCGGCGCGGGAGCTGATCAGGAAGGGCGCGCAAATGACGCCTGAAAGCCTGCGCGGGATGATCCGCTGAGCCTTGTCATTGCGAGCGCAGCGAAGCAATCTTGTTCTATTCAACCCAGATAGTTTATTAGCCGTTTGGGTATCGGAAAATCAATGAGTTGTAGGTCGGGTTTTAACCCGACATGTCGGGCTGTACTCGTTATCTACGCCCAAATGGATTATCTGGGTTCAACGACAAAAAGCAGATTGCTTCGCTGCGCTCGCAATGACGTAGCCTCCCCTAGCCGTCGATCTCCTCGATCCTGATCCCCAGTCCCTGCGCCACGCGGCTGCCGTAATCCGGGTCGGCCCGGTGGAAGTGCATGGCCTGGCGCACCTGGATCTTGCGCGGCACCGTTTTCAGCGCGCCCACCAGGTTGGCGATGAGCTGCGCCTTCTGATCCGCGCTCATGAGGTGGTACAGCTTGCCTGCCTGGATGTAGTCCTCGTTGCCGTTGCGGTGGCTGTAGCGGCTGGCGTCGCCGCTGATCTTCAGCGGCGGCTCCAGCATGCGCGCATCGTCCAGCGGCCCGTCGAAGCTGTTGGGCTGGTAGTTGACCGCGCCGCCGGAATTGCCGTCGAAGCGGGTCTGGCCGTCGCGGTGGTAGGTATGCACCGGGCAGCGCGGCTTGTTGACGTCGAGCGCGGCATAGTTGACGCCGATGCGGTAGCGGTGCGCGTCGGGGTAGGACAGCAGCCGCGCCTGCAACATCTTGTCCGGCGAAGCGCCCATGCCGGGCGGCATGTTGCCCGGCTCGAAGGCGGCCTGTTCCACTTCCGCGAAGTAGTTCTGCGGGTTGCGGTTCAGCTCCATGACGCCCACGTCGATAACCGGGTAGTCGCTGTGCGGCCAGACCTTGGTGAGGTCGAAGGGGTGGATGGCATAGTTCTCGGCATCCCTCTCCGGCATGATCTGTATCTGCACCTTCCAGCGCGGGAACTCGCCACGCTCGATGGCGGCGTGCAGGTCGCGCCGGTGGTAGTCCAGGTCCTCTCCGGCGATTCTGGCGGCCTCTTCATTGTTCAGGGTCTGGATGCCCTGCAGGGTCTTGAAGTGCCATTTCACCCAGTAGCGCTCGCCGTGGTTGTTCCACAGGCTGAAGGTGTGGCTGGAATAACCGTTCATGTGGCGGTAGGAGGCGGGGATGCCGCGGTCGGAAAACAGGATCGTGACCTGGTGCAGCGATTCCGGCGAGAGGCTCCAGAAATCCCACTGCATGGTGTTGTCGCGCAGGCCGGTGGCGGGGTCGCGTTTCTGCGAGTGGATGAAATCGGAAAACTTGAGCGGATCGCGCACGAAGAACACCGGGGTATTGTTGCCCACCAGATCCCAGTTGCCTTCCTCGGTGTAGAACTTGAGCGCGAAGCCGCGCGGGTCGCGCGCCGTGTCGGCAGAGCCCATTTCCCCGGCCACGGTGGAGAAGCGCGCGAACATCTCGCAGGTGTTGCCCACCCGGGAAAACAGCTTCGCCCGGGTGTATTTCGAGATGTCGCCGGTCACCGTGAAGTTGCCATAGGCGCCCGCGCCCTTGGCATGCACCACCCGCTCCGGCACGCGCTCGCGGTTGAAGTGCGCCATTTTTTCCATCAGCTGGTAATCCTGCATCAGCACCGGCCCGCGCGGGCCGGCCGTCTGGGAATTCTGGTTGTCGGCCACCGGCGTGCCGGCGGCGGTGGTCATGTAGGGGCATTGGCTCATTTCGTTCTCCACTCCTGTTGATGGACGGCGCTCAGGCTTTGCTGCTCCGTCCCCGCGCCAGCGCGGCGGCAATCTGCGCCACGTGGTGACCCTGGAAACGGGCCATGGCCAGCTCGTTCTCGCTGGGCTTGCGGCTGCCGTCGGGGCCGGCGATGGTGCTGGCGCCGTAGGGGGAACCGCCGCTGATTTCGCTCATGGTCATTTGCCGTTGCTCGCTGTAGGGCAGCCCGGCGATCACCATGCCGTGGTGCAGCAGCGTGGTGTGGAAGCCGAGAATGGTGCTCTCCTGGCCGCCATGCTGGGTTGCCGTGCTGGTGAACACGCTGCCCACCTTGCCGATCAGGCTGCCGTCCATCCACAGCTTGCCGGTCTGGTCGAGGAAATTGCGCATCTGCGCGGCCATGTTGCCGAAGCGGGTCGGCGTGCCGAAGAGGATGGCATCCGCTTCCGCCAGTTGCGCCGGAGCAATCAGCGGCACACGGGAAAAGGCGGATTGCGCCGCCCCGGCGCCGCTGGCCTTGAGCTTGTCCTCCGGCACCAGTTCCGGCACGCGCCACAGGCTGACCTCGGCGCCATCAACCGTGCTTGCTCCGGCTGCAACCGCTTCCGCCATGAGATGAATGTGTCCGTACATGCTGTAAAAAACCACTTGAATTTTCATCATGCAACTCCTCAGGAAAACCAGCGCAGGAAGGCGGCTGCTGTCAATGCTGTGGCGGCAAGGCCGGCCAGTATCAGCCAGACGCCGCGGTGCCAGGATTCGGGCCGGTTTGCCGCCTGCAGCAGATAAAGGGCGGCCAGGACGAAGCCGGAAGCGGCGCAGGCCACCTTGATCGCCAGGGCGGCCAGCGCCACTGCGCTGAGGTCCGGAAACTGCCCGTAATAGTAAAAGCTGATCGCCCCGAATGCCGCGCCGCTCGCCATCTGGGCGGCCCACCCCGTCAGCGCCAGCCACGCCATGGCGCGCTCGCGCTCCGGGTGCGGCGCCAGCCACAGGGCCGCCAGCGCGCCCCCTGTGACGGCAGTGGCGCCGAAGTTGTGCACCACCTGGGTCAGGGCATATCCCAGATTCTGGAGGTCCATGTTTTTATCCTGAAAGCCTTAGTTCAAGCCACAGAGGACACAGAGAGCACAGAGAACGCCGGGTTTTCCGCATTTCGTAAGCTCACCTGAACTGTCTGGTTTTTCTCTGTGCCCTCTGTGGCCAACCGTATTTTCCAGGAGGGCTATTGCACGCTCACCTTGACGCAGTGCTCCACCCCGATCGGCACGTGGGCCTTGTTCACCACCTTGATGCACAGCCCGTGTGCTCCCGGCGGCAGGGATTCAAGCGCGTGGCTGCCGGAAAGCTTGCGCAGGATGGCGGCTTCCTTGTTGTCGACGTAAAGGTGAATGTGGTCCCCGCCCGGGCCGGGGGCAACTTCGTAATCGATGCGGTTCTGGGACATGGCGTCCAGTTTTGCGCCGTCCTGCGGGGAAATGATTCTGGCGTAGGGGGCGTCTGCCGCAACACAGGTCAAGGGCAACGCGGCTGACAGTGCCAATGTCACGCCGCAGCATAGAAAATGAAAGCGCATGATCTGTCTCCTGTCCACGATTTGGGTAGTGCGAGAGAAAAGTGTAGGCGGGCAAGCGCCGCAAGGCACTGCGTGAAACACTGTATTTCGCCATGTTGCGGCATTTATCCTGAAGGGGGGGGTTCTGCATGAAGCAGAATAATCAGGTTATATCGCGCCGGTAATCAGTAATTCCCATTATTGAGCACATGACATGGCATTGCCATAATTCGTATGCTGGGGGAGAAGCGGAAGTGAAACGCTTAATTTAGCAGGAGGTGCATCATGAAAACGCTGACCAACAAGTTTCTGTTCTGCCTGATAGTGCTGTCGTTTCCCGCTCATGCCGAGATTCAGAAGTTTGGCGATGTGGACGTCAACTACAACGTGGTGACCACGGACACTCTTGCCCCCCAGGTGGCAAGGGCTTATGGCATCCAGCGCAGCAAAAATCGTTTGCTGCTCACGGTCGCGGTGAGCAGGATGGACGAAAGGAATATTCCCCGGCCGGTCAGTGCGGATGTCACGGCGCATACCGTCAACATGATCGAGCAGCAGCGGCAGATCAAGATGAGGAACATCAAAGAGGGCGAGGCCATCTACTATATCGGGGATTTCAGCTTCGCGACGCCGGATTTCCTGCGGTTTACCCTCAACGTGGCTGAGCCCGGCGCGGCCAAACCCTGGAAAATCGAGTTCCAGCGCAACTACGAACGTTACTGAACGCTTTTTTGCGGGGGCCTGCCGCAGGCGGCAGGCAGGGCTACATGTATGCCCTGGCTTCCTCGCCGGGATTGGGCAGGCCGGCAATGCGCCAGGCTGCCTTCACGCTCTGGAACAGCTCGGGAAGACAGCGGTGCTCGAAATGGTGGACATGGCAGACATGACTGACCGCCGGCAGGCCGCCATCGAGGTAATTCTTGCGCAGGAAGCGGATGATGGCCCAATGATCCTCGCGCAGTTCGCCCACCCCGTCTTCCGCGGCGATGCGCCGCGCAAGATCCTCGTTCCAGCTCCATGGGTCGGTCAGAAAGCCGTCTCCATCAAAACTCTCCTTGTTCATGCCTGCTCTCCTTGGTCGATGTGTCATTCATCAAGCCAATAATAGAATTTCTGGCTGGTCATGCCATGGGCAGGTAACCCGCTTCTGCATGATGCTTCTATTTATTCCCGGACTGAAAATCATGTAGTATCAGGCTGCGTTTCCCTCCACCTGACCCGGCTGCTTTGTTGCCAAGAGGCCCGCAGATGAGCGTGTTTGCATTCGCAACCCGGAGAAATCTCACCCCCTATATCCCGCTGCTGGCGTATGTGTTGTTCGCCTGTTTCATTGCGCTGGCCGGGTTTCAGGGGTTTCACAAGATCGAAAACCTGATCGAAGTGGAAAAACTCCATAATCTCGGGGCGATTGCCGACTTGAAGGTCGAGCAGATTGTCACCTGGCGGCGCGGGCACATCAGGCGGGCCGAGGCTTTTTCAAACGGTGCGTTGCTGGCGACCGAGTTCGAACAGTGGCAGCAAGCGCCTTCCGGCCTGCAGGAGCAGAAATTGTTGCGGGTGCTGGCCGGTCTGCAGCTGACTCATGGCTATGCGACAGCCTCGCTCCTTGACCGGCAGGGCAAGGTCAGAATCACGACCGGCAAGGCCGGTGTGCTGGATGATGCTGACACAAGGCTGGCGCTGGAGGCGATGAAGGGCCGGCAGCCGCTATTTTCGGATATTCACGGCAGCGGCCCCGGAAGCCAGGTTGTCAGCCTTTCCCTGGTGGCCCCGCTGCTGGATGCAAAGATAAAAAATGGCCAGCTGGCGGGCGCCATATTGCTGCAAATCGACCCGTACGATTTCCTCTATCCGCTGGTCCAGGCCTGGCCCAGCCCAAGCCCTAGCGCCGAAACGCTGCTGACCCGGAAGGAAGGCGGCGAGGTGGTGTTCATCAACGAATTGCGCCATCGCAAAGGGGCGGCGTTATCCCTGCGTATCCCGCTGTCGGCGGCAAGCCTGCCGACCGTGATGGCGATCCATGGGGAGGTCAGCACGAAGAGTGGCCTCGATTACCGCGGCGTTCCCGTGGTTGCGGCGATGCGCAGTGTGCCCGGCACTTCCTGGTTCATGGTTTCCAAAGTGGACAAGGACGAGATTTTTGCCCCCATCCATCAGCTCAAGCAGTGGGCCGCGAGCCTGGGGCTTGCCTTTGCCGTGCTCGGAGGCCTGTTTTTCTTTGCCTGGCTGCAGGGTGTTCATGCACGGCAAAAACAGCTCAAGGCGGAACATGATGCGGCGCTGGAGCGCGAATTGCTGCTCAAGCATTTCGAGTATCTGACCCGCCACGCCAACGACATGATTATTGTCCTCGACGAGGCGGGGCAAATTATCGAGGCGAATGAAAGAGCCCAGAAGGTCCTTGGCTATGGGCGGGAAGAAATGCTGCAAAAACATGTCCTGGCGTTGCACGATCCGCTCGACAAGCCAACCATTCCGGGCAAACTCGAAATGCTGAAGCGTGATGGGGAATTGCGCGTGGAGGGGCGCTATCAGCGCAAGGATGGCAGCATCTTCCCGGTGGAAATCAGTGCGCGCGTCATCGAGGTGCAAGGTGTTCGCTATATGCAAGGCATCATCCGCGATCTCACCGAGCACAAGCAGCTGGAGGAGATGCGTGCAAAAATCGAGCATGCCGGGCGCCTCAACGTTGCCGGTGAAATGGCTTCCAGTCTGGCGCACGAACTGAGTCAGCCGTTGACCGCATGCAACAATTACCTGGATGTCTGTCTGCGCCGCATGGATGAAGAGCTGTGGGGCCGGGAGAAGCTGCGGGATACCTTGACGCTGGCCTCCGTGCAGGCCGAACGGGCAGGAAGAATCGTCAGCCACCTCAAGGACCTGGTGCGCAAGCAGGGGCACGAACGCGCCCTGGTCGATATCAACCTGGTGGCCAGGGATGTCATGACCCTGGTGGAGGATGAAGTCAGGCGCCTTGGCATATCCCTGCACATGACACTGTTGCCCCTGCCCAGGGTGATGGCATGCAGGGTTGAAATCGAACAGGTATTGCTCAACCTTTACCGGAATGCCATCGAAGCGATGAGCGCCTGGCCGATACGCCAACTGCGCGTATCCACGCGCCTGAGTGAAGCGGGTTATGTGCTGATTGCGGTGAGCGATACCGGCAAGGGCATCCTGTTGAATGAAATGGCGAACCTGTTCAGCCCTTTCCAGACCACGAAAAAGGATGGGCTGGGCCTGGGGCTGGTGATCTGCCGCAGCATTGTCGAAAATCACGGCGGCCAGATATGGGCGGATGCAAATATGAGCCTGGGCGCCGAATTCTGTTTTACCCTGCCGGCCGGAGCCGAACATGAGTGAAAACACAACAGGGCAGGCAACGGTATTCGTGGTGGATGACGATGAGGCCATGCGCGACTCGCTGCATCTGCTGCTGGAATCGGTGAACCTGAATGCCAGGCCGTTTGCGTCTGCACGGGATTTCATGCGGTCCTGCGACCCGAAGCAGCAGGGCTGTCTGTTGCTGGATGTGAAGATGCCGGACATGAGTGGCATGGCGCTTCTGGAGACGCTCAAATCCAGCGGCATCGTACTGCCGGTCATCATGATTACCGGCCATGGCGATGTGCCCATGGCCGTGCGCGCGCTGAAACACGGCGCCTTTGATTTTATCCAGAAACCCTTCAAGGCGCGGGAGCTGCTCGAACGGGTTCGCGCCGCGCTGGAGCTGGACCAGAAAAACCGCCTCCGCATCAGTGAGCTCAATCTGCGCCGTGCCGCCTTCAGCGCGCTGACCGATCGCGAGATGGAGGTGGTCGATCTGGTCGTGGCCGGGAATTCCAGCAAGCTCATTGCCAGGAGCCTGGGCATCAGCCCGAAAACCGTGGATATCCACCGTGCCAACATCATGCGCAAACTCAATGCCCATACGGTTGCCGAAATAGTCCAGCTGCGCCTGTCCCTGCGGGACGCCTGATTTATTCCACCGCCCGGCCTGCCTTCATCCTATAAAAAGCAGTTAACCACGGAGGGCACGGAGAACACGGAGAAGCGGGGTAAGCAGGGATGGGCGACTTGTCGCCCAACTCGCAAAGGCAGTTTGCGGTCATATATGGCTTCACCCATCGGGTGAATGCCAAACATCATGCAATCTATGGTTTTTACTCCGTGTTCTCCGTGCCCTCCGTGGTTATCGAACTGAGGTTTTTAGGATAAATCCGCGCTCCTCCTAGGTGATTCTACCTATTGGATTCCATCCCGATCCGCTACATGATGTACTTGAATAATTGTGGAAATTTCATGTAGATGGCAGATGTTCCTGGAGTAAAAATGGTTTTTACCTTCATTGCCGGGGATCTGTGCTACGACTACGAAGCCGGGGTGATTGAACTGTGTATGAGAATGCGACAGATCCAGTGATACAGGATTGGCAAGACCTCGTTACGATGCGGCCGGAGGAGATCAATGCGTGTGCAAGCGAGTGTGGCATGACGACCGCGGCATGGTGCGCCTCGCAGAATGAATTGCAGCGTCTGTCGGCACAGATGCTGGAGATTCAGGAAAGCGAGCGGCGCCGGATTGCCACTGATCTGCATGACGTGCTTGGCCAGTCGCTGGTCATGATCAAGCTTGGCGTGGAGGAATCGCTGCAATTGCTGGCCGCAAACGAAACCGGAGCCGCCGCCGAGTCGCTGCGGCGGCTGAAATTCAGGGTCAAGGATGCGTGCGGCGAGGTGCGCCGCGTTGCCATGGACCTGCGCCCATCGACCCTGGATGATCTTGGCATCCTGGCCACGCTATCGTGGTTTTTTCGGGAATTTGGCGCGGCCTGCCAGGACATGATAGTGGAAAGGGATTTCAGCATCGAGGAAGGCAACGTGCCGCTCCCGCTCAAGATCACCATCTTCCGCATCATTCAGGAGGCCACCAGCAATGTGCTCAAGCATGCCAATGCCAGCCGCATCAGGGTGAGCCTGAAAAAAACCGGTGAAGCGCTGTGTCTTTCGGTCGAGGATGACGGGGATGGCTTCGATCCGGCGGAGACGGCCAAATACTGTCCGCTCGATAAAGGCTTGGGCCTCCTGAGCATGAAAGAGCGGGCCAAACTCTCCGGCGGGCAATATGAACTGGCATCGGAGCCGGGGCAGGGGACGCGTATCTGTGTGCTGTGGCCGCTGGATAACTGTAAAAAGCGCATGAACTTCTAATACCCGTATTCCCCGCCTGTAGCCTGGGGTGCTCACTGTATTCACATCCAGTCTGGATTGACCCAACATGAATCAGGGTCACGAATCTTCTTTCCCATAAAATTCCGGTTGCAAGATTTCGATCCGCCCTTCGGCCAATGCATGCGAGGGATAGCTCTCTCATGTCATTCGTCGCCTCAATATTCGCATGGAGTCGACTCATGAAAAACTCAGATCTGATCATTCGTTCCGCTTTTACCGGCCTTCTTTCTCTCGGTCTCGCGACCATGGGCGGGCAGGTGTATGCAGCGCAGCAAATGGAGAAATGTGGCGGCATCGTCAAGGCGGGCAAGAACGATTGCGACTCTGCCGCGAACGCCTGTGCCGGCACGTCCAAAATGGACTCCGATAAATCGGCATGGATCCTCGTGCCCAAGGGAACCTGCGCCAAAATTGTGGGTGGCATGGATGTCAGCAAGGACCCCAACAACAAGCCTGGCGGTGCCGGCAAGAGTTAATCCGGCCATGTTTTATTCCGCCCCGGGTGGCGAACAGGCGATTCCGGCCCGTGCCGGGATCGGCCTGCGCGCGCCTCACTACCGCGAGGTGGTTGAAACCAGTCCTGATATCGGCTGGCTGGAAGTGCACAGCGAGAACTTTTTCGGGGCAGGCGGGCAGCCCATTTATTATCTGGAACAGGCTCGCGCCCGTTATCCTCTGAGTTTGCATGGGGTTGGACTCTCTCTGGGTTCTACCGGGGAACTGAATCTCGAACATTTAAGCAAGCTGAAAATGCTGGCCGATCGCTTTGAGCCTGCGCTGGTTTCCGAACATCTGTGCTGGAGTTCTGCTGGCGGGCGCTATCTCAACGACCTGCTGCCGCTGCCTTATACCGAGGAGGCGCTTGCCATGGTGAGCCGGAACATACGCGAGGCGCAGGATTTCCTGGGAAGGAGACT
Organism: Sulfuricella sp.; assembly: GCA_041651995.1. NCBI lineage: Bacteria > Pseudomonadati > Pseudomonadota > Betaproteobacteria > Nitrosomonadales > Sulfuricellaceae > Sulfuricella > Sulfuricella sp. The sequence continues at coordinate 20,845 of JBAZID010000001.1, read as the reverse complement.
CCTGATCGAGAACGTCTCCAGCTATCTCCAGTTTTCCCATTCCACCATTCCGGAATGGGAGTTTGTCTCTCAGGTGGCAGCCTTGTCCGGATGCGGCATTCTGCTGGACGTGAACAATATTTACGTCAGCGCCGTGAATCACGGCTTCGATGCCCTGCGCTATCTGGAAACCATTCCGCCCGAAGCGGTCGGTGAGATGCACCTGGCCGGCTTCGACAGCAACGGTGATTGCCTCATCGATACCCATGGCAGCCCGGTCTCCGACGAAGTATGGGCGCTTTACCGGCGGGCCGTACAACGCTTTGGCCGGGTGCCGACCCTGATCGAATGGGATACCGATATCCCGCCGCTTTCCGTTCTTCTGGGGGAAGCGCGCAAGGTCGACGCGATTCTTGAGGAGGGCATCGATGCTTCCGTTGCGGCAGCTTCAGCTTGATTTTACTCAGGCCATCTTTGGCGAGATGTCCACTGGTCTGGCGAATAGCATCCAGGGCGATGGTCTTGGCGCCGGTCCGCGTCTGGAAATCTATCGCAACAATGTGTTCACCAATCTGCGGGAAGCGTTGCGGGCGGTTTACCCGGTTATCGATCGCCTGGTGGGCGAGGCATTTTTCAACTACGCAGCAGACGCGTTCATCCATACCCATGCCTCCGCAAGCGGCGATGTCGAGGATTATGGAGTGCAATTCGATGTGTTTCTGGCGAATTTTCCTGCTGCGCAGGGACTGGCTTACCTCCCCGATGTCGCCCGGCTCGAATGGGCCTGCCATCAGGCCTTTTATGCGGCGGATCAGGCATCGCTATCCATAAAAGGGCTGGCAGATATTCCGCCTGAACAGTTCAAACAGTTGCGCTTCAGGATGAACCCGGCAAGCGCGCTGCTGGCATCCGGCTACCCGGTGCAACGTATCTGGGAAGTCAATCAGCCGGGCTTCGCGGGCGATCAGGGCGTTGACCTGGCACTGGGCGGGGTGAAGCTGCTGATCATCCGCCGTGGCTTTCAGATCGAATTGCAGGCGCTTGGTGCCGGGGAGTTCTCCATGCTGGAAAGCCTTGCCGCAGGTTGCACTGTGGCGGAAGCCTACGATCAGGCCGAGCGGGTGGAGCCTGAATTCGACTTCATGCTGTTCCTGAAACGGCATCTCTCAGGCGGCACGATGGTGAGTTTCTATGGTAAAGAGCCATGTCACTGATAACCAAAACAGCCGATCTTGCAATGCTGGCCGGCAAGGGGCTGAATTTTCTGAGCCCGGCGCTGGATTTGCTGATTCGTCTCTGGGTTGCCAATGTTTTCTGGCAATCCGGGCTGACCAAGATCATGAGCTGGGACAGCACCGTGTTCCTCTTTACCTACGAATTCCGTGTGCCTTTATTGCCGCCGGAAGTGGCTGCAATGCTTGCAGCAGCCATTGAGCTGTCATTCCCGGTGCTCCTTGCGCTGGGCCTGGGAACCCGGTTCGCAGCCCTGTTTCTGTTCGTGTTCAACATGATGGCGGTAATTTCCTACCCCGGCCTGAGCGAGGTGGGGCTGAAGGATCATATGTATTGGGGGTTGCTGCTGCTGGTGACGCTGCTGCATGGGCCGGGGAAAATTTCGCTCGATCATTTCGTCTGCAGGAAATTCTGCGCTGACCCGAGCGGGCAGGGCAGCCAGCCTTAGGCAGTTCAACTCATGGGAGGACGTGATGGATCCAAGCCTCCGCAAAAAAATGCTCGCCGTCTACGCCGTGGTGATCTTCCTGGGCGTGTCACTTTCAACGCTCATTTATTGGCAGGGCCAGTCGGCGCTGCGGACGACCATGTTGCTGATCGATCAGGATCAGCCAGCGCTGGAAAGCCTGGCCAGTTTCAAGATTGCGGTGGTTGTCGAGGAGCCCATCCTCTACGAATACTATGCCACCACCGACCGGCAGCGTTTTCAGCAGCGTTATCGGGATAACAGGGAGGAAGTCGAGCGCGGCCTGGGCTTTGTACGCGAGACTTTCCCGCGCAGCATCCAGCTTGCAGCGATCGAGGAAAAGGACGCATTGAGCCGAAACTTTACCAGCCAGCTCGACGAAACGCTGAAAGCCGAAAACATCGACTGGGACAAAGCCCGCCTGTTGCTGTCTCTGATCAGTAAACTGTCTGTCGAAATCAACGAGAATCTCGATTTTCTGGTGCAGTCCATCCAGCAAGGGGTCTTTGCCCGTGGCGCAGAGATGGAAAGCGAACACAAAAAAATCTTCAAGCTGGTGGTCGCATTCAGCGTCGCCATTTTCCTGATCGCCGTTCTGGTCGGCTATTATGTCAATGCCTATATTGCCGAAGCACAGGCGCGCAGGAAACTGGCCCTGTTTCCCGAGCGGGACCCGAATCCGGTACTGCGCCTGTCGTTGGATGGGCAGATTAGCTACGCCAATCCGGGAACGGTGGAAATGCTGAAGAAAATCGGCGCGGATCCGTCCGCTCCACTCAGCCTGCTGCCGGCGGATTTGCCGCAGCGGCTGGCGGCGCCGGTGGCATCCGGGAAAGCGCACGAACACTGGGAGTACGATATTGCCGGGCGAACCTTGCAGTGCGAGATGCATGTGCTGAAAGAGTTCAATGCGGCCCATGTCTATATCACCGATATCACGGAGCGCAAGCAGGCGGAGCAGCAGTTGGTCTACCAGGCTTTTCACGACCCGCTCACCGAGCTGGAAAACCGCCGCATGTTTCAGCAGCGGCTTGAAAAAGCCATATCCGGAGCCGGGGAGAATGGCCTGATCGGCGTTTTGCTGCTGAACCTGGACCGTTTCCGGCCGATTATCGAAAGCCTTGGACATGCAATGGGCGATGCGGTCTTGCAGGTGGTGGCTGGAAGGTTGTCGCACCTGCTCGAACAGTGGGGAGATGCCTCGCCTGCCGGCACCCTGTACCGTTTTGAGGGGGATCTGTTCGCAATCCTGATTTCGCCCATGGATGCGCCCGAGGCGCCGAATTTGCTGGGGGAGAAAATCGTTGCCGCGATGAAAGCGCCGCTGCATGTCGATTCCCGCGAATTTTTTCTTGCTTTCAGCATCGGCGCTGCGGTGTTCCCGCATGACGGCAAGGATGTCGTCGCGCTGGTGAAAAATGCGGACAGTGCGCTACACCGGGTGAAGCAGCGTGGTGGTAACGGCATCCAGTGCTATGACCGGGAAATGAATGCGCAGGCGCTGGAATGCCTGGAGCTGGAAAACTTTTTGCGCTACGCCGGCGAGCGCAAAGAGTTCGAATTGTTCTACCAGCCGCAGGTGGATATTGTGTCCGGCTGCATCATCGGCATGGAAGCGCTGATCCGCTGGCACCATCCCCAGCGGGGTCTGCTGCTCCCCTCGGAATTCATTCCGCTGGCGGAAGAAAGCAGCCTGATCATCCCCATCGGCGAATGGGTATTGCGCACTGCCTGCGCCCAGACCCGGGCGTGGCATGATCAGGGCTTCGGCGAATTGACGGTTGCCGTCAATGTTTCCGCGCACCAGTTCCAGAGCGGCAAGCTGCCAGCGCTGGTCAGGCAGGTGCTGGACGAAAGCGGTCTGGCCCCGGAGCGGCTGGAGCTGGAGGTGACCGAAAGCGTGGCAATGTACGATGTGGCGCTGACCATCGCCACGCTGAACGAGATCAGGGATGCCGGCGTTCATCTGTCGATTGACGATTTCGGCACTGGCTATTCCTCCATGAGCTACCTCAAGCGCTTTCCCATCAGCAAACTCAAGATCGACCAGTCTTTCGTGCGTGACATGGCCGCCGATACGGAAGATGCCGCTATCGCTGCCGCTGTTGTTTCGCTGGGTCACAGCCTCAGGTTCAAGGTGATAGCAGAAGGGGTGGAAACCGGGGAGCAACGTGAGTTGCTGGCCAGTTACCAATGCGACGAGGCGCAGGGTTATCTCTTCAACCGCCCTGTGCCTGCCGAGGAATTTGCCCGCCTGTTGCACGAAAGGCGCTGCCTCGCGCTGGTTTAATCAGCAGATTGGTGCAAGGTTCCGTTTTGCATTCCAGCGTTGTAGCGCAGATAGCCGTTTCGACCCGTTTCCTTGATCTTGTACATGGCGGTATCCGCATGGCTGATCAGGCTATCCGCATCCTCGCCATCTTCGGGAAAAATGCTGATGCCGATGCTGCCGGTAATCTGCAATTCATGGTCGTCGATGTCCACGGGCCGGGCAAAGCTTTCGAGAAATTTCCTGGCGACATGGATCGTGGCATCCGGCTTGGAGATGGCCGGCAAAATCACGGTGAATTCATCGCCACCCAGCCTGGCCAGTGTATCGCCGTCGCGCAGGCAGGCCTTCATGCGTTCCGTCACGGCTATCAGCAAACTGTCGCCGATCTTGTGCCCCATGCTGTCGTTGATTTGCTTGAAGTGATCGAGGTCGATGAACATCAGCGCCAGCATGTGGCCGTCGCGGCGGGCCTGGGCAAGTGAAATGTTCAGCCGGTCGAGAAACAGGCGCCGGTTGGGCAGCCCGGTCAGGCCGTCATAGTAGGCCAGGTAGTGGAGGCGCTCCAGGATGTGCTCCTGGGTATGCGCATCGGAAAAAATGCCTACGTAGTGCGTCACTTTCTGCTTGCTGTCCCTGACCGCGCTGACGCTCAGCCACTCGGGGTAGATTTCGCCGCTCTTGTGCCGGTTCCATACCTCGCCCTGCCATTTTCCATGTGTATCCAGGGTTGCCCACATTTCCTTGTAGAAACTCTCGTCATGGCGGCCGGATTGCAGCAGGGCGGGGGTGCGCCCAATCGCTTCATGGGCGCTGTAGCCGGTGGATTTCTCGAAAGCCGGGTTGACCGAGCGGATGATGCGATGCGCATCGGTAATCATGATGCCTTCCGCGGCATTTTCGATCACGCGCGCCGTCAGGCAGGATGCTTCCTCTGCCTTGCGGTGATCGCTCTGGTCGGTCAGCACCGCATGGCAGCAGAGCGGCTGATGCGGTCTATCCATGATCCGGCTTTCAAGGTGCAGGTCGCGCAGGATGCCGCCGGGCGTCTTGATTCTCAGGTCGATGGCCAGTTTGTCCCGTGAGCGGAATACCTCGCGCAGATGGCTCAGAAACAGGGGTCTTTCATCTTCCGCCAGCCAGGCAATGAAGTGCTTGCCGGGCATGCTCGCGCGCTCCCTGCCCAGCAGGTTGGCCCCGGTCTGATTGATTTCCAGGGTGCGCCCCTTGTCGTCAAGGGTGAGGTAGCCGACGGGTGCGCGGTCGTAAAGCTCGTCGTGGCGCGCGCGCATTTCCTCCAGTTGCTGCTGCATTTCCTGCGCCTCAAGTTTGCGCTGCCCAAGCTCGGCCTGATGCAATTTCAGCTCGCGCAACAGGCACTGTGCATCGCTCACGCTGCACGAAGTGGTGTTGACTGCCGGACTTTCATCATGAGGATTCATACCCGCCTCTGCAGATATTCCGAATAACTTTCCCATCATTCCCGCGCTTAGCGCAGCCATACCGCTTTCAACTTGCGGCAATTGCGGCGCCATTGGCAAATTTCCGCGCAATCGACACTTTTGTCCGTGGCGAAGCACGGATCATCGCCGCGCAGCGCCTGGATTTTTCTGATCAGTACGGTTTGCGATGCATGTGGCGCACTTTCCTTGATTCCGGAGTCCCTTGCCAGTTTTTGCAATTGCGCGAAGGCACTGATATCCGGCAATTTCATGAGCACTCCTCTGCTTGGTTAATCCTGATTGGAGTTACTTTAGCTTGGTGCCAATGATGGAAAAATGAGCAATTACCCTGCTTTCCCGGCGCAAAGAACTGTAGTTTTGAAACCCGCGCATGTCCGGCTGAAGGCGGCCCGGCTACGTGGTCAAGCCGATCGGAAAATACGCTGTACTACGTACAAACGAATACAGTCATCGACCCAGATGAAGTTTACGTTCGCAGCGTTAAGGTAAGTCCATCGCCAATGGGACGCTCGCAAATGGGAAACATCCGCTTGAATGCCGCATTGCGCCGCCTGCCACGGGCTGGCCGGGGCTTCACCCTGCTCGAACTTCTGGTGGTCATGGTGATCATCGGCTTGCTGGCGGGCTACGTGGGGCCGAAATATTTTGCCCAGGTCGGCAAATCCGAAATCAAGGTGGCCAGAGCGCAGATCGACGCGCTGGATAAATCCCTGGACCAGTACCGTCTGGATACCGGGCATTACCCTTCCCAGGAGCAGGGGCTGGAGTCGCTGGTAACCCGCCCGGCGAGCGAAGCGAAATGGGATGGACCGTATTTGAAGAAGGGCGTCCCGCCTGACCCCTGGGGCAGCTCTTATGTCTACAAGATACCCGGCGAACATGGGGAATACGATCTCCTGTCCCATGGCCGGGACGGGCATCCGGGCGGGGCCGGGGAAGCGGCGGATATCGCCAACTGGTGATGATGGTTCTGGGGGAGATGTGCGATGCGCTACGAAGTCAAGGCACTGCGGGGAAGCGAAGGGCCGACGGCCCTGACGCTGGATGCGCCTGATGCCAACGACGCAGCAACTCAAGCCGTGGCACAGGGCTATACGGTTATCGCGGTCAAGGCAAAGCAGTCGTGGCAGACCTGGCGCCAGCCGCGCAAGGCGAGTTTTCCTCTCGTGCTGTTCAGCCAGGAACTGCTGGCGCTGCTGGATGCTGGCCTGGCGCTGGTGGAGGCGCTGGAAACCCTGGCTGAAAAAGAGCAGCGCCCCGAGGTGAAAAAAACCCTGGCCCAGATCGTTGCCTGGCTGTATGAAGGGCATCCGCTGTCCTACGCCCTGCAGCATTCGGCGGCGAATTTCCCGCCGCTCTACGTGGCCTCCGTGCGCGCCAGCGAAAAGACCGGTGCGCTGCCGGAAGCGCTGGCCCGCTATATCGCCTATCAGTCGCAAATGGACAGCGTCAAAAGGCAGGTGGTCAGCGCCTCGATCTATCCCGTGCTGCTGGCCGTCGTGGGCGGCCTGGTGGCGATGTTCCTGATGCTCTACGTGGTGCCGCGCTTCAGCCACATCTATGCCGGCATCGGCGGCGATCTCCCCTTCATGTCGCGTCTCTTGATGCACTGGGGGAATTTTATCGGCAATCACGGCCTTGCACTCCTGGGGGCCACGGTTTTCAGCTTTGCGGCACTGGGCTATGCCGTCACCCGGCCGTCTTTCAGGCAATGGCTGAGCGGCAGGCTGTGGCGGCTTCCCGCCCTGGGCGAGCGTTTGCATCTCTACCAGCTGGCGCGTTTTTATCGTTCCCTGGGCATGCTGCTGCGTGGTGGAATGCCGGTGGTCAAGGCCTTGCAGATGGTTTCTGGATTGCTGCAACTGTCCCTGCGCGGTCAGCTGGCGCTGGCGGCGGCGAGCATCCGCGAAGGACAGCCGATTTCGTATTCGATGGAGCGCTACGGCCTCACCACCCCGGTGGCGCTGCGCATGCTGCGCGTGGGTGAGCGCAGCGGAAGGATGGGAGAAATGATGGAGCGCATCGCGAGCTTTTACGAGGAAGAAACGGCGCGCTGGGTGGAGCGCTTCACCAAGCTGTTCGAGCCGCTGCTGATGGTATTCATCGGCCTGCTCATCGGCGGCATCGTGGTGCTCATGTATTTCCCGATTTTCGAGCTGGCGGGGAGCATTCAATGAACCTCGCCGACCCCATGCCCGCCAGCAGCGCCATGCCATTCACCCCGCAGCAGGTGCGCGCGGCGCGTCTCGAAGCCATGCGCGCGGCGCGCCGCACCATCGAAGTGCTGGAAGAACACGCCGGGCTGGCTGCGCCATCCTTTGTCCAGGCCCTGGCCGAAACCCTGCACTATGCCGTGCTGACGATGGAAGACCTCAACAGTTTGAGCCCGGCTTTCGATGCGCTGCCCTTTGCCGAAGCGCTCGAACATGAGTGCATCGCGCTGCGGGATGAAGGCGGCGGCCTGATCCTGGTCATGGGCGATCCTTTCGATGCGGGACTGCAGGGCTGGGCGGAAGAGCGCATTGTTTCCTCCTTTGGCTGGAAGCTCGCCCACCGCGCCGACGTGGCGGCCTACCTGGCGCGCCACGAGGAAACCCTGCACGCCATGGACAGCCTGCTGGCGGCGGATGAGAAGGACACAGCAGCCGGAAGCGGTGGCGATGAACTCTCGTTCCGGACCATCAGCGAGGACACCAGCCCGGTGGTCAAGCTGGTGCACTCGACGCTCTATGACGCGCTGAAAATCGCCGCCAGCGACATTCACCTGGAAACCGGCCCCGCCGGGCTGGCCATCAAGTACCGCATCGACGGCGTGCTCACCACCATCGGCGCGGTGGCCGGGCTGGATCTGGCGGAGCAGGTGATTTCGCGCATCAAGGTGATGTCCGAGCTCGATATCGCCGAGCGCCGCGTGCCCCAGGACGGGCGCTTCAAGGTTTCGGTGCGCGGGCGCGAGGTGGATTTCCGCGTGTCCATCATGCCCAGCATTTTCGGCGAGGACGCGGTGCTGCGGATCCTCGACAAGCAGACCCTGACCGACCAGCTCAAGGGCCTGCGCCTCAGCTATCTCGGCTTCGACGACGAATCCATCGACACGCTGCGCCGCCTTTCCAGCGCGCCCTACGGCATGGTGCTGGTGACCGGCCCGACCGGCAGCGGCAAGACCACGACGCTGTATGCGGCGATCACGGAAATCAACCACGGCCAGGACAAGATCATCACCATCGAAGACCCGGTCGAGTACCAGCTGCCGGGCGTGCTGCAAATTCCGGTCAACGAAAAGAAGGGGCTGACTTTCGCGCGCGGCCTGCGCTCCATCCTGCGCCACGATCCGGACAAGATCATGGTGGGCGAGATCCGCGACCCGGAAACCGCGCAGATCGCCATTCAGTCGGCCCTGACCGGGCACCTGGTTTTCACCACCGTGCATGCCAACAACGTGTTCGACGTGATCGGGCGCTTCATGCACATGGGCGTCGATCCCTACAGTTTCGTCTCTGCCCTCAACGGCATCATGGCGCAGCGGCTGGTGCGCGTGAACTGCCCCCACTGCACGGCGGAGGTCCAGCCCGGCGAACAGCTGCTGAGCGATTCCGGCATCAAGAGCCATGAAGCGGCAGGCATGTATTTCCGCGCCGGACAGGGCTGCGGGCAATGCCGTGGCACCGGCTTCAAGGGGCGCCGCGCGATCGGCGAGATCCTGGTCCTCAACGACCCGATTCGCGAACTCATCATCGCCCGCCAGCCGATCCGCCTGATCCGCGAGGCGGCGCGGCGCAACGGCACGCGCTTCCTGCGCGAGATCGCGCTCGAGATGGTGAGCCGGGGTGAAACCAGTTTGCAGGAGATCAATCGTGTCACCTTTGTTGCGTGATGAACTGCGTATCGTGCTGTCTCCCGGCCAGCTGGTGCTGGTGCGAATTGCGCGTGAATTCACGCGCCGCGGGCTGGTGCGCCGCGTGCTCGCCAAGGAGCTCATTTCCTGCGACCCCGCCGTCAGCCAGGAAGCGCCCTGGGACGCTGCCATCAGGGCGCTCGAAGCGGCGCTGGCGGGCCAGGCAAAGCGCAAGGTATTTGCCACGCTGATCCTCTCCAATCATTTCATGCGCTATGCCCTGGTGCCGTGGAGCGAGGCGCTGAGCAACGATGCGGAGCAGATGTCCCATGCGCAGCACTGCTTCCGGCAGGCCTACGGGGAGGCCGCCGCGAACTGGGAATTGCGCCTGAGCCCCGCACCGGCCGGCATGCCGCAGCTTGCCAGCGCAGTGGATGTCCGGCTGCTTCAGGCATTGCGCCAGATTTTTACGCGCGCCGGGGTGGCGCTCCAGTCGGTGCAGCCCCAGTTGATGGCGGCATACAACAACTGCCGTTCGCGCTTGCAGGATCGCAGCGCGTGGCTGGTGCTGGTCGAGCCGGGATGCCTGTGCCTTGCCCTGCTGCAGCAAGGGCGCTGGGCCAGCGTGCGCAGCATGCGCATCGGCGCGGACTGGCGCGAGCAATTGCCGCAGCTGCTGGAACGGGAATCCTGCATGGCTATGCCGGAAAGCGTGCCGGAAGCGGTTTTTGTGTGGGCGCCCACGCAGGAAGATGCGGCGTTTCCTGACAGTGGCCGCTGGCAGATGAACCCGCTGCAACCCGTCGTGCGGGGCGGCCTGGCGCCGGAATATGAAGGCCGTTTCGCCATGGCCTTGAGCGGGTGATGACCATGTCCGCCCTGCGTCTCGATTACCAGCACAACCAGGCATTCCCGTGGAGCGGGGCGATTCTGCTGGCGCTGGCGCTGGGCGCGCTGCTCATGAGCATGGCCTGGTATCTCGAACTGGAGAGCCGGGCCGCCGGATGGGAGGCAAAAGCCGCGCGCCTGGAAGGGCCGGCGCGGCGGCAGGCGCCGGATGTCCGCTCCGGCGCGCGCGCGGCGGAAAATCTGGCGCTCGATGTGCAGCATGCCAACGAAGTGCTGCGCCAGCTCAGCCTGCCATGGGAAGGGCTGTTCCAGGCCGTGGAAATGTCCGGCGGCAGGGACGTGGCCTTGCTGGCGCTGGAGCCGGAGACTGCAAATCGCAGCGTGAAGATCGGCGGCGAGGCGAAAAACATGGCGGCCCTGCTGGATTACATCAAGCGCCTGGAACAGCGCGAGGTGTTCGGCGCCGTCTACCTGCAAAGCCACCAGGTCCAGCAGCAGGACCCGGACAAGCCGGTACGCTTTGCCCTGCTTGCCGCATGGCGGGAGAAGCCGTGAAATCCCGCCTGATCAATCAACTGAGTTCGCTGTTCCGGCCCTTGTCCGCAAATTCCGGGCCTGCGCCCGCCTTGCCCTGGCCGAGCCGCGTGCGCTGGGCATTGCGGCGCTGGCTGGGTGCGCTGGGATGGCCCGGCATGCTGGCTGCCGGGGTGCTGGCGATGTGCCCTGCGTTCTATCTTTCCGCCATCCAGCCCGCGCAGGAGCGGCTGGAGACAGCGCAGCACAGCGTCGTTTCCCTGCATAAGCAGCTGGAGCTGTCGCGCCAGTTGCCGGGCGGCAAGGCGCACAGCCCGGCGGAACAGCTGGCGGCGTTTTACCGGCTATTCCCGCCCGAGCGCAGTTCTCCCGAGTGGCTGGAGAAGCTGGTGGCGGTGGCAGAAAGCAATGGCATCAGCCTGAATGAAGGGGAATACAAGGCCAGCAACGACAAGACCGGCAGGCTGGTGCGCTTCCAGATCACCCTGCCGCTGAAGGGCGAATATCCGCAGATACGCCGCTTTCTCGCGGCCCTGCCGGCGGAGCTTCCGGCCATGGCGCTGGAAAACGTGCAGTTCGAGCGCAGCAAGGTGGCCGACCCCAACGTGGAAGCCAGAATCAGGCTGGTGCTGTTCCTGGGGCGGCAGCCATGAGCGCGCGCGCGTGGCAGGCATGGGGGAAATGGGCCTTCATCGGCGTTTCCGTCACCGCGATCGTCATGACGGCGGCCTCGGACGATGGCAGCGAAGCGCCGCAGAAAGCGCAAGCCAGGATGCCGCCCCCGGTCAAAAATGCGCTGCCGCAGCAGGGCTTGCCCGGGGCGCCCCGGGTCGAGCTGGAACGCATGATCAGGCCTGCGCCGCCGCAGGAAGGCGAGGCTGGAATCGGCAATGTTTTCGGCGCCACCTCCTGGTATGTCCCGCCGCCGCCGCCCCCTCCGGTCAAGCCGCCCCCGCCGCCGAAACCGGCCGCGCCAGCCATGCCTTTTACCTTTCTCGGGCTTTACGAGGAGGGTCCGGGGAAGGTCGTCATGCTGGTCAAGGGCGACCGGATTTTTACCGTGGGTGAGGGCGACGTGATCGAAAATACCTACCGCGTCGAGCGGGTCTCGGCAGGGGTGGTGGAGCTGACCTACCTGCCGCTGAATATCCGGCAATCCATCAGCACCGGTGCCGCATCATGACGGGAGAGCAGAACATGCGCATACTGAATTCGCCGCTTGAAGTCGAGTTTGTGAAGGGGGGATTTTTTCGCCCCCTCTCCCCAACCCCTCCCCCGCAAGGGGGGAGGGACTTGAACCCCCCTCTCCCCAACCCCTCCCCCGCGAGTGGGGAGGGGCTCGAACTCCCCTCGCCCCTCGCGGGAGAGGGGCAGGGGGAGAGGGGGAGAAGGGGTAACTATAACGCGTTCCATGATTTGAACCGGCGCTTCACCCCACCCGCCAGGCGCAATGCCGCGCTTCTCCTGCTGGCCGCGGCCCTGCTCGCGGGGTGCGCGGGCCAGCGTTTGCAGCAGGAGGGTTTGACGCTGCTGGATGAAGGGCGCGTCGAGGAAGGCCTGGCAAAGCTGGCCGAGGCCAGCAAGGCCGAGCCTGACAATTTTTCCTATCGCACCGCACTGGTGCGTAATCGCGACCAGATCGTCAATCGCCTGCTGGCCAGCGCCAATAGCGAGCGCGCCGCCGATCGCCTGGATGCGGCGCAGGCAATCTACCAGCGCATCCTTAAAATCGATCCCGCCAGCAGCGGGGCACGGGATGGGCTGGAGTCGCTGGTGATGGAGCGGCGCCATGCGGTCATGCTCGCCGAGGCCGCCAGCCTGTTCAAAAAAGGCGAGCTGGATGCCGCGCAGTTGAAGCTCAAACCGGTGCTGCTGGAAAACCCCAGGCACGGCAAGGCGATTCTGCTGCAGCGCCAGATCGACGAGCAGGCAGCGAAGGGTCTCATGGCCGAGCCGGCCCTGCAGGGGAAATTCAAAAAGCCGGTGACCCTGCAATTCCGCGATGCCAACCTGAAAATGGTGTTCGAGGCGCTGTCGCGCACCAGCGGCATCAATGTGCTGCTCGACAAGGATGTGAAGCCCGATCTCAAGACCTCGATTTTCGTCAGGGATGTTTCGGTGGAGGATGCGATCGACCTGATCCTGCTGCAGAGCCAGCTGGAGAAAAAAATCATCAGCGACAACACGGTGTTCGTCTACCCGAACACCCCGGCCAAGCTCAAGGATTACCAGGACCTCAAGATCAGGAGCTTCCATCTCACCAATGCCGACCCCAAGCAGATGCTGACCATGATCAAGACGCTGCTGAAGACCAAGGATATTTTCATTCACGAAAAGACCAGTTCCATCGTGATGCGGGACACGCCGGAGGCCATCCGGCTGGCGGAAAAAATGGTCGCCGACCAGGATATCGCCGATCCGGAAGTGATGCTTGAAGTCGAAGTGCTGGAAATCACCCGCTCGCGGCTGTCCGAAATTGGCATCAAATACCCCAGCCAGATGACGTTCACCGCAGCGGGCAGCACAACGGGAAGCGGGAGTACAACGAGCTCGGGCCCGACGCTGGAGGCGCTGCAAAACATCAACAGCAGCAATATCCTGACCAGCCCCGCGCTGGCCGTCACGCTCAATCTGATGCTGCAGGACGGCGACACCAACCTGCTCGCCAGCCCGCGCATCCGGGCGCGCAACCGCGAGAAAGCCAAGATCATGATCGGCGACCGCGTGCCGGTCATCACCAATGCCGTGACTCCGGTTTCGACCGGCACGCCGGTGATCACCGGCAGCGTGCAGTATCTGGACGTCGGCCTGAAGCTTGAAGTCGAGCCCGAGATTCACCTCGACAACGAAGTCGCCATCAAGATCAGCATGGAAGTCAGCTCCATCGTCAAGGAGGTGCAGAACCTGGTGTCGGGCACGCTGTCGTACCAGGTCGGCACCCGCAATGCCTCGACCGTGCTGCGTCTCAAGGATGGCGAGACGCAGATTCTCGCCGGGCTGATCAGCGACGAGGACCGCAATAGCGCCAGCAAGGTGCCGGGGCTGGGGCAAATGCCCCTGCTCGGGCGCCTGTTCTCAAGCCACAAGGATGACAACCGGAAAACGGAAATCGTGCTTTCCATCACGCCGCGCATTGTCGGCAACAGCCGCCTGCCGGATGCCAGGGAAGTGGAATTCTGGGCCGGCACCGAAGCCAGCCTGCGCAGCAATCCATTGCTGCTGCGGCCGCTCGGCAAGGTCGCGCTCAGCAGCTCGGGTGGCACGGCCAGCGCGCGTGCCCCGGCAGCGGCGCCACGTTCGGCCGCGCCGGCCAAGGCGGCTGCCGCAGCCCAGCCGCTGGCGCTTTCCTGGCAAGGCCCAAATCAGGCGAAAGTTGGCGACAGGATCAGCCTGACGCTCACTACGCCTTCCTCGCCGGGGGTGGAAAATCTCGGTTTCCTGGTCGGCTTCGACCCGTCGGTTCTCAAGGCGCTTGATGTCGTTGAAGGCGAACTCATGAAGCAGGGCAACCTGCCTGCGAATTTCAGCAAAACCATCGATCAGGCCAGCGGCCAGATCCTGGTCGAGCTGGCCGGAACCGGCTCCGGCGGCGCAAGCGCGGGCGGCAGCGTGGCCACGCTGGTGTTCGAGGTGACGGCCGCCACGCCGCAGTCGCAAATCACGGTGAGCCGCATTGCTTCATCCGGCGCGGGCGGCGAGGCCCTGGCATTCGCCGCGCCCGAGCCGCATACGCTGGCGGTGGCGCAATGATCAGGCGCGCCCCGGCCGGATTCTCCCTGATCGAGCTGGTCATCACGGTGGCCATCGTCAGCCTGCTGGCGAGCGTGGTATTGCCGATGGCGGAGCTGGCGGTGCAGCGCAGCCGGGAAAATGAATTGCGCCTGGCCTTGCGGCAGATCCGCAGCGCGCTCGATGCCTACCGGCAGGCAGTGGACGAAGGGCGCGTGACGCAAGGCGTCCAGCTATCGGGTTATCCGCCGGCGCTGAAAGTGCTGGTGGACGGGGTGCAGGATGCCAGCAGTCCGGACGGCAAGAGGCGGATTTTTTTCCTGCGGCGCATTCCGCGCGACCCGACCTTCAACGATCCGGCCAGGCCGGACGAGGAAACCTGGGGGCTGCGCAGTTACGCAAGCAGTTTCGATGCGCCGGAAGCGGGGGAGGATGTCTTTGACGTGTACTCGCTGGCGCCCGGTACCGGGCTGAATGGCATCAGCTACCGGAACTGGTGAGACCATGACCTGCCCAGCGAAAAATACCGGCTTCACCCTGATCGAGCTGGTGATCGTCATGGCGGTGATCGCGCTGCTGTTGAGCCTCGCCATGCCGCGCTATTTCAATAGCGTGGAGAAATCCAGGGAGGCCGTGCTGCGCGAGAATCTTTCCCTGACGCGGGGCGCACTGGATAAATATTACGGCGACAACGGCAAATATCCCGATACGCTGGACCAGCTGGTGAGCCGGAAATACCTGCGTAGCCTGCCGCTGGACCCCATCACCGACAGCAGCGCGACCTGGGTCATCGTGGCCCCCGATGTGCCGGAAAAGGGGGTTGTTTTCGACCTCCGCAGCGGCGCTCCCGGAACTGCGCGCGATGGCACGGAATACAAGGACTGGTAATGCAGGAAACAGGTAAAAGAAGCCGGGAAACCCGTGTATGCTTGCGGCATGCGCGCCGTGAAGGCGGGTTCACCTATTTCGTGCTGCTGGCGGTCATCGCCGCCATGGGGTTCGTGCTCGCCACCGCCGGGGAAGTCTGGCACATGGTGCTGAAGCGCGAAAAGGAACAGGAGCTGCTCTTCGCCGGCGACCAGTTCCGGCGTGCTTTCAATTTGTATAATCTGCATACGCCGGGCAATGCCAGGCGTTTCCCGCTGAGCCTGGACGAGCTGCTGAAGGACCCTCGTCATCCCGGAGTAAAGCGCTATCTGCGGAAAATTTATGCCGACCCGATAACCGGCAGCAGCCAGTGGGGATTGATCAAGGGGCCGAACGGGGAGATTTTCGGGGTGCACAGCCTGTCAGAAGAGGAGCCGCTGAAGAAGAGCGGTTTCCGCCTGGTGGACGCGAAGTTCGAGGGGCGTGCAAAGTATTCGGAATGGGTGTTCATGTATGACCAGGGGCAGGCTTCCGGCGGCGTGTTGAAGCAGCATTGAAACGGGCCGTCAGCTATCATCCAAAAGACCTCAGTTCGATAACCACGGAGGGCACGGAGTACACGGAGAAGCGGGGTAGGCAGGGATGGGCGGCTTGTCGCCCAACTCGCAAAGGCTGTTTGTGGAAGTTTATGACCTCACCCAACGGGTGATAACAAATATCATGCAATCTATTGCGATGCACTGAGTTTGCCGAAGTGTTCTTGCTCCGTGTTCTCCGTGCCCTCCGTGGTTAACTGCTTTTTTAGGATCTATTGTGAGAAAGGTGGAGAGAATCATGTCGAAAAAACAGCGCATTCTGATCGTCGAAGACCATACCCTGCTCCGGGCCGGCCTGCGGGCATTGCTGACCCAGGACCCGGATATCGAGATTGTGGGCGAGGCGGACAATGGCCGCGACGCGGTCCAGTCGATCGGTACGCTGATGCCGCATCTGGTGCTGATGGATCTTTCCATGCCGGGCATGAACGGTATCGAGGCGATACGCGACATCAAGCGGCGCTACCCGGAAACCCGCGTGCTGGTGCTCACCATCCACAAGACCGACGAGTACATCCACGAAAGCCTGCGCGCCGGCGCCGACGGCTATATTCTCAAGGATGCCACGCACGACGAATTGCGCGTGGCCATCCGCAGCGTGCTGAACGGCAAGACCTACCTGAGTCCCGATATCTCGGGCAAGGTGATCAACGGCTACCTGGGAGCGGGCAGTTCTCCCGGCCCTTCCAGCACCTGGGACTCTCTCACCCACCGCGAGCGGGAAGTGCTGAAACTGGTGGCCGAGGGGCATCCCAACAAGTACATCGCCGATTACTTCTGCCTGAGCGTCAAGACGGTCGAAAAGCACCGCTCCAACCTGATGAAGAAACTCGACCTGCACAATGCGTCCACGCTGACCGCCTATGCGATAGAAAAGGGTCTGGTTGCGACCTGATTTTCCACGGGCAAGCGGCTCAAGCCATTCCCTGGATTGGCCAGGACGAGGTCAGGGTGATTGTCCCGATCAGATCCTGCGTGGCCGAGAAAATCCCGCTCGACAGCAGCGTGCGCTCCTGCTCCTCGGCAAAGCGCAATTGCAGGTCCGGGCGCGGTTCCTGCCGCGCCGGTAAATCTTCCGGAGCGCCGCTGATTTTTAGCGTGACAGAATCGTTTTCAATCCGCAGGGCAAGTTGAATCCAGTGGGTATGCGCATGTTCCGCGATGTTCTCGAATGCTGACTCGATGATGCGGTAGATGACGATTTTCAGCGCTGCGGGGATTTTTTCATCCGTGTCCGGAAGCGCCAGTTCAACCTGGATCCCCGGGTGCAGACGCTCGAATTCGCGGCAGAACCAGTTGATCGTCGGGGTCAGCCCGAGATCGTCCAGGCTGGAAGGCCGCAGTTCCGTGGCGATGCTGCGGACCTCCTGAATGGCGCCCTGAATCACCGGCACGATCGATTCCAGGGCCTTGGCATTCTCGTTGCCGGTGCCGATGAGGAACCGGCTGTTCTCCACGTTGGCCTTGATCGCCGCGAGGGTCTGGGCCAGCCCCTCGTGCAGTTCAAAAGCAATTTTCTTTTTCTCCTGCTCGTCGCTGTCCAGCAAGCGGTTCGAGAGTATTTCCAGCGTCGCCGCTCTTTTGCGGATGCCTTGTTGCTGCCTGTCAAGATGCTGGTTGGCGCGCCGCACAACCAGCACCAGGGTGACAAACAGGGTGGCCATGATCAGCTCGCCGCCCAGCAGGATGATGAACAGGGAACGCTCGTTCTCGTGCACCATCTGGTTCACGTCGGTATAGATCTCGAATACGCCCAGAGTCGGCCCAGCCCGGCCGCTGCGCACCGGAATGTAGGTCTGCAGCAGGTTGTCTTCCTCGGTGACCTTGTCGAAGGGGTTGAAACGGTCGCGGTAAATGAGGCTGCTGGCAAGCGTGCCGCCGATCGCCGCCATGAAGCCGGCATTCCTGCTCTGATCTGTCCCGATCTGGCTGGGGTTGGACGCAAAGGCAACCACTCCGTTGCGATTGTAAATCTTGAAGCGGATGACCGGCGTGTCACGCATCACGTTTTCGATGGCGGCGGCCAGTTCGGCCGGGAATTTCTGCGGCGCGGCTCCTTGCGGGGTGGCGCTCGCCTCCGCATCCAGATATCGCATGAGTGCGGGCCGGATGGAATTCAGCGCCGTCTGCGCCAGTGCGGTATTGCTCTTTTCCGCAAGCTGGCTAATCCAGTGGATGGTTACCTCGCGGTAGAACAGGGTAAGAAGGGCCGCGGTGATAAAAATGCTGATGAAGCTGGCTATCGAATAAAAACGCAGCAACTTGAACATTTTGCTCCCACAGCTTCAGACAGGTAACGATTGGGCTTACTTTGCCGCAGTTCCTGTCAGGGTACAAGCCGAATTTACCGCTAGCTGAGTACGCTATTCCATGCAGCCATAGAAAACCGCGCAGCCCACGTTTCCATCCCATCCCCCGGGGTGGGTTGAATCAATGATGTGTCTGGCCCGGGCAATCTCGTCCGGCGTCCCATGCGCCACAATGAGCATCCTGTCGGCTTTCAGCTCATCTTCGTAATCAGGGATGTTCTCTCTGGGAATGCAGCTGAATTGCTCGCCGCCAAGTTCGCGCAGCGAAGTCAAAACTTCAGCCCCGGCCAGGGGGTTGTCTTCATCCCTGGCGACGATGGAAAGTTTGCTCGTGTCGAACCCCGCATCCTGAAGTTTCAGGACAGTAGCCCTGGCCAGGTTGTGGTTCGCATAAGTGGCAATAAGTGAATTGTATGCTGACATGATATGTCTCTCCTTGCCGGCAAGCGCTGGGCTGGCCGATCTGTCCGCCTCAAGGGAATGGCCCGGCTTGAAAGGCGCTAGGTCAACTTGCTGGTCCAGTCGTCCAGCACCACGCATGCTTCTTTGCTCGGATCATGCGGATCGCGCAGTGCATTGATCTGGCACAGATACTCGTTGCCGCTCTTGTCCTGCAGGTTGATGTAAGGGCTGGGGCCGTATGGCTCGAAGGCGCTGGAATCCGCAAAGATGAAATCGAACTCGCCATTGACGTCGATCTCAAGCTTGCCGCCATGGCTTTCACCGTAGTCGTGCCAGCGGGTATTGATGTCGGCGCCCTCGATCACCGGGGACATCCGGGATGCCTTCTTGTCGTGCCAGGCAACCATGACCGGCTCGATGATGTAGGGGTCCTTGTCGGCTAAAGTGGCAGCCAGTCCGCTGGCCATCCTGTAATCCAGATCCATGCCCGAATAGTCGATGTGAGCTGCTTTCATTTTGATCTCCTTTTATTTCAATAACGAATCGAAGTGATGCTGTATCGAGTTCGCGAAAACTCTTCGCTTCTCATGGGCACTGGCTTCAGCTTCGCAAGCTTTCATTCGTTGCCTGGACGGCCAATGTCCATGTGACAAATATAGCGCGATAGTTGATCAAAACAATCGGGTATTGACTGTAGATTGAAATACATCCAGTCTCAGGGAAGGCCTGGACAGGGGAAGGTCTTTTCCTGACGT
Source organism: Sulfuricella sp. (assembly GCA_041651995.1). Taxonomy (NCBI): domain Bacteria; kingdom Pseudomonadati; phylum Pseudomonadota; class Betaproteobacteria; order Nitrosomonadales; family Sulfuricellaceae; genus Sulfuricella; species Sulfuricella sp. The sequence goes on along the minus strand of JBAZID010000001.1, from coordinate 1,559 downwards.
ATTGTTTAAGCAAAATTCCGGGGCAAAAGAGTAGTATTGAAAAAATAAAGCCGCTTCTGTCATGGCCTTGTGCCTTCACACGATGTTTGTCATAAAATCGAGGTGATTTTTGTGATCTCTGCGTTTTGGAACGTCTGCCCGGATTAACAAGCATGTCAATTGACAAACAAACCATCTTCGAAAAAACCCCCAAAGGCGTTATCGAATCCAAGGGGCGCTGGGGTATCTTTGCAAGTTCCGCGCAAAAAATACTCGCGCTGATAGATGGAATTACCACGACTGAACTGGTGCTGGCGGCATCAGGGATGAAGGAAAAGAAATTCCTGATCGAAATGGAAGGACTGTTGCGGGACAGGCTGATTCGCGAATCCTGGGCAGTCCAGAACCCTCAGTTCACAATCAACGCTTCGCCGCTCGCGCCTCAGGGCATACACGTTGCTGTCGAGGATACCCAGGTATTCATGGAGGCAATGGCGAAACAGAAATCCGCCAACAAGATGGACGTGGAAGAAGAGTTGCTGTCATTTGACGATGTTGAGGAAAAACTGCGCAGGGAATCCAGCCAGTCGGCTCAAAGAGAGGAAGCCGAGCAACTGCTGCAGATCGAGGAAAAAGTAAAGGAAAGCGCCAGACGCAAGGCGAAAGAGCAAGAAGAAACCAAAGCGCGCGAACGGGCTGAGCGCAAGGCCAGGGAAGAGGCGGAACGTCAGGCCCGTGAAGAAGCGGAGCGCAAGGCCAAGGAAGAAGCCGAGCGCCAGGCTCGTGAAGAAGAGGAACAGCTCGCGAAAGCGGAAGCAGAACGTGCTGCCAGGGAAGAGGCGGAGCGTTTGGCACGGGAAGAGGAAGCACGCCTCGCCCGTGAAGAAGCCGAACGCAAGGCCAAGGAAGAGACCGAGCGCCTGGCTCGTGAAGAAGAGGAAAGGCTCGCGAAAGCGGAAGCCGAGCGTGCCGCCAGGGAAGAGGCGGAGCGTCTGGCCCGGGAAGAGGAAGCACGCCTCGCCCGTGAAGAAGCTGAACGCAAGGCCAAGGAAGAGACCGAGCGCCTGGCTCGTAAAGAAGAGGAACGACTCGCGAAAGCGGAGGCAGAACGTGCCGCCAGGGAAGAGGCGGAGCGTCTGGCCCGGGAAGAAGCTGAACGCGCGGCTCGCGAAGAGGCGGAGCGCAAGGCCAGGGAAGAAGCCGAGCGCCTAGCTCGTGAAGAAGAGGAAAGGCTCGCGAAAGAGGAAGCCGAGCGTGCTGCCAGGGAAGAGGCGGAGCGTCTGGCCCGGGAAGAGGAAGCACGCCTCGCCCGGGAAGAAGCTGAGCGCAAGGCCAAGGAAGAGGCCGAGCGCAAGGCTCGTGAAGAAGAGGAACGACTCGCGAAAGAGGAAGCCGAGCGTGCCGCCAGGGAAGAGGCGGAACGTCTGGCACGGGAAGAGGAAGCACGCTTGGCCCGGGAAGAAGCTGAGCGCAAGGCACGGGAAGAAGCTGAACGCGCGGCTCGCGAAGAGGCCGAGCGCAAGGCCAAGGAAGAGGCCGAGCGCAAGGCTCGTGAAGAAGAGGATCGACTCGCGAAAGAA